>NZ_JAMYNR010000001.1:0-631266 GCF_040319155.1 Mesorhizobium sp. M0954 | reverse complement strand
CGATGCCGAGGCGCTCGAGCTTTGCCGTCGCCCAATTCGACACGCTGCGATTGCGCCTCATCAAAATCGCTGCGCGGGTGGTCGAGATGAAATCGCAAATCCGTCTGCACCTGCCGACATCGTGCCCCGACCAGCGCATCCTGCGCATCGTCCTCGATCGCATCCCTCAACTCGCGACATAACGATGGGGCGCAGACGCCCCGAAACGAACCCGACGACCGCAACCTGCAAACCCCCGCCTGCCATCACGACGGAGCAATCCCGGCGCCTGACCAGGCGCGTGGAAAAGCACCGCAACGGCGACCACAGCGTCGCTTCAGGCCGTCAAAAGCTTATCGCCGTGCATCAAGGCGGCTAGATGATCATAAGCAAAGGCGACTCGTCCGGAATTCAGCGCCCGTAGAGAGCAGGCCCGCCGGTCGGGGGATTTTGGGGGACGGGGTGACCGTAGCTCTGGATGCGCATGTCACCATGCGACTGCGGCGTTTGCCGTTATCCGCACTTTCCTTTCCGTTGTCGTCGATTTTCCTGCTTTTGTTCGCAACGCTGAGGCGCACCCTTGCCGCCATTCTAGTGCTCGTGCTCGTGCCGACCGCGGCGTTCGCGCTGCCGACGGTGACCATCAACCAGGCAGCGGGCCAGAGCGATCCGGCGGGTTCGTCACCAATTCGGTTCGACGTGATCTTCAGCGAGCCGGTGACCGGCTTCAATGGCAGCGACGTCGATCTTTCCGGCACCGCCGGCGCCACCACCGCGTCCGTTACCGGCTCCGGCAGCTCCTACAGCGTTTTGGTCAGCGGCATGACGGGTTCAGGTTCCGTCGTGGCCACAATACCGGCCGGCGTGGCAACCAACGCCAGCGTTGATCCGAACGAGCCCTCGACCAGCACCGACAATACCGTCACCTACAATCTGCCGCCGCCACCGCCGCTGACAGTGACCATCAACCAGGCTGCCGGCCAGAGCGATCCGACCGGTTCCTCACCAATTCGGTTCGACGTGGTCTTCAGCGAGCCGGTGACCGGCTTCAATGGCAGCGACGTCGATCTTTCCGGCACCGCCGGCGCCACCACCGCGTCCGTTACCGGCTCCGGCAGCTCCTACAGCGTTGTGGTCAGCGGCATGACGGGTTCGGGGTCCGTCGTGGCCACAATACCGGCCGGCGTGGCGACCAACGCCGCCGTCGATCCGAACGAGCCCTCGACCAGCACCGACAATACCGTCACCTACAATCTGCCGCCACCGCCGCTGACAGTGACCATCAACCAGGCTGCCGGCCAGAGCGATCCGACCGGTTCGTCGCCAATCCTCTTCGACGTGGTCTTCAGCGAGCCGGTGACCGGCTTCAGCGGCAGCGACGTTGTGCTTTCCGGCACCGCCGGCGCCACCATCGCTGTCGTCACCGGCTCCGGCAGCACTTTCAGCGTCGCGGTCAGCGGCATGACGGGTTCAGGGTCCGTCGTGGCCACAATACCGGCCGGCGTGGCAACCAATGCCGCCGTCGATGCGAACGAAGCCTCGACCAGCACCGACAACACGGTCACCTTTACACCGCCCGTGATCACGGTCTCGCCGCCGTCATTGCCCAGTCCGGTCTACAACCAGGCCTATTCGCAGCAGCTGACGGCCAGCGGCGGTATGACGCCCTACACTTTCGCGCTGACGTCCGGAACCCTCCCGTCGGGCATCAGCTTCGACGCGGCCGGTCTGCTCTCCGGAATCCCGACTAATACCGGCACGTTCAACCTGGTCGTGGCGGCAACCGACGCAAACGGTTTCATCGGTTCGAAATCCTACACGCTGATCATTGCCGAGCCGACCGTCGAGCTGACGCCGGCATCCTTGCCAAACCCCGTATACAACCAGGCCTATTCGCAACAGCTTGCGGCCAGCGGCGGCGCGGTGCCTTATACTTTCGCGCTGACGTCCGGAACCCTCCCGTCGGGCATCAGCTTCGACGCGACCGGTCTGCTCTCCGGTACCCCGACCAATACCGGCACATTCGACTTCACCGCAGTTGCAACCGATCAGAATGGGAAATCCGGTTCCAAGGCCTATTCGGTGACCATCGACAAGCTTGGCACCACCACCTTGGTCGTTTCCAGCCTCAACCCTTCCAATCAGGGCGATCAGGTCACTTTCACGGCAACGGTTTCGGCTCCCGGCAATCCGCCGCCGGCCGGAACGGTCACCTTCAGTGTCGACGGCTCGCCCGCTGCTACGGTCGCGCTCGCCGGCGGTACCGCCGCCCTGACGACGTCCGCCCTCCCGGTCGGCACCCGTCAGGTCGTCGCGACCTACAATGGCGACGCGAACAACGCGACAAGCACCTCCAGCGCGCTCGCCCAGGAAGTCCACGCCCTAGGCTCCATCACCATCCGCCAGACCACCGACAGCGGCGACGGCTCCTTCGGCTTCTCCTCGCCGGCGCCCGGCCTCAACTTCACCATCGCCACCAGCAGCGGCTCCGGCGACGGACCGGCCGTTTCGCTGCAGACCGGCTCCTACAGCGTCACCGCCGCCGACATGACCGCCGCCGGCTTCGCCTTGACCTCGATCAGTTGCAACGATGGCGATTCCGTCGGCAATGTGGCGAACCGCACGGCCGTGATCAACCTGGCGCCCGGCGAAAGCGTCGTCTGCACGTTCGCCAGCACCAATTCACGCGAAAATACCACGGCGCTCATCAAGGAATTCATGGAGACACGCGCCAGCCTCATTCTGGAGAACCAGCCCGACATCCAGCGCCGCATCGACCGGCTCGACGGCGTCGCCGGCGGCGGCAGCCCAGTGGCCACCCTGCTCGCGTACCTGCCCGGCATGGCCGACACCAACTCGGTCAATGTCAGCGCAAGCCTTGCCTCCATGCGGCGGCTTGGCGGGGAAGATGCCAACAGCCTGTTCGACATCTGGTTCGAAGGCACTTACAGCCGCTTCGACATCAATGACCAAGACGGCAAATTCGCCCTCGCAACCTTCGGCGCCGACTATCTGGTCAGCCGCAATCTGCTTGTTGGCGCCTTCGTCCAGATCGATCGTACCGACGGCTTCACCGGCAGCGGCGGCGGAACCGCCGAGGGCACCGGCTGGATCGCCGGGCCTTATTTGACCGCTCGGCTGACTGACAATCTGTATTTCGATTTGCTCGCCGGAGCTGGAACATCCTCGAACAGCGTCAGCCCCATGGATACCTACACCGACGGCTTCGACGCCAGCCGTTGGATGGTCAGCGCCACGCTGCAAGGGGAATGGCAATATGACGCCTGGACCTTCTCGCCGCGGGCGCGCTTCTCCTATTTCGAGGAAAAATCGGGAGCCTATGTCGACGGCCTGAACGTCCCCATTCCCTCCGTCACCGCCGGCCTCGGCCAGATCGCCTTCGGCCCCGGCGTTTCCTATCGCCATGTCACGGATGACGACGTTACCCTCGACTTTAACCTGCGGCTCGACGGCGTCTTCGACATAAGCGACACAGCGACCGAAAGCGGCGCCGACAATTTCCATGGCCGCGTCGGAGCCGGCATCGATACCCGCATGCCGGGCGGCATGCGTCTCGGCCTCTCCACCAGCTATGGCGGCATCGGCTCCGATTCGGCGAAGTATTTCAGCGGAACCGTGAAACTTTCGGCCGCGCTGAATTAGGATCAAGATGGACCAATGAAAAAAGGCGGCCTTGGCGGGCCGCCTCTCTTTCATTGACCAGCGCCGTGCCGGTCAGACGTTCCGCGGTCACTGCGTGGCGATGGCGCCGAAGATCAAGCCGGAAAGAACGCTGACCAGCAGATAGTCATTGCCAACCCGGATCCATTCCTGCCCGGGACCCGGACGGCGCAGGCCATAGTGGCGATAGTCGCGGATCGGCTGGTGACGCTTCCAGCTGGAATATCTCTGGCCGTTGCGCCAATGGCTGCGCTTCACAACGATCTTCTTCTTCACTAGGACGCGCTTGTTCACGTCGACATGCTTGTTCACGTCGACATGCTTGTTCACGTCGACATGCCTGCCAGGCTTCTGCCAGTCGACCTGGCTGTAGTTCGACTGCGGCGCGTTTGGTGTGTTCAGAGGTGCGGCCTGGCCCTGCCAGGTGGTTGCAGCCAGCATCGAGAAGGCAATGGCGGAAAGAACGATGCGTTTCATGGCGGGTACTCCTTGGTTGTCGATGCCTACGGAATAGAGCCGGAAGGATGAACCGAAACTGAACACCGAGATTACGTTTTCGTAATGATTTCTTACCTTTATAACGACTAATTCAGCGCTACCTTTAAAGCGGGCGTCCGAGAATGGACGCATGACCCGCCGCAACTCCGCAGGCTATGCAACCATTTTGTCAGCCATCCATTTCCGACACGCCCCGTCGCGTGGCAACACGCGTCCGAAGCGGGCAAAATTTATTATTCGGCTAAAATAAATCGGAGTAATATCAACCTCTGCAATGTCCACGATTCGCGCCCACTTTTGCCTCTTTGACTTCACCGCGCCCGCGTCGCTGGCACCTGTCGCGTTGCGGGGCCTGGCATGAGTGGCTCGGTCGTCTTGCTGCACCTGGCCGGTGCGGTCGCACTGATGCTGTTTGCCACCCGTCTGGTGAAGACCGGCGTCGAGCGCGCCTATGGCGATGTGCTGCGCCACAAACTGCGCGCCACAATGCGCAATCCGTTCATGGCGGTTCTGGCCGGCTGCGGCCTGGCTGTCGCGCTGCAAAGCTCGACCGCCGTCACCTTGCTGGTCGGCTCGTTCGCCGGCTCCGGTATTGTCAGCGGCATGTCGGGCCAGCTTGCGGTGCGCGGCGCCGAGATCGGCTCGGCACTGGTGGTCAAGCTGCTCACCTTCGATCTGTCGCTGCTGGTGCCGATCTGCCTGGTCGCCGGCACCGTCATGTTCATGGCCACCGAGCGGCGCGACTGGCGCCAGTTCGGCCGCATCCTGGTCGGCATCGGCCTGCTGCTTCTGTCGCTGGAGATGATCGGCCAGGCGTCGGAGCCGCTGCGCCAGAGCACGCTGATGCCGCTCATCGTCGATTACTTCTCCGGCGATCCTGTCACCGCCTATCTTCTGGCGGCGGTGATCACCTGGCTGTTCCATTCCTCGATCGCCGCGGTGCTGCTGATGGTGACGCTGGCCGGCCGCGGCTTCATCCCGCCCGAACTCGGTATCGTGCTGGTGCTGGGTGTCAATCTCGGCTCTTCGATCATCGCGCCGCTTCTAACCCGCAACGCAGAACCCGGCGTTCGTATCGTGCCGATCGGCAATCTCCTGATGCGCGGCATGGGTTCGCTGATCATGCTGATCCTGTTCCTGACGTTCAAGCCGCCGGTCGCCTTCTTGGGCAGCACGGTGCCCGAGCAGATCGTCAATGCCCACATTGTCTTCAACATCCTGATCCTGGTCGCCGGCCTACCGCTGGCGAGCCTGGTCTATCGCGCCTCGGAAAGGATCGTGGCGTTGGGCACCAAGCCCCAGGCCGCCAACGCGCTCGACGTCGTCGAGCTTTCGGCGCTCAACGAAAGTGCGCTCGACGTGCCGAGCCAGGCATTGGCCAACGCCACCCGCGAGGTGGTGCGGGTCTGCGAAACGGTCGAGATCATGCTGAAACGGATCATCGAGCTCTATGAGAGCGCCGATGCCGACAAGATCGGCGCGCTGGCCGCACTCGACGACCGTGTCGACAGGAAGCACGCTGCGATCAAGCTCTATCTGGCCAGGGTCACCAAGAACCCGCTGAGCGAGGACGAGGCGCTGCGTTGCCAGGAACTGATCGGCGCCTGCGTCAAGCTGGAGCAGGTCGGCGACATCATCGTGCGCAACATGCTGGTCCACGTGAAGAAGAAATTCGAGCGTGGGCTGGAGTTCACGCCGGAAGGCTGGCGTGAGCTTTGCGCCTTCCATGCCTTGGTGCTTGCCAATGCCAGGCTTGCCTTCAACGTGCTGGTGTCCCGCGATCCGGAGACCGCTCGCCAGTTGGTGCTGGAAAAGGACCGGCTGCGCGACCGCGAGAAGGAAACCAGCCAGAGCCATTTCGTGCGGCTGCGCGACGGCACCGCCAAGAGTGTCGAGACCAGTTCCATCCATCTCGACACCATTCGCGACCTCAAGCAGATCAACTCGCTGCTCGCCTCGATGGCCTATCCCGTTCTTGAAGAACGTGGCCTGCTCACCGGTTCGCGGCTGAAGGCCGGATAGATTGCATCCACAGGCCGGGAAGCTTTAGAACATCGCCTATGAAAATTGCTGTGGGCCAATGCGCAGAAATTATCTTTGCGCCACCTCCTGTCTGTCGGCTAAAGATCGCCGCATCTACCGGAAGGAAAGTCGATGGACACCCATTCTCGCAGCTTCGCCAAAGCGCTTTCCTGGCGCATCACCGGCACCATCGACACGATGATCATTTCGCTCGTCGTGACCGGAAGCATCAAGCTCGCCGCTGCCATCGGCCTGACCGAGGTCGTCACCAAGTCGCTGCTCTACTATCTTCACGAACGTGCGTGGCTGAAAATTCCTTACGGGAGGAAGGCAGCCGCCTAGCTCTTGCCTCCGCGCGGACGCCTGACCGGCGATCAAGAAAAGCTAAAGCGGCGTCGACAATTTCTGGATTGCCCGCTGCCCTCATCCGTGGTTTGAGGCGACCTTATCCGAGGATCGCCTTTCCGCCATGCTCCCCCTCATTGCCCTGTTCATTGCCGCCTTCGCCTTCGGCACCACCGAATTCGTCATCGCCGGCGTGCTGCCGCAGGTGGCGGAGGGCCTTGGCGTCGCGATCCCGACCGCCGGCTATCTCGTTTCCGGCTATGCCGGCGGCATTGCAGTCGGCGGCCCGCTGCTGGCGCTCGCCACCAAAAGCTTCTCCCGCAAGGCCCTGCTGCTTGGACTGACTGCAGCCTTCACCATCGGCCAGGCCGCCTGTGCGCTGGCGCCCGACTTCGCCTCGATGCTGCTGTTGCGGATAGCGGTGGCCGTCGCGCATGGCGCCTATTTCGGCGTTGCCATGGTGGTGGCCGTCGGCCTCGTGCGCGAAGACCAGCGCGGCATGGCGGTGGCGCTGATCCTGTCCGGCCTCACCGTATCGAACGTAATCGGCGTTCCGGCCGGCACGGCAATCGGCAACATCTGGGGATGGCGTGCGACATTCTGGGTGATGTGCGCGCTCGGTGTGGTGGCCTTCACGGCAGTCGGCGCCCTGCTGCCGCGCAAGACGGGATCGTCGAGCCCGTCGGCGAGCCTTGGAAGCGAGGTCCGTGTGCTCGCACGCCAGCAGGTCTGGACCTCGCTCATTGTTATGCTGATGCTGATGATCGGCCAGTTCGGCCTGTTCACCTACATCACGCCGACGCTGCTTGAGGTCACCGGCCTCGACGAGAAATGGATACCTTGGGTGCTCTTGCTCAACGGGGTCGGCGCAACGATCGGCGTCTTTGTCGGCGGGCGGCTCGCCGACTGGAAGCTGATGCCGTCGCTTATCGCCATGCTTTTCCTACAGGCGGCAATGCTCGCCTTGATCTACGCTGTCGGCCCTTACCCGCTGCCGATGGTGATAGCGATCTTCGTCTGGGGCGGCCTCAACTTTGCCATCGGCACGCCGATCCAGACCCGCATCCTGACCTGGACCGCGGACGCCTCCAACCTTGCCTCGTCGCTCATCCCGTCGGGCTTCAATGTCGGCATCGCGCTCGCCGCATCGCTCGGCGCGGCGATGCTCAATGCCGGCTATGGCTATCGCAGCCTGCCGGTGGTTGGCGCGATCGCCATGCTGGTCGCCGTCGCGGTTGCGCTTGCCTCGCATGTCTGGGAATGGCGAAGCCGGGCTGCGCCGCCGCTGCCGGCTGCCGCCGAATAGGGCTACAGATCGATCCGGTAGCGCAGGCTTTCCGCGCCGCCATAGGCGGCGTCCTCGAAGAAACGCCCGACCAGCCGGCCGCCATTGGCCAGAACGACCTTCTGCGAGGGCACATTGTGAGGCTTGCAGGTGATTTCGACGAAGGGCAGGCCAACCGCCCTCGCCTCCACCAGCATCAGCCGCAGCGCCTCGGTCGCATAGCCGCGTCCCCGTTTCCACGGCACCACCGCATAGCCGATGTGGCCGAGCACATGCGACGGCAGCGACGCGGTGCCGTGCTGCCAGCGCAGGCCGATTGAGCCTGCGACTTCCCCGTCCCAGATCCAGCGCCGGAATCCGGGCAGCCGCGGCACCGTCGAACCGTCGGGCAAGGTGATCGGCGGTCCCTTGCCATCGGAATCGTCGAGATCGCCAAGGAAAGTCGCTGGATCCTTTTCGATAGCCGCAAGCTGCTCGCGCGTCGCGTCGAGCAGCCGCACATTGTCCGGCGACCAGCCGCGCTCGAGGGCCGCCTTGTAGGACGGCAGGTGTTCAAACGCCGGTTTGACGAGTTCGATCACGGGCGCGAGCTTTTGGCTGCCGGATTGCGGGCGCGACGGCAAGGGCCTTCGGCGGCTTACTGCAGCAGGCTCTTGACGATGCCGCTCGCCTTGGAGAAATCCATCTGGCCGGCGTATTTTTCCTTGAGCGCCGCCATCACCTTGCCCATGTCCTTGACGCCGCTGGCACCAGTCTCGGCGATGGCGGAACGGACGGCGCTTTCCGTCTCGGCCTGGCCCAGCTGCGTCGGCAGGAAGTCGCGGATGATGGCCATCTCGTCGCGCTCCTGCGCTGCAAGCTCCGGCCGCTTGCCGTCATCGAACGCCTTGGCCGATTCTTCGCGCTGCTTCACCATCTTGGCCAGGATCTGCAGGATCTCGTCATCGCTCGCCGGCTCCTTGCCGGCGCCGCGATTGGCGATGTCGCGATCATGGATGGCCGCCTGGATCAGCCGCAATGTCGGCAGCCGGCGCTTGTCCTGCGACTTCATCGCGCTCTTCAGGGATTCGGCGATTTTGCCTCGCATGGTGCTTTCTCCTTCGAATGCGGCGGACAATAGTCGTGCCGATAGCTCAAGGCAAACTCGATAGCGTCCGGCAAACCGCTGATATTATTCGACGAAATAAATCTAGGCTCGCACGGCGCGGCATCATTGACCGCCTTGGCGCCTTCCCCTATGTACTGGGCCTTGCATGAAATTGAATTCTAGTGCACGTCGCCCAAAAATGCGCAGCGGTTTTGGGCAACGACAGGCACAAATGAAAACCTAGCGCGCCGAGGCTGTGAGATCGCCGCTTCGCGCCTTTTGTTGCGCCGACTGAGGGCGCAACCTTTAGGAGTGCCGCCATGGCTACGATGACAGCCGCGTCGACCCCCCCTTGGGCCAGCGAGAGGCCGACAGCCCTGCTGGTGCTGGCCGACGGCACTGTCATAGAGGGCCGTGGTCTGGGCGCCGCCGGCTCCGCCGTCGCCGAGGTCTGCTTCAACACCGCGCTGACCGGCTACCAGGAGATACTCACCGACCCATCCTATGCCGGCCAGATCGTCACTTTCACCTTTCCGCATATCGGCAATATCGGCACCAATGACGAAGACACCGAAGACCTCAACCCGCTGGCCCGCGCCGGCGCCGTCGGCGCCGTGTTCAAGGCCGATGTCACCAACCCGTCGAATTACCGGGCCGGAACCGGTCTCGACCAGTGGCTGAAGAAGCGCGGCATCGTCGCACTTTCAGGCATCGACACGCGGGCGCTGACCGCGCTGATCCGCGAAAAGGGCATGCCCAATGCCGTCATCGCGCACGCGCCCGACGGTATCTTCGACATCGATGACCTCAAGCGCCGCGCCGCCGCATGGTCAGGGCTTATCGGGCTTGATCTCGCCAAGGAGGTGACCTCCGGCCAGTCATCAGTCTGGCGCGAGACGCCTTGGGTCTGGAACGAGGGCTTTGGCGAACAGGCTGATCCGTCGATGCACGTCGTTGCCGTCGACTACGGCGTCAAGCGCAACATATTGCGCCTGCTGGCCGGCCTCGGCGCCAAGGTCACCGTGGTGCCGGCAAAAACCGGCGCCGAGGAGATCCTGGCGATGCGGCCGGACGGCATTTTTCTATCCAACGGCCCTGGCGATCCGGAAGCCACCGGCGACTACGCCGTTCCGGTTATCCAGGATCTGTTGAAGACCGAAATCCCGCTTTTCGGCATCTGCCTCGGCCACCAGATGCTGGCGCTGGCGCTGGGCGGCAAGACCGCAAAAATGCATCAGGGCCACCACGGCGCCAATCATCCCGTCAAGGACCACACCACCGGCAAGGTCGAGATCGTCTCGATGAACCATGGCTTTGCCGTCGACGCCGACTCATTGCCGAGCGGCGTCGAGGAAACCCATGTCTCGCTGTTCGACGGTTCGAATTGCGGCATTGCGCTCACCGGCAGGCCGGTCTTCTCGGTCCAGCATCATCCCGAAGCCTCGCCCGGCCCGCAGGATTCGCACTATCTGTTTCGCCGCTTCGTCAATCTCATCCGCGAAAAGCGCGGCGAGCCGGCACTGGCCGAGCGTGTTTAGCGCATTGCGTAAAAACGGATTTGATTGACGGCGCCGGCCGGGCTCCCGGCGCCGATCAAGCCCCGTCCGTCACGGCTTCCTGCGTGTGCATGCGTTTGACTTCCTTCGGCGTCGGCTTGGCCACCCTGGTGACGAAGACGACGAGCGCCAGCGTGAGGAAAATCGCGCCGAGCAGATAGGGGGCACCGCCGAAAACCACGGGCGCGTTCGGGCCCGTGAACCAGGAAAAGATCGCCGTATAAAGCAGCGGTGTGATGATCGACGTGATCGAGAAGATCGAGGTCATTGCGCCTTGGAGTTCGCCCTGGGCGGAAGGTGGCACCTTGGCGGCCGCCAGGCTTCTGAGCGGCGGGTCGGCCAACGCCTCGAGACATCCGACGACGATCACTGCATAGATCATCCAGCCTTGTGACGCGAAGGCGTAGCCGAAGGCGCTGAGTGCGGTAAATGCCAGACCGATTACCGCCGTCTTCCACTCGCCGAGCTTAGGGATCACGCGCGGCAGGACTGTCGCCATGACGATCGCCCCGCACAGGCCGAAAGCGCCGAGCGAGAAGCCGATCTGTTGTTCGCTCCAGCCATAGCGATAACTGGAGACGAACGACCAGACCGCAGGATACATCATGTGCCCCAGCGTCATCAGAAAGAAGACAAGTCCGATCCAGCCGATACCTTCGTAGTTGCGCATCTGGACGAGCGTGCCGACCGGGTTCGCGCGTTTCCACTCGAAGCGGCGACGGTGCTTGTTATCAAGTGTTTCCGGCAACAGAAACAGCGCGATCAGAAAGTTTGCGAAAGCAAGCCCGGCAGCGAAATAGAACGGCACACGCGGCCCGAACGTGCCGAGCAACCCGCCCAGAACCGGCCCGATGACGAAGCCGACGCCGAAAGCAATGCCGAGCAGCCCGAAATTCTTCGCACGATTTTCGTCGGTCGAGATATCGGCAATGAATGCCGATGTCGTGGAATAACTGGCGCCGGAAATGCCGGCCAGCACGCGGCCGATGAACAGCATCGGATAGGACCAGGCGATAGCGCAGATCAGATTGTCGATAGCGAACGTCAGCACCGAGGCAAGCAGGATAGGCCGCCGCCCGAACCGGTCGCTCAACCCGCCCATCACTGGTGCGAAAACGAACTGCATCGCCGCATAGACGAAGAACAGCCAGCCGCCCTCGATAGCCGCCTCGCTGATGCCGACGCCGGTCAATTCCCTGAGATAGGCCGGCAGCACCGGCATAATGATGCCGAAGCCAATGATGTCGAGCAGCAGGGTGGTGAAAACAAGCGCAAGGCCCCGCCTGGCGGTTTTGGGGTCTATCATGATGGTATCTCCTCGGGCCGCCCAAGCTAACGGGAACACACCTTATAGGCGAGCACATCGCTGGGAACAATGAGGGAACGGGCAGAGTGCTTTCATCCTGACATCCCCTGACTGCGATCCAGTCTCTCGGATTACGAGAAAACCGTCGGCTCAGATCGGGTTGTTGAACGTGTCGCAGTCCGAAAGCTTGCCGTTCTGGAAGCCTCGCGCCAGCCAGGTCTGCCGCTGCTGCGACGTGCCGTGGTTGAAGCTTTCCGGCACGACGTAGCCCTGCATCTTCTTCTGCAGCGTGTCGTCGCCGATCTGCTTGGCGGCGTTCAGTGCCTCCGCCATGTCGCCCTGTTCCAAGATGCCTTTCTGACCGGTGAAATGCGCCCAGATGCCGGCAAAGCAGTCGGCCTGCAACTCGACCTGCACCGACATGTGGTTGGCGTCCGCTTCGCCCATGCTCTGCCGCATCTGGTTGAATTTGGGCAGGATGCCGACGAGGTTCTGCACATGGTGGCCGACCTCATGCGCGATCACATAGGCCTGTGCGAAATCGCCCGAGGCACCGAACTGCTGATCGAGCTGCTGGAAGAAGGTGGTGTCGAGATAGACTTTGCGATCGTTGGGACAGTAGAATGGTCCGGCCGCTGACGAGGCAGAGCCGCAAGCAGAGCCGATCCGTCCGCTGAACAGGACCAGTTTTGGATCTTGATAGGTCAGGCCCTCGGACTGAAAAATACCGGTCCACGTGTCCTCGGTCTCGGCCAGCACAGTCGACACGAACTGCTTCATCTCGTCGGAGGCGGGCGCACCGGTGCCGCCGCCTTGCGCACCGCTATTGTCGGTGATCTGACCGCCGCCGGGCTGCAAGCCGCTGTTATCGAGGATCTGACTCGGGTCGAAGCCGAAATACCACCCTGCCAGGAAAATCAACCCTACGATGATAATGCCCGACATGCCGCCGCCGCCCGCGCGACCGCCGATCGGGATGCGAAACTGCCCCGGCCCGCCGCCAAGCCCGCCGCTCTGGCCGCGCTCGTCCTCGACATTGTCACTCTGACGACGGCCCTTCCAGAGCATGGCAACCCCCGTGATGCAATTTTCCGGCCGATCGGGCCGTGTCCCGGTTCGATCGGACACGACAACAATTATCTCAACGGTTACGCCAAGTCACAGTATTTTTCGTGCGAACAAGCAATGCTTGCTGACGCTTGCCTGCTCTGGCCGAGACATCGCAAGGTCTGTGCCGTTCACCCTGCTCGTGGGAAGCGAGTCGCGCGAAGAGATACGCTGGCCGTGCTTTTCAGCGGGCGGCGATTATTGCCTTGCGAAAGGCTTCGAGCGTCTCGGCGCTGACATGATGCTCGATGCCCTCGGCGTCGATGCGCGCCGTCTCGGCGCTGACCCCGAGCGAGCGCAGGAAGGCCTCGACCGTCTGGTGGCGAATGCGGCTCTCTTCCGCAACCTTGCGGCCGGCATCGGTCAGGAACACGCCGCGATAAGGCTTCCGGGAGACCAGCCCGTCGGCGCACAGCCGCGTCAGCATTTTCGCGACCGTCGGCTGAGCGACGCCGAGCCGTGCCGCGATATCGACCTGGCGCGCCTCGTTGCCATCCTCGATCAGGTCGGCGATGAGCTCGACATAATCCTCGACCAGCGCGCTGCGGCGCGCTTCACGCGTCTGCCTGAAGCCTTCCGAGTGGATTTCTGCGTCAGGCAGCGGCTTTTCGCGAGGAACCGGTCTTTTCTTCAGCGCCAATACGCGCTCCTCCCGGCAGTTTGAATCGACATTGCGGTCATAACACGGAACCCTATTGGTTCTGGCCGTTTATTTCCATTCGGTGGCCGGCGCAACCGGCGTTCACTGCCGTTCAGGCCGCACGCCAAGCGGCCACAAGAAAAAGCTCAGACAATGAAATATAGCATATTGCATAATGTTCAGCCGTGGCATAGATAAGGAGACAACATCGATCGTTCCAGTGGAAAGCCATTTCATGTCGGAAGCCGAAGCCACCTCAGCCCCCCGGTCCATGTGGCGATTTGCCCGCCCGGAGGACGACGAGCAGCCCAGCCTTCGCGAAGTCAACGCAACGATCGCGGTGCCGCACTCGGGGATCTGGCTTCGCCGGCTGTTCGCCTTCATGGGGCCGGGCTACATGGTTTCGGTCGGCTATATGGATCCGGGCAATTGGGCGACCGACCTCGCCGGCGGGGCCCAATTCGGCTACACGCTGCTTTTCATCATCATGTTGTCGAACCTGATGGCGATCCTGCTGCAGGCACTCGCCGCCCGGCTCGGCATCGCCACCGGCCGCGACCTTGCGCAGGCGTGCCGCGCCTATTATCCGCGACCAGTCAATTTCATGCTTTGGGTCGCTTGCGAACTGGCCATCATCGCCTGCGACCTGGCCGAGGTCATTGGCACGGCGATCGCCTTGCAACTGCTGTTCGGCATTCCGCTGATAGGCGGCGCCATCATCACCGCGCTTGATGCCTTCCTGCTGCTGCTGCTGATGAACAAGGGCTTCCGTTTCCTCGAGGCCTTCATCATAGCGCTTTTGATTATCATCTTCGGCTGCTTCGCCATCCAGATCTTTGCCGCCGCCCCGCCGGTCGGCTCCATCCTGCATGCGATGTTCGTGCCGTCGTCCGAGATCGTCACCAATCCGGCCATGCTCTACATCGCCATCGGCATCATCGGCGCCACGGTGATGCCGCACAATCTCTATCTGCATTCCTCGATCGTGCAGACCCGCGCCTATGAGCGCACCGATCGCGGCAAGCGCGACGCCATCAAATGGGCGACGACCGACTCGACCATCGCGCTGATACTGGCGTTGTTCGTCAATGCTTCCATCCTGATCGTGTCGGCGGTGGCGTTCCACGGCACCGGTCATCATGACGTTGCCGAGATCGGCCAGGCCTTCGAGCTTCTGTCGCCGCTGCTTGGCCTCGGCATCGCTTCCATCCTGTTTGCCGTAGCGCTGCTCGCCTCCGGCCTGAACTCGACGGTGACGGCGACGCTCGCCGGCCAGATCGTGATGGAAGGGTTCTTGCGGCTGCGCATCCCGCAATGGGCGCGCCGCCTGCTGACGCGCGGCATCGCCATCATTCCGGTGGTGGTGGTCACCGCGCTCTATGGCGAGAAGGGAACCGGTCAGTTGCTGGTCTTCAGCCAGGTAATCCTGTCGATGCAGCTCCCCTTCGCTGTCGTACCGCTGGTGCAGTTCGTCTCGGACAAGCGCAAGATGGGCAATTTTGCCATTTCCCGCGCCGTCGCCGTGCTGGCCTGGGTGGTTGCCGCGCTCATCCTGGTGCTCAACTTCAAGCTGCTCTACGATACGGTCGTTGGCTTGGGCTGAGCGTTCTCGGCTCCAAGCTGAGACGATAAGGTCGGCAGTCACCTGCCCCCGGTCCTAGAAATTTGCCGGCCGCTGTCGGACAAATGTCCGTTCGCCCGTCCTTGGCTCGAACTCCGGCCATGACGGCACGGATCAGGGAAAGGGAGCTCCAATGAGGAAGATCATCGCCGCAACATTCGTCAGCCTCGACGGCGTCATGCAGGCGCCTGGCGGCCCGCAAGAGGACCCTGTCGGCGGCTTCAAATTCGGCGGCTGGACGTTTCATTACTGGGACGATGTGATGGGCGCCGCGATGGGCGAGACGTTTTCAAAACCGTTCGCGCTGCTTCTCGGCCGCAAGACTTACGACATCTTTGCCGCCCACTGGCCTTATCAGAAAAATGATCCGATCGCCGACAGCTTCAACGCCGTCACCAAATATGTGGCGACGCACAGGCCGGATTCGCTGTCCTGGCAAAACAGCCAGCCGCTCGGCAGCGATGTCGTGGCGACGTTGCGCCGGATGAAGCAGGAGGACGGCCCCGACCTGCTCATTCAGGGATCGAGCGAGCTGATCCAGACCTTGCTCGCCAATGACCTGATCGACGAGATCAGCCTGCTGATTTTCCCGCTGGTGCTGGGCAAGGGCAAAAAACTGTTCGGCAGCGGCACAATACCCGCCGCCTTCAAGCTGACCCGTTCGCAGGCATCGACCACCGGTGTCATCATGGCGAGCTATGAACGCTCCGGCGAGATCAAGACCGGGTCATTTGCCACGGAGCAGCCGTCCGAAGCCGAGA
The DNA here is from genome assembly GCF_040319155.1 of Mesorhizobium sp. M0954. Lineage (NCBI taxonomy): Bacteria > Pseudomonadati > Pseudomonadota > Alphaproteobacteria > Hyphomicrobiales > Phyllobacteriaceae > Mesorhizobium > Mesorhizobium sp. M0954. Next base: position 615,378 of record NZ_JAMYNR010000001.1, on the reverse strand, counting down.
TCGAGCGGCGCAAGAACTGGAAGTAGATGCCGCAGGGCGATCAAGGACGGCTGAACACTGGCCGTCCTTTTTGCTGTTTTTAAGCCGCCTCTCGTCGCCCTGCCAACCCATCGCGGAGGTGGCCCGCGAATGCCAGTGCAGCCGGCGCGACGTCGTGCTTCGGCAAATGCAGATTGATCGAAAAATTCGGCAATGACGGCAGCTCCGGATCGTTGGCCAAAATGTCGAGGTCGACAGGCACGGTCGACGCCAACCAGGTGGTGACGGCCAAGTCCGAACGCACTGTCGCCGTCGTCGCGTCAATGCTGCCGTTTTCGAATACGGTGCGCCATTCCAGCCCATGCTCGTTAAGCGCCTCCAGCACCACCGGGCGGAACGCACAGGTCTCGGCGACCATCGAAACCGGCAAGGGCCGCTTGCCGCGGGCGGCGCCGCCTTTGGCGCCGACCCAGACCAGCCGGTCGACAACAAGGCATTCGCCGGCCGACCGACCGATCGGCTCCTCGATCACCGCGAGCTCGATCGTGCCGGCTGCCAAGGCTGCGGCCAACTCTGGCGACGAAGCACAGACAAGCGAGATCTCGACCTGCGGATAGGCTTCGGCATAGGCCTTCAGCACCGGCGCAAGCAAGGTGCCGACAAGGTCGTACGGCACGCCAAGCCGCACCTGACCGGCAACTGCATCGCCCGCCATCTCCGCCAGGATCTCGTCATTGAGGGAAAGCAGGCGCTTGCCCTTGCCGAATAATCGCTCGCCGGAGCGGGTCAGCCGCAATCCACGCCGGTCGCGCTCGAACAGGCTGCAGCCGAGAACCTCTTCCAAACGCTTGATCTGCTGGCTGACGGCACCTTGCGTCAGATGCAACGCATTGGCTGCTGCCGTCATGCTGGCCTTATCGGCAACGGTGACGAAGGTTCGGATCAGGGCAGTATCGAGATTGCGGAGCATCTGGCCATTATATTTGCTAATACAAACCATAGCAAACATTGCATTTACTGATGAGCCAAACAGCCTACCGTGCAGGCTCCAAAGGAAGCAGCATGTTTGAACCCGTCCTTCCCCTCGTCCTGTTCGCGCTGGTCTCAACCTCAACGCCCGGCATGGCCACGACCTTATCGACGGCGTCCGGTGCGCAGTTCGGCTTTCGCCGCTCTATCCCGCTGATGGCCGGGAGTGCGGCCGGCCTGGCCACGGTGGCTGCGGCAGGTGCTGCCGGGCTTGCCGGTCTGCTGGCCGCCGCCCCTTCGCTTCAACTGGCAATGAAAATGGCCGGTACCCTCTATCTGACGTGGCTTGCCCTCAAGATCGGCCGCAGCGGTCCGCCCAATCTGGACGTGGCCATGGCAAAGCCGAACAGCTTTTTGGGCGGCGCCGGCCTGCAATGGATGAACCCAAAGGGCTGGGCCATGGGGTTGGGAGCGGCGGCATCCTTTGCCGCGCTCGCCAACGGGCCGCTGCAGCTCGCCGTGCTGCTCGGCACGGTCTTCGGTCTTGCAGCGGCCCTATCGCTGGCGGCGTGGTGCGTGGCGGGCACGCTGCTCGCCCGGTTGCTGCGAACCGAGCGGCAGTGGCGCATGCTCAACGCCGTGCTTGGCCTGCTGCTGGCCGCCTCGATCATTCCGATGTGGCGGACAGCGTAAAGTTAGTCTTTAGCTATGTCAGGCAGCGTAACGCGCCGCCGGCTTGCCGGCCAGAAGGCTGCCGAAGAAGCCTTGCCTCGCACCAAGATAGGTTTCCAATCCAGCCGGATCGGAGAGCCCGGGCGCGGTGACGGTTTCGCCCTTGGCCAGGCCGGCAAGCGCCGCATCGACCAGATCGTCGGCCGTCATGACGATCTCTTGCGGCACGTTGGCAATATCGCTTCCGGCGACTTCCCAGAACTCGGTCCGGGTGGCTCCCGGCAGCACGACCTGTACAGCTACCTTGCTATCGGCGACTTCCCGCTGCAAGGCTTCGGTGAAGTTGACGACGTAGGCTTTGGTGCCGCTGTAGATGCCGCCGAACGAGGTATCGAAGGCCAGCACCGATGCGATGTTGACGATGGCGCCGCGGTTGCGGGACAGCAGCCCCGGCAGCACCGCGCGCGTCAGGCGAGTCAGCGCCACGACATTGACCTTGATCATGCGCTCGGCGACATCGGCATCGGCCGTTGCCACCATCTGCGCGCCGCCAAGGCCGGCATTGTTGACCAGCAGCGTCACGCTGTCGTCGCTTGATATCGCCTGCTCGACCCGCCGCAGATCGCCGTCTTCGGCCAGGTCGGCGCTGATGATGCTGACTTTGATACCATACGCGTAGCGGAGCCTCTCCGCCAATTCCTTCAGCCGGTCGGCGCGCCGTGCCACCAACACCAGATCGTAACCTTGGCCGGCGAGCCGGTCGGCATAGACCGCGCCGATGCCGGAGGAGGCGCCGGTGACGACCGCCGTGCCTTTGTCCTGATTGCTCATTGTCTTGTTCCTTCTGGTTCCAACGCCAGAGCCGCAGGGCAACACCCTTGCTTCGACTGGCAGATCATCAATTAATGGTATATGCCACTGTTTTAAAATAGGCATATACCATCATCTTGTCAATCGGCGGGGCAAGGACTATTTCTGGTTCGCATCGAGGGGTTCCTTCCGGTCCCCTCATCGGAAATCCGCCAATGTCCCAAACCACCCTGCCCGGCCTGGCGCTTTGCAACAACGCCGTGTTGCGCCGTGCGACCCGAAAACTCGGCCAGTTCTATGATGATGTGCTCGCGCCCTCGGGCCTGAAGGCCACGCAGCAGGGCCTGCTATACCAGATCCACATCGGCGACGAACCGACGATGGGTGCCATTGCCGCTGCCCTCGTCATGGACCTGTCGGCCCTCGGTCATACTCTGAAGCCACTGATCCGGGACGGCTATATCGAGACCTTCGCCGACCCTGTCGACCGCCGCATCAGGCGCGTCAGGCTGACATCGCAGGGCCGGATCAAGCTCGAAGAAGCCCTGAAGCTGTGGCAAGTCGCTCAGCAGCGCTTCGAGGAGATGTTTGGAAAGGAGCAGGCGGCAAGCCTGCGAGCGGCGCTGGACGAAATCGCCGCGCTCGATTTTGACGTACCGCCGGCCGCGAGTTGAATTATCGGCGGCCGGCAGCCAAGCTCCACTGACAGCCTCATTCGGCCGGCATCGCTACCGGACGCGCCGCCAGATGGCCCGCCAGTACTACGCCCAGACCGATGATCGGGAACGCCGCCGCGACCACGCCGAGGTCGGCCGGTGCGCCATAGCGCAGCACAGCGGCGCCGACCACGGCACCCAGTGCCACGCCGAGATAGAGCGCCGAAGCGTTCAGCGATAGCACGATGGGCGCGGCATCGGGCGCCAGCTTGATGATACGGCTGGCCTGCGCCGGCGGGAACGCCCAGCCGACGATGCCCCACGGCACCATCATGGCCATGAGCGCCGGCCCGGCGATCTCGCGCGGCAGGAACATCGGGATCAGCGAAAACGTGACCAGCATGGCGGCACTCAGCGCCAGCGACCAGCAGACGGTGCGCGTCGCGCCGAAACGGTCGGCGGCCTGCCCGCCGCCGATATTGCCGATGACCGCGCCAACGCCGAAAGCGAGCAGCATTCCGGGAAGCGCGATCGGGTTCAGTCCGCCGCCTTCGATCGCGAGCGGCGCGACAAAGGCAAAGACGGTGAAGGCGCCGATCAGGGCCAGGATGGTCGTCACCAGGATAGGCATGACGCCGGGGCGAAGTGCCGCTGCCAGCCGCATCCGGAGCGGCAGCCTGGTGCCGACGATGCCGCGCGGCAGCCGGTACCACAGGATCGCGCCGGCGAGCGCACCAAGGCCGGCAATGGCAAAGAAGGTGCCGCGCCAGCCGGCAACCGTCGCAACGAGCGCGCCGAGCGGTGCTCCGACCGCGACCGCAACCGTAGTGCCGCCGACGACCACGGCAATGGCGCGGGCGCGATGATGATCGTCGACAAGCGCAACGGCCGTTCCCTGTGCGGTCGCCGCGAACAAGCCTGACGACAGCGCCATGACGATGCGCGCGATCAACAGCAATTCGAAGGAGGAGCTTAGCGCCGCGGCGACGTTGCCCAACACGAAGAACACCAGCGTCCACAGGATGACGCGGCGCCGGTCCCATTCGCCGGTCAGCGTTGCCAGGATCGGCGTGCCGATCGCATAGGCGAGCGCAAACGCGGTGATCAGCGTGCCGGCGAGCGGAATGGAGATGGCGGCATCCTTTGCAATATCGGGCAAAAGGCTGGAGATGACGAAACCTTCGGTCGAAATCGTGAACGATCCGAGCGCAAGCCAGATGAGGCGCTTATCCATGGCAATTTCCTTAGTTCAAAGGTTATTGAACAATTGGACATAACAGGGCATGATGTCAATAAAGCCACTGCAAAATAGCCGAACCATCCTGACAGCCCGGTGTCAGGACGGGGCGACGGGACGAAACTATGTGTCCATTGGCCACGAGAGGAGATGCGTTGAAATCGGCTCCGAATGTGCTTAATTCCTGGGCATGACCTTGCCCCATCCCACCGCCGACCAGATCAGCCTGCCGAACGTGCTTGCCGTGCTCGGCGACCCGACGCGGCTGGCCATCGTGCGCTATCTCGCCAGCAAAGAGGGCGTGCCGCTGAATTGCAGCCGGTTCCTCGATCTCTGCTCGAAGACCAATCTGAGCTACCATCTGGCCAAGCTGCGTGAGGCCGGCGTCACCCGCACCGAGGCGGTTGGAACCAGCCGGCTGATCACGCTGCGCCGTGACGATCTCGACCGCCGCTTCCCGGGCCTGCTCGACAGTGTTATTGCCGCGGCCGGCGACGCATCGTTGCCGGCGGTCGGCGGCCACGAGATCGAAGTCCGCGCCTGAACGACCCGAAGCTGGGTTCCGCTCTCGCCCGCCTCGCGAGGCGGGCAAAGTAGTTTCACCTGCCCTCCAGCCATTCCAATTAACGGAGCCTGCCATGCGCATTGCCGTCCTCGCCGACATCCACGGCAATGTCCTGGCGCTCGACGCCGTGCTCGATGATCTGCGGCAGCGCGGCGGCGCCGACCTCATCGTCAATCTCGGCGATTGCGTTTCCGGCCCGCTCTGGCCGCGCGAGACCATGGAGCGGCTCGAGACGCTCGACCTGCCGACGGTGCGCGGCAATCACGACCGCCGCGTTGCCCGCGACACCGCCGACGAGACCATGTGGCCGTCCGACCGCTACGCGCAGGAACGGCTGACCGCGGGCCAACGCGAGGCGCTATTTGCGCTGCCCCTCACGCTGGAAGTCGCGCCCGGCATACTCGCCTTCCATGCCCGGCCCGACCACGACGAAAAATACCTGACTGACGCGATCGTCGACGGCCGGCTGGTGCGCGCGCCGCTGGTTGCAATCCAGCGGCGCCTCGGCGCGATCGATCCCGCCTGCCGCATCATGCTTTGCGGCCACAGCCATCGCAGCGAGCTGGTCCGCATTCCCGGCGGTCCGGTCATCTTCAACCCGGGCAGCATCGGCTGCCCCGCCTATGACGATTCAACCCCGCCGGCGCATGTCTCCGAACAGGGTTCGCCGCACGCCCGCTACGGCATCGTCGACTTGCATCCCGATCGTTTCGAATCCATCGCCGTCGACTATGACCATGAGGCGGCGGCGTATCAGGCCGAGCACGCGGGACGGCCCGAATGGGCTCACGCGCTGCGCACCGGCTTCATGCCGGGCTGAGCTTGCTCATCCCGGGCTGAGCTTGCTCATCCCAGGCTGAGCTTGCTCATGCCTAGCTGAACGGATGACCGCCTTCGAGCGGCAGAAGTCGCGACCGGTCCAAGCTTCAGTCGTCAGACGCCGATCGCTTCGATCGCTTGGCAGGAAGTCGGGCGCTGGCCGCCGAAGTCTTGGGCGCCGAAGTCTTGGCCGCCAAAGTCTTGGACGTCGAAGTCTTGGTCGCCGAAGCCTTTGGCCGTGACGTCTTGGGCGCCAGTTGCGTTGGGTTGAACGTCTGTGCTGGGGCGGATTCGGAACCGGCCCGAATGTCGGCGTCGCGCACCTGCTGGCCAAAGTTCAGGCCGGTCAGCTCTTCAATCTCGGCCACCGTCGAAAGGAACTCCGATACCCTGGCAATTTCAAGCGGGTCATCGAATGCCTCGGCACGCTCGCCGAACGCTTCGGGCATCACTTCCAAAACCGGCTTCTGGTCCGCCAGCAGCGCGATGGCGCGCAGGCCAGCTTGATCGGACCACAGCGCGATCTTCCAGAACTTCAGCGGAACATGGCTGTCGAAGCGGTAGGGAGGATCGTCCTCGCCGAACACTGGCCCGGCAAACACCGTGACACGGCCTCGCGTCGTATAGGCGTTGCGCAGCACATAGGTTTCTACCGCGCGCCATCTCAACTTCCCTTTGGAGCCGGGATGGTTAAGCGAGCTTCCTTGATTGAAGAAGCCGACTTGCGGCGCAGCATTGGTATAAAAGAACGTGTCGCGTTCTGCCGCGACCGCCTCCTGATCGACGCCCCATGCGGGGTCGCCGCGAAGTGTAATATGGCCCTTCTGGAACATTCGAGCGATTCGTTCCTTGGATTTTGCGACGGGAAATCCAGGCACATTCTGGCTCGAATAGAATTCCTGGGTCATCTGCTCGCCAAGATCGATGCGCCGATCCGGCCGGAAAGCATCGCTGGCTTCCGAACCGGAAATCGACTCCACCCCCAATTCGAGAAGCGACGGGTTTTCGATGACCGTCTTGTCCTCACGATTGACCGCCTTGGTGCGGGATCCATCGATATTGCAGGCGGTAACGAAGGCAAGCCTGCGATCGGCGTTCATCAAGATCGAAAAATGATGGTAGCGCAATTCGTGTGGGTCCTCTCCCGGTTTGGCAAGAAGGTTTTTGGCCAACCGGTAGGGTGAATTGGCAACCGTCGGCATTGCCAGGACAAAGCCCGGTATGAAGCCGGGCTCATACCCTCCACGATCGTCGAAATCCTCTGTTTTCCAACCCGCGGCCTCGGCGATGGCCACCTTCCCGGGTTCGCTTGCCGGGCCTTTGCCGTCGTTTCGTCTCGCATCGCCTCCGTCGCGGTCGATCAGCGGCGCCCGGACATTTATCTCGACGGGAAAAGTCCAGGTGACCGAGCCATCGGCATTGTGTCTCGTCGCCGGCGGATTGCGATCCGGTTCCGGCCGCTGCACCGGCTTGTCCGGCACATCTTCGCGAATATCGGCGTTCAGCCGAACTGTCTCGTCCATCATGCGCGGCATGCCGGCCCAAATCGCCAGAGCTTGCGAAACCGCCGATGCCGAGGAGCCCGGCAGCTTGGACTTTCTAGCACCCAGATGGTCAACGATGGCGCTGATCCGTATGCCTTCGTTGATCTCGCGCGCGAGCGCATAGCCACCTATGCCCGTCACCTCGTGGAACGGGCCGGCCCAATGGTGCAGGGCGATAGGTTCCCATTCATTGTTGAAGACCGGGGAGCCGGAAGAACCCTGTTCGGTGTCGGCGACATAGTGCAGCACTTGTACCGTTTCGTCGCGGGCCACCAGCCGGTTTTCACGCAACACCAGTTCCTTGAAGCGGCCATCGGGATGCTGAACGATGTTGGCGATTTCGCCGAGCATATGCTTGTCGCGCGCATCCGACAGCGAGATAAAACCGAACTCCCCCAGTTCCTTTGGACCGGAACGCCGCTCGCCGACTCCGATCAGCGTATAGTCCAGACCCTCTATGCTATCGGTCACGAAACAGGATTCAGGATCGAACAGGAACGTCGTCGGCGTACGCACGGCATTCGCACCGTCCTGCTCATAATCGAACTGGACCTGGAAGCGCCGGGAATCCGCCGGCGACGAAATCACATGGTTGTTTGTGAGGAACAGCCTTGGCCCGACCAGAAAACCCGATCCTTGTGGATTGCCGTTGAGAAAGGCAACGCGGCCAACCGCATCGGCAGCACGGCGCCCACGCTCGAGGAATGCGACCCCGATGAAATCGAGCGTTGGGCCGAGAATTGCCTCCGGCCCTGGCTGCTTGGCGGCGGCCTTTCTTTCCCCGGCAGACCTCATGTCGATCGCTGCCGATATCATCTCCGCTTCGGTGCGGCTGAGCGACGCCTTTACCTGCAACCTGTCGAGGCGCCTGGAGAGGGTCTGTTCGGCGGCCAGCGGATTGCCGTTGGCGATGTGGCCAAGTGAAGCCTCAATCTCGGCGCGCGTTTTCTTGATACGCTGGCGAACTATGTTTTCCACCTGCGCAAATATTTCAAGGTCGACCATATTGCCCTCCTCAACCTTACTTGAGAGAGTGCATATTTACATGAAATGTGCAATATTTTGCCGGCTGTTAGTTCACGGAAGTGGCCTGGTCGCGATTCAACACGCGGCACCTTTTCGGGCTTACACAGCGCCGTCTCGTCGCCTATAAAAACCGGCTGGCGTGCGATGGCGCTTTCGTGCCTGGCCGCGCCTTCGGCAATTGAACCTACCGCCCATGGCAGATGATTAGGCGCACAGTAACACTCCCGACGACGCTGCTTGCGGTGATTGCCGCTCCGCTGATCCTGGCGGAGTTGCCGGCCAACGGCCAGGAGCCGGAGCCCATCGTCTCGATTGTGACGGGTCTCGCTCCGGATGACCTCCTGAACGTGCGCGCCACGGCGTCGGCCATGGGCAAGATCGAGGCGCGGCTGCCGAGTGGTTCGAGCGTGAAAAATCTCGGCTGCGGCGACGTCAGCGGCTACAAATGGTGCAAGGTTGAAGACATTGATGACCCGAAGATGAGCGGATGGGCGCCCGCACGCTACCTCGACCCTATCAATCCCCGGCAAGTGACACCGCAGGTGGCGGCCAGTGCGGAGAACCCTGCGCCTCAGCCGCTGCCCGACCTGACAACGCGCCTCGGCGCGACCGCTCCCGAAACGCCGCTGAATTCCCCTGACGCGATCGGCAGGGTGGCGATCGAGGATGCTTACCGCCTGGCCCTGGCCGGTGGAAACCCCACGACTGGACAGGTTGATGGATCGCCGCCCGCGGCATTGGGTCCCGTCCAGAATTTCGGCGCGGCCAACGCGGCGCCCCCGGCCGACGCACAGACCGTTGCGCGGCTTCAGCCGCCGGGGACACCGGTACCCGGTGCCGGCGACGCCATCCCCTGTGCGCGCTATCTCGGCCAGCCGATGACCAGCTGCAAGGCAGGCGTGGTGCGCACCGGCGACAAGACCGACGTGACCGTGACCTGGCCCGATGGCGGCACGCGCATCATCAGCTTCAAGGCCGGCAAGCCGGCCGGTGCGGACGCACCCGGCGAATTCCGCTTCACCCGCGAAGGCAGCCTGAACATGATCCGCGTCGGCGTTTCCGAACGCTTCGAGATTACGGACCAGTTGGCGCTGGGGGATAGTGATAAGGGGAATAAGGCAGTAGGGCAGTAGGGCAATATGTTTAAAGGGCGCTCGAACCTCTGCCCTACTGCCCTACTGCCCTACTGCCCTACTGCCCTACTGCCCTACTGCCCTACTGCCCTACTGCCATTTTAGGGGGTTACATCCGGCAAAACTCTTCCCTATAAGGCCCTCCTAGCCTGATACCAGAATCGCGAGCACAACCGGCCGGGTCATCCCGTCCGGCTTTTTGTGCAAGCCGCCCGCCGAAACGGACCCTCGACATGCCAAGACGCACCGACATCAAGTCGATCCTGATCATCGGGGCCGGCCCCATCGTCATCGGTCAGGCCTGCGAATTCGACTATTCCGGCACCCAGGCCTGCAAGGCGCTGAAGGAAGAGGGTTTTCGCGTTATCCTGGTCAATTCCAATCCGGCCACCATCATGACCGATCCGGAGCTGGCCGACGCCACGTACATCGAGCCGATCACGCCCGAAGTGGTGGCCAAGATCATCGCCAAGGAGCGGCCGGACGCGCTGCTGCCGACCATGGGCGGCCAGACCGCGCTCAACACCGCTCTGTCGCTGCGCCGCATGGGCGTGCTCGACCGCTATCAGGTCGAGATGATCGGCGCCGACGCCACCGCAATCGACAAGGCCGAGGACCGCGCGCTGTTTCGCGAGGCGATGAACAGGATCGGCCTGGAAACGCCGAAGTCGATGCTGGCCAACGCCACCGACGTCAAGAATGCCGACCGCAAGACGCACGAGGCCGAGCGCGCCGCGCTGAAGGCCGAGAAGCCCGAAAATCTCGACGCCGCGCTCGATGCTCTGGAAACGCGCTGGAACCTCGGCGAAGGCGACCGCAAGCAGCGCTATATCAGCCATGCCATGGCGATTGCAGCACAAGCGCTCGACCATGTCGGCCTGCCCGCCATCATCCGCCCGTCCTTCACCATGGGCGGCACCGGCGGCGGCATCGCCTACAACCGCGCCGAATTCTTCGAGATCGTCCAGTCCGGCCTCGATGCCTCGCCGACCACCGAAGTGCTGATCGAGGAGAGCGTGCTCGGCTGGAAGGAGTATGAGATGGAGGTTGTCCGCGACAAAGCCGACAACTGCATCATCGTCTGCTCGATCGAGAACATCGACCCGATGGGCGTGCATACGGGCGATTCGATCACCGTCGCCCCTGCGCTGACGCTGACCGACAAGGAATACCAGATGATGCGCAACGCCTCGATCGCGGTGCTGCGCGAGATCGGCGTCGAGACCGGCGGCTCCAACGTGCAGTTCGCCGTCAACCCGGCCGACGGCCGCCTGGTGGTGATCGAGATGAACCCGCGCGTCTCGCGCTCGTCGGCGCTGGCCTCCAAGGCGACCGGTTTTCCGATCGCCAAGATCGCCGCCAAGCTCGCCGTCGGCTACACGCTGGACGAGCTCGAGAACGACATCACCGGCGGAGCAACGCCGGCCTCGTTCGAGCCGAGCATCGACTATGTCGTGACAAAAATCCCGCGCTTTGCCTTCGAGAAGTTTCCCGGCGCCGAGCCAGTGCTGACCACCTCGATGAAGTCGGTCGGCGAGGTCATGGCCATCGGCCGCACCTTCCGGGAATCGCTGCAGAAGGCGCTGCGCGGGCTGGAGACCGGCCTGACCGGTCTGGACGAGATCGAGATCCCCGGCATCGGCCATGGGACGACAGCTGCCAGCCACGTCGACGACCGCAATGCCATCCGCGCCGCCTTGGGCACGCCGACGCCGGACCGGCTGCGCATGGTGGCGCAAGCGATCCGCATGGGCACTTCGCTCGAAGACGTGCACGCGATGTGCAAGATCGACCCGTGGTTCCTCGAACAGATCGCCGGCATTCTCGACATGGAAGCCCGCATCCGCGAGCACGGAATTCCCGAGGACGCCGCCAATCTGCGCATGCTGAAGGCGATGGGTTTTTCGGACGCCCGCCTCGCCTCCCTGGTCAGGAAGGATGTCGAAGAGATCCAGAAGATACGCGACAAGCTCGACGTTCATCCGGTTTACAAGCGCATCGACACCTGCGCCGCCGAATTCGCCTCGCCCACCGCCTACATGTATTCGACCTATGAGGTGCCGTTTGCCGGCGCGCTCGCCAACGAGGCGCAGGTCTCGTCGCGCAAGAAGGTCGTCATCCTCGGCGGCGGCCCCAACCGCATCGGCCAGGGCATCGAGTTCGACTATTGCTGCTGCCATGCCGCTTTTGCGCTGCGCGACGCCGGCTTCGAGGCGATCATGATCAACTGCAATCCCGAGACCGTGTCGACCGACTACGACACCTCCGACCGGCTCTATTTCGAGCCGCTCACGCCGGAGGACGTGTTGGAGATCCTGCGCGCCGAGCAGGCGTCCGGCGAGCTCGTCGGCGTCATCGTCCAGTTCGGCGGCCAGACGCCGCTGAAGCTGGCGGATGCGCTGGAGAAGGCCGGCATCCCGATCCTCGGCACCTCGCCCGACATGATCGATCTGGCCGAGGACCGCGACCGCTTCCAGAAGCTGCTGCACAAGCTCGGCCTCAGCCAGCCGAAGAACGGCATCGCCTATTCGGTCGAGCAGGCCCGCCTCGTCGCCGGCGAGCTCGGCTTCCCGCTGGTGGTGCGCCCGTCCTATGTGCTCGGCGGCCGCGCCATGCAGATCATCCACGACGAGAGCATGCTGCAATCCTATCTGCTCGACACCGTGCCCGGCCTGGTGCCGGAGGACATCAAGCAGAAATACCCCAACGACAAGACCGGCCAGATCAACACGCTGCTCGGCAAGAACCCGCTTCTGTTCGATACCTATCTGTCGGGCGCCATCGAGGTCGACGTCGATTGCCTTTGCGACGGCAGGTCGACCTACGTCTCCGGCATATTGGAGCACATCGAGGAGGCCGGCATCCATTCGGGCGACTCGGCCTGTTCGCTGCCGGTGCACTCGCTGCCCTCCGAGCTGGTCGACGAGCTGGAGCGCCAGACGGCAGCACTTGCCCGCGCGCTCAATGTCGGCGGGCTGATGAACGTGCAGTACGCGATCAAGGACGGCACCGTCTATGTGCTGGAGGTCAACCCGCGGGCGTCGCGCACCGTGCCCTTCGTCGCCAAGACCATCGGCCGGCCGATCGCGAAGATTGCTGCCCGCATCATGGCCGGCGAAAGCCTGGAAGACGCCTTCGCCCATTACGGCGCCATGCCCGACCCGCGCAATCCCGGCCACATCGCGGTCAAGGAAGCGGTGTTCCCGTTCGCCCGCTTCCCCGGCGTCGACATATTACTCGGCCCGGAAATGCGCTCGACCGGCGAGGTCATGGGCCTCGACCGCGACTTCGCGCTGGCCTTCGCCAAGAGCCAGCTCGGGGCGGGTGTTGATCTCCCCCGCGCGGGCACGCTGTTCGTCTCGGTGCGCGACGAGGACAAGAAGGGCATATTGCCGGCAGTGAAGCGCCTTGCCGGCCAGGGTTTTAAAGTGCTCGCCACCTCCGGCACCGCCCGCTTCCTCGCCGAAAACGGCGTCGCGGCGGAGAAGATAAACAAGGTGCTGGAAGGCCGCCCGCACATCGAGGACGCCATCCGCAACCGCCAGGTGCAGATCGTCTTCAACACCACGGACGGCCAGAAGGCGGTGTCGGACTCAAAATCGCTGCGCCGCGCGACGCTGATGCAGAAGGTGCCGTATTACACCACGCTCTCGGGGGCCGCCGCGGTGGCCGAGGCGATTGCCGCGCTGAAGGCGGGGAGCTTGGAAGTGAGGCCGCTGCAGGAGTACTTCGCGTAGGCGATTAGCCAATCTCCCTCCTTGTGGGGGAGATGGCCGGCAGGCCAGAGGGGGGCGCTGTCCCGCTGACGCTTAGCTCTTAAAATAGAGTGCGTCGTTCTGACGCATCTTGCTGACCCTCATTCAGGACTCGTTAACTATGACTCGCCCGACTTTTGTTGGGTGAAGCAGCTACTGCGCGTAGCAAGGGCTATGCCAACCACCTTTTGAGGCAAGAAACCGCAAGGACTCGTTAACTATGACTCGAGTCCACTTTTATCTTGCAACTACATCAGACTTGACATAAGATCTGACCATGGCTTCGCTACATGAACTCCTCGCTCGAAGGCACAGAGAGCTGATCAGAGCGCTCGCGGAAACGCGACGTCGGCTAGCGTCCATCGAGGAGGAGATTGATCAAATCGAAAGGGCTGCGACAGCAGCAAATGTAAATCTTGCGACTTCTGAGGAATTGGCAGAAAGGCAGGCGCCTCCCACTATGAAGGAAGCCGCTGTCCAAGTCCTCAGAGAAGCAACAGGTGGGCTGACTACAAACGAACTGCTGGAAATCATCAACAACAAGCTTGGCACAACTTTCGCCAGATCTAGCCTAAGCCCACAACTATCACGACTAAAGGGCGATGGAATCCTCTACAGAGAAGAAGATGGTCGCTGGATATTGGCGTCTGATCCTAGCTTGAACGAGAATGGGGCATCCGAAGATGCCCCAGAACACGCCGATCGTAAAAGATCGCAGTCCTAGCGATCGGCTTTCCACGTACGCGAAGGAGGCCTCACATGCAGCCGCCATAAACAAATCCTGGCTACGCGTGATTTGATCATTCATAGCCAGCAACCGGGGAGCCCGGCAGTGGTGATGCGCGTTCCAATCCTCGCATCACCACACTAATTGATGCACACCATATGGTCAACGCTGCTCGCCTGCCCCGAAAATCCTACTCAGCTAGCTGTGGCGCGTCCAGAACCGAGGGCGAGTCAAATTGACTCACCCCCGGTTTTTACGACTTATTAACCATGTGATTCCATTAATATTTCTTCCGTTCAGGAGCAATTTTATGGACGCAACTTATAATTTGAATGGTGGCTTCAAGCCCACCATGAAGCGTTTCGCCGACCTGAACGGCCCAGACTATTTCCCTACGCCAAGATGGGCCACGCATGCTCTTATAGAAAACGAGAAATTCGTTGGTGAGATATGGGAATGCGCTTGCGGCGACGGGGCAATGTCTCGGGTCTTAGAAAGCCGCGGCAACCCGGTTCGCAGTTCCGATCTGTTCAACCGAGGCTTCGGCAAAGCAGGCGTTGACTTCAACACTGCGACGACCCCTGCAGATAATATCGTGACCAATCCGCCCTATAACAGCGCGGAGAGCTTCGTCCGCTCCGGAGTAAGGCTTGCGCGGAACAAGTTCGCGTTGCTCCTCAGGCTGGCCTTTCTGGAGGGTGCGAACCGCGCGAATACAATCTTCGCGGAATGCCCGCCATCAAGGGTATGGGTATTCAGCGAGCGGATTACATTTTACCCGGCCGGAGCCGTGCAAGCGGGCTCCGGCACGACCGCTTATGCTTGGTTCGTTTGGGACAAACGCGCGCCTGGCATCACAGAACTGAAATGGTTCCAGCCTGGTTATAAGCAAAAATTCTCTAAGGTCGCCTGAAACCATCCTTAATGGCAATAAGATGCCCGTCATAGATTAGATTACCGGGACTGTCCTTGTGAGATTTTATGTTGCGGACTATCTGAGAAAAGCGATCGTCGTTTCGACCATTTAGTTGTTCTTCATCCTCAGCGCTAAGTGGTATTCTATTTCGTAATTCTGCTATCAGTTTGGTAGTGGTAATTTCACGATGCGGTTCAGCATCAATGATCGCGATTACGTCTGACCCAATATCTGCTTCCCCAATTCTGCCCGGTTTCTTTGCCATCTATTCCCTCCCATGTTTAGCCGAGAATGCCTCCGATGTCGGCTGGACACAAGTACTTGCATCAAGGAACAATTCGCTAGCAGGATCGAAGTGCAAAGCGTGTTTCAAACTTGCTTAGCTTCAGCAGAGTGGGAGGCGACGCTCCCCCCTCACGCCACCGCGACACTCGATCTCAATATCGAACTCCATCGGCCATGAAGCCGGCGGCACGAAGCTGCGCGCCGGCGGGGATCACGCTGACACCGCTGCGTTCGCTGCGCACCCATCTCGCGCCTCAAGGAACGCCAGCGCCAACCCTCACCTCAGCCGAGAAATCCAATAAACCGTCCCGCGAAAAGCACGGCCGTCCACAGCATCAGCGAGAGCACAGCCAGCATGGTCGCGGCCCCATCGACCGGCTCCTCACCGCCTTTTGCGCGCCGCATGAAGGCGAGGAAGTTGGCGCCGGCAAGCAGGATGAGCCCCATCTTGGCGAGGAAGATTGGCATCGCCGCATACTCGCTCGCCCTGACTGAAAAGAGCAGCGACCCCGTGACAAGCGCACCGCCGAACGCGGCAAATGCGGTACGGCGCAGCAGCGCCACGAACGCCGTCTGCGGCAGCGAGCGGAAGGCGCCGAGGATCCTGAGATCCATGAGCCAGACGCTGGTGAGCAGCGCGCCGATCGACATAATGTGCAGTGCATTGATGATGGGGTAGGCGACGAACGAGGCCTTTAGTCCCCGCACCATAGCGAGCTGCTCGATGCCGGCAAAAAACCCGTCCATTCAGGCCGGCGGCACGCGGTCGGGATAGACATCATAGGTTTTGCCGCCGACGATGACGCGCACTGCCTTCATGCGTTTTTCGTTTTCGTCGCGCGAGCGGTTGCCGATCGCGGTCACCTCGTCGCCGATCTTGGCGACCTCCTCGGTAAAGCCGGCGGCGATCGTGCGGGACGGCGTCGCCATCTCCACCCGCCAGGCCTCTCCCTCGGCATCGACGTCCAGCGTGGCGTGCGGATTGCCGATATAGATGGCCGTGATCTTGCCCTTGAGTTCGAAAAATCCGTCCTGCGTCCACGACCAGCCGTGATGGGCATAGGCTGCGGTGGCGGCGGCAAGGATCACCGCCGCTGCCAGCATGACGCTTCGGTTGAAAGGTGACTGCATCGCTCGTCTCCTCGGTTCGGCATTAGAGGGTAGGTCAGCGCGCGGCAGCGTCAAATCACATGAGGTGTGCGCTGCCCCTCATTGCCCTGCCGGGCATTTCTCCCCGTATAGTGACGGGGAGAAAGGTGCCTTCGCCAAGGATTTCGCCAATCTCCAGAGTTGAAGAAAGGGAGCTGAGTTTGCCGCCAGCCCCCTTCTCCCCGTCCCTCTACGGGGAGAAGATGCCGGCAGGCAGATGAGGGGCGGCGCCGACTTCTACGATCGAGCGCCCGCTTGCCCCGACCCCTCACCCCGCCCAATCGACTTCGAACATCCCCAGCCGTTCGTAGAGCCTGACCGCAGCCGCGTTCTCCACCGTATTGGTCTTGAGATCGACATGCGCCGCGCCCCTTGCCTGAAACACCGCAAACGCGTGGCGCATCAGCGCCTCGGCGATGCCCTTGCCGCGTGCCTCGGGGTGGACGGCAAGGTCCTTGACGAAAGCCCGCGTCCAGCAGAGCGCCGCGCCCGCCAGCCGGCCCTTGCCGTCGATGACCAGGAAACACAAAGCTGGGTCGAATTCCGCATCAGCCGAAATGCGCGGCCACCATTCGTCGAACGGCCCGTCGGCGCCGTCGTCGAACACCGCGGTCAACAGCGTATGCAAAGCGAGTGCATCGGCGGCTTCGAAGCCGCGCATGAAAAAACCTTCGGGCCAGCGCGGCGCCAGAAGCGTGTCGTCGAAGATCTTGCGCAGGCGGATGTCGTTTGGCGCCGGTGGGCGCGGCTCAGGCATCGGGCTGCATGCGGCGGCGCAGGCTATCGCTGCCGAGGCCGGTTTCGCCCAACAGGCCTTTGCGCTTGGCGTCGTAATAATAGCCGCTCTGGTAGAGCCGGTCGGCGCGCTTAGGGTTGCCGCCTGAGACCAGCCAGGCGCCGCGCAGATATTTCACCGCATATTTCAAATTGGTCTCGGCATCGAACAGGCCGCTTGCCGGCCCGTCATAGCCCATGCCGCGCGCCGTCGCGTGCTTGATCTGCATCAGCCCCCAATGGCCGTGATTGTAGGCTTTCGGGTTGAACGTGCTCTCGCGGTTGACGACGCTGCGCACCAGATCGACCGGCACCTGATAAAGCGCGGAATATTTCTCGATCAGCCGCTCGATCTCGCTGCGGCCGCCGGCGTTGGACTGACCCTCGGTGGGGTCGGTCGCGGCCAGAGCGGCCGGGTCCTGCGGCAGCGTGTAGGAAACCGGCTGAACGCCGGGCATGGCCTCGGTCTGTTGGCTGACCGGCATGGCGACGGCTGGCGTCGCGGTAACAGGCAGGGCGTTGGCGGTCATGACGGCGGGGGTACTTGCCGCCAGCGGCGTCGGCCCGGCAAAGGCGGCGGCCGGCTCGATCGGCAGCGCCGCTGTCTGGGCGACGCCGGACGGCTCCGGCAGGACCGAAACCGTGTCAGGCAGCGCCAACGTAAAGCCGGCATCGGTATTGGCCGTATTTTCGGTGAAGGCTGGCGTCGGGGTCACCGGCGAAGTCGAGGTGCAACCGCTGAGAGCGGCCACGGCCAACACCGCCGCAAGGACGGGAAAGAGGAATTTTGCTGGCAAGCGGCGCTCGGGTCCGGTTCGTCGGGTGTTAAGAAGTCCTTACACCAGCATCTTTCCTCGGGCAATCCGCGGTAGCCGGTGGTTTTCGGGTGGCGAGCCGGGCCGCGAAATGCGATATTGTTCTGGATTTGTACTTCGAAGGATTCCGGAAAGGAGCACGCCATGCACGCCTCTCATGCCACCGCCGGCCACGCGGTCTTCGAAACCGTGCTCGGCTTCATGGGCATCGCCTGGAGCGATGCCGGACTGACCCGGCTCTGCCTGCCGCAGCGCAATCGCGACGCGGTCGAGCGCCGGCTGCTGCGCCATGCCGCCGCCGACCAGCCTGCGAAGCCCGAGCCGCAATGGGTTGCCGAGCTGATCGCGTCGATCAAGGCCTATGCCGCCGGCGAGGATATAGATTTCTCCAACGTGCCGGTCGATCTCAGCGGCGTCGACGAGTTCCGCCAGGCGATCTATGACGCGGCGCGAAAACTCGCCTTCGGCGAAACCACCACCTATGGCGAACTGGCCAAGCGCGCCGGCCATGCCGGGCTGGCGCGCGAAACCGGTGCCGCACTCGGCGCCAACCCGGTGCCGCTGGTCATCCCCTGTCACCGCATCCTTGCCGCCGGCGGCAAGATCGGCGGATTTTCCGCGGCCGGCGGCTCGGCCACCAAAGAAAAGATGCTGGCAATGGAAGGCGTACGCGTCGGCCCGCCGCCCCCGGCGCAGGTGTCGTTCGGGTTTTAGTGGTGCTGATATTCAGGCGAGGCCGGCACCCGGCGCACCATTTCGTCCCACTCTAATCCGGAAGCAGGCGCCGGCGAAAACGCCGGTCGATCTCCACCCGCTTGCATTTGTAGACGGTGCAGGAATTCGTGTCGGCGCTCGGCACCGAGGCCCGCGCCCTGACCTCGCCGATGTCGCAGAATTGCTGGCTCCGCACGTAGCGGTCGTAGAGCGCCAGCCCCGGCACGCGCGCCGATCTGTAACGCAGGATGACCGCGCCCTCGCGCGCGATCGTCGCCTGCACCTTGCCGCAGCTCATGCGGGTCGGGTCGTAGCGCGAGCCCGCCTGCGCCTCGGCGGCCACCAGCGTCAGGCAAGCGGCAAGCAGAACGATTTTCATGTCCCTCTCCCCAAAACCCGGTCGCGCCCGAAGCCGGCGCGATCCTCCCGGGTCAGGCGCGCAGCGACGACGCTCTCACGCGATTGGGGCGGCCGTTGGGCAGCGTTGCCGCCGCGCCATTTTCCGCCCCGTCTTGTTTTTTGCGCGAAGGCATATTATATGCGGTCCATTGATATTTCGGCCGATCGATCCGGGCCTCGCGATATTCGCGTTTGCTGACGTTCTATCTCCAAAATCTCGATACAAACCGGCTGGGTTTCGGCCCAGTCAAACTAAAGCAAACGTAAAGGACTATCGAAATGGCAACAGGTACGGTCAAGTGGTTTAATTCCACCAAGGGTTTCGGCTTCATTCAGCCTGACAGCGGCGGCGCGGACGTTTTCGTTCACATCTCCGCAGTCGAGCGTGCTGGACTGTCGACCCTGGTTGAAGGCCAGAAGATCAACTTCGAGATCGAGCAGGACCGCCGCACTGGCAAGTCGTCCGCTGGATCTCTGAGCAAGGCAGCCTGATTTTGCGAATGGCGCGCGCCGGGCGATAGCCCGGGGCGCGCGGCAAGTCACGGATGTACTGGCGGTCGCGCGAGAAGCGCGCCGGAGCGAAAGACCCCGACAAGCCGAAGCAGCAGATTGCTGCCGGCCCGGCCAAAGCGCTCCCGATCAGGCTACCAAGCATGGGAAGGCGGGATTTTGTCCCGCCTTTTTGCTGTCTGGATTCCAGTGAACCGCTGCCTTGGGCCTATAGTCCCACTTTGTGGTGTTTTTGGCCCAATGTGGTACTATTAATTCATGAGCAAGCTTGAACAGATTGAGAAATCCGTTGCCGAACTAAGCCCCGAAGAGCTGAGAGCGTTTGCCGCATGGTTCGAGGCGCTGCAGGCCGACATGTGGGACCGGCAGATCGAAGCCGACGCCAAGGGCGGCAGGCTGGACAAGCTTGCCGAGCAGGCCTTGGCTGATCATCGCGCCGGCCGGACCCGGCCTCTGTGAATCATTTTGCTACTCCCTCGTTTTGGGAGGCCTACGCAAAACTGCCCTCGTTAATCAGAGCAAAGGCGAACAGACGTTTCGCCAAACTGAATTCTGACCCGTTCCACCCGTCGTTGCATTTCAAACAGGTCGGGCGCTACTGGTCGGCGCGGGTTGATATCAACTACCGCGCCGTGGCTGTTCGCGACCACGATGACGTGGTCTGGTTCTGGATAGGCACCCATTCCGAATATGATCGCCTGCTGAAATAGCCGCGCGACCATTCACGTCATCGGCCGAGGGCCGCAAGCCCGACCTCCGGAGCGAGCCGCGAAGCGCCGAGAAGCGTGACTAAGGCAGCCACTCCAGCGGCACATGCCCCGGGTCGGCCTCGACCCTTTTCAGCCAGGCGGCCACCGCCGGATAGGCGTCGAGCTGAAACCCGCCCGTCTCGGCCGTGTGCGTATAGGCATAGAGCGCGATGTCGGCGACGCTGAGCGCATTGCCGGCAAAGAACGTGCTCCCGGCCAGGTGCTTGTCCATGACGCCAAGCGCCTTGTTGCCGCGCTCCAGCGTCAGCGCCAGCCGCTCGGGCGTTGCGTCCTTGGCTCTTTCGGGGAAGGTCAGCAGCGCCCTGCGCACGGCGATATAAGGCTCGTGGCTGTATTGCTCGAAGAACAGCCACTGATAGGCCAGCGCGCGTTCGTATCTGTCCGCCGGCAGAAACCGCGTGCCTTCGGCGAGATAGAGCAGGATGGCATTGGATTCGGCCAGCCGCCGGCCGTCGTCGAGTTCGAGCAGCGGCACCATGGCGTTCGGGTTTTTCGCGACATAGTCGGGCTTGCGCGTGTCGCCGGTGTGCGAGCTGACCTCGACATTGGTGAAAGCGATGCCGAGCTTGGCCATCAACAGGCGCGGCTTGTAGCAATTGCCGCTGTCGATCATTCCATAGAGTATCATCGGTGCTCCCCCTTGCTCGCAACCACCCGTCTCAGGGCTTGATCCAGCCTCTATCGCGGCAGCGGCGGCTTCATCCAGTGATTTGTTTTGGCGTAAGCATCAGCGCCGCTGATGCATTTCAGGATATATCGAGATTCAAGTCAGGCCGAGCCGAGAAGGGTGGGTTCCGAGAACCGGAGCGGAGCGTACTTTGGGTACGTGAGCACCGGAAGCGCAGGAAACCGCCGTTCGCAGGCCGGCATCACTTGAATCTCGATATATCCTAGCCGAATAGGGGGATGACGTTGTTGTCCCTGCCAAGCAGCCTGTCGATCGACAGCGGCTCCTCGTCGAACAGCGTACCGGCCAGCGCCGGCCGGGCAAGGTAAAAGCCCTGCAGCAGGTCGACGCCGCCATCCAGCGCGACGCGCAGATGCGTGGCGTTCTCGACGCCTTCGACCAGCACCTTGGCGCCACGGTCGTGCAGCGTCGAAACCAGCGGCCGGAAAAACCGCTCGGCGGCGGCATGGCGGCAGAATTCTGCGAACCAGGTGCCGTCAATCTTGACGATGTCGGGCTGCACCAGCGCTACCCTTTCTTCGGTCGAATGCCCGGTGCCGAAATCGTCGATGGCGATGCGGACGCCGTCGCGCCGCATCTCGCGCGCCAGGCTGGCAAGCACCTTGTCGCCGGCCGCCTGTTCGGTGATCTCGCAGACCAGCATGCCGGGATGCAGGCCGAAATCCGCCAGATGCCTGGTCATCAGCCTGATTTCGGCCAGCGCCCGTGCGGGGTCATCGTTGATCAGCGGATTGTAATTGAAGAACAGGTCGAGCCCGTCGACGCCGATGTTGCGGAAGTTGCGCAAATGCAGCACCCGGCACATGGTTTCGACAAACAGCCGATCCGCTGCCGGCACACCTTCGAAGAAGATTTGCGGCGCCACCGGCCTGCCTGCGCGGTGCGGCTCGATCAGTCCCTCGACCGCGACGGCGGCGAGAAGCCTGCCGCGCGGCGCGAAGACCGGCTGATAGGCGCTCCTCAGCCGAAATGCGCCGTAGACGCCATATTCGATGCCGACCTCGTCGGCAAAGATCGCTTCGCCGACTTTGCGCCGCATGTCGGCCCGCCCGGTCACGATGCCACCCTGCGCCCGAAAGCCCGCATCGGCCGCCGCGAGGTCGAAACGGCCGTAGGCACTTTGTCCTTATCGGGCGACACCGCTGATGCCTGCCCGGCCTTGTCGAAGACGTGAAAGCTGGTCGGTGCAAGCTCCGGGCGTGCCAGCACGAAGCCTTGCACCATCGAGGCGCCCGACTTTTCGGCGAGCTCGAGCTGCCAGCCCGTCTCGATGCCCTCGAATACCGTACGGATGCCTTGCTCTTCGAAGCTGGTCACCATGGCGGTCAGCAAGGCGAAGCCGGCACCGGATTCCATCAGCGTCATGATCCAGTCGGCGTCGAACTTGACGATGTCTGGCCTGAGTTCCTTGATGCGATTGATGTCGGATTCGTCGGCGCCGTAATCGTCGACGGCAATGCGCAAACCATTGCCCCTGAGCGCCTCGACGAAATTGTAGAGCGTTTCCTGCGACGCAGATTTCTGTTCGGTGACCTCGCAGACGACGCGGCGCGGATCGATGTCGGCCTCGTGCAGCACCAGCCGCATTTCGCGCAGCGCCTTGTCGGCGATGCTGCGGTCGGTGAACACCGATGGATCGAAATTGATGAAGATGGAGGCGTCTCGCGGCAGGCAGGCGCCGGCGTTCAGAAGGTGCAGCGTCCGTGTCAGCGCCTCGATATGCAGGCGGTCGACCGCCGGACAGCTGTTGAAGAAACTCATTGGCGGCTGCGGCTCGCCTTCGCGGAACGGCCGGATCAGCCCCTCGAACGCGACGACGGAAAGCTTGCCCTTGTTGAAGGCGAAGATCGGCTGGAACGCGCTTTGCAGCGTATAGACCCCCCAGACACCGCTGGCGGTGCCGTCATCATGGCGGATGATATGGGCAAGCCCGATGCTGCGTGTCACGGTTCCTCGCTATGCGAGACTGGCGGACCGGCCACGGTCCTGCCGTTCAAGCTTTTACCGATCGTTGATGAATTTATTGTTGCCAGCATTGCGCGCTGGCTCATTCGACAATGCCTGCGCTGGGCTTGCGCTTGACCAGATGATGCGACATGAGAGGCGCCGCAGCGCCTTCGCCCGCCGGTCCTTTCTGGAGATATCTGTCATGGCCTTTCTTGCCGACGTCCTTTCCCGCGTAAAGCCTTCCGCGACCATCGCGGTGACGCAGAAGGCGCGCGAGCTGAAAAACGCCGGCCGCGACGTGATCGGGCTGGGCGCCGGCGAACCGGACTTCGACACCCCCGACAACATCAAGAACGCCGCGATCGAGGCCATCCGCCGAGGCGAGACGAAGTATCCGCCAGTATCCGGCATCGTGCCGCTGCGCGATGCGATCGCGAAAAAATTCAAGCGCGAGAACAATCTCGACTACCGGCCGGAGCAGACCATCGTCGGCACCGGCGGCAAGCAGATCCTGTTCAACGCTTTCATGGCCACGCTGAATCCCGGCGACGAGGTGATCATCCCGCGGCCCTACTGGGTGAGCTATCCCGAAATGGTGGCGATCTGCGGCGGCACCTCGGCCTTTGCCGACACCTCCATCGACAACGGCTTCAAGCTGACGGCGACCGTGCTGGAAAAGGCGATCACGCCGCGCACCAAATGGCTGTTGATGAACTCGCCGTCCAACCCCTCGGGCGCCGCCTATACCGAGGCGGAGCTCAAGGGCCTGGCCGACGTGCTGTTGAAGCACCCGCATGTCTGGGTGCTGACCGACGACATGTACGAGCACCTGACTTATGGCGACTTCGTCTTCAAGACCATCGCCGAGGTCGAGCCGAAGCTCTATGAGCGCACGCTGACGATGAACGGCGTGTCAAAGGCCTATGCCATGACCGGCTGGCGCATCGGCTACGCGGCAGGCCCGGTGCCGCTGATCAAGGCGATGGACATGATCCAGGGCCAGCAGACCTCCGGCGCCTGCACCATCGCCCAATGGGCGGCGGTCGAAGCGCTGAACGGCCCGCAGGATTTCATCCCGAAGAACAAGGCGATCTTCCAGGGCCGGCGCGATCTCGTCGTCTCGATGCTCAACCAGGCGCGCGGCATCACCTGCCCATCGCCGGAGGGTGCGTTCTACGTCTATCCCTCCTGTGCCCAGCTGATCGGCAGGAAGACCAAGAACGGCAAGGTGATCGACAGCGACGAAACCTTCTGCTCGGAACTGCTCGAGGCCGAGGGCGTGGCGGTTGTTTTCGGCTCGGCCTTTGGCCTCGGCCCGAACTTCCGCATCTCCTACGCCACGTCGGAGGCTCTGCTCGAAGAGGCCTGCACGCGCATCCAGCGCTTTACCGCCGCGCTGGTCTGAGACGTTTCAGCCGCCATACTGCTCGTCGTTCACCTTCTCCAGCCAATCGACATGCGCACCCTCGAGCGCCTCCTGCATGGCGATGTGGGTCATCGCCGATTTGGGCGCGGCGCCGTGCCAGTGCTTTTCGCCGGCCGCAAAGGAGATGACGTCGCCGGCCCTGATCTCCTGCAGCGGCCCGCCCCAGCTTTGCACGAGACCGGCACCGGATGTGACATAGAGCGTCTGGCCGAGCGGATGCGTGTGCCAGTGGGTGCGGGCGCCGGGCTCGAAGCTGACCAGCGTGGCTCTGAGCCGCGCCGGCGCCTCTTTCTCGATGATCGGCGTCTGCAAAACCCGGCCAGTGAAGTATTTTTCCGGCGCAACAATCGTCGGCACGCTGCCGCAGGCAATGATCTTCATCGTCGCAAATCCTCGATTCAATCCAGTGTCTTAGACCCTACCACTTTCGTCCGATGCCGGCTGCATCTCCTGCCGGCTGCGGGCAAAACGCGGCCAGAACAGACCGGTCCGCGTGCGGTAAGCGTCGTAGGCATCGGCCAACCTTGTCCGCGAAAATTTTCGCTCTTCGTCCAAGGCCGCGATCACGTAGATCGTAACGATGCCGGCGACCGGCACCACCGCCCAGACCGACCAGGTCGCGATACCCCATCCGACCCAGAAGATGATGTAGGACGTGTAGAACGGATGCCGGACATGGAGATAAGGGCCTTCGGTCACCAGGCTGTCAGGATTGTCAGGATCGAATGCGAACCGCAGCCCCGCCTTGCGGGAGACCGAGATCGCCCACCAGAACAGCGCCGAGCTTGCCAGTTCGATGGCGAGCCCGCCGATCTTCGCCGCCAATGGCTGCCGCTCGATCCACAGCAGCGCAAGAAAGAACAGCGCCGTGCCGACCACGACGGCCGAAATGATCATCGCGCCTTGAGACATGCTCGGCGACTGGAAATGCGCGCGCATCGACCAGGCATATTGGCCGAGCGTCGCGATGCTGCTGATCGAGACGAGAAGGTCGAGTGTGGATTCCATCATCAGGCTCCGGGGGTTAGCTGTGGTGGATTCGTTCATCATACCCGGCAGAAACCCAGAAATCATTTCTTAACCACCGTTCTAAACAACATGGTGACCTCGGCATGCGATGTTGACCTGGAGACAATCCCAAGGTCCAAACCAGATATGGCCGTTTCCCACCGCACGATCCGCACGCCGCAAGCGGATTTGCGCCTCAGCCAGTCGTCGGGACCCGGCATCCCGCTTGTCCTGATCCACGGCTCAGGCAGTTCGCGCGCCGTATTCGCCCGCCAGTTCGACAGCCCGTTGGCCGCTGCCCATCGGTTGATTGCTTTCGACCTGCCCGGCCATGGCGAATCGTCGGACGCCCGCGATCCGGCGACGGACTACACAATCGCCGGCCTTGCCCAATCGGCGGCCCAGCTCCTCGATGCCTTGGGCATCGGCCGCGCCGTCGTCTTCGGCTGGTCGCTTGGCGGGCACGTGGCAATCGAACTCGCGAGTTTTCACCGCGCCGTCGGCGGGCTGATGCTGACCGGCGCGCCGCCGGTATCGAAGGGTCCTTTCGGCATGCTGCGCGGCTTCCACGCGCATTGGGACATGCTGCTGGCGTCCAAAAAGACGTATTCCGAACGCGATGCCGAGCGCTTCGAGACGCTGTGTTTCGGCGACACCGCCGATCCGTCCTTTCGCCAAGCCATCCTGCGCACCGACGGCCGGCTGCGCGCCGCGGTGACGCGCGGCATGCTCACCGGCAAGGGTGCCGACCAGAGACAGGTG
The DNA here is from genome assembly GCF_040319155.1 of Mesorhizobium sp. M0954. NCBI lineage: Bacteria > Pseudomonadati > Pseudomonadota > Alphaproteobacteria > Hyphomicrobiales > Phyllobacteriaceae > Mesorhizobium > Mesorhizobium sp. M0954. The sequence goes on along the minus strand of NZ_JAMYNR010000001.1, from coordinate 589,323 downwards.
GTCGAGCAAGCCGCGTTTCCGGTCGCTATCGTCAATGGCGAGAACGATCCGTTCGTCCGGCTCGGCTATTTTGAGACGCTCGCCTACGGCTCGCTGTGGGAGCATTGCCACATCGTCTCCGGCGCCGGGCATGCGCCTTTCTGGGAGCGTGCGGACCTGTTCAATCCGTTGCTCGCGCGCTTTGCCGAGACGGTGGCGGTGCAGCGCGTGGACGCACCCCCGCTGGCGTCGCGCCTGACCGGCACCGGCTGAACCGGCCCCAACTTCAAATCCCTTCAACTTCAAATCCCTTGCCCTCCCGGCCTGCCCGTGGGACGATGCCCTTTGGGTAGGTGGCAAATTGAAAAAAGCCTCGCCCGCGACGGCCGACAGGCCGGCCGCCGCTCACAGGGAAACGCCTGAGTGGAGGTCAGCCATGGGTACTCGCGCCGGAGGACGACGCACGGGACCGAAATGCATTGCCATAGTCGGTCCCTTCGCAAGCGGTAAGACGACACTTCTCGAAGCCATACTCGCCCGTACAGGCGCCATTCCCCGCCAGAATCCCGTTTCGTCCGGAAATACCGTTTCCGATCATTCGCCCGAGGCGCGCGCTCACGGCATGAGCGTCGAGGCGACCTTCGCCACCACCGATTTCATGGGCGAGCCGTTCACCTTCGTCGATTGTCCCGGCTCGATCGAATTCTCCTTCGAAGCCGAGCCGGTGCTGGCCGCCTGCGACGTCGCCGTGGTCGTTGCCGAGGCCGACGAGAAGAAGATCCCTGCCCTGCAGCTGATCATGCGCAAGCTCGACGAGCTCGGCGTGCCGCGCATGCTGTTCCTGAACAAGGTCGACAAGGCGATAGCAGGTGTGCGCGACACGCTGAAGATGCTGCAGCCGGCAAGCTCGGTGCCATTGCTGCTGCGCCAGATCCCGCTGCGCAAGGACGGCGTCGTCATCGGCTCGATCGACCTCGCTCTGGAGCGTGCCTACATCTACCGCGAATATGCCGAGAGCGAGGTCGCCCAGATCCCGAGCGACGACAAGGCGCGCGAGCTCGAGGCGCGCTTTTCCATGCTGGAGACACTCGCCGACCATGACGACCGGCTGATGGAGCAATTGCTTGACGAGATCGAACCGCCGAAGGACGCGATCTTCGACGACCTCGCCGCAGATCTGCGCGACGGCACGGTGACGCCGGTGCTGATCGGCACCGCCGAGAAGGGCAACGGCGTGCTGCGCCTGTTGAAGGCGATCCGTCACGACGCACCCGACATCGCGGCGACGCGCCAGCGTCTCGGCGCGCCCGATGGCAATGCCACCGTGGTCCAAGTGATGAAGACCATCCACACCGCGCATGGCGGCAAGCTGTCGGTGTCGCGCATCCTGTCCGGCCAGGTCGCCGACGCCGCCGAGCTGTTCCTTCCCAGCGGCGAGACGGCAAAGGTCTCCGGCATCTACAAGATGCTCGGCAAGGACCAGGTCAAGCTGACTTCGGCCAAGGCCGGCGACACTGTGGCGCTCGGCAAGCTGGACGCCGTCAGGACCGGCCAGACGCTGAGCTCGACCAAGGGCGGCATCAAGCCGCTGGTCACGCTGGCGCCGCCGCAACCGGTCTTCGCCTTCGCGCTGCGGCCGAAAGAGCGCAAGGACGAGGTCAAGATGTCGGCGGCCATCCAGCGCCTGGCCGAGGAAGATCCCTCGCTCAACCTGCATCACAACCAGGATTCCGCCGAAACCGTGCTGTCCGGTCATGGCGAGATGCATCTGCGCGTCGTGCGCGAGCGGCTGGAAGGCAAGAACCAGATCCCGGTCGAAGGCCATGTGCCGGCCGTGCCCTATCGCGAGACGATCCGCAAAGCGACGCAGCAGCGCGGCCGCCACAAGAAACAGTCGGGCGGCCACGGCCAGTTCGGCGATGTGGTGCTGGAGATCAAACCGCTGCCGCGCGGTTCAGGCTTCCAGTTCACCGATACGATCACCGGCGGCGTCGTGCCGAAGACCTACATCCAGTCGGTCGAGACCGGCGTGCGCGATTACCTGAAATCGGGCCCGCTCGGCTTCCCGGTCGTCGATGTTGCCGTCAACCTTTCCGACGGCTCCTACCATGCGGTCGATTCCTCCGACATGGCCTTCCAGATGGCGGCGAAGCTGGCGATGAAGGAAGGCATGGCCGCGTGCTCGCCGGTGCTGCTGGAGCCGGTGATGAAGGTCGAGATCGTCACGCCGTCGGATGCGACGTCGAAGATCATCGCTCTGATCCCGCAGCGGCGCGGCCAGATCCTCGGCTACGACGCGCGGCCCGACTGGCCGGGATGGGACGTGGTCGAGGCGACCATGCCGCAGGCTGAGATCGGCGACCTCATCATCGAGCTGCGCTCGGCCACTGCGGGTGTCGCCAGCTACCGGGCCGTCTTCGACCACATGGCCGAACTCACCGGCCGGTTGGCCGACGAAGCGCTGAACGCCAACGGCAAGGCCGCCTGAGCTGCCCTTGCGGCCCAACAGGAAACGGCGCCCGGATGCCCCGGGGGCCGTTTCTTGCGGACCGTCTTCGTGGGAGGCGAAACGGCAGGTCCGCCGCATGCTTGCCGCCGGTGTTTTGGCGGAGGAAGGTTCGGACGCGGTAGCTGCCTGAGCCCGGGTCGTCCGAGTGATGCCCCCATCCCCCGGACGAGCCACACCGCGTCCTATGCTCTGCTTAATCGATTTGGCGCGCCCGCGGCATGTTACCCGAGGTTACATGTCACTGTTACGCGACCGTTCCGGCCGATTTTCTGGCGATGTGTTGGTTTCGGGCAACAAAAAAGCCGGATCAATGAAGACCCGGCTGAGTTTGATTGGAAGTGCCTGTTAAGGCTAACCTCCAGAGGGGAACACTCGAGAGCGCTAATGGGAGGAGAACGCGCTCAGGAGATGATCTATATATGTGCTCTTCATGCCCAAGAAACAAGCATCTATTTTGCAACACTCACATGCAAAAAGGCGCCGGCTGTGGTCTAATCCGTCCCGAAGCGCAATAGGACCAGTTGAATCGCTGAAATACAGCCTGCGGCAAGGCAAAAATCGATCCGCGGCTGCGAATCAGCAGCGATTCCTGCTCGGAAAGTCGAAAAACGCAGGATGACGTGGAATCGTGCAGCACGCGTTTGTTTTTTCGGCAGGCAGACCTTGCTGGTGCATGCCGCCCAAAAGCCCGCCATCGAGCTTGACCTGAGGTGCGGCGGCTTGGGTTACGTGCCGGACAAGACCTGAAGCGCGTTGCAGGAGACCGTTCAAGGCCGCGCCCGTAAGGAGAGCTATATGCGAGCCACTTCGGCGATCGCCGGCAGCGTCATCTTTCTTGCTATAGCGCCCGGCGTGGTCGCCGGACTGTTGCCTTGGCTGCTGACCGATCGCTATCGCCTGCCCTGGTCGAGACTGCCCGGTTTCGTTCCTGTGGGCTGGCTGCTGGTTGTCGCCGGCACAGCCATACTGCTGCACGCCTTTGCCCGGTTTGCCCTGGAGGGTCGGGGTACGCCCGCCCCGGTCGCGCCGACCGAGAGGCTGGTCGTCGGCGGCATCTACCGCCATGTCCGCAATCCGATGTACGTCGCCGTGCTGTCGATCGTCCTCGGCCAGGCACTGCTGTTTTCGAGCTGGACGGTCGCCGCCTATCTAGTCATCGCCGCGGCCGCCATGATCTCCTTCGTGAGACTATACGAGGAACCGACGCTTGCCCGCCGCTACGGTGACGAATACGAGGCCTACCGCCGTGCCGTACCAGGCTGGCTGCCCCGCCTGACACCTTGGCGCGGCTGACGCAGGCTCCAACGCTGCGTCACCACGGCAGCGGGCCGTCCTCGTTCGAGAACGTGCCCGTCGGACCGTTCGCGTCGAGAAGCACGAGGCGCACGGGCTCCCGCGCGGCCTGTTCGACTGTGCGCGGACCTTCGAAGTTGTTGAGCTCCGTCGCGGTGTAGCCCGGGCACGCAGCGTTGACCTTGATGCCGGTCTCCTCGAGCTCGATGGCGAAGGCGAGCGTCATCGCGTTGACGGCCGTCTTCGACGGGTTGTAGACGGCGCCAAACGACGTGCGGTACGGAAAGGCCGGATCCGCGTTCAATGTCAGCGAGCCGGCGCCGCTCGATACGTTGACGATACGCGCCGCCGGCGCCTCACGAAGGAGCCGCAGCATCGCTTGCGTGACGGCGACGATGCCAAACACGTTCGTCTCGAATACGGCGCGTACGTCGTCGAGGGAGGCAATGCTCGGGCGGCCCGAATTGATGATCTCCTCGAGCGGCCTGCCCGGCTTTCCCGCATGGGAGATGCCGGCATTGTTCACCAGCACGTCGAGGCGGCCGAGTTCGATGCGGATGCGCTCTGCCGCGGCGGCGATCGACGCCTGATCGGTGACGTCGAGCTGCAGGGCGTGGGCATCCTCTCCGATGCTATTTGCGGCTGCCTCGGCATGCTCGAGCCTGCGCGATCCTACGAGCACGGTAAGGCCGTTCGCCGCGAGGTCCTTGGCGATCTGAAGACCGATGCCCTTGTTGGCCCCGGTGACCAGGGCGACGGGTTTGTCCTGCATGGTAATCTCCTTTTGTGCACCGATGTGTGGCCAACACCGCTTTGCCGTGCTAGATACAAGTCAAACGGAACCACGTTCCACATATATCCGGAACAAGGTTCCGTTTGCAAGAGGTAATTTGATGGGCGAAAAAACGCCGAACGGCAAAACGGATCAAGGCGATGGTCTGGAACCCCGCGACCGCGCGGATCGCCACGTGCGCGCCGACGCACGGCGCAACATCGACGCGTTGCTCCGGGCGGCCATGGCGGTGTTCGCGACCTCCGGCGTGGAGGCTCCGGTGCGAGAGATCGCGGAAAAGGCTGGCGTCGGCGTCGGCACCGTCTACCGCCATTTTCCACAGCGCTCGGACCTGATCGTGGCCGTCTTCCGCAACGAGGTTGACGCCTGTGCGGACGCCGCGCCGATCCTGGCCGGAAAGCATGAGCCCGGTGAAGCGCTGGCCCTGTGGATGCAGCGCTATGTGGATTTCATCACGGCAAAACGCGGCCTCGCGGCAGCCTTGTACTCAGGCAATCCGGCATTCGACACTTTGCCTGCCTATTTCAACCAACGGCTCCGGCCCGCGCTTCAAACATTGCTGGAGGCGGCGGCCGCGGCCGGCGAGGTGCGCGCCGATATCGAGCCGGGCGACCTGTTGGGGGCGGCCGCCAGCCTTGCCATGCCGGCACATGGCGGCGGCCCTGCCCAGGCGCGGCGCATGGTTGCCCTGCTGGTCGACGGTTTGCGCTACGGCGCCAGCACGCTGGCGGATACGCGTTCCTAAAGCGCGTTGCGTTCGACCGACCTGATGCGACGCGCTTTAGGTTCTTGTTTGATGCATGTCCTTATCGCAAAACCGCTGCACGCTTTTGCGCGACACGCATTAAATCAGAACGACCAGCTGCGCGCCTTGGCGATGATGAAATCGCGGAAGACATGCAGCTTCGCCTGGTTCTTCATCGCATCGGGATAGGCGAAATAGGTATCGAAGGACGGCACTTCGGTCTCGGGCAGCAACTGCACCAGTCCGGAATCCTTGCTGACCACGTAATCCGGCAGCATGGCGATGCCGGCGCCGCCCTGCACCGCCCGCTTGATCGACAATATGTCGTTGATCTGCAGCGTCGGCACCCTTTGCCCGCCTTCGAAATCGCCGACCGTCTCCAGCCAGTTCAGTTCCGACAGATGCGCCGGCACCGGCACGCCGAAGGTGACGATGCGATGGGTTTTCAGCTCGGCGATCGAATTCGGCTTGCCATATTTGTTTACATAGGATGGCGCCGCGTAGAGATGGAAATGCACGGTGAACAGGCGGCGCTGGATGAGGTCCGGCTGCTGCGGCTGGCGCAGCCGGATGGCGCAGTCGGCCTGGCGCATCGTGAGATCGAGCTCCTCATTGGCCAGGATGAGCTGCAGGCTGACCTCGGGATAGAGCTCGATGAATTCCTGCACGCGCTCTGTCAGCCAGCCAGCGCCGAGGCCGACCGTGGTCGTCACCCTGAGCACGCCGGAGGGCCGGTCCTTGGTTTCGGTCAGTCGCGACTTGATGGTTTCGAGCTTCATCAGCACGTCATGCGCCGTGCGGAACAGCATCTCGCCCTGCTCGGTCAGCACCAGGCCGCGGGCGTGGCGGTTGAACAGCGGCACGCCGACATCATGCTCGAGCGCGCTGACCTGCCGCGAGATCGCCGATTGCGACAAATGCAGTGTTTCCGCGGCATGGGTGAACGACCCCGCTTCCGCCGCGGCGTGAAACACGCGTAGCTTGTCCCAATCCAACGCCATGATTTCCCCTCGTCCTGTTTTCTGGCGTCCGCCTGTTTTCGGCGTCTGAATGAAAAATCAGGCTTTTGCGCGGCTTTTCTCAGCCGCTTATCGAACAATCACTCCGCCGCTTCGCGGTGAACCTCGATCCCTGCCAGATATTTTTCCGCCTCGAGCGCGGCCATGCAGCCGAGACCGGCCGCCGTCACCGCCTGGCGGTAGATGTCGTCGGTCACGTCGCCGGCGGCGAACACACCCGGCATATCGGTGCGGGTCGAATCCGGCGCCGTCCACAGATAGCCGTTCGGCTTCTGCTTCAGCTTGCCGGCAAACAGCTCGACCGCCGGCGCGTGGCCGATCGCCACGAACACGCCGTCGACCACCAGATGCATCTCCTGCCCGGTCACCACGTTGCGCAGCTTCAGCCCTTCGACCGACGGCGGCAGCGGCGCCTTGCCGGGCCTGCCGGTGATCTCGTCGACCACCGTGTCCCAGATGATGCGGACATTGTCTTTCCGCAGCAGCCGCTCGCGCAGGATGCGCTCGGCGCGGAAATCGCTGCGCCTGTGGATGACGGTGACGCTCTTGGCCAGGTTGGAGAGATAGAGCGCTTCCTCCACCGCCGAATTGCCGCCGCCGATCACCGCGACGTCCTTGCCGCGGTAGAAGAAGCCGTCGCAGGTGGCGCAGGCCGAGACGCCAAAACCCATGAAGGTGTGTTCGCTCGGGATGCCCAGCCATTTCGCCTGGGCTCCGGTGGCGATGATCAGCGCGTCGGCGGTATAGATCGTGCCGGAATCGCCCTTGGCGCGGAACGGCCGCACGTTGAGGTCGACCTCGGTGATGATGTCGTTGACGATGTCGGTGCCGACATGCTCGGCCTGCCTGAGCATCTCGCTCATCAGCCATGGACCCTGGATCGGTTCGGCGAAGCCCGGATAGTTTTCGACATCGGTGGTGATCATCAGTTGCCCGCCCTGCTGCAGGCCGGCGACCAGCATCGGCTTGAGCATGGCGCGGGCGGCATAGATCGCCGCCGTATAGCCAGCGGGGCCGGAGCCGATGATGAGAACAGGCGCGTGCTTGGTGATCATGAAAAACCTCTGCGGGGAGCAGCCATGGATTGTGGCATGAACTCTCGTCGATTGTTGCGCGTAATGTAAGTGTTGCCTGCGATGCCAGCAAGGCAAGTTGCCGTTCGTCCCCGGAAAGCTTCGGCGCCGGCGACGGCGACAAGCAACCCGCAGCAAGATGTGCGAAAATCCTCGATCCAGCGGATGGAATGGACAGCAAAGTCGTTTAATTACAAAGTCGCGAAAGATTCTTTCGCGTCACCACGGAAGCCACCATGCCGATCAAGGCCGATCTCGATGCCATCGACTGGAAGATCCTGCGCGAGCTTCAGCAGGACGGACGCATGACCAATGTCGAACTGTCGGGCCGCGTCGGCATTTCGGCGCCGCCGTGCCTGCGCCGCGTCAGGCGGCTGGAAGAGGCCGGCATCATCCGCGGTTACCGCGCTTTGCTCAACGCTCCGGCGCTCGGCCTCGACGTCGTCGCCTTCTGTCTGATCGGCCTGCATCACCAGGCCGACGCCGAACTCAAGACCTTCGCCGAGCGCACCCGCGGCTGGCCGATCGTGCGCGACGCCTGGATGGTGTCGGGCGAGTCCGATTTCCTGCTGCATTGCGTGGCGAGCGATCTCGGCACCTTCCAGACCTTCGTCATCGAGGAACTGGCCTCGGCCCCCAATGTCGATACGGTGCGAACCGCGCTGACCATCCGCCGGGTCAAAGACGAAGGGCTGGTGGCGTTTTCGGCTTAAGAGAGCAGGCAAAGCGGCTGCGAAACAAAAAACCGGAAACAAAAAACCCGCCTCGGCGGGCGGGATCGTCGGTGGAATCATCACCATACCGAAATTAGTAGCATAGCTGCCGGCACAAAGCAAGAACAAAATTGCCTTCAGCGTTGAAGATTGGCTTCATTCCAGCTTAGGTTCCTCGCCCCACGAAAGTGGGGAGGTGGCTCGGCGAAGCCGAGACGGAGAGGGGAACCGCGCTCTACGAAGCCCCCTCTCCAGCCGCTTCGCGGCCACCTCTCCCCCGCTTCGCGGAGGGCGAGGAACCCAGGTCCTGAGAGTTCGAGGATCACCCTGCGTCGCAGAGGCGCGTTTCGACCATTTCGCACAAATGGTGGTAGAGGCACAAATGCCCCTGCTGGATGATCGGCGTCGAGGTCGAGGGTACGTTGAGCAGGATGTCCGAGAGCGGCTTCAGCTTGCCGCCGGTGTCGCCGGTCAGGCTGACAACCGTCATGCCCATCATGCGCGCCTGTTGGGCGGCGGCGAGGATGCTTGGCGAATTGCCGCTGGTCGAGATGGCGAGCAGCACGGCGCCCGCCGAACCATGCGCCTCGACCTGGCGCGCAAACACCGTGTCGAAGCCGTAATCATTGCCCCAGGCGGTCAGCACCGCCGCGTTGGCCGGCAGCGCGATGACGTTGTAGGCCTTGCGCTCCCTGAGGAAGCGGCCGACCAGCTCGCCGGCGATATGGATGGCGTCGCTGGCCGAACCGCCATTGCCTGCTATCAGCAGCGCCTTGCCCTGCGAAAGCGCGGCGACGACGGCGCTGACCGCCCGCTCCATCTCGCTGGTCAGGTCGCGCTCGACCATCGCCGAAATCGCGGCCGCCGAGCGCGCCAGGTAATCGTTCAGTTCGGACATGAAACCCTCAGTTCCCGGCGCGCAATCTGCCGATGGTGCCGGTCGTGCTCTTGCCGGCGACGAGGTCGACCAGCACGACGCGGCCGCCGGCCTTCTGCACGACATCGGCGCCAACCACCTGATCGACCGTATAGTCGGCGCCCTTGACCAGTATGTCGGGGCTCAGCGCCTCGATCAGCGAAAGCGGCGTATCCTCCTCGAAGATGACGACGGCGTCGACCGAGGCAAGTGCTGCCAGCACGCAGGCCCGGTCATGCTGGTCGTTGACCGGGCGCCCCGGCCCTTTCAGCCGGCGCACCGAGGCATCGCTGTTGAGGCCGAGCACCAGCCGGTCGCACTGGCTGCGCGCCGCATGCAACAGGCTGACATGGCCGGCATGCAGGATATCGAAACAGCCATTGGTGAAGCCGACGCTCAAGCCCTCGTCTTTCCAGCCCGCCACCAGCCGCACGGCGGCGGCGGCATCGAGGATCGCATCCAAGTGGGCGACCGGACCATGCGAGCGAAACAGCGCACCGGTGAGTTCCTCGATCGTCAGCCGCGCCGTGCCGCGCTTGCCGACGACAACACCGCCGGCGGCGTTGGCGATCGATCCGGCCATGACACGATCAGCCCCTGCTGCAAGAGCCAGCGCGAAGGTCGCGATTACCGTGTCGCCGGCGCCCGAAACGTCGAACACTTCGCGCGCCTGCGTGGCGATATGGCGGGCATCGTCCGCACCGATGACGCTCATGCCCTTTTCGCTGCGCGTCGCGACGACGAAATCGAAACCGTGCGCCGAAATCAGCTGGCGTGCCGCCGCCTCGATTTCGTCGTCGGCAAACACTGCGCGGCCGACCGCCTCGCCGAGTTCCTTGCGGTTGGGCGTGATTGCCGTCGCGCCGGCATAACGCGCATAGTCGCGGCCCTTCGGGTCGACCAGCACCGGCTTGCCCGCTTGCCGGCAGATCGAGATCAGCTCGCCGGCGACGCCGTCGAGCAGCACGCCCTTGCCATAGTCGGACAGGATGACGATGTCGGCGCCCGCCAGCGCTTGGCGAAAATGCCCGATCAATGTCGCGCGCTCGGCATCGCCCAGCGGCTTGATTTCCTCTTCGTCGAAACGCAGCACCTGCTGGTTGAGCGCGCTGAAGCGGCTTTTCGACGACGTCATGCGATCGGCATCCTGCGCCAGCCCGCCGGTGTCGACGCCAAAGTCGCCGAGCATGCGCATGAGGTTTTTGCCGGCCTCGTCAGCGCCGATCACGGAGACCGGCATGACGGCAGCGCCGAGCGAAACGATATTGGCGACGACATTGCCGGCGCCACCCATCGCCAGCGTTTCGCCGCGCCCGTGCAGCACGGGGATCGGCGCCTCCGGCGAAATGCGCTCGATCACGCCGTTGACGAAACGGTCGAGGATGAAATCGCCGACCACCAGCACGGTGGCGCCGCCGAAGCGCGAAATGGCGCGGTGAAGAGGTTCGGGAGAGGGCAGCTTGATCATGTCAACGCGTGGGAGAGCCGATTTTCAGTGATGGGAAATTCGATTGGCAGGGCCGGCCGTTCATGGCGATGCCGATATACCGCAATTTCAGCCGACGCAACGCCGGGCCTTCGACCGGTCGCGGCGGCGAGACAGTGCGTCAGCTTTTCTGCAACGCGACATGCACGCCCAGAGCGACAAGCACCGCACCGCCAGCGCGCCGCATCAGGCGCTGCGCCCGGCTCGACTGCCGCAGCCTGGCGATCACCGCGCCGGCCAGTATCACGCAAACAATGTCGGCCGACGAGAACATCAAATTGACGATTGTTCCAAGCACAACGAACTGCAGCCAGACCGGAAACGCTGCCGAGGCATCGATGAATTGCGGCAGGAACGCCATGAAGAAAATCGCCGTCTTGGGGTTGAGCACCTCGACGGCAATGCTCTCGAAAAAGGCGCGGCGGGCGGATTTCGGCTGAATTCCCGGCAAGACAACGTCGCCTTGCGCCTTGGCGCGAAACAGCGAAACACCGAGCCAGATCAGATACAGCGCACCGACCAGCTTGACCGCCATGTAAAGCACCGGCACGGCATGGAAAAGCACCGACAGGCCGACAGCGGCGGCGAAGACATGAACGTAGCCGCCAAGATGGATGCCGAGCGCCGCCATCAGGCCGGACCAGCGGCCGCGCGCCATGGTTTGCGCGGCGGCATAGAGCATGGCCGGGCCGGGGATATAGGCGAAGATCGCCGTGGTGGCGAAAAAGGCGACAAGCAGTTCGGTTGACGGCATTACCTTGCTCCTGTCGCCGGTCGGCCGGCAGGCCGACTGAAACGTGACGTTTGCGGCGCCACTATGGCGCTCATCCGGCCGCCCAGCCACCTGCTTTGTCGACAGCCCGGCCCGCCTCCCCTATAAGGCCAGAATCCCACAAGGGCTACAACCGGCACAAGGTACCAGAGGCTTTCATGATCATCGTCACGGGCGGCGCCGGCATGATCGGTTCCAACATCGTCGCCGCGCTCAACGCCGAGGGTTTCAGCGACATCCTCGTCGTCGACGACCTCACCGACGGCCACAAGATCGCAAACCTCGCCGATCTCGAGATCGCCGACTATCTCGACAAGGACGATTTTCTGGCGCGGATGGAGGCCGGTGACCTCGGCCGCATCGAGGCCGTCTTCCACCAGGGCGCCTGCTCGACCACCACCGAATGGAACGGCAAGTTCATGATGGAGGTCAACTACGCCTATTCGAAGCGCCTGCTGCACGCCTGCCTGGCCCTGCGCGTGCCGTTCCTCTATGCCTCCTCCGCTTCGGTCTATGGCAGCGGCGCCGAGTTCCGCGAGGAGCCGCAATGTGAACGGCCGCTGAACGTCTATGCCTATTCGAAAAAACTGTTCGACGACTATGTCCGCCGCACCGTTTTCGATACCGATCACTCGCCGGTCGCGGGCCTGCGTTATTTCAACGTCTATGGACCGCGCGAGGCGCATAAGGGCGCCATGGCCTCTGTCGCCTTCCATCTGTTCAACCAGGTCGAGCAAGGGCAGAATCCCAAGCTGTTCGGCGCCTATGGTGGTTTCGGGCCCGGCGAGCAGAGCCGCGACTTCATCCATGTCGGCGATGTCGCCGACGTCAATCTGTGGCTGTGGAAACGCGGCTCGAGCGGCATCTTCAACTGCGGCACCGGCAAGGCCCAGCCGTTCCGCGCCATTGCCGAAACGGTGATCGATACGCTGGGCCAAGGCCAGATCGAGTTCATCGAGTTTCCCGACCACCTCAAGGGCAGCTACCAGAGCTTTACGCAAGCTGATATGTCCCGCTTGCGCGCAGCCGGTTACAATGGCCAGTTCCGCACAGTGGAAACCGGCGTCAGAGACTATGTCGAATGGCTGAAAGCCCAACGATCCTCGTGATCGGCCCACGCTGGGTGGGCGACATGGTGATGGCGCAGTGCCTATTCCAGGCGCTGAGGGAGCTTCATCCGGATGCCGCCATCGATGTGCTGGCGCCGGCATGGGCAGCACCGCTGGTCAAGCGCATGCCCGAAATCCGTCAGCAGATCGACCTGCCGCTGCAATCCGGCGCATTCGAATTCCGCATCCGAAGGCGCTTCGGCCGCCTGCTGCGCGGCCGCTACGACATGGCCTTTGTCCTGCCGGGAAGCTGGAAGTCGGCGCTGATCCCGTTCTTTGCCGGCATTCCGCGCCGTGTCGGCCATCTCAGGGAAATGCGCTACGGGCTGCTGACCGACATCGTGCCCTTGCCCGATCGCCTGAAGCGGCGCACCGCGCAGGCCTATTTCAGCCTTGCCCGTGGCGGCGCCTTCCAGACGCCGAAGCTCGCCGTCGATCAAGCCAGCCAGGCGGCACTGCTCAGCCGTTTCGGGCTGACGGCGGGGAAATTCGTGGCACTCATGCCCGGCGCAGAATTCGGCCCGGCCAAGCGCTGGCCGAGCGAACACTATGCCGGCCTTGCCCGTGAGATGATGGCGAAAGGGTTTGGCGTGGCACTGTTCGGATCGAAGAACGACGCTGGGGTGACGGCGGAAATCGCCGCGCTGGCGCCGGGCACGGTCGATCTTGCCGGCCAGACGCGGCTCGAGGATGCCATCGACCTGATCGCCGCGGCGAGGCTCGCCGTCTCCAACGACAGCGGGCTGATGCATGTCGCCGCCGCGGTCGGCACGCCGGTCGTCGCCATCTACGGCTCAACCTCGCCGCAGAACACGCCGCCGCTCGCCGAGCGCCGCGAACTGGTCTGGCTCGGCCTGTCCTGTTCGCCCTGCCACAAAAAAATCTGCCCGCTCGGTCATCTCAACTGCCTGAAAACGCTGGAGGTCGAACGCGTCGTGGCGGCGGCGGAGCGGCTGCTGGAAATGCCGGCCGCCGCATGAAAGTGCTGATCGTCAAGACATCGTCCATGGGCGACGTCATCCACACCTTCCCGGCGATCGAGGACGCGCGCCGCGCTCGGCCGGATATCTCCTTCGACTGGTGTGTCGAAGAGGCATTTGCCGGCATTGTGGCGCTGCATCCAGCCATCCAGACCATCCACAGCGTGGCGATCCGGCGCTGGCGCAGGAAGCTGCTCGAGCCCGGCACATGGCGGGAAGTGATCGGCTTGCGCCGCGCCTTGCGCGATTGCCGCTACGACCTCGTTCTCGATGGGCAAGGCTTGCTGAAATCGGCGCTGGTGGCGCGGCTGGCGGCAGCGCCGATCGCCGGTTTCGATCGGTCGAGCGCTCGGGAGCCGTCGGCGACCTTGTTCTACGACCACCGGTATCCCGTGCCGCGCGGCCTGCATGCCATCGAGCGCACGAGACGCCTGTTCGGGCTGGCGCTCGGCTACGAGCCGGATCTTTCCCGGCTTGACTCCGGCATCGCGCCGCCGGCCGGAAGATCCATTCTTGTCGGTGAAAAGACCGCCTTCCTGCTGCATGGCACCAGCCGCGAGGACAAGAAATGGCCGGTCGCGGACTGGATCGAAACCGCCCGTCTGCTGGTGGACAAGGGGATGACGCCGGTCACCACCTGGTCGAACGATCGGGAACAGGCGGCTGCCGAAGCGATCGCCGGCGCCGTTTCGCAAACCGTGGTGGTCGCCAGGTCGCCGCTTGCCGAGATCGCCGCTGTCATCGGCGGCTCGACGCTGGTCATCGGCGCCGACACCGGCCTGACCCATCTCGCCAGCGCTTTCGGCCTGCCGACGGTGGCGATATTCCTCGCTACCGAGCCCGGCCTGACCGGCCCGCGCGGACCATTCTCATCGACGCTGCTGGCCAGGCCCGGTCACAGCGTCACCCCGCCGGAGGTGATGGCGGAAGCCGAGAGGCTTGTGGAGCGCCAGACGCTTGGTCAGGCCGGTGACCGCTGATTTGCTCAATCCATTCAATCGGAAAGGTCAGCGCTGCCCCTTCCCTTCTCCCCTTGTGGGAGAAGGTGGATCGGCGCGAAGCGCCGAGACGGATGAGGGGTGTTGGACGGAGTGCGGAGGGAGCCAAGCTGGAACACCCCTCATCCGACCTCGCTTCGCGAGGCCACCTTCTCCCACAGGGGGAGAAGGCAGAGCAGCGCCAATCCCCTAGATAAATTGCACCTGGACGATCTCGTAGCCCCTGGCGCCGCCCGGTGCGTTGACCTCGATGGCGTCGCCGACTTCCTTGCCGATCAGCGCGCGCGCGATCGGCGAGGAGATCGAGATGCGGCCGGATTTCACGTCCGCTTCCTGGTCGCCGACGATCTGGTAGGTCTTTTTCTCCTCGGTATCCTCGTCGACCAGCACCACGGTGGCGCCGAATTTGACCTTGTCGCCGCTGAGCTTGGTGACATCGATCACCTCGGCCCGCGCGATCAGGTCCTCGAGCTCGTTGACCCGGCCCTCATTGAGGCTCTGTGCCTCTTTTGCCGCGTGATATTCGGCATTTTCGGAGAGGTCGCCATGCGAGCGCGCTTCGGAAATCGCCTCGATGATACGCGGCCGCTCCTGTTGCTGGCGCCAGCGCAGTTCTTCCTTCAATGACGCGAACCCCTCGCCTGTCATCGGGACCTTGTTCATAATGCCTGACCTTTCCTGCCGCCGCCCCCGCAATCGGGAGCGACCTTGTCGATGGTACAAAAAGAAAACGGTCCGGCAGCCTCGCTAACGGAACCGTCTCACCACAATCTTGCAAGATATAGCAATCTTCGCGGGTTTTTCACGTCCAAAAAGTCGGTTTTTGAAAAATCATCCACCGATTGCACGGCTGACCCCACGTCGAGCGGGGTTTCCAAGATCGTATCGTGTACCGTGATGCCAAATTCCAGTTCCGAGCAGCATGTGAGCACAGCAAAAAACCGGCTGCGATCGCCGCAGCCGGTATGAGCAGCGTCCGGAAGTCGGATCAGCTCCTCATGAAGTGATCGATCTGCTCCGACAGCATGCCGTATTCGCGAGACCCCTTGCCCGTGCGCTTCTCGATCTCGCGGAGCTGTTCCTGGGCGCCAGCAAGATCGCCGATCTGCAGGTGCGCCTCGCCGAGATATTCGCGCACCAGCGTGTAGTTCGGGTCGATGCGCAGCGCTTCCTCGTAATAGCCGAGGCCGACGGTGACGCGGCCGGAATGGCGGTGCGAATAGCCGAGATAGTTGAGGATACGCGGGTCCTGCTTGTTGGCGGCGAGGCTGAGCACGGCGATCGCCTCGTCATAGCGTCCATCCATCGCCAGCGCGCGACCGGCATCATAGATGCTGTCGTCATCCAGCATGCCTTGCTTCGGCGAGACACATTTCTTCTGCTTCTTGTCCCAGGCCTGCCCCTTCTTGCACTGGCTCTGGCCGCCGCCGCCATTGCCGCCGCCGCCACCACCACCTCCCCCGCCTTCACCAGCCGAAAACGCCGGAGCCGCAATCAGCGGCAGGGCGGCAATGGCCATGGCGTAAATCAGCAATCGTCTGCGCATTACACTCTCCTTTGAACCTGACAATGCAACACTAACGCCGGGCCGAAGCCGTTTCGTCCCCGGAAAATGCCATCCTATCTCAAAACCGCGATCTCTCCCAGCAAGGCCATCTTATCCCGGGAAGAGAGGGCATCGGAAATCATGCTCACGATCAACGCCGCCGCGCAAGATAACGTGACGAGCGCTGCAAATCCGCTATCATCGGGCCGACCGAGCACG
The DNA here is from genome assembly GCF_040319155.1 of Mesorhizobium sp. M0954. Classification (NCBI taxonomy): domain Bacteria; kingdom Pseudomonadati; phylum Pseudomonadota; class Alphaproteobacteria; order Hyphomicrobiales; family Phyllobacteriaceae; genus Mesorhizobium; species Mesorhizobium sp. M0954. The sequence goes on along the minus strand of NZ_JAMYNR010000001.1, from coordinate 573,173 downwards.
AAGCAGGGAGACGGCCGGTGCAGCAACGCGTTGAACGAGACTGGGAGCTTTCGATCGGTCCCGACACCGTGCGCCTGTTCATCCTGAAGGCGAAGGCGCTCAGCGCCGCCGTCAACGAAGACTATGCCGACGGCGCCGAGCACGAGGTAGAGCTCGACGGCAACGCGCACGACAACCACCATCATGACGGCCTTGCCGAGGAAAGCTCCGAAGATCTCACCGAAGAAGAATTGCGCGAGCTGATCGACGATCTCAATGTCGACGAAGCGGCCGAACTGATTGCGTTGGCCTGGGTCGGCCGCGGCGACTATGACGCGACGGAATGGACGGACGCGCTGTCCGCCGCCCGCGAGCGCGCCAACAAGCGCACGGCAAAATATCTGCTCGGCATGCCGCTGCTGGCGGACTGGCTCGAGGAAGGCCTGGAGGCGATCGGCGCGTGACGGCGCGGTTACCGATTGTGATCGCCTCGAACCTTCGTCCAAGGCAACTTCCCTGCATTCTGGCCGTTGCGAGCTGATGGCGGCGTTTGGTTTTTCCGGATTGTGCAGACTGATGCTCGCCGTTGCGGCGGCGTCGCTGCTGGCGGGACCTGCATTAGCCAAGGCGCCCGAACTACCGCAAACCGCACCGGTTCCCCAGCCCAACCGGGAAGCCACTTCGCCATCGCCAACCGAGATCCCGGTCCCCGAACCACGCCCCGCTCCGGAGGCTGAGCGGCCCAAAAACGGTCAGCCTCAAAACGATCAGCCCCAAAATGGCCAGTCCAAGACCGAGCAGCCGGAGCCACCGGCGATCGCACCGCAGCCGCCTGAAAAGCCGGCGCAGGCCGAGCCGCCGGCAAACCCATCGGTCGCGCCACCAAACCCCGCCGAGGCAGACGAGAAGGCGGAGCAAAAAATCCTTCCTGATCCTCGATCGGCCGCCATTGCCGGGAAAGAAATGCCGGCCGAGGAATTGGCCTGCCGCAGGCGGCTGAAATCGATGGGCGTCGATTTCGAGGAGCGCAAGCCCGAGCATGATACGGCGGTCGGTTGCTCGATCCCCTACCCGATCGTGCTGAGGACGCTCGGCAAATCCATCGCCATCGGCCCGGAGCCCGAGCTGAATTGCCAGATGGCGGAAGCGGCCGCACGCTTTGCTGCTTCGGTCATCCAGCCTGCCGCAAAGGCCGAGTTCGGCGCGGATATTAAATCGATCGGCCAGGCCTCCGCCTTTGTCTGCCGGTCGCGCAATGGCGGCGGCAAATTGTCGGAGCACGCCTTCGGCAACGCGCTCGATATCGCCAGCTTCAAGCTTTCGGACGGGAAGGAGATCGATGTCGGCCCCGCGCCGCCGGAAAAGGACGCGAAATTCCTGAACGCAGTGCGCAAGGCAGCCTGCGGACCGTTCAAGACCGTGCTTGGCCCCGGCAGCGATGCCGATCATTCGCTGCATCTCCACTTCGACCTCGAACCGCGCCGCAATGGCGGCACGTTTTGCCAGTGACATCGAGCCCGCCGAGATCGGGCGCCGCAATTTGGCCGCAGGCGTGAACGGCGCCGCTGATTTTTCCTTTACCCTTGGCGATTAAACTCTGTGCCATCTGGGGACAGGAACCCTGCCGATGGCCGGAATATTTCGCGCTGCGCTTGCCGCCGCGCGGCAAACAAGGCGCGCGCGTATGGCCGGCAGGCTTGCCGCCATGCTTGCCATTGCGGGGGTCTCCGCCTGCAATACCGGCAGCGTGCTGTCGCTGCAGCCGGCCGTCGATGTCGGCAGCCAGACCGCTGCCGTCCCGCCCAATTCCGGCGCGCCCAATTCCGACCCACAAAGTTCCGGCCCGGAATATTCCGGCATGCAGCGCCTCGTCCCGTCCAACCCCTATATGACCGCCGCCTATCCGCGCATGGACAACCCGATGTCGCCGGCCGAACAGATGCCGGCCACCGAGATCGATTGCCGCAAGGAACTGAAACGCCTCGGCGTTGTCTACACCGACGTTGCGCCGATCCATGAAGGCCAGTGCGGCATCGACTATCCGGTCAAGGTCTCGGCCATCGGCAGCGTCGAGATGAAGCCGGCCGCGACGCTGACCTGCGACATGGCCGCCACCTTTGCCGGCTGGACCAGGAACGAACTCGTCCCGTCGGCCCGCTGGCGCTATTTCTCGGGCGTCAAGACCATCCACCAGGGCTCGAGCTATTCCTGCCGCAGGATCGCCGGCGAAGGTGTTTTGTCCGAACACGGCAAGGGCAATGCGCTCGACGTGATGAGCATCGAACTCAACAATGGCGACGATATCGACGTCCGCAAGCCCGGCCTGTTCGCCTTCCGCACCCGCGGCTTCCTCAACAATGTGCGCGCCGACGGCTGCCAGTATTTCACCACCGTGCTCGGCCCCGGCTACAACTACGACCACCGCAACCATTTCCATTTCGACATCAAGAACCGCAAGAACGGCTATCGCGCCTGCCGCTGATTGCAGCCCCTGCCCAAGACTTGCTGCGCCGGTTAAGATGATGCGCAGACGCTTGGGTGGTGCCTCTTGAGCCAACGAAGCCTTCGACGACGTGCAACGACCTGGTTGGTGGCATGCTGTGCCGCTTATCTTTCGCTCGCCTATTTCGCCGCGCCTGAGTTCTGGACGTTGCGGGACCGCAATTTTCGCAATCAGCAATTCGAGATGGTGACGCACACGCCGCAAGGCATTCCGGGCGATCCGATCAATGTCGGCCTTGTCGGCACCAAGAAGGAGGTTGTCCATGCTTTTGCCGTCGCCGGCTGGGATACGGCAGACGCCATCACGCTGAAGACCGCCATCGAGATCGGCGAAAGCGTGCTGTTCAACCGCCCCTATCCCGACGCGCCGGTCAGCCGGCTTGTGTTCGAAGGCCGCGCCCAGGACCTCGCCTTCGAAAAGCCGGTCGGCGACAGTGCCGACCGGCGCCATCACGTCCGCTTCTGGCAGACCGATGCGACCGGAGACGACGGCCGGCCGCTCTGGCTCGGCTCGGCAAGCTTCGACCGGGGCGTCGGCCTCAGCCATGACACCGGCGCGATCACCCATCATATCGGCCCCGACGTCGACGCCGAGCGCGACGGGCTGATGCGCGACCTCTCCGCCGCCGGCATGCTGATCTCGACCAGCGAGATACCAGGCGTCGGCGCCACAAAGACCGGGCGCAACGGCGAAGGCGATCCCTATTTCACCGACGGCAGGGCCATCATCGGGGTCCTGCTGCAACTGCCGTAGGCGCGCAATCGGCCTTCCCGTCTGACAGCCATTTCGTCCCGACGGGCTCAGGGCACGGTGATCACGATCTTGCCGAACGGTCCTGTCTCCAGACGCTCAAATGCCTCCGGCACCTCGTCGAAGCCAAACACCTTGTCGATCACCGGCTTGATCGCGAGCGTCTCGATCGCCTGGTTCATTCGCTCGAAGGCGCGGCGGTGGCCGATCGATATGCCTTGTACGACGATCCGGTTGCGTATGAACGGCAGGACCGGAAAATTGAGTTCCATGCTGCCGAGAAGGCCGATCACCGACAGCCGGCCGTCGGCGCCCAGCGCGTTGAGCGAGCGTCGCGCATTGTCGCCGCCGACCATTTCCAGCACGTGGCTGACGCCGGCGCCGTTTGTCAGCTCACGCGCAGCCTCGTCCCATGCCGGCTGGCTGCGATAATTGATCGCCTTCCAGGCGCCGAGCGCCTTCGCCCGCTCGAGCTTCTCGTGGCTGCTCGAGGTGACGATGGCGCGCAGGCCGAAGGCGGCGGCAAATTGCAGCGCAAACAGCGACACGCCGCCGGTGCCCTGGATGAGAACGGTTTCCCCCGGGATCGGCTTGGCCGCCTCGACCAGCGCGAACCACGCCGTCAGCGCCGCGATCGGCAGCGTCGATGCCTCGACGTCGCTGAGCGACGGCGGCGCCGCCACGGCGGCATCCTCATGAAAAAGCACATGCTCAAACAGCATGCCGGGCAGTGACGAACCAAGCGTATGCTTGTGCAGCACCGGCGGGGCGTCGCCGTCCGGCCAGTCGGCGATCACCTGGCCGAGCACGCGCTGCCCGATGCCGAAGCGGCTGACTTCGCTGCCGGTGGCGACTACTTCGCCTACCGCGTCCGATGTCGGCACGAACGGAAAGCTGAGGTCCGGTATCAGCACGCCATCGACGATCATCCTGTCCTTGTAATTCAGCGATACCGCTGTGACGCGTACCAGAAGATCATGCGGCCCGGCTTGGGGCAGCTTTCCATCAGCCGGCTTCAACCTGGACAGGCCGAAACCGTTCATCTGCCAGGATCTGTTTTCGGTGCTCATTTGGTTCGCGCTCCGTGGTTGATGATTGCGCGAGACATTTACGCCGTTTCACTATGGAGAAAAGTGCTTCCATGTGGCATGTTCTGCAACAGATTAAGGAGCAAAACTCTACAATAGGAGCGCTTCATTGGAATCGGCCAATTTGCAAGGCATCGTCGCATTCGTTCACGCGGTGGAGGCCGGAAGCTTCACCGGCGCCGGCGCGCGGCTGCATGTCACCAAATCGGCGGTCGGCAAGTCGATCGCGCAGCTGGAACAGCGATTAGGCGTTCGCCTGCTCAACCGCACCACCCGCAGCCTCAGCCCGACCAGCGAGGGCCTGAGCTATTACGAAGCCTGCGTCAGGGCATTGGCCGAGATCGATGCCGCCCAGTCGCTGCTCGCTTCCCGCAAGCAGGTGCCTTCCGGCCGGCTTCGTGTCGACCTGCCTCTGGCCTTCGGCCGCCGGTGCGTCGCCCCAGTGCTGTTCGAGATTTCCAAAAGATATCCGGATCTGACGATGGAAATCTCCTTCAACGACCGGCGCGTCGACTTGATCGAGGAAGGCATCGACCTGACGGTGCGTATGGGCGACCTCGACGACAGCTTGTCGCTCGCCGCGCGCCGCATCTATGCCCAGCGTTCGGGCGTCTGCGCCGCCCCCGCCTATCTCGACGCCCATGGCAGGCCGCAATCGATCGAGGACCTGGCCAGGCACAGCCTCATCGGCTACGGCCGCGACGGCACTGTCCATCCCTGGACCGTCAGGCATGCCGACGGCCGTCTCGAAAAATTCGCGCCCAAGGCACGGCTGGTGCTCGGTCACGGCGAACCGATGCTCGATGCGGTACTGGCCGGCTGCGGCATCGTCTATCTGCCGACATGGCTGACGGCCGACAGCATCAGGCGCGGCGAGCTCGAAATGGTTCTGTCGGACTGTCTTGTCGAAAACACCGTGGTGCATGCCATCTGGCCGGTAACACGCAATCTCGCGCCAAAGGTGCGCGTCGTCGTCGACGCCCTGATCGAGCATTTTGCCGCGCCGTCCTGGGATGCGGCAGGAGTGCCGCCTGATTGCCCGGCTCGCTAAATTTAAAAAGCGCGACCGTCCTATTTTCGAAAACAGCGCGGCAATGCTATGGACCCGGCATGCTTTATGCTGAAATTGCCATCGTGGTCGTCCTCATCTGCATTAACGGCCTTCTGTCGATGTCCGAGCTCGCCATCGTCTCGTCGCGGCCGGCGCGCCTCAAGACGATGATCGACCGCAACGTCAAGGGCGCCGGCCGGGCCCTGGCGCTCGGCGCCAATCCGGGAAAATTCCTGTCCTCGGTGCAGATCGGCATCACTTTGGTCGGCGTCTTGTCCGGTGCCTTTTCCGGCGCCACGCTCGGCGAGCGGCTGGCCACCTCCCTGGCGTCGGCCGGCATCCGCGAAAGCCTCGCCGATCCGCTCGGCGTCGGCATCGTCGTCGCCCTCATCACCTATGGCTCGCTGATCATCGGCGAACTGGTGCCCAAGCAGATCGCATTGCGCGACCCCGAACGGGTCGCCGTCAGGGTTGCCCCGGCAATGACCATCCTCGCCGGCGTCTCGGCGCCGCTGGTCTTCCTGCTCGATTTTTCCGGCCGCGCCCTCCTGTGGCTGCTTGGCCAGCGCGGTCAGAGCGAGGATAAGGTCACCGACGAGGAGATCAAGATGCTGGTCGCCGAAGCCGAGCACCACGGCACCATCGAATCCGACGAACGGCGGATGATCGCCGGCGTCATGCGGCTCGGCGACCGTGCCGTGCGCGCGGTGATGACGCCGCGCACCGAAGTCGACTGGATCAATCTGCAATCCGACGAGGCGGCCATCAGGAAGCTGCTGATGGACACCCAGCATTCGCGCCTGCCGGCCGGCGACGGCGGCGTCGACGCCATGATCGGCGTCGTCCAGACCCGCGACGTGCTGGCCGCAATGCTCGGCGGCCGCGCTCTCGACCCGCGCCGGCACGTGCGGGCCGCGCCGATCGTGCACGACCAGGCCGACGCGCTGGACGTGCTTGCGACGCTGAAGGAATCCGACGTGCCGATGGCGCTGGTGCATGACGAGTACGGCCATTTCGAAGGCATCGTCACCCCGGCCGACATTCTGGAAGCGATCACCGGCGTCTTCCGTTCGGATCTCGACGCCGGCGAAGAGGAAAACGCCGTCAAGCGCGAGGACGGCTCATGGCTGCTCGCCGGCTACATGCAGGCCGACGAGATGGCAGAGGTCCTCGGCATCGACCTGCCTGAGAGCCGCGATTATGAAACCGTCGCCGGCTATGTGCTGTCGCATTTGCACCATCTGCCGGCGACCGGCGAATGCGTCGACGCGCAAGGCTGGCGCTTCGAGGTCGTCGACCTCGACGGCCGCCGCATCGACAAGCTCATCGCCACCCGCCTGCCCGGCGGCCACCGCGAGGTCGTGCGGTAACGATCGACGCGACTTATGGGCTATATGCTCGCGGCGACACCGCTCGCACAGTCAAAGTTGATTGGGAATACCGCCTATGGTCGACCACCTTTTCGCCGACCCGTATCTCGCTGCCGTCTACGATGCCTGGCACCCGAGATCTGCGCGCGACGACTATGATTTCTACCTGCCCCGCATTCTAACAGCAGACGCGGTGCTTGATGTCGGATGTGGAACGGGCACCCTCCTTCACGAGGCACGCCTGGCCGGACATTCAGGGCGGCTCTGCGGCATCGACCCAGCACCCGTCGTGTTGAATCGCGCACGAACGCGCGCGGATATCGAATGGGTTCTCGGCGATCTCCAATCGGCCGGCTGGACAGCCGAATTTGATCTCATTGTGATGACGGGGCACGCATTCCAGGCCCTTGTCAGCGACGAAGACCTGAGGGATTTCATGGCGGCTGTCCGACACGCCCTTGTCCCAGGCGGATGCTTCGCGTTCGAAACGCGGAACCCTTCGGTGCGGGCGTGGGAGCACTGGACACCCGAAAATGCGGTCGTCGTTGAGCTGCCTGACGGGTCGCTGGTGCAGATCACAACAGAGGTGATCGTGCCGTTCGATGGACAGACGGTGACATTCACCCACAGGTTCGGCGGAAAGCATCCGAGCCTTCCGCAAGTTAGTCGCAGCACCTTGCGATTCCTCGAGACGGACGCCTTATCGAGCCTGCTGGGGAACGCGGGGCTACGGATCGAACAGCAATTCGGCGACTTTGACGGCAGCCCACTTGGCCCTTCGAGCCCAGAGATCATCACGTTCGCGGCCAGATGAAAAGGAGCATCCGCTCTCCAGCCAGCAAGCAACGACAACTCGCGGCCCCATTGCGGACGTGGAGCCGTATTTTGCGGCGGCTGCGACGCAGAAATGAGACTGCCGACCGTCAGCCAGGTCAAGCTTGGCAATCGCAGGACTCAGCGATCAATCGATTGCCTCGATGCCTTGTGCCCTCAGCCGTTCGAGATGGTCCATCATCCAGAGTGCCGGTTAGATAGACCCAGGCTGCCTGCTTTCGCGCGCCGTAGTTGGCGCTGTGGCCGGCTTCGATCAGGTCTCCCGGTTTAAGGTCGGCCCGGGTGCCGTGGTAGAATTGGCGCGGCTGGTCGGAGGCTGTCATCGGCTCGCTACTCATCCTCGTTGTCTCAGGCATCATGGTGCGCACTATTTCATGCACCTCATCGAACCAAGCCTCCGGCCGCGCGGTTATCGGCCGTCCGCGCTCAGCGCTGCCGACATCCATTCCGGTCATACCGCCCGATGCGCGCTAGCGGTCGGCTGCCGGCGCGGTTATTATCGGCGGCTGCACCGTCGCCAAGGTGGAAAATGGATCTGCAAGTCTTCAGAGACTCGATTGCGAAACCACAGCCGCCAGCCGGCTTGAGCCCTGCCCTGCAGGCGCTGTGGTGGGATGCAAAGGGCGATTGGGTCAAGGCGCACGAGTGCGCGCAGCAGCGCGACGATACGGCGGGCATGCACGTGCATGCCTATCTCCACCGCAAGGAAGGCGACCAGTCGAATGCGGAATATTGGTATCGCCGCAGCAACGCGGCGCCGTCGACCTTAACGCTTGACGAGGAATGGCAGGAGTTGGCAGGTACACTTTTGCAGCAAAGCTGACGCTTGCTCAGTCATCGTAAAATGGCCGGTCCTGCATCCACTCGCCGGGGTTTCAGCTGGCGCCCTGGGGCTTGTCCCTGCCGTTCCATTCCGCATTGCGCGCCTGCGCCTCTTCGGCGATCAGCTTGAACTCCCGCATCTTCGCAGCTTCGATGGCGAATGCGCGGCTTGGCAGGACGCCAGGGTCCTCCTGACTGTTCTGAAACTGAAAACGGGCCTCCAGTTCGGCCCATATTCGCTCGGGTGCCGTATCCTTGCTGGCAAGCAGCGCAACGACCAGCGCCAGAGTCTCGCGCTGGGCGTTCAGCCGCCCTTCGATCTCTTCATTCGGCAATTCGGACATGCGGGTCGCTTCCAGTTTCTGGCTCAACGGCAAAATCGCACCCTTGTTCCGGAATTCAGCGCTGGCACGTTCAGGCTGAGCAGCGGATGCTCGCCGGCAAAGCAGTGCCGGGCAGCTCCTCGCAAACATCGTGGAGATCACCGAGTTCGAAGTCGATGCACTACTGACTTTGTCCAGCTTGAGCGGGCCGACACCATTCACCTACCCCTTTCGGCTGGCGCCGACGGGCCACAGGACGCATCTCCACTTCGAGGCTTCGATTACCGGGAAAGGGCTTCCCGGGCCGATGGCACTTCTCGCGCCGCTTGCGTCCAGCTTCTTCGAACGCGGCAATGCGAACAAATCTTGAGAGCCTGAAGCGAATTGTCGAGACTGCTCGTCCAGCAGATTGATCCCAAGGGTCGCCGTTCAACCTCATTCCAGCAGACTTCCGGATTCCACCCCGTAGCCGGCACCTGCGGTTAACTGCCCGCGACGATCAAAGCCTGTCATCGAGAACGGCCATAGGCTGCTGCGAGCACCGGAACAGCTGAGAAGCCTTGGCGTTGTTGGCATCCGGGATCTCGAGCGGACGCTATGAAACCTTCTGATTTTTAACCCGTTATCGCCGGATGCCCGAGGCTAAATTTAAGCTGAAATCGGTTGACGGCGCCCAATCGCGCGATGCCGAGAAGTCGCGCCGCGAGAAACAATCGACTGTCGAAGTCGCGTCAGAGGTCGTCGGCCAGCCCGCGCCGCCGCCGGATGTCACCGAACCCGATCCCGAGCTGACACCTGAAGAGGCCGAGCGGACGCGCAAGAGATACCTGCTTAAGCGCTTCTGGATCAGCGCGCGCGGTTACTGGAGCGGCAGTGGCGACAGGGTCGCCTGGCCGTTGACGATCGGGCTGCTGGTCCTGATCGTCGCCAATGTCGGCTTCCAGTATGGGATCAATGTCTGGAACCGCGCAATTTTCGACGCCATTGAGCAACGCAATGCCCACACCGTATATTGGCTGAGCGCCGTATTCCTGCCACTCGTGATCGGAAGCGCCAGCCTTGTGGTGGCACAGGTCTTCTTTCGCATGAGGATACAGCGCCGCTGGCGGTCCTGGCTCACCACCGCGGTCATCGCGCGCTGGCTCGCAAGCGGCCGCTACTATCAGCTGAACCTCGTCGGCGGCGATCACAGCAACCCCGAAGCCCGCATCGCCGAGGATTTGCGGATTGCCACCGAATCGCCCGTCGATTTCATCGCCGGTGTCATCGTCGCATTTCTGTCGGCCTCGACCTTCATCGTGGTGCTCTGGACGATCGGCGGCGCCCTGACCCTGACGATTGCAGGTTCGACCGTCACCATTCCCGGCTTCCTAGTCATCACCGCAGTGCTCTATTCCGCGATCACGTCCACTTCGATGGCGGTCATTGGCCGCCATTTCGTCCACCTCTCCGAGGAAAAAAATCAGGCGGAAGCCGAGTTCCGCTACACGCTGACGCGCGTGCGGGAAAACGGCGAGAGCATCGCATTGCTCGGCGGCGAGGAGGAGGAGCGCAGCGGCATGGACAAGACATTTGCCCATGTGCTCAGGCAATGGGCGCTCCTTGCAGGCCAGCACATGCGCACGGCACTGGTGTCTCAGGGGTCGAGCCTGTTTGCGCCTGTCGTGCCGGTCTTGCTTTGCGCTCCAAAGTTCCTCGAAGGCAGCATGACACTTGGACAGGTCATGCAGGCTGCCTCGGCCTTTGCCATCGTGCAGGGCGCGTTCGGATGGCTGGTCGACAACTATCCCCGTCTCGCCGATTGGAACGCCTGTGCTCGGCGCATCGCTTCGCTGATGATGTCGCTCGACGGGCTCGAGCGGGCGGAACAGAGCAACACGCTGGGACGCATAAAGCGCGGCGAGACCGGCGGCAATGCGATGCTCAGCCTGAACAATCTCTCCGTGTCGCTCGACGACGGCACCGCCGTGGTCAAGGAAACCGAGGTCGTGATCGAACCAGGCGAGCGGGTGCTCGTCGCCGGCGAATCCGGCTCGGGCAAGAGTACGCTGGTGCGGGCCGTCGCGGGTCTGTGGCCATGGGGTAGCGGCAGCGTCAACATCCGCGCCGACAGACGGTTGTTCATGTTGCCGCAACGGCCCTACATCCCGACCGGGACGCTTCGCCGCGCTGTCGCCTATCCAGGCGCCGCCGACAACTGGACGCTGGATAAGATCAAGGCTGCCCTCGACAAGGTGGGACTCGACTACCTCAACGACCGGATCGAGGAGGACGCGCCATGGGACCAGACCTTGTCGGGTGGCGAAAAGCAGCGCCTCGCCTTTGCGCGTCTTCTACTGCACCGCCCCGATATCATCGTGCTGGACGAGGCAACGTCGGCACTCGATGAGAAGAGCCAGGACAAGATGATGGAGATGATTATTCGCGAATTGCCGAAGGTCACCATCATAAGCGTAGCGCACCGCGCCGAGCTGGAGGCCTTCCACAGCCGCAAGATCACATTGGAGCGGCACAAGGGCGGCGCAAAACTTGTCAGCGATATCGAACTCGTCCCGCGCAAGGACAGACGGAACTTGCTCATGCGCCTTCTGAGACAACGGCGCGCCAACGGAAAGCCAGCGCGACCTTGAGCAAAGCGGCGCTGCCCTTCGCAAAGAGTGAGGCCGCCGGTCGGACCAGGCGGACCATCGCCGGTTCGAGTCACTGCCCGTATCTGGTCCTGAAAGCACCAGCCGTGGTACCTTGATTCCGGGCAGCTGCTGCTGTCGGAACGTCGATGGCACGAGCGCATTTCCATGTCCGGTGCAACGCCGATGCAACCCGGGTTGATTTCAAAAGCCCAGATTGATTTCGAAAGCAAAGGGACCAGCAATGACAATCGCCAAGAACACGATCTGCCTTTGGTACGACAAGGACGCCGAGGCTGCGGCCCGCTTCTATTCCGAGATTTTTCCCGACAGTTCGGTGAAATCCGTCCACCGCGCTCCCAGCGACTACCCGTCCGGCAAGGCAGGCGACGTGCTGACGGTCGAGTTCACGGTCGTCGGCATCCCCTGTCTCGGCCTCAATGGCGGGCCCGCGTTTAAACACAACGAAGCCTTCTCCTTCCAGATCGCCACCGACGATCAGCAGGAGACCGACCGCTATTGGAACGCCATCGTCGGCAATGGCGGCCAGGAAAGTGCCTGCGGCTGGTGCAAGGACAAATGGGGCATCTCCTGGCAAATCACGCCGCGCGTGCTGACCGAAGCGATGGCCGCCGGCGGCGATGAAGCAAAGCGCGCATTCGAGGCGATGATGGAGATGAAGAAAATTGACGTTGCGGCGATCGAGGCGGCGCGGCGCGGCTGACAGTCCTGCGGTGACCCGAAGCGGAAGTCGGTGCATCACCCGGTCCGGCCTTCCCGTCAGTCCATTTGCGGCGTGACTTCTGAGAGCAGCCAATCCCTGAAAGCCTTGACTTTGCGCTGACGGATCGCCTCCGGCGGGTAGACGAAATAGAAGCTGGAGGGGGATTTCAGGGCGTGGCCGAAGGGGCGGACGAGCCGCCCGGCGGCAAGGTCGGCCGCAACGAGCATGGTCCGGCCGAGCACCACGCCCTCGCCTTGTGCGGCCGACTCCATGGCAAAGGTGGCAGAGTCGAAGGTAATCCCGCTCTGCGGGTCCACGCCCTCGACCCCGGCGCTTGCCAGCCAGGTCGCCCAGTCGATCGGAAAGCTGTCACGGATCAGCGTGTGGTGTTTGAGGTCCTCAGGCGTGCGGAGCGGATGTGCACCCTCAAGAAGCTTTGGGCTGCACACTGGAAACACCTCCTCGCCGGTGAGGAACTCTGACGTGAGCCCCGGATAGTTTCCGTTGCCATAACGGACGGCGACATCGATGCCGTCGCCGAGGAAGTTGGTCAGCTTCCCGCTTGTCGAAACCCGCACATCGACGTCGCCATGCGCACGGTGAAAGCGATAGAGGCGCGGCACCAGCCATCTGCCCGCGAAGCCATCGGAGGTGCTGACGTTCAATGTCGAGCTCGAATAGCGGGCTGTTGCTGCCGCGGTGGCGGTGGCCAACTGGGCGAGCGCCTCGCGCACCGCCCGCGCATAGGGCTCGCCAACGGCTGTCAGACTCACCGAACGCGTACCGCGCTCGAACAGCTGCACACCGAGCTGATCCTCAAGATTCTTGATCGCCCGGCTGATCGCACCGTGGGTGACATGAAGTTCCTCTGCCGCCTTGGAGAAACTCAACAGGCGCGCCGCGGCCTCGAAACTTGGCAAGGTGGTGAGGGGAGGCAGCTTCCGGGGCATGGATCGATACCTGTACGTGTGAGTGATGCTCACAGATTGTCGCCGATAAGTCGTTTGTCGTCCAGGCCAGAAGCCGGCATGTTTGCTCGCGTAATCAGTCATTCACCGCCGCTGCAAAAGGCGAGTTTGATGTGACTGATACTCTCGCTGACGAAAGTCGCGGGGCAACTGCTGAAACCAAAACTGCCGCCACTCTGGGAGAGCACCATGAACGCCAAACGAGTTGAACCCATCGTCGACGTCCTGACCGGCATGGCCGGCCGCATTCTCGCCTCGAGCAGCCGGCGCCGGACCGGGCGGCAGATTGCACGCTTCTCGACCCGCCGGCTCGAAGACCTCGGGTTTGCCCGCGACTGGGACGGTTCGGTCTATCGGCCGTCGGACCACCGCTAGCCTGAACGAAAGCAACAGCGGACAGGCTCTTCGCCAAAGATCGCTGTCGCAAGGAATTAATGGAGAACGGACATGGCCACCATCCACCCATTCCTCTGGTTCAACACCGACGCGGAGCAAGCCCGCGATTTCTATCTCTCGGTCTTCAAGAACAGCAAAGCGCTCCAGACCATCGAATACACCGACTGGGTGTCCGGAACCAACAAGACGGTCCCGCATGCCACCTTCGATTTCGAGCTCGAAGGACTGCACCTTACTGCGCTCAATGCCGGGCCGCAGCCGCCCTTCAACGAGCGGCTCTCGCTTTACATCGAGACCAGGGACCAGGCCGAGACCGACTACTACTATGAGGCGCTCACCGCCGGCGGCGGCAAGGCACAACCCTGCGGCTGGCTCACCGACAGATACGGCGTCTACTGGCAGGTCATCCCGGAAATCCTGCCGCGGCTCAGTGCCGATCCGGATCGCGAAAAGGCCAACCGCGTCCGGCAGGCGATGTACGGGATGCGCAAGATCATCATCGCCGACCTCGAAGCCGCCTATGCCGGCAAGGCCTGACCCTCACCGCAATCGCAACGAACGGAGAACCCTCATGACATCGCTCGTGGACAGGAAAGTCATCGTCGTCGGCGGTAGTTCCGGCATCGGTCTCGGCGTCGCGGAAGCTGCTCTCAACGGCGGAGCGAAGGTCGTGATCGTCGGACGCTCGCCCGAGAAACTGCTGGCTGCCGAACGGACGCTCAATGCGGGCCGCGTGACCAGCGTGGTCGCCGACATGACCGACGAAGCGGACGTCGCTCGCCTGTTCGACGAGGTCGGTCCCTTCGATCACCTCGTATCGACCGCCGGAACACTGCCGCCCGGCGATCCGATCGGCAGTACCGACATGGAGGCTGTGCGAGGCTTCGTCGATAACAAGCTGATTGGCGCTGTCATGCTCTCCAAGCATGCTGTGCGCACCCTGAAAGCCGGCGGCTCGATGACCTTCACCTCGGGAATAAATAAGGATCGGCCGCCGGTGCCGGGAGGCTCGGTCGTCTCCGCGATTGCCGGTTCATTCAGCTACTTCGCCCGCGCTCTGGCGCTCGAACTGGCCCCGACGCGCGTCAATGTCGTGTCGCCCGGATGGGTCGATACACCGATGTGGGACATTGTTGGAGAAGCCAAATCCAGCTTCTTTGCCGACATGGCTGCCCGGTTGCCATCGAGAAAAATTCCGACCGCTGCGGACGTCGCCGCCGCCTACCTCTACCTCATGGAAAGCGACTTCACGACCGGCGAGACGATCCGCATCGATGGCGGCCATAACCTGATCTAGCCGCCATTTGCACGCCGCCTGGATGGGCTGAGCCGGCATGACTGCTAGACCGGTGCACTGCTGCCGAAGGCGACGAACGCCGGCGGGTCATGCCGGCGTCGCGCAATCGGGGTTTACATCGGCAGCCAGGTCCCTAGTTTTAGCGTTTCGCGCCGCGCACCTAAGTGTGTGGATGATCGAGGACGGGACCGTGAGCTCTGGCCGGCCCCTCGAAACTTTCAAAGGATGGCTATCATGACACAGGCCAAGAATGGCGACACCGTGCGCATCAATTACAATGGCCGCCTGGCTGACGGCACTCAGTTCGATTCTTCCGGCAACGAACCGCTGCAATTCACGTTGGGTGAAGGACAAGTGATCGCCGGTCTCGAAACCCATGTCGAGGGTATGGAGGTGGGCGCGAAAAGCACCGTCACCATTCCCGCCGACGCCGCCTATGGCCCCCACCGCCCCGAAGCGGTCATGACCGTCGACCGCGCCCGCGTACCAGACAACATCAATGTCGATATCGGCGCTCGACTGCAGGTCAGAACCCCGGAAGGGCGCCCGATGCCGGTAACAGTCGTCGGCGTGGACGACACCAGCGTCAAGCTCGACGGCAATCATCCGTTGGCCGGGCGCGATCTCGTGTTCGACGTTGAACTGGTCGAGATCGTTCAGGCGGCGTAGGGCACGGCAAAGCGCGTGACGGCCATGATTTTCGGGTGACGCATTTCGACCGGCGGTTCCGGCGGTGCGTCACCTGTTTGGAGGCAAAGACCGCGACGGCGGAAATCGTGTAGCGTGCAGCAACCCATAGAGACATTCGGCATCTGGAATGTCCAATTCAGGTCGCGGTCTCGAGGACCTGTGGAAGGGTAGTGTCTCAGTTTGAAATTAAGACGACGGTCCATCGTAGTCAGGCGGTGGCGGCGTGCCTGGCCACCGAAGCACGACTTCCTCGCAGGAGTCTTGCATGCGCATGACGCGGACGGCGTTGCCGATCACATCGGCGGGGCGCTTCTGGCCTTTAGGTCCGGTGGGCAATTGCTGCCTCCTGAATTGGCCAGCGCTTATACGCGACGACCCAGAGAATGATTATCATTCCCAACGGGACCACAGAGAGAAGCACCCACGCCCGAGACATTCTTAGTCGCCCAAACAGCACCCACGCGGGGATTGCTGTGAGGACTGTCAACAAGGCGAATGGTAGCAACTGAATCGGATCTGACATTGGGTGCCTTCCATGCTTTCCGCTGAGCACATAGGCGGTTTCGCCTAGGCGAGCAAACCGGGATAGGCGCTTTCGCATATTTCAAATTTCAAACTGAGACACTACCTTTGGAAGACCTCGCTTGACAGCCGACTTCTCGTGACAGCAAAGTCTCGTGATGCGGGCGATTGGTTGGAATAGAATTGCGCGTGCCGGGGCAATCGTGCTGATGATTGGCACAAATGTTCCTGCGCCGGCACGTTCCGACTCGCTCCTTCTCACAAGCCCGTCCCAGCCAGCCAATGTCGGCGATGCGATGCTGGCGGCTGCCAATTATCATGATTCCGGCGACTATGACCGCGACCTTGCCGCTGTGGCGAAGCAGGCAGGCGACTGGGTCATCAAGCGCGCAATGGAGGTGCCTCGCCCCGCACTGGTGCTCGATATCGACGAGACGGCTTTGGCCAACTGGGAAGTGATCACACGTGACAATTTCGGCCGCCCGATCGGCGGCGCCTGCGACATCGCAATCGATGGTCCCTGTGGCTGGGCCGCCTGGGATCAGCTTGCGAAGGATCCGGCCATCGACGCCGTGCTGGAGGTTTTCCGGCAGGCGCGAACGGCGAAAGTCGCGGTGTTCTTCATCACCGGACGTCCGGAGGACCAGCGTCAGGCAACCGAACAGAACCTGCAGTCGGCCGGCTATGCCGGCTACGAGCACCTTTACATGGTCCAGCCTGGGGCCAAATACGGCTCCGCCGCAGATTTCAAGGCACCCATAAGGGCCGAAATCGAAAAGGCCGGCTACACGATAATTGCCAATGTCGGTGACCAGCCATCCGACCTGTTCGGGGGGCATGCGGAGAAGCTGTTCCTGCTGCCAAATCCGTTCTACCGGGTTCGCTGACGGCCTGTACGGCACAACCCCGGATCCTTGCGGAGCACCTACTAAGGTATCAAGACGACCTTGCCGGTCGCGCTGCGCTCCTCCAGCAGGCGATGCGCCTGGCTGGCCTGGTCGAGCGGGAAGCGGCCACCTTTGGTCACCACAAGCTGACCACCAGCGGCCAGACCGAAAAGCTCCAAAAGGCCGTCACGGAGCCCGTCCGTAGACAGCAACGGCAGCAGGGCAAAACCCTTCAGCGACTGGTTGCGGCCGATCATCGCCTCCATCTCCGGGGCGCCGAGCGCGTATCTGCCAAGTGCTGCAAACACCAACTCTCCGCGAGGTGCCAGAGCCTCCAGCGCAACCGCCGTCAGCGGGCCGCCGACAATGTCGTAGATGATGTCGACGCCGGCGCCGTCTGTGGCTGCCCGGACGTGCACCGGCCAATCCGTGTTGCTGTAGTCGACGGCAGCATCGGCTCCCAGCGACAAAGCAACGTCGAGCTTGGCCTTGCTGCCGGCTGCCGCGATGACACGGCTCGCGCCGGCGCGCTTGGCAAGCTGGACGAGCAACGAACCGACGCCGCCCGCGGCAGCGGCGACCAGCACCGATCTGCCGGCCGGCGGGCTTTGCCGCGATAGATACAATGCCGTCAGTCCTTGCACCATCAATGCCGTCGCGTTTTCGAACGAGAGCGAATCCGGCAAGGGCACGGTCAGGCTTGCGTCGATCGTCACATACTCGGCATAGCCGCCAAACGGGCGGCTCGAGGCGAACAACGGCGCGGCGACGCGCGTGCCGAGCAAGGAAGCGTCCGCCCCCTGGCCAAGCGCCTCCACGATCCCGGCGGCCTCGACGCCAGGGATCATCGGCAGTTGCGGCGTCACCGCATAGCGATCCGCGCGCATCAGCACTTCGAAGAAATTCACCCCGGCCGCATGAACGCGGACCAAGACTTCGCCGGCTTGCGGCTCAGGCTTCGGCACCGCGACTATGTCGAGAACGTCGGGCCCGCCGAAGCGGCTCAGTTGAATGGCTCTCATCGCATGCACCGATCGCTGTTGGCATCGGCCGCTGTTTGCCACTATCTGCCTGGCTTCGACTACACACCGATTTGTCCGCTGCTGACCGGGAGGTGACCATGGCCAAGCTGATCAAGAGACTGCCGACGCTGCCGGCGGAGCGCGCGCTGAAAGTGATTTCGGGCCGCTGGAAGGCGGTCATCCTGTACCATCTCTTCGACGGCCCCCGGCGGCTGTCGGCGCTGCAGGCGCTGATGCCCGATATCACCCAGAAAGTGCTGATCCAGCAACTTCGCGAAATGGAAGAGCACGGCCTCGTCCGCCGCGAGATCTTTGCCGAGATACCTTCGCGCGTCGAATATTCGGCGACGCGGCTCGGCCTCAGCCTCGAGCCGATCCTGCTGGCACTTTGCCAGTGGGGCCAGCATCACGCCGACGAGCTGAATGAGATGGACCGCCTTGCCGATTGCATCATCAGACCACGGCAAGCGCAGGACGCCCATGCCGTATGAACAAAAAGGGCGGCGCATGCGCCGCCCCAATGCTTGGGAGAATTAATCCTTGGGAGGACTGCTCGAACCTGTGCTCAGGCCGCCTTGACTTCCTCGGCGACGGCATCGGCCTGACGCGCCGTCTTCAGCACCCTGGCCCACCATGCAATGTCGTTGACCAGCGCGGTTGCCGCCTGGTTGAGGTGCTCGAACTCATCGAGCTTCTTGTCGCCTTGCTTGACGGCAAGGAAATCGGCCCAGGCGATGTGTACGGCGGACTTCACCGGCGCCATCTGCAACTCGACCGCATGCAGCCTCAGCTGCTCGACCGCGCGCGCGCCACCGACGCTGCCATAGCCGACGAAGCCGGCCGGCTTCTTGTTCCACTCGTTGGCGGCGTAGTCGATGGCGTTCTTCAGCACGGCCGTCGGGCCATGATTGTATTCGGCGGCGGTGAAGATGAAGCCGTCGAATCCGGCGACCTTCTTTTGCCAGCGCTGCGCCACTTCGTTCTGCGACGGCACCCAGGCGGAGGATGCGACCTCATCGAAGAACGGCAGCGGGAAATCGCGCAGGTCGACGACTTCGACGTCGATGTCGGCGTGCGACTTGGCTATCTTGGCAATCCATTGGGTCGGGACGTCGGCAAAGCGGGCCGCGCGGGTTGAACCAATGATGATGGCGATTTTGGGTTTTGACATAGAGGGGGCTCTCCTTACGGGAATACTGGTATCGTTTAGATACCTGAGCTATATGAGTAACTGGCCGTTCAATGTGCAAGGAGGCACTTTTTTGTTACCAAGGCACCCGCACCGCACCGAGGACTGCCGCGCCATCTCGGAAATCCTGCAGCGCGTCGGCGACAAATGGACGGTGCTCGTAGTCGGCAAGCTTGGCAACGGGCCGCTGCGTTTCAACGAGTTGCGCAGCGCGGTCGGCGGCATTTCGCAAAAGATGCTGACCACGACCTTGCGCGGGCTCGAGCGCGACGGCTTCGTTACGCGCACCGTGTTCCCGACCATCCCGCCGCGGGTCGACTACGAATTGACCGATCTTGGCTACGAACTGCTGGTGCCGGTCGATGCGCTCGGCGAATGGGCACGCAAGAACACCGAGCGCGTCAAGGCGGCGCGCGAGAAGTTCGACGCCATGCACAGCTGAACCCTTGTGCTGCAAGGGTTTGAACCTGCCCGGGAGCCTCCGGATGAGCGCTACTGCTGTAACTGCATCTTGGTCTTCGGCAGCTTCTCGATCCGGTTCCGTTTCGGGTTGGGACTGACCACCCTGCCGCCAATCGTGCAGGTCGTGGTCGTCTCCTTGCGGCAATTGCTCACCGTCGTGCCGCTGGTGTCGCATTTCGTCGCCGAGCAGATCTCGCACTTGGCCGCCTGCCCGTTGATGGTGCGGTTTTCCGACGTGCAGGTGGCGCCTGGATCGCCTTTTTTGACCTCGGCAAAAGCGCTTGCGGACGACAGGCAGAGCAAGGCTGCAAAGCCACTCGCCAGGGCAGCGTTCAGCATGTGTTGACGCATTGTGTTTCCTCCCAAGATCCCGTCGGTCGCGCTGCAGGCGCGCATGCGGGAACCCGTTAGCCAAAGACCCCGCGGGATCGCTGTCCGCATCCCCCGCGCGGGAGAGACGGCTGTTTAAATCCGTCTTCTGGAATCAGGCCGGGTCAGCCTTCGGCCGGAACCGCCTTCGGCTTGCCTTCGCCGTCCAGCGCCACCATGACGAAGTCGGCATGGGTGACCTTCTCCATCAGGTCGGAGAGATAGCGCTGCGCCCAGGCCTCGACCTTGAGCGTCATCGAGGTGCGGCCGACGCGTTCGACATGCGTATAGATGCACAGCGTGTCGCCGATCTTCATCGGCTTGGCGAAGGACATTTCCTTCACCGCCGCCGTCACCACGCGGCCCTTGGCGCGCTCGGCGGCGCGGATGCCGCAGGCGAGATCCATCTGCGCCATCACCCAGCCGCCAAAAATGTCGCCTGCCGCATTGGCGTCGGAAGGCATGGCCAGCGTCCTGAGCGTCAGATCGCCGATCGGCCGCCCGTCCGCGTAATGCACCATTTGGCCAATCCTCTCGAAGCCGATTGTCCCGATCCCGTATCGTCATGGCACGGACAGGTCAACGCGCCACTGGACAGGTCGCGGCCTGAAGTTCGGCTATCGGTCGACAGTGTTGAAAAGATGCTGTGCGAAGCGGGACGTAGGCATAGGCGTTGCCCTCGCGGATAACATGACCGATGCCTGGAAAGCGCAGGTGCATGCCTGCGACGAGCAGGCCATCCGCCGACACCATGTCGAGCACCTTCTTGCGTGTGACGATTGCGGCCTTCTGGTCCACGTCGAAGGCGATTGCCCATTCCGGATGCGCAAATTGCAGCGCGGAGGCGTGGATTACGTCAGTGAAGAGCAGCAGGTGGTTGGCCTCCGAACGGCCTCGCTGAGCCCCGGCTTGGCCGCCTACTGGACAGGTGTCCGACGTTCGAGCGCTCGACGCAACGTCGGCGCCTCTTGCTCGATATGATCCCACAGACGGTTCGAGATCGGCCCGTGCGGCCGGTCGCGGCGGCGCGCCACCACCAACTCCTCGGTGCGGCCTGGCAGATGACGGCCGGCAACGGATTGCAGGCGTCCGTCGCGCAGCTCTTCCTCGATCAGGAAGCGGGGCATGTGGCCCCACGCGAGGCCCTGCAGGATGATTTCCTTCTTCATCCCCTGGTCGGCCACCATGCATTGCGGCGCACCCTCGATCATGAAGTAGTCTTGTTGCGGTGAATGGCGGGCCGTGTCGCGCATGACACATTGGGTGAACGCGTGCATCTGATCCGGCGTGATGGGGTGCTTGATCCGCTCCGGTAGAAAGCCCGACGCCACTACTGGGACGAAGGGCACCTTGCACAGATCGATCCATTCCACCCGCGGATCGCTCTTGTCGATCCAGTGCAGGATCAAATCGGCTTCGTCATCGAAGAGGCGCTCCCACGGGCCGCCCACCGCCTCGAAATGCAGGTGCAGGCGTGTGCCCGGACACTGGGCGAAGAACCGTCCGAGCATGCCCAATGCCTGCGGGGCGCGGGCAAAGGTCGCCGATCACCACATGGATCTCGCTTTCTTCGCCCATTGACAGCTGAGCAGCATGAAGCCGCAAGCCCTCGAGCTCGCGCAGCAGCGATTGTGCCCTGCGATGGAACGACAGCCCTGCCTCGGTGGGGCGCACGCGATAGCCGCTGCGATCCAAAAGAACGAGGTCGAGTTGCCGCTCCAGCTTTGCAACGGCTGCGAACACAGCCGGGTGCGAACGATGCAGCATGGCCGCCGCAGGCTGAAAGCCGCCGCAGCGGACCACGGCATCGAAGCATTGCAGGTCGTGCAGGGTGAATTCGGCCATGTCGGCTTCTATTACAGAGATAGTCCTATGTTTGTAATATCTTCAAAAGCGTGCCGCAGCTAGGCTTTGCCACATTCAACGCTCCAAGAAGGAAGGTGTATTCACCCATGAATGAGCTGGATTTCGTGACCGTCGGCGATGGCACACGCATCGCCTACCGCATCGACGGCGACGCCGGGAAACCCGTGCTGATGCTGTCGAATTCCATCGCCACCACGCTGCGGATGTGGGACATGCAGGTCGGCGAGCTGTCGAACCATTTCCGTGTTCTGCGCTATGATTTTCGCGGCCACGGAGGGTCGAGCGTTCCGGCCGGCGCTTATTCGCTCGACCGGCTTGGCCGCGACGTGATCGAGTTGCTCGACACCCTGGGCATTGAACGCGTACACTTCCTCGGTCTGTCGTTGGGCGGCTTCGTCGGGCAGTGGCTCGGCATCCACGCGCCCGAGCGGATCGAGCGCTTGATCCTGAGCAACACCTCATCCTACCTCGGACCGGCAAAGCAGTTTGACGAGCGGATTGCCGCCGTGCTGCAGGCGCCGGATATGTCCGAAACCGCCGAGATGTTCCTGGGCAACTGGTTTCCTGCGCGTATGCTGGCGGCCAACGAGCCCGTCATCGAAGAATTTCGCGCCATGCTGCTGGCCATCGACCGGCAAGGCTTGGCTGGTCTGTTCGCGGCGGTTCGCGATGCGGACCTTCGCCGAACCGTAGCGCTGATTTCCAGGCCAACGTTGGTGATCGCCGGCCGGCACGACACTGTGACAGCCGCCAGCCATAGCGAGTTGATCGCGGCGATGGTGCCCGGCGCGAAACTGGTTGTCCTGCCCGCGGTCCACTTGTCGAATGTCGAGTACCCCACCGAGTTCATGGAGGCCGTGCTTGGTTTTCTGCGCTGAGATGGAGCACGACAGGGACGCTGAGTGAAACCCCGGTTTGAACATCCCCGCATGGACCGCAACCTATGATGCGCTAGCGCGCAGTGCAGGCTAGACTGGGCAATATCAATAGCGGATGACGGCTGACATGGAACTTGGCTTTCGCCCATTAACGCCCGATCTGTGGCCGGCGCTCGAGGACCTGTTCGGTGACAGCGCCGTCTGCAGTCGCTGTTGGTGTATGTACGGACGGATCGGCAGTTCTTATCGAAAGCGGCCCGGCGAGGAAAACAAGGCAGCGTTCCGGCAGGCCGTCCAGCATGGTCCGCCTCCGGGTTTGCTCGCTTTCGACGGCGATACGGCTGTCGGCTGGTGCCGGGTGACGCTGCGAGATGCCCTGCCCTGGCTCGATCGGCTATGGCAGCTCAAGCGCGTGGACGACAGGCCGGTCTGGTCCCTGTCCTGCCTCTACGTGCGAAAACGATACCGCAGGCGGGGCGTAACATTCCAGCTGATTGCGGAAGCACTGGAAGTCGCAAGGCGCGCAAATGCTCCGGCACTCGAAGCCTATCCTTTCGAGGCCGACGTATCGCCGAGTGCTTCCGGCAGCGGATATGCCTCCACCTTCGCGCGCGCCGGGTTCAGGGTCGTCGCTCGCAGAACGCCGGCCCGCCCGATCATGCGCTATGATTTCAAGCAGATTGCCGATCATCGCCTGTAATGCTTGGATCGCTTGCGAGGAAGCTCAGGCACTTCGAAATGAAGCCGGATCGTTTTCAACTTTTGGTCAGAGGCACAACGTGGATTGGTTCACACGACGCAAGCCGTTCTCGGGCGCTGCGAAGTCAGCTTTCCCATTCAGCATGTTGACCACCATGGCAGAGGAGGAGCTGACGCCCTTTGTCGACGACACTTACCGAACGACGTCCCGACATCTCATTTCTGATGGAGCGGTCATCTATATTCCTTATCGGTTACATTTTCTGCCAAGCGTGCGAGAGCATCACCTTGGCTTTTCATTTCCGTCGCATTGCCTGCTGACACGATCGACAGATGGCTTTTTGCGGCAGAAATCAGCCAAGGTGATCCTGTCGCTGAACGAAAGTTGGAGCATCGCCTTCGTCGTTCTGCTGTTGGGCGAATATGTCGTCGAAATCGCCGAAGACATCTACGCCGCAGTACCTGATCTGGACGCTTCAGCCTATGCCAGTTTTGTCCGACAGAACCGAGACGTAATGCGTGCAATGCGCAG
This sequence comes from Mesorhizobium sp. M0954, assembly GCF_040319155.1. NCBI lineage: Bacteria > Pseudomonadati > Pseudomonadota > Alphaproteobacteria > Hyphomicrobiales > Phyllobacteriaceae > Mesorhizobium > Mesorhizobium sp. M0954. The sequence continues at coordinate 549,325 of NZ_JAMYNR010000001.1, read as the reverse complement.
CAAGGCCACAAGCTATTGGAATGCCTATTACAGGCGTGCTTATCCCAACCGGAAATCCTATCCAGCCATTGCTGTCCTCAATCAACTCGATGCGTGGGCAAGTTAGGTCTTCATCAATCTTCTTGGCGCTGAAAGTCGAAATTCAAACGAAGTTGCCAGTCGCTTTTTTCACATCGGATGCCGGAAGACCCGGCGACGCCGCGCCGCGCTCAAGTCTAGGCTAGAGCTGAATTCCGGAGCCAGCCGTATCCACCATGCAGACCTATGATTTCATCATCGTCGGCTCCGGTTCGGCCGGCTCGGTCCTGGCCGAAAGATTGTCGGCTTCCGGCCGCTTCTCGGTGCTGGTGCTCGAGGCCGGCGGCAGCGACCGTCGCTTCTACGTGCAGATGCCGCTCGGCTACGGCAAGACCTTCTTCGACCCGGCGGTCAACTGGAACTACAAGGCCGAGCCGGATCCCGGCCTGGCCGGCAATGCCGACCACTGGCCGCGCGGCAAGCTGCTCGGCGGCTCGAGTTCGATCAACGCCATGGTCTGGATCAGGGGCGCGCGTGAGGATTTCGACGCTTGGGCAGCGGCCGGCAATCCCGGCTGGGGCTTCGATGACCTGCTGCCCGCCTTCAAGGCGCTGGAGGATAATCAGGCCGGCGCCGACCAATGGCGCGGCGTCGGCGGGCCGCTGCATGTCACCGACTGCTCGACCTCCGTCCATCCGCTCACCAAGCGCTATCTCGCCGCCGCCAACCAAGCCGGCCTGCCGCTCAACCCGGATTTCAACGGCGCCTCGCAGGAAGGCGCCGGCGTCTACCAGATCACCACCAGGAACGGCCGCCGCATGTCGGCGGCGCGCGCCTTCCTGCGCCCGGCGATGAAGCGCAAAAACGTCCGCGTCGAGATCAACGCCCTAGCGACAAAAATCCTGTTCGAGGGCAAACGCGCCGTCGGCATCGAATATCTCCAGAATGGCGCGACGAAAACCGCCCGCGCCGGCCGCGAGATCATCCTGTCGGGCGGTTCGGTCAATTCGCCTCAACTTCTCCAGCTTTCCGGTGTCGGCCCGTCGGCGCTTCTTGGCGCGCTCGGCATTCCCGTCGTTCACGCCAACGAGAATGTCGGGGCAAACCTGCAGGACCATGTCGGCATCAACTACACGTTCAAGGGCAGGCTGCCGACGCTCAACCAGATCCTGCGCCCGTGGTGGGGCAAGCTGCTGGTCGGCATGCAATACGTGTTTTTGCGCTCAGGCCCGCTGTCGCTGTCGATGAACAATGCCGGCGGCTTCTTTCGCACCGATCCGGCCACGGCACGGCCCAACATGCAGCTCTATTTCCAGGCGTTTTCAACCGTCATTCCGAAGAGCGGCGAACGCCCGATCCTGACGCCCGATCCATGGCCGGGCTTTTCCATCGGGCTGTCCAATTGCCGTCCGTCGAGCCGCGGCGAAATCATGATCCGTTCCGCCAATCCGCGCGATTATCCCAAAATCGTCGCCAATGCCTTTTCGACCGAGGCGGACGTCGCTGAAATGCTGGCGGCGGTGAAATTCGTCAGGAAGATCGCCTCGATGCCGGCGATGGCCGAGATCATCGAGGAAGAGGTTTTGCCCGGTCCCTCGATCACCTCCGACGCGGATCTCATTCAGGATTTCAGGAAGCGCTCGGGCACCGTCTATCACCCGGTCTCGACCTGCCGCATGGGGCCGGACGCGGCGCACGCCGTCGTCGATCCGCGCCTCAAGGTACACGGCATCCAGGCGTTGCGCGTCATCGATGCCTCGATCTTTCCCGACAACATAACCGGCAACACCAACGCCGCCGCGATCATGACCGGATGGAAGGGCGCCGAACTGGTTCTGGAGGATCAGAAATGAAAATCACCGACGTCAAGACCTGGGTGGTCGGCAATCCGCCGCCCGGCATCGGCGGCAAGTATTTCATCTTCGTCAAGCTCACTACCGATGGCGGCGTCGTCGGCTATGGCGAGGCCTACAACGCCACCTTCTCGGCCCATGTCACGGCGAAAATGGTCGAGGACATGGCCGAGCGTTATCTGATCGGCCGCGACCCGCACGATATCGAGACCTTCTTCCGCCGCGCCTATTCATCCGGCTTCACCCAGAGGCCCGACGTGTCGGGCATGGGCTGTTTCTCGGCGCTGGAAATCGCCTGCTGGGACATTATCGGCAAGGAGGCCGGCAAGCCGGTCTACAAGCTGCTTGGCGGCCAGGTACACGAAACGCTGCGTTCCTATACCTACCTCTACCCGCACAGCGGCAGCGTCCATTCGGAGGACGCCCGCGGCAAGAACGTCTACAACGACCCAGATCTGGCCGCCGCCTGCGCGCTCGAATATGTCGAGCAGGGTTTCAATGCGGTCAAGCTTGACCCAGCCGGCCCCTACACCGCCTTCGACGGCCACCAGCCGCGCCTCGTCGACATCGACCTCTCCGCCCGCATGGTCAAGGCGATCCGCGAGGCGGTCGGCACCAGGGCCGACATCCTGTTCGGTACGCACGGCCAGTTCACCGCATCGGGCGCGCTGCGCCTCGCCCGCGCCATCGAGCCCTATGATCCGCTGTGGTTCGAGGAGCCGGTGCCGCCCGACATGCCCGAGGTGATGGCGCAGGTCGCCCGCGCGACCTCGATCCCGATTGCCACCGGCGAGCGGCTAACAACCAAATTTGAGTTCGCCCGCGTCATCGAGAACCGTGCGGCGACCATTCTTCAGCCCGACCTTGGCCGCTCCGGCGGCATTCTCGAAACCAAAAAGATCGCCGCCATGGCCGAAGCCTACCACATCCAGGTCGCGCCGCACTGCTACTGCGGACCGATCGTCGGCGCCGCCAACATCCAGCTTGCGGTGACGCTGCCCAATTTCCTCATTCTGGAATCGCTGAAACAGTGGGACGGTTTTCACGCGAAGCTGCTCAAGAAGAAGATCGAATGGCTGGACGGCAACGTCATCCCGTCGAAGGAGCCAGGCCTCGGTGTCGAACTCGACGAAGCCGTCTGCGAGGCGCATCCCTGGACCGGCAAGGACCTGCATTTGCAGATGCTGCAGACGCCGTTGATGCCGTGAGCGCGCGTCAGAGCTATGCCTTCGTCGGTCTTGGCCATCTCGGCGGCCAGTTCGCCGCCAACCTGATCCACAACGGCTTTGCCGTCACCGTATTCGACCTCGACCAGGCGGCCGTCGAGCGGCTGGTGATGCTTGGTGCCGATGCCGCCAACAGCCCGGCTGATGCCGCTGGCCGCGCCGGCAATGCCATCACCTGCCTGCCCTCGCCAAAAGTCAGCGAGGCGGTGCTGGCCGGCCCCGGCGGATTGCTCGAAGGCCTGCCCGCAGGCGGCAGTTGGATCGAGATGTCGACCAATGGCCAAGACGAGATCTTGCGCCTTGCATCCCTCGCCTCGGCAAGAGGCGTCGAGACGCTCGAATGCCCGGTCACCGGCGGCGTGCATCTGGCAGCCGTCGGACAGATCACCGCGCTGGTCGGCGGCGACACAGCGCTTTATGCGCGCCACCGCCCTGCCGTCGAGGCGATGTGCGCGCGCTCGTTCCTGATGGGTCCGGTCGGCTCGGCGGCGGTGATCAAGGTCATCACCAACATGCTGGCCTTCATCCATCTGGTCGCCGCCGGCGAAGCGCTGATGCTGGCCAAAAAGGGCGGGCTCGACCTTGCCCAGTCCTATCACGCCATCGTCGCCTCCTCCGGCAACAGCTTCGTCCATGAGACCGAAAGCCAGCTGGTGCTGAACGGCTCCTACGACATCGGCTTCACCATGGACCTGGCGTTGAAGGATCTCGGCTTCGCCCTCGGCATGGGTGAAAAATTCGGCGTTCCGCTCGAGCTTGCCTCGCGCGTCGACGCAATCTTCAGGCAAGGCAAGCAGGCCTATGGCGGCAGCGCCTGGTCGACGATGATCGTGAAACTGCTCGAGGATGCCGTCGGCACCGACCTGCGCGCACCCGGTTTCCCGGCTAAACTCGCAAGTTGATATTGGCCGGATTATCAATCGATTTCAGTCGATTGGAGAGATCGCCGGAACCAGAGCCGCAGTCAACTGAATCAAAGACTTAACAGCTTGATTCAATATCTCAGCGTCAATGCGCCGGGCAGGATCTCGAAAGTCGCTGGTATGCGACCCGGCGATTCGCCGTCTATGTCGATCAGCGCGGCGTTCTTTTGCAGATCGCCGAGCGGCTCGACAACCACTTTCTTGCCGCGCAGGATGGTGATCGCAGGATGGTTGCGGTGCCGCCCGCCATAGAGCAGGCGGATGTCCCAGATCAGCTTCAGCTTGCCGGCGGCGCGCAGGATGACGATGTCGAACTCGCCGTCGTTAAGCTCGGCGTCGGGCGCGATCATCATGCCGCCGCCGAAGAATTTGCCGTTGGCCACCGCCACCAATGCCATGCGCGCCTCAACCGGGGCACCGTCGTCGATGGTGATCGCAACCTCCTGGAAGCGGTAGCGGAGGAATTCCCAGACCGTGCGCCAGTAGAACAGTGCCTTGGCCGAAACCTTGCCCTTGCGCCTGTCGGCGTTGACGGCACGGTCGGTAGCGCCGGAAAGCCCGAGGCTGGCGATGTTGATGAAATGGCGGCTGGCCAGTGCGCCATGGTCGTCGACATAGCTGATGCAGCCGGCATCGACCTTGCGCGGCTTGGCCTCGGCAATCCGCTTCAGCGTCAGATCGACATTGTTCGACAGGCCGAGCCCGCGGGCAAAGTCGATGCCGGTGCCGCAAGGCAGCAGCCCGAGTTCGGCCGTCCGGCCGCTTTCCCGGAAAGCCTTCAGCAGCCCGTCGGCGACTTCGCTGGCGGTGCCGTCGCCGCCGGCCGCGATCACCAGCTCGAAGCCGATGGCGGCAAGGTCGAGCGCCAGCCGTTCGGCATCCCCCTCGGCCTGCGTTTCACGCAGCTCGAAATCACCGAAATGTCTTTTCAGCGAAGCCGCAACCTCGGGCCAATGCCGCTTGAGCCTGCCGCCGCCGGCGATCGGATTGAGAACCACCGCGACCTTCAAGCCTGCCTCCCCAAGGCCATCGAACACGCCTTCCAATCATTTGCCGGCATTGAAGCCCGCGCCGGCCTGCGGGGCAAGGGTCGATTACCCGACAATGCGGCTTCGGCATCGAGGCGGCAAATCCCGACCGGCGGCGGCAGAGATCGGAAAGTCGCTATTTTGGCAGGGTCAGTCCCCGATAATCCCGCTATCCACAGGCATGCGGCAGTTCCGCCAAACGCTTATCCGACGTACGTTAAAACCCATCTCAGGCGGCTACCGATCGCCACGCCGAAAGGCAAAGCGGAACGGCGGATTTCCTGAGGCCCGTACGGCCCTGAACGAGAACAGGCTTGCTTGTTGGAGGGATGGACGCCGAGACCTACGGGGCCGCGGAAAGCGTGCGAACGCCGACGGCGGACCGATGCTGCCATGAAGGACGGCAAAAACCTTCGATGGCGCGCTGGGCAAAGCTCGCAAGAGTGGAGACCGGCGTGGTCCGGAACGGACGCTGCCCTCGGGTGGCGACTGGCAGGACCGTCAAAATCAAGGCCGGCATGGCGCGACATCTTTCGGGAGTTGCTGCCGCGACCGTGTCCTGATCTGACAGGGAGGCGCTGGGAGAAATCCCGGCGCCGACTGTCTTTGTGGCCCCGCCTGACGATTTTGCCGGCGACGCTTCACGCTGCGCCAAAATCAGCTACTATCCATTTGTCGTCGGGGGCCGTTTAAAGGGGCTGACGGCAGGGGGACATTTCATGACGCTCATCCAGAAGCTTGCTGTTGCCTATGCTTTCCTGTTCTTCGGCGTTGTTGCCATCGGCTATGTGCCGGCTTTCAACGACGCCGGCGGCAATCTGTTCGGCCTGTTCTCGCTGCAATGGTACGACGATTTGCTGCACGCCTTCTCCGGCGTCTGGGCGCTGGCCGCCGCCTTCATCTCGCACCGCCAGGCGGTGTTCTATTTCAAGCTGTTCGGCTCGGTCTATCTGTTCGACGGCGTGCTCGGCCTGGTCACCGGTTCCGGCTGCCTCGATGGCGGCATCTTCATCAACGGCTTCCGCTCCCTGAACGACATCGAATTCCCGGCCCGCTTCTTCGCCAACCTGCCGCACATCGTCATCGGCGGCTTCGCCGTCTACGTCGGGTTCTGGCTGTCGAAACGTGTGTACGACCATTTCGCCACGGCCTGACCGGCCATGTTCCTGTTCCGCTGGCTGAAGCGCATCATCAAGGCGATCCTCTGGCTCGTCGTCATTGTCGTGTTGATCCCGATCGCCGGGCTGGCCTACGGCTTTCTCACGACGCCGTCGCTGGACACAACGCCATTGCCGGGCGTCGCCGAGGGTGCCCCGCCAAAGGCGCTGGCCGACAAGATCCGTGCCGAGATCCCCGGCTACCAGCGGCCGGAGGAATCGACCTTTCTTACCTATCCGGAATGGGCCATCGTCTACGCCGCCCGCGAATATGCCGGCTTCGTCGACAAGAACCAGCCGAGCGGTTTTCCCTATCTCTCCTATATCGGCCGCTTCTGGCAGGACTATGCGATGGTCATCCGCGCCAGTTCTACCTACAAGTTCAACCTCGACAACCACCAGATGCTGGTGATCATCGGCACCAGCCACACGATCGAGCACGCCATCCAGTGGGCCTATGAAAATACGATCGGCCGCGTCACCGAAGCGACAGCCGGCAAGCGCACCGCCGTCGACATCTACCAGGCCAAGGTGGCGGCCGACTACGCCGGTTTTCTCGATCAGGTGCCGTGGTACCAGTTTCCCTATGCCGAAAAGCGTGCCGGCCTGTTTGCCGTCCAGCCGGCAGCGGACGACAGCGCCGTCCGCACCAGCGAACGCAAGCTCGCCTTCGGCCTCGCCGACACGGTCAAGCAGGGCTATGCCGATCTGATCAAGTCGGCGCTCGCCGCCACCACCGATCCCGCCTTGCTCGATATTCATGTCTGGGCCAAGGGTCCGGTCGGCGAGGTGACGCGCAACGAACCCGACACCTTGCTGGAGCGCGATCTCGGCGCCGACAGCGCGATCTTCGTCACCAGACGCTATCAGGTGTTCACCGACATGATCCCGCGCCTGATCGCCAAGGGCGTCTCCTTCGTCGAGATCGGCGGCAATGACGAGATCATGGTCACCATGCTTTCCAATGACGAGATCAATGTTCCCGAAGGCGCACGCACCTTGTTCAGCTACCCGCTTCCGGCGCAACCTTCGACGCGCCGCACCGGCCTGACCGTCGCCGTGCGCAAGCTGCACATCGTGCTGCCGGCGCTGATGACGGCGGGCGCCAGGCTCGAGCATGTCTACGATTACTGAGGCCTTTCGGTCACAGCCGGCCTCGGCAGGACGTTGCGTGATGCTCCGTCACGCTCATTCCACAATCGCGGCCAAATCCCGCCTTGTTCCGCAACGATTGATGATGCCGTAGACACGTTGTCTTGCGCACATGTGCCAGGCAACTCGGAGGGACACGACCGTGATCAAGACCGCCCTTGTCGCCATGACCATCGTCGGCTGCGATTGCGACGCCAGGCTTTGCGAATATATCGGCGAGACGCCCGCCAAATGGTCGACCATCGCCGAATGCGAAGCGGCGATGAAAAGCCAGATGCTGCACAAGCGCAATTTCGACTATCCGCTGGTCTCCGGCATCTGCCGGACACAGAACTCGTCTTCGTCATCGCAGCTCGCTGCGACCGCTTCCGAGCCTGAATTGACGACGGCCAGTACGGCCGCGACAGACCCGCTGCCACCGGAACTGAGCCATCGGCCCAGTGCTGCGGTCGGAACGCAGGCCACGGCGACGGAAACGGAAGCCGTCCGGCCGGTCGCCTATGAAGCGGCGGTCGATGGCGGCCGCGCCGTGCTCTACCGCACGAAGGCCGGCTACGCCGTGGTCAAGACCGATCTCGGCCGCGCCGCATCGGCAACGATCGGCATCGCCAGGCGTTCGGCGAACTGGCTGGCGGCGAAGCTGCCTGACGGTCTGTAGCCGCCGCTTCAGGCCGCGCCGATCAGTGCCTTGACGGCGCGATAAAAAATCGACGAAAACAGCTCGCCCGGATCGTATTGCAGCTTCTTCGCCAGGAAGGACGGCAGTTCCGGATAGGAGGCAAGCAGCTCCTTGCCTGTGTAGTGGAGCTGGTAGGGCAGGAAAAAACGCCCGCCATGCTTGATCGTCACGTCGATCAGCGCCCTTGTCAGCGCCCGCATCCTGGCATTGCCGTCAGCGTTTGTCGGCTGATTGATGTAGAGCACCAGCGAATAGGCCGGCTCCGGCGCATAATTCAGCGCTACATCCTCCTTGTGGACGATGCGTACCGACGCGTTGAGCACCGGCAGGGTCTGGTTGCGCAGGATCTCGCGCGCTTCCGCGATGAACGGGTTATAGGCCGCCCGCGGGATGAAATACTCGTGCAGGATGTCGGTCTCATCGAGCAGATCGTTGAACAGATAGGGCACTGAATCGTGCATCGGATGGTTGCGCGTGACCAGGCAGGCCTCGCCCTCGCCCATTGCCGTCGTCCGCGCCACCGTGCAGCTCTCGAATTGCGGCTCCAGCGTCTTTTCGGTGAACCATTTCAGCTCCTGGAACAGGCTGCCCCATTTCGCCAGGTTGATGATCACCCGCTTGAGCCCGACCGAACCCGGTTCACCGATTGCCGGCTGGTCGGCCGGCGGCTGGTCGGCGACCTTATCATAGCGGTAGACGATCATATCCTCGAGGAAATTGCCCGGCGCAGTCGACAGATGCCCATAAAACAGACCGATCGCCCTGTTTGGCTCCAGAACCTCGGCGAAGAACGTCGGGAAATCGTCCGATTTGATGATCTCGCGCGAGGTCCGGTAGACGGCGTTGTCGACGATGTCGAGTGTCGCCTCCAGCACCACGCCGAACAGGCCGTAGCCGCCGATGACGTGGCGGAACAGCTCGGTATTTTCGGCCGGTGAGCAGGTCGTCACCGAACCGTCCGCCAGCATCACCCGCATCGATCGGATCGAACCGGCGACCGAGCCGGCCTGGTGGTCCATGCCATGCGCGTTGACCGACAGCGATCCGCCGACCGAAAAGATGTCGGTCGACTGCATCGCCTTCACCGCGAAGCGCGGGTGCAAAAGGTTCTGGATGTCGTGCCAGCGCGCGCCCGGCTGCAAGGTCATCGTCTTTGCAGCCGGGTCGATACTGACCTTGTTGAATTTACGCATGTCGAGGACCAGCGCGTTGTCGTCGAAGGCGTGGCCGCCCATCGAATGGCGCACCGCCGCGACCGAGACCTTCAGGCTATTGGCGCGGGCAAAGGCCAGCGCGCTCGCGATGTGGTCTTCCTTGCTGACTTCGATAACGCCGTAGACCGGTGTCATCGACAGGCCGCTGGCATCGTTGATGTTGCCGCCTTTGGTCAGCCATGGCAGCGCCGGATCGTAGGCTGGCGGGCCCTCCAGCGGCTTCTGCGCCAGGTCGATGCCGTCAATGTCGGCGATGCGCCCGGAATTCTTCTGCCCCGACGGACCGCGCGCCAGCCGCGCCACGGTCGTGCCGCCCCAGAGCATCGCGCCGCCGACCACGGTTGTACCCAGCAGCAGCCGCCGCGACAGGCGAAACCCCTTGCGTTCTTCGACCATAACCCCACCCCACTGGCCCAGGAATAGCGCCTGATGGAGACAAAAACCAGTTGCCAATCAGACGTTCGGCGAACGATGATCCGGTTTGTCTGGCGAAAATGTCGAAAGCAGTCGCATCATGAAGCTTGCAGCCCGTATCGCGCTTGCCCTGTTGCTTGCGTTTGCTCCGGCATCAGCCGACGCGCAGACTCCTGGTCAAGGCGACGACAAGGTCGTCAGCGTAGCTGGCGACGATCCGGAGATGGCGGCCGCTATCGAGCAGGCGCGTGCCAGTCTCGACGACTTCCTGGTATTGGCCGACGCACCGCCATCCGGAACGGCCGACTTCCAATTGAAAGTCGTGGTCAGGGACGGGGACGCCACTGAACATTTCTGGGTCTTTCCCTTCCACCGGACGGCGGCCGGATTTGCAGGAACCTTGGACAACGAGCCGCAGACCGTGCACAACGTCGTGGCAGGCCAGGAGATCGAATTCAGCCGGGACGATATTTCCGACTGGGGCTACATGAAGAACGGCCGCCGGGTGGGAAGTTTCACTGTCTGCGTTCTCTTCAAAAAAATGTCGAAGGAAGACGCCGACTATTATCGCCAGAACTATGGCTTCGATTGCTGACGGCTGAATTCTAGTTCAACCGGCTTCTACATCCTTCACGCCGATCTTGCGGACCAGTGCCGCGGTCGCCAGGATCGTGGCCATGTCGGCGATCATCGGCGCAACATGCTTGGCATAGTCGAGCGGCACAGAGATGTCCGGCAGTTCGAAGAAGTTCTTCGTCTGCGGAAGCAGCAGAAAGCCGTCGCTGCCGTTGAGCGCGACGCGTGCCGGTTCCTTCGGCCATGTTTCGCCAAGCCATTCGAGCGCCTGCGCCAGCCGGCCGGTCACCAGCGGCCGCGCCGCTTCGATGTTGTCGGTGTGGAACTCGTAGGCGGCGTCGAGTTCGGGTACGCCGCATGACAGTTGTTCCGTCTTGCTGCCGAACATGCCTCGGAAGAAACCTACCACCATATTGGCACGGCGCGCCGCCACCAAGATTCCCGGGAACGGCGCAATGGTGTCGAACGCGATAATGACGCCCTTGAACGCCTGAGATGTGGTCTTGCCGTTCCTCTCCAGCAGCGTCACCTCATAGAGCTCGAACGCAAAGCCTTCATACCGACCGGAGACGACGTCCTCGAAATACGAACGGTTGAACACGCCAATCGTCTCGCGCGGCAGCCGATCGAAGGAGTTCGGCGTTACGCCATGCTGATAGCGCACGTCCTGGATGAAGCCGAAGACGATCGGCAGCAAACTGTTGCGGAACGTCTGCTGCAATTTGCGCGCCGGCCTGATCGCGTGGAGATAGAGCAGGATCGCCGCCAGGAACCCGCCGATATAGAGGAACACATGCGGGGTCGAGAACCACTGCTCGTTGGGGTCGGCAACCCCGTTGAAGAGCCAGGCCACCAGCGCCACGAAGACAACCACCGATCCGATGAAAAGTGGCACCCGCCAGTGCGTCCGGCGATAGGCCGAAGCCCTTTGCGCCTCGTAGGCCTCGATGTCCTTCCTGAGGCCGGCGATCACCGCTTCGCTCGGCATGAAATCCGCAGTTTCCATCACCCACCCGCCCCACAAGCCCGCCCGCGTTGGGCATGATAGCCGGTTTGGTGGACCGCGTCAGCGCAGCTGTCAGCGCCCGGCACCGAAGATCGCATCGAGGCGGGCCAGAACCATTTGCCTGGATTTTCCCGCCAGCGTTTCAACCGGCATCAGCCGCTCGTGATCGCCGGCGCGCAGCCGCATGAAGGCATGCAGCCGGTAGGCGGCGATGGCCCCGCGCGTGCCGGGATCGTCGCTGATGTCGACGACGAGAATGGCGCCGATGCGGCCGGGCCATGGCTGGCGCGCGAAGGCGGTGCCGATGAAATCGCCGAGCCCATAGGCGACGAGCGTCTTGCCGATCCGCTCGATCGGCTGCACGACATGGGCATGATGCCCGGCGATCAGGCCGACGCCATGTTCGGCCAGAAGTCGCGCCATTGCCCGCGTCTTCGCACGTGGAAAATGCCGGAATTCCCAATCCCAATGCGGCACCGCGCAGAGGAGGTCGACACCCGAAGCGGCAGCGTGCGGCCATTGCGTCGGATCGGCTTGCATCGAGACTCGGCCCGCCAACTGAGCCTCGTCGGTATTGCGCCACAAGGTAAAGGCGGCAAGGCCTATGGTCAGCGAACCAACCGCAAACCGCTCGACCGGAGCCGCACTGCCGATCGTGCGGATGCCTAATTGCTCCAGCGCGGCGACGGTCTCGTCGAAGCCGGCAATACCCTGGTCGAGCACATGGTTGTTGGCCAGCGACAGCACCAGTTTTTCACGCGAAATGCCGGCGGCGGCCAGCGCCTCGGCAAGGAACCGCTCGCTCATCGCGTGGTGCGTGCCGAGCCTGGTGCCCCAAACAGCGCTCGGCCGCTCCACCACCGGGCTTTCGCAATTGCCGACCACCAGATCGGCCGAGGCAAGCAGTGCCGCGATCGCCGGATCGCAGTCTGGCGCGCGGCGATTGGCCACCGCCGAGATATCGCCGACGAAAGCCAGCCGCACCGTCCGCGCCGGCAGTGGTTCGAGCAGGGCTGCGGCCGCCGGAGCAAAGCCGCGCGCGTCGCCATTGAGCGAAGGCCGGAGAAAACGCGGCAGCCACGACAGTTTGTAGGAAAGCGGATAGTTCGACACGCGACGCCCAATCGTTTGCCTTGTGTAGACCGTCCGCCGGATTGATTGAAGCGTCGACTGTTGTGGGTGAACCGCAGGCCACAGGCGCAGCGAACCAAATGCGTGTATGATCCACTGCGGAGCGACAAAGGGGCGATCACGATGACGCGTTTTTCCAGGCTGGTGGCGTGCGCCATCATTCTTCTCCTGCCGCTGGCTTCACCCAGCGCCGCGGCTCCCGAAGCGGCGGCCCTGTTCGAGGCAAAAATCGTAGCCGAACGCGACAGCGCTCTTGCCGCTCTGGAAGCCGCCGTGCCAGGCGATCCGGCAGCCGCCTACGCCGCCGGCGCCGGCGAATTCTTCACCGCGCTGGAGATCCTGGCCGGCGGCCTGCACCGCCACGGTTTCGACAGCCCGCAATCCTTCATGCTGCCGCTGATGCGGCTGCCGGTGCCGGACAATGCCAATCCCGAGCCGCTGACCTACGAACAATTCCGCGCCATTCTCGTCGCCTTCCGCGACCGGCTGGAGAAATCCGCAGCCACGCTCGGTTCGGTACCCCCCGACGCCGACATCGGCATGGTCATCGACCTCACCCGCCTCGGCATCGACCTCAACGAGGACGGCACGATCGCGCCGGACGAGAGCGCCGCCGCGATCATGGCGTCTCTGTCACGCGGCGGTGGTGCGCCAGACGCGGCCGCACCCGCCCTCACCTTCCGCTTCGACCGCGCCGACGGTTATTGGCTGCAGGGCTATGCCGAGTTCCTGATGGCGCAGGCCGACTTCTGGCTGGCGCATGATTTCAGAAACACGTTCGACGGCTCCTTCCACATGCTGTTCCCGCGCGCAAAACTGCCGCTGCAGGATACGCTCGTGCCGCTAGACGGTGGCACGAATGGCGGCATCCTGACGTCCGAATGGCGACTAGCCGACTTTATCTCCCTGGTGCATCTCATTAACTGGCAAGTGGTCGAGCCTGAGCGCCGGCAAGCGGCACGCCGCCATCTCATGGAAATGATCCGGCTGTCGCGCGAGGACTGGAAAGCCATCCGCGCCGAAACCGACAATGACCGCGAATGGCTGCCCGGGCCGCAGCAGAAAGGCACCAGCCCGCTGACCGGTCTCGAAGTTGGTGAGCAGCAGGTACAGGCCTGGCTCGCCGCCCTTGATATGGCCGAGGATCTTCTGGAAGGCCGCACCTTGCTGCCGCATTTCCGCATCGCCGACAAAGGCATCAACATGAAGCGCTTCTTTGATGAGCCAAAAACCTTCGACCTGGTGCTGTCGATCACCGGCCCGGCCATCGCGCCCTATCTTGAGCGCGGCAAGACTCTCACCAGCGAGGAGTTCAACCAGATCCAGCGCCAGTTCGGCGGCGCCGGGTTTCTGACGTTCGCGCTTTGGTTTAATTGAGCGGCGCACTTCGACGTTGCTCCTGACAGCCTGCTGTCAGCAGCCAAATTGCGCGCGGCACCCTTCACCACTCCGCTCTTTCCATTTTGGCCGATACCTCCCATATTCGGGGCCATGGCCAGACTCTCCGACAAGAAAACGCCGCCGCCGGCGAATGACGAGCGCGCTTCGCCGCCCAAGCGGCGCAGTCCGCTGACCGATTTCCTCGATGCGTCGGAGCCCCTGTACAAGGGCGGCTTTGCCGAGGCGCCGCAGGCCGAGTTCACCGGCGCGCCGCTGACCGGCTCGATCGCCGACTGGGCCGAACAGATCGAGCAGGAAGCCGAGAAGGAAGGGCGTCAAATCTCCCCCCTCGAGGGGGAGATGTCGCCGAAGGCGACAGAGGGGGTCGGCAAAGGAAGCGCTCGGCGTCAAGGGTCGCCGAGCACTGCCGCACCGACCCCACCCGGCGGCTCCGCCGCCACCCTCCCCTCGAGGGGGAGGGAAGGCGCCAAGTCTGCCAAGAAAATCCCGGAGCGCTCCTCTTCTCCCGGCCGTACGGCACGCGGCACCTCGATGGGCGGCGCGGCTTCGGCGCGGGAGCGCACTGCGGCCGGTCTCAACCCTGTCGCTGGCCTCGATGTCTCCCTGGAAGAGGCCGAGACCATGGCCTCGGGCGGCGTCACCGCGACCGTCGCGGCGCTGTCGGCGCTGATCGAATCCGGCAATCCGCTGCACAAGGACGGCGTGCTGTGGACGCCGCACCGCCCTGCCCGGCCTGAGAAATCCGAAGGTGGCATCGCCATCAGGATGGTCTCGGATTTCGAGCCGGCCGGCGACCAGCCGACGGCGATCAAGGATCTCGTCGAAGGCGTCGACCGCAACGACCGCACCCAGGTGCTGCTCGGCGTCACCGGCTCGGGCAAGACCTTCACCATGGCCAAGGTGATCGAGGAGACGCAGCGCCCCGCTCTGATCCTGGCGCCCAACAAGACGTTGGCCGCGCAGCTCTACTCCGAGTTCAAGAAATTCTTCCCGGAAAACGCCGTCGAGTATTTCGTCAGTTACTACGACTATTACCAGCCGGAGGCCTATGTGCCACGGACCGACACCTACATCGAGAAGGAATCCTCGATCAACGAGCAGATCGACCGCATGCGCCATTCGGCGACGCGTTCGCTGCTTGAGCGCGACGACGTCATCATCGTCGCCTCGGTGTCCTGCATCTACGGTATCGGCTCGGTCGAGACCTACACGGCGATGACCTTCCAGATGCAGATCGGCGACCGGCTCGACCAGCGCGCGCTGCTCGCCGACCTCGTCGCCCAGCAATACAAGCGCCAGGATATCAATTTCGTCCGCGGTTCGTTCCGGGTGCGCGGCGACACGATCGAGATCTTCCCGGCCCACCTTGAGGATCGCGCCTGGCGCATCTCGCTGTTCGGCGACGAGATCGAGGCGATCACCGAGTTCGATCCGCTGACCGGCCAGAAGACCGGCGAGCTGAAGAGCGTCAAGATCTACGCCAATTCGCACTATGTGACGCCGCGGCCGACCTTGAATCAAGCCATCAAGTCGATCAAGGAAGAACTGAAGTATCGCCTGCAAGAGCTTGAAAAGGCTGGCCGCCTGCTTGAGGCGCAGCGGCTTGAGCAGCGCACCCGCTTCGACCTGGAGATGCTGGAGGCGACCGGGTCCTGCGCCGGCATCGAGAACTATTCGCGCTATCTGACCGGCCGCCAGCCGGGCGATCCGCCTCCAACCTTGTTCGAATACATACCCGACAATGCGCTGGTCTTCGTCGACGAAAGTCACGTCACCATACCGCAGATCGGCGGCATGTATCGCGGCGACTTTCGTCGCAAGGCGACGCTGGCCGAGTATGGTTTCCGCCTGCCGTCCTGCATGGACAACCGGCCGCTGCGCTTCGAGGAATGGGACGCCATGCGCCCGCTCTCCGTCGCGGTTTCGGCGACGCCCGGCGCCTGGGAGATGGAGCAGTCCGGCGGCGTCTTCGCCGAGCAGGTCATCCGCCCGACCGGCCTCATCGACCCGCCGGTCGAAGTACGCCCGGCCAAGACGCAGGTCGACGACGTCGTCGGCGAAATCCGCGAAACCACGAAGGCCGGCTACCGCACGCTGGTGACCGTGCTGACCAAGCGCATGGCCGAGGATTTGACCGAATATCTGCATGAGCAAGGCATACGCGTGCGCTATATGCACTCCGACATCGACACGCTGGAGCGCGTCGAGATCCTGCGCGACCTGCGCCTCGGCGCCTTCGACGTGCTCGTCGGCATCAACCTGTTGCGCGAAGGCCTCGACATTCCCGAATGCGGTTTCGTCGCCATTCTCGATGCCGACAAGGAAGGTTTCCTGCGCTCCGAGACATCGCTGATCCAGACGATCGGCCGCGCCGCCAGAAACGTCGACGGCAAGGTCATCCTCTATGCCGACCAGATCACCGGCTCGATGGAGCGGGCAATGGCCGAGACCAACCGCCGTCGCGAAAAGCAGATGGAGTGGAACGCGGCCAACGGCATCACCCCGGAATCGGTCAAGTCGCGCATTTCGGACATCCTGGACTCGGTCTACGAAAAAGATCATGTCCGCGCCGATATCTCGCAGTTCACCGACAGCGCCGGCGCGATGATGGGCAACAATCTGAAAGCGCATCTCGACGCCCTGGACAAGCAGATGCGCGATGCCGCCGCCAATCTCGATTTCGAGAAGGCAGCCCGTATCCGCGACGAGATCAAGCGGCTGCGCGAGATGGAGCTGTCCATCTCCGACGATCCGCTGGCCAAATATGCCGACATGGAAAGCCCGGTCTCGGGCCGCGAAAAGGGCAAGCACAACAAGGGCGTGGCCAAACACCGTACATCGGAGGAACAGGAGCGTTTCCGCAAGCTCGACGAGGCACGTTCGGCCGAAGAGGCGGCCCGGCCCAACCTCTTCCGCAAGCCGGCACTCGACGAGATGGGCGCCGACGGCGCCGTGCCGGTGAAGAAGCCGCTGTTTTCGAAGCCCTCGCTCGACGCCATGGGGCCGGGCACGGATATGCCGACCCCGGCCGGCGCAGTGTCGCGTTCGCTGTTCAAGAAGCAGTCGGCCGAAGAGGCGCACGGCTCCGACTTCGGCATCCCGGGCGAACCGACCAAGCCGCTATTCAAGAAGAACTCGCTCGACGAGATGACCGTGCGGCGGACGGAAAAGCCGGTCGAAGGAAAGGTGCCAGCGAAACCACAGCCGATCTCCCCCGGTGTGGGGGAGATGCGCGGCAGGGCAGAGGGGGGCGCAAAGGAACGCAACGATTCCGCCAAACCCATTGTCCGCCAGCGCAGTGGTATCGGCTCCTACGAAGACCCGGCCGACGCCCGCCGTGAAAAGCGCCGCCCCGGCAAGACGGGGCGCCCGGGACGCTAGCGAGCTTCCCTTCTCCCCTTGGGGGAGAAGGTGGATCGGCGCGCAGCGCCGAGACGGTTGAGGGGTGCTGGACGGATCGCCGTCGGTGCCAAGCTGGAGCACCCCTCATCCGACCGCTTCGCGGCCACCTTCTCCCACAAGTGGAGAAGGGGGAGCCTAGCCACTTGCCATCGGCCCTAGCCTTGGTGTAGCCAGTTTCTACAACTCGAACGTCTTGAAAGGAGGGCTGCGTGTTATTTTCTCACCACCGTCAGCGCGGCCCTGTCTTTGCCCTGCGAGCTAGCTTGCAGGGCTGACCAGGGACGGTCCGGGTTTTTCCCCGCTTCGATTTTTTGGTCTGCCCTTCGTGGTGCGCAATGCCGAGCCTAATGGCTGGCACGTGCACCGTCAAAGTGCATTGAGCCGGGCTCCGGCAAGACCAGAGAAATCAAAATGGCCCTGATCAGCCTCAAATCCCTCGGCGTCACCCTGAATGCGCCGCTGTTTTCCAACCTCGACCTCACCATCGGCACCGGCGACCGGCTCGGCATCGTCGCCGCCAATGGGCGCGGCAAATCCACTTTGCTGAAGTGCCTGACCGGCGAGATGGAGCCGACATCAGGCGACATCACCCGTACGCGCGGCCTGCGCGTCGGCTATGTCGAGCAAGTCGTCCCGGCAGCGCTGGCCGGGCGCAGCTTCCAGCAGGTGGTCGCTGATGCCTTGCCGGCCGGACAGGTCGAAAGCGAACAATGGCGCGTCGATGTGGTTCTTGACTCGCTTGACGTGCCAGAACCGATGCGCGGGCGGCCAATGCAGGCGCTGAGCGGCGGCTGGCAAAGGCTGGCGTTGATCGCCCGCGTCTGGGTCACCGATCCCGACGTCCTGCTTCTCGACGAGCCGACCAACCATCTCGACCTCGGCAAGATCAGCCAGCTCGAGACCTGGCTGAACGCGCTGCCGCGCGAGGTGCCGGTGGTGATCGCCAGCCATGACAGGGCGTTCCTCGATGCCACGACCAACCGCACGCTGTTCCTGCGTCCCGAACAATCACCGGTGTTTTCGCTGCCCTATTCGCGGGCGAGGCTTGCGCTGGACGAGGTCGACGCCTCGACCGAACGCAAGTTCCAGCGCGACATGAAAGTGGCGCAGCAGCTGCGCCGGCAAGCGGCCAAGCTCAACAATATCGGCATCAATTCCGGCAGCGACCTTTTGACGGTCAAGACCAAGCAGCTCAACCAGCGGGCAGAGCGCCTGGAAGAAGCGGCAGCGCCGGCACACCGCGAAAAGTCGGCGGGCGCGATCAAGCTTGCCAACCGCGGCAGCCATGCCAAGGTGCTGATCACGCTCGACGAGTTGGTGGTCGGAACACCTGACGGCACGGTTCTGTTCAGCACCGGCAAGCGCCACATCTGCCAAGGCGACCGCATCGTCCTGCTCGGCCGTAACGGCGTCGGCAAATCACGGCTGATCGGCCTGATCCGGAACGCCATCGTCGAGCCGGAAACGGCGGCGCAAAGCCTGAAGGTGACACCGTCGACCGTGCTCGGTCATAGCGACCAGGCGCTGTCCGGCATCGACGGCGATGACACGCCGCTGGCGATGCTCTCGCGCAAATTCGACGTCGGCGAGCAGCGCGCCCGCTCGCTGCTCGCGGGCGCCGGCGTCAGCATCGACATGCAGGAGCGAAGGATCGGCGTGCTGTCCGGTGGGCAAAAGGCGCGGCTGATGATGCTGGCGCTGAGGCTCGCCAATCCCAACTTCTATTTGCTCGACGAGCCGACCAACCACCTCGATATTGATGGCCAGGAGGCGCTGGAAGCGGAATTGCTGGAACATCAGGCGAGCTGCCTGCTTGCCTCGCACGACCGCTCCTTCATCCGCGCGGTTGGCAACCGCTTCTGGCTGATCGAGAAACGGCGGCTGACCGAGGTCGACGACCCGGAAGCTTTCTTCCGGGAGGTAGCCGAAGCCGGCGGTTAAAAAATTGCGGAAAAAATCCGGCGCTCTGTCGGATGATGATCGCATGCCACGTCCTTGGGTTGCCGACACGGTGATGCCGGCGCCAATCGAGGAGAAAGCATCATGTCCATTCTGTCATCCATAGGTCACGCCGTAACGCGTTACTCGGCGGCTCGCGCCCGTTATCGCAGCGAACGCGCCATCCTGTCATTGCCGATCGAGCTGCGCAAAGATATTGGCTGGCCGGAAATCGTCGTCGACGCGCAAAACAGCCCGCGGATTCGCATCGAAGGTTGAAGGTGGCAGTTGGC
Source organism: Mesorhizobium sp. M0954 (assembly GCF_040319155.1). Lineage (NCBI taxonomy): Bacteria > Pseudomonadati > Pseudomonadota > Alphaproteobacteria > Hyphomicrobiales > Phyllobacteriaceae > Mesorhizobium > Mesorhizobium sp. M0954. The sequence continues at coordinate 529,914 of NZ_JAMYNR010000001.1, read as the reverse complement.
CGTCGCGGCAGGCGCCATTTCAAATCCAAAAAACCATCGGCCGTGTAGGATCGTCGCCGTTCCGTTCGTCCTGTGGTTCGCAAAGGCAAACCAGACGCAAAGAGGAGCATGACATGAATGACCAGCCGCAGACCCAGCCCGCCGCCAAAGTGCGTGGCGGATTGACGCCCTACCTTCAGCTTGACGGCGCTTTCAAAGCCGCAGAATTTTACCAAAAGGCCTTCGGTGCCGAGCAGGTCTTTGCCTATCCGCCGGACGAACAGGGCCGTACCATGCATATCCATCTCCACATCAACGGTTCGACCCTGATGCTTTCCGACTTCTATCCCGAGCATGGAATGGCCGCTGTGAAGCCGCAGGGCTACACCATGCAGCTCCATCTCGGCAGCGACGACATCGACGCCTGGTGGCAGCGGGCCATCGAGGCGGGCTGCGAGGAAGTCGTGCCGTTGCAAGTGATGTTCTGGGGTGATCGCTGGGGCAATATGCGTGATCCGTTCGGCGTCGAATGGGCAATGAACGCACCGGTGAAAGCAGCTTAGCATTCCACACAGGCTGTGTCTGAAATCACCTCTCCCGCTCCAGAGGGAGAGGAAAACGATCGCATGGAGGAAATCAGATGTCCTATGTCGACGGTTTCGTACTTGCCGTACCGAAGGCAAAGCTCGATGCTTACAAGAAGCTGGCGGAAACCGGCGGCGCCGTCTGGAAGGAGCACGGTGCTCTTGCCTACGTCGAATGCGTCGGCGACGACGTCCCTTATGGCGAGCTCACCTCGTTCCCGCGCGCCGTACAGGCCAAGGACGACGAGGTCGTCATCTTCTCATGGGTGGTCTACGAATCGCGCCAGAGCCGCGACGCGGTGATGGCCAAGGTGATGGCCGACCCGCGCCTCAAGTCGGACTGGGAGACCATGCCATTCGACGGCAAGCGCATGATCTTTGGCGGTTTTCAGCCCTTCATCGAGCTGTAGGCGCCCCTCGATCAAGTTTGTCGTGCAGCGGCTTCAGCCGGTCGCCATAGCGCTTCCACAGGTCGACCGAGCCCTGATACATCGGCTGGCGCACTTGCGCAGCCGACGCCGTTCGCACCGGCCGGTCGGTCTCGTGGAACGACAGCACGGCGTCGTCCCACGGCAGGCCGAGATGGGCGATCAGCGCCCGCGACCGGCCTTCCTGGTCGGCGACGAAATCCTCGTAGCGAACGTCGTGCACGACATCAGGCAGCACGGCATGCCAGTGCGCCATGATGTCGGTGTACAGATTGTGGAAATCGGCGAGCTCGTCGAGATCGTAGCCGTAGCGATGGCTGTCGCCGCGGAAGTGCACCTTGTAGATCGACAGGCAGGTCGCCGCCGCATCGCGCGCGCAATGGATGATCTTGGCCCGCGGCAGCATCATGTGGATGAAACCGACCAACAGGAAATTGCCGGGCATCTTGTCGGTGACGTGTCGAGAACCCGGATAGCGGGCGTGCAGCATGTCGAGATAGGCCTGGCCGGCCTCGGCATAGGCCTTGTCGGGCATGTCGGCGATGCCCCAGGGAAAGCCGCCCTTCATGCTGAGCGGAAACTGCTTGCCGACCGCCGTCTTCAATATGCTGAGCTCGCCGGCGCCATAGACCTGCGGATGGCTGGCGATGATCTGCTCGACCAGCGTGGTGCCGGAACGCGGCATGCCGACGACGAAGATCGGCGTGTCCTCGGCTATCTCGCTCGGCTTGTGCCTTTCAAAAAAGGCCTTGTCGAACACCGCCTTCATCGCCTCGAACTCGCCGCGCGTCTTGCCGGCGTCGTAGTCGATGCCCTGGCGGCGGATCGCGTTGCCTTCGGCGAAATAGTCGAAGGCGCGGCCATACTCCCTGAGGTCGTCATTGGCCTTGCCGAGACCGAAGGAAAGCTGCATGCGCGCCAGGCTGCCTTGCGGCGCCTTGGCGTGCTCCGCCTCCATGCGGGCAAGCTCGGCGTCGCGCTCCTTTTGGCGCTTGACCTGGGTAAGCATCAGCCAGGCCCTCGCCATGCCGGGGTCCACAGCCAGCGCCTGCCTGAAAAGATCCGCAGCCTCGTCGAGATTGCCCTTTTCCATCAGCCCGACACCCAGGCCGTGCAAAAGATCGGCATCCTTCGGCCGGATCGTCAGCGCCTCGCGAAAAACAGCCAGTGCCTCATCCAGCCGGCCCGCTTCCTGCAGCGTTTCGGCAAGCCCGACGCGGGCGCGGACATGGAACGGGTTGCGGCCGATCGTGCCGCGATAAATATCCTCGGCGCCTTCGAATTGGCCGAGCTGCTTCAGCGACGAGCCGAGATTGTCACGCGCCGCCAGCTGGTCCGGCCGAATCGCCACCACCTTGCGGAAGAGATCGGCGGCGGCCGCGACCCGGCCGAGGTCGCGCAGCACGGTGCCGAGATTGTTGAGGAAATCCGGATTGTTCGGTTGCAGACGCACCGATTGTTCGATCAGCGCCAGCCCCTCGGCGCTGCGCCCGGTCTGGTGCAGCAGAAGCCCGAGGAAATGCGCAGCAGCCGGGTGGTTGGCCTTTTGCGCCAGCACCTGTCGGTAAAGCGCCTCGGCTTCCTGCCGGCGCCCGGCCTGGTGCAGCTGCAGCGCCTGCTGCACGTGCTGGTCGAGCCCCAGCGGCGGCTGTCCGCCTGAGCCGTAACGTGCGCCTGCCGGTTGTCTCGGATCTCTGTTGATGGGAAACCTGCCGTGTTGTCCGCCTGCCGCGATCTAGGCCATCGCTGCGGCGCGTGCAAGAGCAGACGGCGGTCGCTACGAAGCAAAACTTCGAACCCGGGGGAGCCTACCGAAAGTCGGCCGGCGTCAGCACATACATGTTCCTGCGGCCGTGCGAGTAGGCTTGGCGCGCAATCTCGTGGATCGACGAACGCTTGGCGTCGAAGGCGCTGAGAAATTCGGCCTCGGCTCCGCTTGCTGCCGGGTTTGCCGCCGAAAGTGCCGCGACCTCGACAAAGAACGGGACTTCGAGCATGCCGTCATGGCCGACGAAACGAATGCGCTTGGCCGCCGGGTCATAGGAGCGGCTGGGATTGGGAAAATTGAGCGTCATGGCTTGCGCGTCAAATCAGGCGGTTGCTTTCGGCAAGCTGGCGCGCCCGCCGCGCCGTGCCGTCGGTGTCGGCAATCCTTCGCCTTGCCGCCTCGTCGCTTCTTATCGTGAGACGCGGCGACAAGACCTTTATCGGCTTTGCGACAGGACTGACTGCAACTGTCGGGACATCCGGTGTTCTTGCGGAGTTCATGACTCTCTTCCTTCCATTGCTAGATAAATACAAATGCCGGAGGAATTTTTTCGGAAGTTCTTCAAACAATTTTTGAGGTGCACCGGGACCGTATCATCGTTCTGCGGATAACTATAGAAAAGTAATTTGACGTTGGTAGGGGTAAGAGGCCGAAAACTTCTTGAATAAGTCGTATTTTCAGACTAGAGGTATGAAACCGTTTGGGTCATGCTTGGCCCCGCGGTGTCAGGGATTCTCGGCCCGCCAAACTTATCCAAATCGCCGACACCTGGTACCGCAATGCAGGCTCCGCTTCCGGGGCAGGCCGGAAAGAAACTTCAAGGCACGAGAACTTCAAGGCACAAGCGAGAACTTCGAGGCGCACAAGAATGTCTGCTCGCACCACCCATTCCATAGCGCATTTCGCGGCACCTTTCGTGCTTGGCGGGCTGGATGGCATGCAGCCGGCCGGCGACTATGACATCGACCACGACGAAGAACTGATCGACGGCATGTCCTGGCCTGCCTGGCGCCGCGTCGCCACTTTCATCCATCTGCCGGCAAGGACAGTGAAAAGCGCGACCAGCCAGCTTGTCGCCATTGACCATGCCGAGCTCGACGCAGCGCTTCGGCACGACCAGGAGAATGTCACATGATCCGCTTCCAGCAGAATGCGCGGCGCACGGACACGCCGGCGCATATCTTCACCGTCGGCCAGACCGTCCGCATGAAGAGCCGCACCGGCCTTGCCCAAAAGACCGCGGAGCTGTTCCAGATCAAGAGCCGGCTGCCGGTCAAGGACGGCTCGCCGCAATATCGCATCCGCAGCGATCAGGAGACCTATGAGCGGGTCACCACGGAAGACAATCTCGAACCGGTCGACAACCCGGCCAACTGAGCCGACGCGCCACAACGCTGCTTCACATGCTGATAATGCCGCAGATCCGCATCTCCAACGGGAACGGCGCTGAGCTCTACGCCGGCCCCCAGATGGTGCTTATCCGGCCAGGCTGTAGGTCGGTGCGCTAGCAGGGCCCGTCATCGACGACGCGATAATCCGCCGCGCGGGCTTCGCATTCGTTGGGGAATGTGCGCAGTTCGCCATGGCGACGGGCACAGACTGGGCGGTATTCGCGGGTGCAGAATGTCTGCTCCTCACCGCCACCACCACCGCCGCGGCACTCGCCCTCGCGAATGATGCGGTATCCGGCCCGTTCGGCAAGGCAGGCATTGGCGAAGGTCTGGCGGTCGCCGCCGCGCCGGGCACAGACCGGGTCATATTGCCTAGTGCAGAATTGCGGCCCCGGCCGTGGCGGGCGCGGCCCCGGCCCCTCATCATCCACCACGACGGTGCAGGCTGCGAGAATTGCCGACAGGAACAGGATGGAAAAAACCTGCCGCGGAAAGATTGCCGCAAGAAACCGCATGAATGTTCTCTCCCTCGAAACTCCGGCCCGCACAAATGGTGCCTGGGTCAGGCCGATCCTCGTCATTCCGCTGCCAGATGCAACCCCTGTTTGCAACTGGCGAGCCAGAGCGGTATGCCGGCGCAAGCCAAGACAGCACCTGCCCCGCTTGCTGGACCATGCCTGGGTGAAGTCTGGCCGATGACCGCGCAGCGAACCCGGACTATCGGTGCGATGCGTCGGGATGCGCCTGTTGGGGCCGCCCGCGGCTGTGTCTTGCAAGCATCACGTTTCCGTGCGATAAATTTTGTGTTCGGGCATTTGCGACCCGGAGAGCGGAACGTTTTGGACGACCTTTCCCCGATACTGTGAATCTCTGACAGCCCCGTTTTCGGCGGGGGGTTTTACCATGCGCCAATGCATGACTGCCGAAGCAACCACCGGGACTTGCCCACGGCGCCAGGCGGCGGGCGGAACCACCAAGACTGACACGGGTGAAGGAGTTTCCCCAATGGCCCAGACCGGCACCGTTAAATTCTTCAACGCTACCAAAGGCTTCGGCTTCATCACGCCCGATGGCGGCGCCAAGGATGTGTTCGTCCACATCTCGGCGATCGAGGCTTCCGGGCTGCGCACGCTCGTCGACGGTCAGAAGGTCACCTTCGATGTCGAGCCCGACCGTATGGGCAAGGGTCCGAAAGCGGTCAATCTCCGCGCCGCCTGAACGGCGGCGTTCCGCGCGTCCTTTCGGGGTGTGAGGATGCTGCAAGGCTTTTGAGTGAACTTGAATTCTGTAAAGGCGCGGCGGTTTTCGTCGCGCCTTTTGTGTTCCGGGATGCTTGCCGGCACCCGCAAAACTTTCTCTTGCCGATGGCACTAAAATAAAGGACAAATTTCCGTCCGGGCATTTGCCGGCCCGAGACTGGACTTGTGGGATCAAAGGAGCTTCCCATGCCGCAGACCGGCACCGTCAAATTCTTCAATCACGCCAAGGGCTTCGGCTTCATCACGCCGGACGACGGGGCAAAGGATGTCTTCGTCCATATTTCGGCCGTGCAGGCGTCGGGTCTTCCCGGTCTCGAGGATGGGCAGAAAGTGACATTCGACACCGAGCCGGACAAGCGCGGCAAGGGTCCGAAAGCCGTCAACCTGTCGATCGGCTGAACCACCCCCGGGCAGAATGGACGTGGGCCGGTCTGGCCTGCGGTATTTGCCGCACGCTTGAACCGCCCAGTTAGATGAACCGCCTGGCCAAATTTCGTTCAGCCCCCGTTCAGCCACGGTCGCATATTAATCTTCGTTAAAGCCGGACCGCATCCCCCGAAACGACCCGGGCCGGCACGAAGGAGACTGACATGAACCGAATTTTCAAGACTGCCATCCTGTCCGCCGCGGTCGTTGCGACCACGCTTGCGACCTTGCCCGCGGCCAATGCCGACGAATGGCGCCATCACCGCCGCCACCACGGCCACGGCGACGCCGTTGCGGCCGGCGTGCTCGGCCTTGCGGCCGGTGCCCTGATCGGCGGTGCGCTCGCCAGCCCGCAGCCCCGCTATTACGACCCGGCCTATGATGATGAATACTACAGGCCTGCCCCGGTGCGCCGTTATTACGTGCAGCCGCGAGTGGCCTATGCCGAAAGCTATGCGGAGCCGTGGACCCGCGGCTGGTACGAATACTGCTCGGACCGCTACCGGAGCTTCAACGCCCGTACCGGCACGTTCACCGGCTATGACGGCGAACAGCATTTCTGCACCGCCAATTAGCGGAGGCAGTTTCCCGTCGGAAAAAAGCGCGGTCGCACAGGCCGTGCTTTTTGTTTCCGGCAAGCGGTTTCAGACCAGAAAAGGATTGCTCCGCCGCTCCTCACCAAAACGGCCGCCGGGACCATGGCCGCAGATAAAGCCGATGTCGTCGCCCAACGGCAAAAGCTTCTCCTTGATCGAGGCGATCAGCGCGGCGTGGTTGCCGCCCGGCAGATCGGTGCGGCCGACCGAACCGCGGAACAGCACGTCGCCGACATGGGCGAACTTCGCAGCCCGGCTATAGTAGACGACGTGGCCGGGTGCATGGCCCGGACAATGGAGCACCTCGAACACGTGCGAGCCGAACGAAACGGTCTCGCCTTCGGCAAGGAACCGGTCGGGGACACAGTTGCGCACGGGATCGGTGATGCCGTAGCGCTTTGCCTGGTTCTCGAGATTGGCGAGCAGCGGCCGGTCGGCGGCATGCGGACCGATGATCTCGATACCGAGCGCCTCCTTCAACTCCATGGCCCCGCCGGCATGGTCGATATGGCCGTGCGTAATCCAGATCGCGCCGGCAGTGATCGCATTGTCCTCGAGCGCCGCCAGCACCTTGTCGATGTCGCCGCCCGGATCGACGACAACGCCTTGCCTGTCGTCCATGTCGAAGAGGATGGTGCAGTTCTGCTGGAACGGCGTGACCGGCACGATGCCGGCGTTGAGCTGACCCATATTCGTCCTTTCACGCTGTCGGAGCGCTGCGCGTCCCCTCGAACGCGTCAGGAGAGCTCCAACCTTGAACCAGGCCCTGATGTAGAGACACACGCGAACGGCGTCCACCGCTCCCACAAACGGCAAACGAAATGGGCGGCCGAAGCCGCCCATTTGAAAACCTGAAACGTCAAAGCTTATTTCTTCATCGCGTTCATGACCGCACCGATGATGCCGGTCAGGATGGCGCCGCCGCCGGCACCGCCAACGATATTTGAAATGTTCAACGCGCTGCCGGCCCCTGCCGCCGTGGCGGCGGCTGCCGGATCGACCGAGCCACCCAGCAGACTGTTGAGGATGGCCGCACCGCCGACGCCGCCGACAGCGCCGCCCAGGATTTTGGTAAGCTGCCCCATCGCCGCAGTCTTGATAGCCGCGCCAACCGCCTGACCACCGATGATACCCGTAATCACCTGAATAATGATCGGAAGAAGCGTGTTCATATCCATATTTCCAGTCCCTCCATAGCTGCCAGCCTCCCGGGCCGACCCCATCATGAGACGCCGAATTGTGTGAAAGTCAAATGCAGAAGCGCTTAAATAAAAGGGGCGGCCCGAAAACCGCCCTTACTAGTTAAAAAAGCTGTGACTTTCGTTATTCTGCAGCGATTGCGTGCTTGGGCTGAACGGCCGCAGAATAGTCATTCATCAGCGTCTTGGCGATTTCGCCGACCTCGAATCGGTATGGACCGATCTCCGAAACCGGCGTCACCTCGGCTGCCGTCCCGGTGAGGAAGCACTGCTGGAAGCCTTCAAGCTCATCCGGCATGATGGCGCGCTCGATCACCTCCAAACCGCGGTCCTTGGCAAGGCCGATAACCGTGCGGCGGGTGATGCCGTCGAGGAAGCAATCAGGCTTGGGCGTATGGATCTTGCCGTCCTTGACGAAGAAGATGTTGGCGCCTGTCGCTTCCGCCACCTGGCCACGCCAGTCGAGCATCATGGCGTCGGCATAGCCCTTTGCCTCGGCGGCATGCTTGGACATGGTGCAAATCATGTAGAGGCCGGCCGCCTTCGATTTCGACGGTGCGGTGCGCGGGTCGGGGCGGCGCCATTCGGCCATGTCGAGGCGGATCCCCTTGAGCTTCTGCGCCGGGTCGAAATAGCTTGGCCACTGCCAGATGGCGATGGCGCAGTTGATCCGACTGTTCTGTGCGGAAACGCCCATCTGTTCGCTGCCGCGCCACGCGATCGGCCGGACATAGGCGTCCTGGAAACCTTGCTTCTTCAACAGCGTGCGGCAGGCGTCGTCGATCTCGGCGACCGAGTAGGGTATCTTGAAGCCAAGCAGGCGCGCCGATTCATGCAGGCGTTCGGTGTGGTCGGTCAGCTTGAAAATTTCGCCCCCATAAGCGCGCTCGCCCTCGAATACCGCGCTGGCGTAGTGCAGCCCGTGGGTCAAGACGTGGATCTTGGCGTCGGCCCATTTGACGAATTCGCCGTTCATCCAGATAAAGCCGTCCAGTTGGTCGAAGGGAACGGATGCCATGGTAACCTCCCGCGGGCGGCAGCCCGCACATCATTGTGTCGTTGCGTGTTTCGCCTCGGCCGCTGCGGGCGGCCATTGTCTCAAAGCGTAGGCGGATATTTAAGGTCTGGCAAACTCAGGAAGTTCCGGAAAAAACGGCTTCGCTTGCCTTTTCGTTCGCAATCCGCCGAAAAGCTTGCCAAAAATTACCATCGCGCGGAAAATACGTCAATAGTGCTGACATAATTTCCTGCTTCACACGGAGAAAAGATGACGAGCCACGCAGCCGCAGAGCCGATCAGGACAGCGATCACCGACGAGGACGGCATCGATTTCGCCATCATCGAGTTGTTCTTCTTCGCCTATCGCGACTTTACCTCCGATCCGGACCAGATCCTGGCCGATTACGGTTTTGGCCGCGCCCATCATCGGGTGTTGCATTTTGTCAATCGCCGGCCCGGCCTGACGGTCGCCGAGCTCCTCGATGTGCTCAAGATCACCAAGCAGAGCCTGGCGCGCGTGCTCAAGCAACTGATCGACACCGACCATATCGTGCAATTGCAGGGCCCCCGCGACCGCCGCCAGCGCGAGCTTTATCCGACGGCCAAGGGCCGTGCTCTGGCGCTGGCACTGGCGCGGCCACAGTCGCGCCGCATCCATGCTGCATTGGAAGATTCCGGAGCCACCGAACGCGCCGTTATCGAACGGTTCCTTGAAGCGATGGTAAATCCGGAACTAAGGGCGCAGATCGACATTGTGCCCGCAAAGATGTCAGGGAAAAACCATGGAGACCATTGAGAGGGTTGATCATCCGACAGCACCGGAAGACGACGCGCCGCATCTGCTGGTGGTCGACGACGACACCCGTATCCGCAATCTTCTGAAACAGTATCTGACCGAAAACGGTTTTCGCGTCACCGTCGCCGGAAATTCTGGCGAGGCGAGGCGCAAGCTCGCCGGCCTCGACTTCGATCTGATCGTGCTCGACGTCATGATGCCGGGTGAAAGCGGCGTCGATCTCACCAAGGCGCTGCGGGCCGAGAAAAACGTGCCGATCCTGATGCTCACCGCACTGTCCGAAACCGACAGCCGGATCACCGGGCTCGAGGCCGGTGCCGACGACTATCTGCCTAAACCGTTCGACCCGCGCGAGCTGATCCTGCGCATCAACAATATCCTGCGCCGCGGCGGCCCCGCGACGACGCCCAAGGTCGAACAGCTGGTCTTTGGCCCCTATACGTTCCAGATCGCCAGGCGTGAGCTGAAGCGCGGCGGCGAGGCGCTCAAGCTGACCGACCGCGAGCAGGAAATCCTGGCGATCTTCGCTGCGCGTGCCGGCGAAACGATACCGCGGCATGAGCTTGTCGGCGATGAATCCGAGGTCGGCGAGCGCACGATCGACGTCCAGATCAACCGGCTGCGCCGCAAGATCGAACGCGATCCGTCCAATCCGGTCTGGCTGCAGACCGTGCGCGGTATTGGGTATCGGCTCAGCGTGGAATAGAATGCCGCCGACAGCGGCCCTTTGCCGGGTCCCGGTGAGCGAAAGGACGAATGGCGACCACGCAACTCGAACGGCCGGGAGATGGCGGCTTCAGCGCCCGCGCGACGCGGGCGCTCAAGGCCGTGCCGCGCGCCTGGAACCGTTTCTGGCGCCTGGTGTCGCTTTACATGCCGAAGCGGCTCTATGCCCGCTCGCTGATCATCGTCATCGCGCCAATGATCATGCTGCAGTCGGTCGTCGCCTTTGTCTTCATGGAGCGCCACTGGCAGACCGTGACGCAACGCCTGTCGCAGGCCACGGTGCGCGACATCGCCGCCATCATCGACCTGATAGAGACCTATCCTCACGACGCCGACTACGCCAACGTCATCCGCATCGCCCAGGATCGCATGCAGCTGAAGGTCGACCTCCTACCGCCCGACCCGCTGCCGCCTCCCGGGCCAAAGCCGTTCTTCTCGATCCTCGACGAGATCCTCTCGTCCGAGATCACCCGCCAGATCAACCGTCCGTTCTGGATCGATACGGTCGGCAATTCCAATATCGTCGAGGTCCGTGTCCAGCTCGAGAACAAGGTGCTGCGCGTCTTCGTGCGCCGCAGCCAGGCCTATGCATCGAACACCCATATTTTCCTGATCTGGATGGTCGGCACCTCGCTGGTGCTGCTGATGATAGCCATTCCCTTCCTGCGCAACCAGATCCGGCCGATTCTGACGCTGGCCGAGGCGGCCGAGAGCTTCGGCAAGGGCCGGCCGATGCCGCGCGATTTTCGCCCGCGCGGCGCGGAGGAAGTCCGCCGCGCCGGCTTTGCCTTCATCCAGATGCGCGAACGCATCGAACGCCAGCTCGAGCAGCGCACCGCCATGCTGAGCGGCGTCAGCCACGATCTGAGGACCATCCTCACCCGCTTCAAACTGCAATTGGCGCTTGCCGGGACCAAGGCGGCCGATACCCAGGCACTCGACCAGGACATCGACGACATGCAGTCGATGCTGGAAGGCTACCTTGCCTTTGCACGCGGCGAAGCTTCGGAAGACGCCGGTCAGTTCGATCTCGAAGCCTTCTTCGACAAGCTTCGCGAGGAAGCCGCGCTGCGCAAGCGCAAGCTGTCGACCGTGCTTGTCGGCGATCCGCATGTGCACGTGCGCCCCAATGCCTTTGCCCGGCTGCTGTCCAATGTCGTCGGCAATGCATTCCGCTATGCCAAGACGGTGGAGATCAATGCCAATCATGGGCGCGGTTCGCTGCTCGTCACCATCGACGATGACGGCCCGGGAATTCCGCCCGAAAAGCGAGAGGATGTATTCAAGCCGTTCGTGCGGCTGGACGAGGCCCGCAACCTCGACGCCAGCGGCACCGGCCTTGGCCTCTCCATCGCACGAGACATTGCCCGCAGCCATGGCGGCGACATTGTCCTCGAACGCAGCCCGCTCGGCGGCCTTCGGGCGGTGATCAAGGTCCCCGCTTGACGGCAGCGACACCCGGCCTTCATCGGCCCGTCATGAAACCATGGTGAAGAGCGCCAATGAAGCGCGCGATCCTGATTGATTCGGCCCTGCGGCCTCATTTCGACCCCGCGCCTGCCCAGGTGCGCTGGTGCGACGCCCGAGCTGCGGCGTGGTCGCCGCTCAGGCGTCGCGGCGAGGCAATCAAGCTTGCCGCCAAGGGACCGCCATGCGCATCCTGATGGTCACCGACGCCTGGCGCCCGCAAGTCAACGGCGTCGTCCACACGCTAGAGCGTCTCTCGGAGACCCTGAAATCCTTCGATATCGAGACGGACTTCCTGACGCCGAATATCTTTCGCACCCTGCCTCTGCCGACCTATCCCGATATCAGGCTGGCGCTGACGACGCCGCACCGCGTGGCGCAGCTGATCGAGGCACGCAAGGTGGACCACATCCATATCGTCACCGAAGGACCGCTCGGCATTATGGCCCGGCGCTACTGCCGCAACGCCGGCCGCCCGTTCACGACCAGCTATCACACACGTTTTCCGGAATATCTGAGCGCGCGCCTGCCGGTGCCTGAAGCATGGGCCTATCGCTGGCTGCGTGATTTCCACAATTCAGGACAGGGCACGCTGGTTGCCACCCAGTCGCTTGCCGACGATCTTGCGGCCCGCGGCTTCACCAAGCTCCGGCCGTGGACGCGCGGCGTCGACACCGATCATTTTCGGCCGGACAAAAGAAAGGACCTGGGATTTCCCGGACCGATCTTCCTCTGCGTCGGCCGCGTCGCGATCGAAAAGAACCTGCCGGCCTTCCTAGACCTCGACCTGCCCGGCAGCAAGTTGGTCGTAGGCGAAGGGCCGGAATTGGCGAAGCTGAAGGCCAGATATCCCGATGCCCATTTCGTTGGCCATCGTCCGAACGACGAACTGGCCGAGATCTACGCCTCGGCCGATGCTTTCGTCTTCCCCAGCCGTACCGACACGTTCGGCAACGTCATCATCGAGGCGCTGGCCAGCGGCACGCCGGTCGCAGCCTATCCCGTCACCGGACCCATCGATATTGTGGGTGACGGCATCGGCGGCGCGGTGTCGGACGACCTGCGGCAAGCAGCGCTCGCCGCCCTTCACGTCGACCGCGCCGAGGCGCGGCAACGCGCAATGCGCTACAGCTGGAAGACCTGCGCGGAAATGTTCATGGAAACGGTCGAAGAAGCGCTGGGTACCAGGCGTAAACTGGCTGCGTGAACAACAGCGCAGCTAGAACAACCTGCCGCCGTCCGGCACTTTGCGTTCGATTGCCCCAAGCACCACCGCGCCCTCTTCATCGGGAAAGCCGAGCGTCAGCACTTCCGACATGAATGGCCCGATCTGACGCGGCGGGAAATTGATCACAGCGAACACCTGCCGGCCGATCAGGGCTTCGGGCGAATAGTATTTCGTGATCTGGGCCGAGGATTTCTTCACCCCGATCACGGGACCGAAATCGATTTTCAACTTGATCGCCGGCTTGCGCGCCTCGGGAAAAGGCTCTGCCTCGACGATCGTGCCGGCGCGGATGTCGACGCGGTCGAAATCGGCAAAGCTGATCTCGGGTTTTCGCGCGTTGCTCGAAACCATCGACGGTCAGGCGTTTCCGTAGGTTTCGAACAGCACGCCGGCCAACGCATCCTTGGCCGAAGTTCCCGACCAGACGACGAACTGGAACGCCTGGAAATAGCATTCGCAGGCCTCCAGCGCCGACGACAGCAGCACCTCGACCTGCTGGCTCGACGGCTCGACCCCACCGGCCAGCAGCAGCGACTGGCGGAACATGATGGCGCCTTCCTGCTCCCAGAGATCGAAATGGCCAAACAGCATCTGCTCGTTGATCAGCGAAAGCAGCCGCATCACCTCGAGCGCGCGCGCCTCCGGGACCTTGATGTCGAAGGCGCAGGCCAGGTGCAGCGCCTCGTAGTCCTCCATCCAGGAGAATGAAACGTGGTAGTCGGTCCAGCTTCCGGCAACCGAGATCGAGATCTCGTCGTCGCCGGCCCGCTCGAAGGACCAATCGTTGTTGTGCGCCACCTGCTCGATAACATCCACCGGATGGATTTCGCGGGAGAATTCGAGTTCGAGAAGTTCCATGAAATGCTTCCTGTCGTTCTGGGAGCGCCACCACACGCTCCGCGGGAGAGGCACACTCGAACAATTCTGCCTAGAACTCGGACGGCCAGGACTTCGTCAACGCAAAGACCCCGGACCGGACCCCACCGCCCGGCGCATGACCCTGCTCCGAATCATGCAACAAATTCAGTCTATTGATCGGGAGTCGCGTGACCAGCCAAATTTTTCGGACTGCGTCATTCGCATGTGGAAAGGCGCTGTCACAAAGATTCACGCAGTACCGGTAAGCGATTCACGACAAAGCGCTTTTTGCGATCCGGCTTTGTGGAAAAGTTTAACGATTTATTTCTTGTTATTTTTTTGCACGCGGCTTTGACGCAGCCGCAGGCGCTGGTTGACCGGTCAATTCGGCAAGCCTGGCCTCGAGCGCCTCGATGCGAGCGGCGAGGCGGGTGTTTTCTTCCCTGGCCTTCGCCGCCATGTCGCGAGCGGCCTCGAATTCCTCGCGCTGCACCACGTCCATGGAGTTGAGTATGCGCTCGGCCTGGCCCCTGAAGGCGGTCTCCACCTCGCGCCGCACGCCTTGCGCGGCACCGGCTGCGTCGGTCATCAGCTTGGCGAATTCATCGAGAATGCGGTTCGGTCCGGTCGCCATGGCAAATCCTCGCTTGGTCGAATTGACGTAGTGGCGCGCGATTCGGAATGCAAGCATATGCTTGCCTTGACCCCGCCAAAAGCCTGCCGCATGGTCCGCGCCCGAACCTGATTGGGAACCCGGAGACCCTGTTGAGCGAATATTTGCTGCCGCTGGCCGCCCTGCCCTTTCCCAACATCGACCCGGTCATCGTCCGGATCGGACCGCTGGCGGTGCATTGGTACGGCGTCGGCTACATCGTCGGCATTCTGTTCGCCTGGTGGTATGCCAAGCGCCTCGTCACCAACCCAAAACTGTGGCCCGACGGCACCCTGCCGATGAAGCCCGTCGACCTCGACGACTTCATCGTCTGGGCAGCCATCGGTGTGGTGCTCGGCGGACGCACCGGCTACGTGCTGTTCTACGACCTGCCGCGCTACATCGCCAATCCGCTCGATATCGTCGCCGTCTGGCAGGGCGGCATGTCGTTTCATGGCGGCCTGATCGGCGTCATTCTCGCAATGACGCTGTTTTCCCGGTCTCGCGGCATCCGCACATGGTCGCTGTTCGACGTGGTTGCCGCCGGCGTGCCGGTGGGGCTTGGCCTCGTTCGCCTGGCAAACTTCATCAATTCCGAACTATGGGGCCGGCCGACCGACGTTCCATGGGCATTCGAATTCCCCAATGGCGGTCCGTTTGCACGCCATCCGAGCCAGATCTACGAGGCGCTGCTCGAAGGGCTGGTGTTGTTCCTTATCCTGCGCTTCCTCACCCATTCGCGGCTCAAGCTGAAGACGCCGCGCTTCGTCGGCGGCGCCTTCATCGCCGGCTATGGCGCCTCGCGCATCTTCGTCGAATTCTTTCGCGAGCCCGACCAGCAGCTTGGCTACCTCCTTGGCACGAGCTGGCTGACCATGGGAATGGTGCTGTCACTGCCGATGGTGCTGGCCGGCATCTGGGCGATGGCTACAGCCAAGCCGGTGACAAAACCGCAGCCGGCATGACGCGGCTGGAGACCCGCATCGCCGAGCTGATCGGTGCGGTGGGACCGATCCCCATCAGCGAATACATGGCGCTCTGCCTGTTCGATCCGCAGGACGGCTATTACACGACACGCGAGCCGTTCGGCGCCGCCGGCGACTTCGTCACCGCGCCGGAGATCAGCCAGATGTTTGGCGAGCTGGTCGCCATCTGGCTCTACCAGGCGTGGCTGGCGATCGACCGGCCGACGCCGGTCGCCATCGCCGAAATAGGCCCCGGCCGCGGCACGCTGATGAGAGATATGCTGCGCACGCTTTCGCGGCTCGATCCGACGCTTACCGCCAGCGCATCGTTCGCCTTGATCGAGACCAGTCCGCGGTTGACCGAGGTCCAGAAACGAACGCTTGCCGGGACGTCGGCCACCGTCGCCTGGCATGAGGCCGTGGACACACTACCGCAGGCGCCGCTTCTGATTGTTGGTAATGAGCTGTTTGACGCGGTGCCCATCCGCCAGTTCGTCCGCGCCGGAGCCGGCTGGCGCGAGCGGATGATCGGTCTCGACGATGCGAACCGGCTGCGCTTTTTCGTCGGCGCCGGCTCGCTCGACCCGATGCTGCTGCCGGAGGGTGCCGAGAATGCGCCGGAAGGTGCGATCGTCGAGGTGGCGCCAGCCCGCGCCGCCCTGATGGCGGCCATCGCCGGGCGACTTGCCGGATTTGGCGGCGCCGGCCTGTTTCTCGACTACGGTCACCTCCAGCCCGGGATCGGCGACACCTTGCAGGCCTTGCGCAAGCACCGTCATGAGGACGTGCTGGCCAATCCGGGGCGGGCCGATCTCACAGCCCATGTCGATTTCGCTGCCCTCGCGGCAACCGTTCGGGCACACAGCCTCGATGCCCACCTCTCAACGCAAGGTGAATTCCTGCTCAAGATGGGGCTTCTCGAACGAGCTGGCCGGCTCGGCGCCAATGCCGATGAGGCAGCTCGCGAAAAGATCGCGGCCGACGTCGAGCGCCTCGCCGGCCCGCTGGCCATGGGCGAACTCTTCAAGGTGCTTGCCGTCCTCCCCGCCGGCATTGCCGTTCCGCCGTTTCCAAGCATGGATTGACTTTTCGCTGCCGCCTCTCCCACTCTCCCGTCTCCGACTAGCGGCCGACATCAACTGCGCCAGCCTTCAACTGACCAGCCTTCAACTGCGCCCCTTCAACTCGCTTGACGAAATCGCCTATACGGACAACAAAGCCGCCATGCTGAATCAGACCAAACCGGATCCCGTTCGGTCGCCCTTGCTGGAAACGGCGCAAGGCATCCGCCACGGCTACTTCACGCGCGTCGGCGGCATTTCCAGCGGCATCTACCGGGGCCTCAACATCGGCACCGGCTCGAACGACGACCAGACGCTGGTGCGCGAGAATCGCCGCCGGGTCGCCGAATGGATGGGCGTGCCTGCAAACCATCTGCTGACCGCTCACCAGGTTCATTCGCCGGACGTCGTCATTGCCAGGGAGCCTTTTGCCGACGAGCGGCCCAAGGCCGACGCCATTGTCACCGACCGGCCGGGCATTGCCGTCGGTGCCTCGACCGCCGACTGCGGACCGGTCCTCTTCGCCGACGCCGAGGCGCGCATTATCGGCGCCGCCCATGCCGGCTGGAAAGGCGCTTTCACCGGAGTGCTGGAAAACACCATCGCGGCAATGGAAAGCCTCGGCGCCCGGCGCGACCGCATCGTCGCAGTGCTCGGTCCTTCGATCGGCCCACGGAATTACGAAGTCGGACCGGAATTTGTCACCCGTTTCGTCGACGCCGATGCCGGCAGTGCCCGCTATTTCGCGCCCTCCGCAAATGCCGGACACGCGATGTTCGATCTCAACCGCTACACGGTCGACCGGCTGACCAAGGCTGGCGTCAATGCCGAAGGACTTGGCCGCTGCACCTATGCCGAGGAAGAGCTTTTCTACTCCTATCGGCGCAGCACGCATCGCAACGAGCCCGACTACGGGCGGCAGGTTTCGGCAATCGTTTTGGAGGCTGACTGATGGCGCTGCATTTCGAACGCTCGGAATTCGACGCGCGGCGCGATCGACTGATGATCGAGATCGCCGAAAAGAAGCTCGACGCCGTCCTGCTGTTTGCCCAGGAAAGCATGTATTGGCTAACCGGCTACGACACCTTCGGCTTCTGCTTTTTCCAGTGCCTGGTGGTCAAGGCCGACGGCTCGATGGTGCTGCTGACGCGTTCGGCCGACTTGCGCCAGGCGCGCCACACCTCGATCATCGACAACATCGTTTTGTGGACGGACCGCAACGGCGCCAATCCGGCGGTAGATCTGCGCAATCTGCTCAACGAGCTTGACCTGCTCGGCGCCCGGATCGGCGTCGAATACGACACCCACGGCCTGACCGCCTATAATGGCCGGCGCCTCGACGAGCAGTTGCAGACCTTCGGGCAGATCGCGGATGCCTCCGGCATTGTCAGCCGGCTACGGCTATTCAAGAGCCCGGCAGAAATCGCCAAGGCGGAAAAAGCCGCAAATCTGGCCGACGACGCGCTGGACGCAGCACTGCCGCTGATCAAGCAGGGTGGCGATGAGGCGCTGATCCTCGCCGCCATGCAAGGTGCGATCTTTGCCGGCGGCGGCGATTATCCGGCCAACGAGTTCATCATCGGCTCCGGAGTCGACGCCCTGCTTTGCCGCTACAAGGCCGGTCGCCGCAAGCTCACCAAGAACGACCAGCTGACGCTCGAATGGGCCGGTGTCTTCCATCACTACCATGCGGCAATGATGCGCACGGTGTTGACCGGCAAGGTATCGAAACGCCACCAGGAATTGTTCGATGCCGCCCGCGCCGCGCTACTTGCAGTCGAGAAGGCGATGACGCCCGGTAATACGTTCGGCGACGTGTTCGACGCCCATGCCCGCACCCTCGAAGCCCACAACTTGACCAAGCACCGGCTCAATGCCTGCGGCTATTCGCTCGGCGCCCGCTTCACCCCGTCCTGGATGGATATGCCGATGTTCTATCAGGGTAATCCCGAACCGATTGCGCCGAACATGACGCTGTTCGCCCATATGATCATCATGGACTCCGAAACCGAAACCGCGATGACGCTTGGCCGCACCTATCTGACCACCGAATCCCAGCCGAAGCCGCTGTCCCGCCATGATCTCGACTTGATCGTGCAGTGAATCCATAATGGAGAGAGTGTGAGGGGCGTTCGTCGCCAAGGAGTTTTCAGGCTAATGAGACGATCGCATGTGACGACCGTGTCATTGCTCGTGGCGCTGGCACTGGCGGCCTGCACCAATGCGAAGGACGTTCTCGAACCCTCGGCCATTGCCCCGCAATCGACGCAATCCCTCTCCGGAGCCGGAGGTGCCGCGACGCCCCCCGCAACTCCGGCTCAGCCTGCCGGCACCGCGCAAACTGCAGATACGGCGCAGCCTTCCGCTGCAGCAGCCGTGCCGCCCGCCAAAAGCGCGGCTGCCATTGCGCGGACCCGGCTGCAGGTGGCGCCGATCGTCGGCGCCTCGGTAGAAGCCGCGACACCGCTGACCGCCGAGCTTCAGACACGCGCCAGGCAGCGCGGCATCACCTTGGCCGGCAGCACCGACCAGACCCCAACACATGTGCTCAAGGGCTATTTCTCGACCATGACGGAAGGCAAGGACACTACCGTCATCTATGTCTGGGACATCTATGACCCGGCCGGCAACCGGCTGCATCGCATCAACGGCCAGCAGAAGGCGCCCTCTGTTGGCGGCGGCGAAGGCTGGACGGCGGTCGCCCCGGCGACCATGCAGGCAATTGCCGACCAGACAATCGACCAGTTCGCCACCTGGCTTGGCGGCGGCGCCGGCTGACCTGGAGTATGATTTCCGAAAAGTGAATCCGGTTTTCGGAAAAGACCATCCTCAGACTGAAAGATAGAGCTATCCCCGATTCCGTCGGCATCGAAGTGGACCTATCGCGGCATCGTCAAGCCGTAAGCGTTTATTGAGATTAGCCGGCGGATTCCCATTCACGACGCTTGCAATACCGGCGCGGGCCGCTAAAAGCCCGACTAAGAGGCTGGAGTGCTATCGGAGTCTCTCAATCCTTCGCCAGGAACGGTGCATGAAGCTCTTCGCGGGCAATTCCAACAGGGTGCTGGCCGAATCAGTCGCCCGCTACCTCAACATTCCGCTGGGCAAGGCCAGCGTCAGGCGCTTCGCCGACCAGGAAATCTTCGTCGAGATCCAGGAGAATGTGCGCGGCGAGGACGTCTTCATCCTGCAGTCCACCTCGTTCCCGACCAACGATCATCTGATGGAACTGCTCATCATGATCGACGCCTTCATGCGCTCTTCGGCCAAGCGCATCACTGCGGTTATTCCTTATTTCGGCTATGCCAGGCAGGATCGCCGTGCCTCGGGCCGCACACCGATCTCGGCCAAACTGGTCGCCAACATGATCACGAGGGCGGGCGTCGACCGGGTGCTGACCCTGGATCTCCATGCCGGCCAGATTCAAGGCTTCTTCGACATCCCGACCGACAATCTGTTTTCCGTGCCGGTCATGGCCCGCGACGTAAAGGCGAAATACAAGCAGCTTGCCAATGTCATGGTGGTGTCGCCGGATGTCGGCGGCGTGGTCCGCGCCCGCGCGCTCGCCAAGCGCATCGACGCCCAGCTTGCCATCGTCGACAAGCGCCGCGAGCGCCCCGGCGAATCGGAAGTCATGAACGTCATCGGTGACGTGCGCGGCAAGGATTGCCTGTTGATCGACGACATCATCGATTCGGGCGGCACGCTGTGCAATGCGGCCGATGCGCTGCTTGCCGATGGCGCCACCAGTGTGACCGCCTATACTACCCATGGCGTTTTGTCCGGCGGCGCCATCGCCCGCATCGGCGCCTCGAAACTGCAGGAACTGGTCATCACCGATTCCATCCAGCCGACCCAGGCAGTGCTGGACGCCGCCAATATCCGCGTCATCTCCATCGCCGAACTGATGGGCGAGGCGATCTCGCGCACGGCGACCGAGGAATCGGTGTCGAGCCTGTTCGATTAATGCGTGTCGCGCAAAACTGTGCAGCGGTTTTGCGATAACGACATGCATACAACAAGAACCCAAAGCGCGTCGCATGAGGCCGGTCGAACGCGACGCCCTTCAGGGCTGCGCCTCAGGCCGAGCCGGACCACTTGTTCGTCGCACACCTTCGCCAGCATCACGGGCGCCCCGCATGTAACCGCGTGGCGAGGCTCCCAGCATGCGCTTGAACATGGTGATGAACGCCGGCACGCTGTCATAGCCGAGATCGAGCGCCACCCTCGTGATCGGCTCGCCGTCGGCCAGCCGTGGCAGCGCCGCGAACAGACAGGCCTGCTGACGCCAGGTCGACAGCGACAATCCGGTCTGGCGGTGGAACGCGCGGGTGAAAGAGCGGCGGCTCATGCCGACGATAGCGGCCCACTCGTCGATCGTCGCATGCGGTGACGGTGCCGAGACGAAGCGCCGGCACAGCGTCGCCAACCTTGCATCGGACGGGAACGGAAGGCCGAGCGGCCGTTCCGGCAGGTTCGGGATTTCGTGCAGCAGGAGCTTCATGATCAGTCCGCCCCGCCCCTTCAGCTCGGCGCCTTGCGGCAGCTTTTCCGATTCCACGATCAGGCTGTGCATCAGGTCGGTGATGCCGACGACACGCAACCCGTCCGGCAGGCCGGGAATGGCCTCCGGCATCACATAGACGGACCGCATGCTGACGTCGCCCAGCATCTCGACGGAATGTTCGGTGCCGGCGGGGATCCACATCGCGTGGTCCGGAGGCACCATCCAGCGCCCATGCCGCGTCGTCACCAGCACGACACCGACCAGCGCGTGCAGCAACTGGCTGCGGCTATGATGGTGCCGTGGCACATGGTAGCCGTCCGGATATTCGGTCGGCAGCGCCACTGCCGGCCCGACGGCCTCTTCCAGCCATTGCCAGCGACGCTCATGCAACAGCCCGAGATCGGTGTCGCCCGCTCTGAACATTTCCCTGCCATGCGGCATCAGCTATGGCCCACTTGCGAAACTATTGGACCAAACCACGAAAGAAGTCGCGTGACAAGCAACGTATAAGGCTGCGCCCTATAAGACCGCCTGCGGGAGCGCCCGCCAAAAAGACCACGGAGCCTGCCTTGACCGATACCACAGCAACCGCCGACGCCAAGCCGGCAGCGGCCAGCCACATTTCAGCTCAGGCGACGGCCTTCACCGTCATCCTGGCGGTGAGCTTCTGCCATTGCATCAACGATATCATGCAGTCGCTGCTGTCGGCGATCTATCCGCTGCTGAAGGACAATTACGGTCTCGATTTCTGGCAGATCGGCCTTTTGACTTTTACCTTCCAGGTGACGGCATCCTTGCTGCAGCCGGTGATCGGCATGATTACCGACAAGCGGCCGATGCCTTATTCGCTGCCCTACGGCATGGCTTCTTCGCTGATCGGGCTGGTCGTGCTGGCCTATGCCGGACATTACTCGCTGCTCCTCATCGGCGCCTCGCTGATCGGCATCGGCTCGGCGATCTTCCACCCGGAATCCTCGCGCATCGCCCGCTTCGCCTCCGGTGGCCGGTTCGGTCTTGCGCAGTCGCTGTTCCAGGTCGGCGGCAATTTCGGCCAGGCGATGGGGCCGCTGCTGGCAGCCTTCATCGTCGTGCCCTTCGGCCAGACCAGCATCGCCTGGTTTGCCGGCGGCTCGCTGATCGGCATCATCGTGCTGTGGCAGGTTGGCGGCTGGTACAGCCGCCTGCGCGCCGCACAGGGCACCCGCAAAGCGGCAGGCTTCGTTTCGCCTTTCCCGCGCCGCAAGGTCCTGGGCGCGCTGGCGGTGCTGACCTTGCTGGTATTGACCAAGAACGCCTACATCGCCAGCCTGTCCAGCTACTACACCTTCTATGCCATCCATAAATTCGGCGTTTCGGTGCAGATGTCGCAGGTCATGCTGTTCCTGTTCCTCGGCGCCTCGGCCCTGGGCATCCTGCTCGGCGGCCCGTTCGGCGACCGCTACGGACAGAAGGCGATGATCTGGTTCTCGATCGTCGGCGTGCTGCCCTTCACCCTGGCCCTGCCCTACGCCAATTTCGAGTGGACAATGGTTCTCACCGTGCTGATCGGCCTGATCCTGTCCTCGGCCTTCTCGAACATCGTCGTATTCGCGCAGGAACTGGTGCCCGGCCGGGTCGGCATGATCGCCGGCATCTTTTTCGGCTTCGCCTTCGGCATGGGCGGCATCGCGGCCGCCGTGCTTGGCGTCGTCGCCGACATGAAGGGCATCGATTTCGTCTTCCAGGTCTGCTCGTATTTGCCGCTGCTCGGGCTGCTGACGGTTTTTCTTCCCAACATGAAGGAGGCGAGGAAGCTCAAGGCGGGGACCACGATCGGGTGAAGTTTGGGTTGGACTTCGGCTTCCCCGCCCACCGGGCAGCGCGAAATTCGGTTCTCGACATAGACTTCGAGCCGGTCAGGGCCGCCGCTTAGCGACATCGCGGCCATTGGCTGACACGCTCCGTCATCTGAAACACGCTCCGTCATCTGAGCTTGAAAGCACGCGTCGCCCGCATCAGCCGGAATGCCTGCTCGGCAGCGTTCGCCAGCAGCGTGTCGGCGTCACGGATCGCGTCTTCGAGGGAACACGGTCGGCACAGAATGCTGAAGAAGGCATCGATGCCGATGTCGTGGGTCGCCTCTGCACCTGCTCCGATCGTTCCGGCCAAGGCGATGACGGGCAGATTGTGACGTTTCGCGCGCCGGGCAATCTCGGCTGGTATCTTTCCAAAGCTCGTCTGACCATCCAGGCCACCCTCGGCTGTCATGACGATGTCGGCGTTTGACAGCCGATGATCGAGATCCATATACCGCAGGATCAGGTCGAAGCGCGGATGCAGCCGGGCTCCAGCAAAGGCGTGAAGTCCGGCGCCGAGTCCCCCGGAAGCTCCTCCGCCGACAAGCGGCGTCACGTCGACGCCGAGGTCGCGGCGAACGACGTGAGCGACATTTTCCATGCCCTGCTCGAGCAAAACCACCTGATCAGGTGTTGCACCCTTTTGCGGGCCGAACACCCGAGCGACGCCTCTCTCGCCGAGCAGCATGTTGTAGGGATTTACCGCGACGTCGACACGAACATTCGAAAGGCGATGATCACGACTGGAAAGATCGACACGAGCTAGCGATGAGAGGGCCGAGCCGCTCCCCGAAATGGGACGGCCGCCGCCATCGAGCAGACGCACGCCTAATGCTTGGGCCATGCCGGTTCCTGCATCGTTGACACCCGAGTCACCGCAGCCGATCAGAATTCTTTCCGCGCCAAGATCGAGCGCAAAACGAATCAACTCACCAACCCCATAACTTGTAGTGCGGGTCGGGTCACGCATGTCAGTGGGGACGAGCCGGAGCCCGGCAGCCGCCGCGATTTCCAGAACTGCAGTCCGTTTCTTTCTTCGCCCGAGAAAACCGACATTGGCCGCCACGGGTTGTCCCACCGGTCCCGTCACTGTGACGGAATGCAGCTCGCCATCAGACAATTCAACAAGGGTCCGCGTAAAATCCTCGCCCCCATCCACCATTGGAAGGCCCAGGATCTTTGCTGTCGGAACGGCATTGCGAACGCCGCGCGCCAATGCAGCGATGACATCACGAACGCCGAGGCTCTCCTTAAAGCCGGAGGGTGCGACCAATACTCGAAGCCGTCTTCGTTTCGTCAATCCTTTCTTTTTCGACATTCTACGGCTCTCCAACAAGTTGCAGATGGAGCGTGTTGAGCAGGGCTCCGGTGGCTGGCCACACGGTGACCGCGAACACGACGATGAGGATGAACTGCATCGGCAGCAGGATTGAGCTGAGCAAGGCGAGGTCTTTCGGGCCGTAGCCTTCCTCGTCGACCCCCGCGAAAAGCGCCACCGGTTTCGCGCAGATCGCGAGGGTTTGGCAAAAGCCGGTCGCCGAGACGAGGACAAACATTGCCAGGAGAGGGTCGAGCCGCGCTGTCGATGCGAGCATCAGCGCCGGGGGCAGCAGCACCGAGACACGCGCCGTGCGACTGTGGATCACGAGATGACTGAAAAGCCCAAGCAAGGCTAATAAGGAGATAAGCGCCAACGGACCCAAGCCGGTGCCGCGCAGCGGATCGACAGTCGTCTCGATCAACCACCGATTGAGGCCTGATGCCGTCAGGCCGTCTGCCAAGCAGATCGTCGCCGCCAGAAACAAGAGCAGCTTCCACTCCGCACTCTTGATTGCATCGCCAAACGCCACGGAGCCTACTCTAGGAAGTGTGGCCAAGAGAGCGCCGCCAAGAGCGACAACGGTGGCATCAAGTCCGTGGACAGGTTCGGTCAGCCACGCGGTGACAACCCCGCCGGCGATCCAGAGTATCGGCTGCCGTGCCAATCCGGCACCGCCACTAGTCACCGTCGTTGGCTGCAAAAGGGTCATCCGCCGTTCGACCGGCGACAGGAAAAGCCGGAGCAGGCATTCGACCGAAAGGAAGGTGCTTACGGCCGCAAACGGCAGGCCGAAAGCGATCCATTCCAGATAGCTTACTTTCACACCCGAGAGGCGGCCGACCATTTCGATCGCCAGCAGATGGGCACCGGCGCCGACGGGCGATGCAATGGCCGAGAGCAGGATAACAGTGGGGAACAGCAGCGCGAAGGCCCTTCGCAACCGGGCGCTTCCACAGCGTCCCGCGATCGCCTGAAAGGCGGGGATCATCAAAGCTGCGCGACCTGAGGTCGACGGAATGACGAAGGCTGTGGCGATCATGACGGCCGTCAAGGAATAGGCGATTGCGCGAACCGATCGCATGCGCCCCGTCACGAGGCCGAGAACGCGATCTGCGACCCCACTCGCCTTGAAGGTGGCCGCCAACATGAAGGAGGCAAGCAATAGCCAGATCAACTCATCGCCGAGCGCATGAAACAGCGCGCCTGGATCACGGTTGACCAGCAGCGCCATTGCCAGCCCGGCGGCGATCGCAACGAAGGTGTCGTCGAACGGCGTCAGGGTCCACCCGATGATCGCGACAAGCAGGATCTCGAGCGCTCGCCGGGCGTCGGACGGGAGCGCGGAGAGGCCGAATTCAATGATGGCCACACACAGGGATACACAGGTTCCGATCAGTGCGGCTCGCCATATCGGCCAGAGCACCGGCGGTGTCCTTTCCCGAAGGGTGGCGTCACTGTCGGTCCGAAAATCTACTTGTGCCAACCGAAACCTCGTCTAGTTCGCCGCCAACGTGGCGATGAGGGCGTCGCACACCCTCCGCTCGAACTTAGGAGGTTCCGATTAGACGCTTGCGAGGGCTCCGGTTAGAATTTGGTGAGAGGCATTATCCGATCGCCGGCAGGATTACCGCATGACCGTTCGAGGCCGCATCTTCCTATTTCAAATCGTCATTCTCGCCCTTGTCGGACTGATTTCAGGACTGGCATTCGCAACACTCCAGCTGACAGAGGAATTCGTCCGCCGAATCGACAGCGTCCACGGGCGGTTCGAGGCGCTCGCCGAACTCAATGGGCAAGCCAACAATTACACCGAGCAACTCGCTGAAGTCTTGCTGCTTGGGCCCGAGCAAATGCCGGATTTCGAAGCGGCACGAGAAGCAGTGAAATCCGGATTCTACAAGCTGGAGGGCGCCACTCGCGAGGAACTCGGTGCTCTCGGATATTGGAGCGATAGACGCCAGGAGGAGGCCGAACTCAGATTCGTCGGTCGCGTCAAGGCGCTGTTTGAGGCGATCGATCGGGCCGCCCAGCGACTGTTCAGCCAGCGAACAAAGGGGGATCCAAAGGGCATCGTAGACGCCTTCCGCAACGATGTGGAGCACCGATTAGAGAACGATCTTGAAGAAATGATTGAAGCCGCTTTGCACGATGAGCGCAGGGAGGTTGGAGAGGAACTCGCCGGCGTCCGTGGCGCACAATGGCGGCTGCTGCTGCTGACCGGCGGCTTCGCTGCGTTGCTCATGCTGGGCAGTCTGGGGTTCGGCCTGGTCCTGCGACGATCAATCGCCACACCTGTGCGTGAACTGAACGAAAGCGCCAAAGCCATCGCTGCAGGCAAGCTCGACCATCGCGTTTCCGCGACCGGACGCGACGAGTTCGCTTCCCTCTCGCGAAGTTTCAACAGCATGGCCGAGGCTCTCGAGATCGAACGTGCTGCTCTGATTTCGGTACAGGACCGCTTGGAGGCGGAGGTTCAGTTGCGCACCCGTGAACTGCGGAAAGCCAATGAGCAACTGAGAGCGATCGATAGCCGACGCACACAATTTTTTGCGGAGGCAAGCCACGAACTCCGCACGCCGTTGACGATTCTCCGCGGAGAGGCCGACGTTGCCCTCCGCGGCCAACCGCGTGTTCGATCTTACCGCGAAGCTCTGAGCCGAATCCGCAATTGCGCTGAAGATATGGCTCGCAACCTGGGGGACCTTCTGGCATTCGCCCGCTCCGAAGCTGAAAATTTCAGGTTCTCCTTGCGCAACATCGATACCGGTGAGGTTGTGAAGGCGGCCGTTCAGGAGGCTTCCGTACTCGCAGGTCCCAAGCAGATATCCGTTGACCTGTCGCTCAACCCAGACCATTGCCTCATTCGGGGTGACGCCCAGCGCCTAAAGCAAGCGCTGCTGATCGGCTTCGACAACGCCATAAAGTACTCAAAGCCGTATCAGACAATAGCAGTCGAGATGGCTGAGCGTCATGGAATGCTTGAGATCGCCATCCGCGACAACGGTTCAGGGATCGATGCCAACGATCTCCCGTTCGTGTTTGACCGATATTATCGCGGGCGTGTCGGCGGGAGGTCCGCAGCCGACGGCCTTGGTGTTGGCCTCGCGATCGCCAAGGAGATTATAGACGGGCACAATGGCACAATCGGCCTTGAAGGAATTGAGCCTTCGGGAACCCTCCTCAGAATCAGACTGCCGCTGGTACATCGCACCCATGATTCGAATCCTGATCGTTGAAGACGACCGGCGTGTCTCCGACTTTCTCCGCCGGGGGTTGGAGGCCGAAGGCTTCCACGTGAGTGTCGCGGAGGACGGTCGCGAGGGACTAGCCATTATTCGTACGGATCCATTCGATCTCGTGATCCTGGACCGTCTGCTTCCCTACCTGGACGGCCTTGAGCTGTGCCGGATCGTGCGATTGGAGCAGTGGCCGGTTCTCATCCTGATGCTGACCGCGAAGGAGACAATTCAGGATCGCGTAGATGGGCTCAAGGGCGGTGCCGACGATTACCTGACGAAACCGTTTGCGTTTGATGAACTGGTGGCCAGGATTGACGCGCTGCGCCGACGCCGTCAGGGTGCAGTGGATCGACAATTGCTTCGAGTGAGCCGCCTCAATCTCGACACGAGCGCTCGTCGTTTTGCGGACGGCGACCGGGAAATCAGCCTTACCCGACGTGAATTCGACCTTCTGCATTTTCTCATGCTCAACGCGGGGAAAGTGGTTAGCCGCGAGCGCATCCTCAACAATGTCTGGTCATACAGCTTCGAACCCGGGACGAAGATCGTGGAGGTATACATTCGCTATCTGCGTGCGAAGCTCGGGCCGGATGCATCGGCCAGCATTCAGACAGTTCGTGGGATCGGCTACATGCTGGTCGAGCGGAAGCCATAGAAGGTAGAGCGAAACTCTTTATCGCACCGTTCTCGCCACTCGCTGGAAACCTCCTCTTTCCGCAACGCCGCTTCCACCGCTTGTTTCCGAATAGGTGTTCATCGGCTCCCTTCCATGCTGCCGGCGCGCGCCGTCCACCCGCCGTGGGCATTGCCCCGCCGCGGTTCCCCTTTCCACCCGCCGCGGTTCCCCTTTCCATTTGTGTTCGGGCTTGGGCGGCGACACCGATTTTGGCGGCCGTTAACCGCTTTCGTAATTCACGGCCTCTACCCCCAGGCCTGCAGCCACCCAGTCGGGGAAGCCGCCTTCGAACCGGCGCGGGGCCCAGCCTCGTGCCCTGAGGATTGCCAAGGCGTCGGGCGAAAGAACGCACTGGACTCCACGACAATAGGCGACACGGGTGAAACAAGAGATGCCAAAATGTTGGAGTTCGTTGTTCGTGCGGCCGTCGTTGGAATCGGCGCGACAGCCCTGATGGACCTCTGCGGATGGTTTCTGAAGCGAATGTTCGCGATTCCACCGCTTGATTACGCCTGGGTCGGCCGCTGGATCGGGCACTTTCCACATGGACGTTTTGCACATGCGAATATCGCACAAGCTGCCCGCGTTCGCGGCGAAACCGCCATTGGATACCGCCATTGGATGGAGTGCGCATTACGCGACCGGCATCGTATTTGCCGCAGCGCTGATTGGAGTGTGGGGCCTCGACTGGGCACGGCACCCGACAGTGCTTCCGGCCCTGTTGGTCGGCGTCTGCACCATCGTCGCCCGTTCTTCGTGATGCAACCGGCTTTTGGGATCATCGCGGCTTCGAAAGTTCCCAACCCGCGCACTGCGCGCCTGCGCAGCCTTATGGCCCATCTGTCTTTCGGGGTTGGGCTGTACGTTGCAGCATCGCTTTCGGCATTGCTACTTCCGGCCTGATGGGCCGCCCGCTTGCACCTCGCGCCGCCTTCCGCTATAGAGCCGCCACCCGCGTAGACACCCTTGGAGGCAACGCGGCGGAAGGCCGCCTTCCCGCATGATCCCGAAAAGTGGATTCCGGTTTTCGGACCAGGTCATGCGTTAGCTATGTCGGCTTTCGACGTTTACGGCCCCGGCACGTTGCCGGCCGCGAACGCTCCAGAACAACGCGAAAGGAAATGCCATGAGCCACGATACTTACGAGCTCAAGGCCGAAGCGCGCGAACAGGTCGGTAAGGGGTCCGCCCGTGCAGTTCGCCGCAACGGTAAAGTGCCTGCAGTGATTTACGGCGACAAGCAGCCTCCCCTGGCGATTGCGCTGACCTACAAGGACATCTACTACAAGATCCATGGCGGCGGGTTTCTGACCACGGTCGCCACGATCGATGTCGACGGCAACAAGATCCAGGTTCTGCCCAAGGATTTTCAGCTCGACCCGGTCAAGGATTTCCCTGTCCATGTCGATTTCCTGCGCATCGGCAAGGATACCGAAGTCAACGTCGATGTGCCCGTGCACTTCATCAATGAAGACAAGTCGCCCGGCATCAAACGCGGCGGCGTGCTCAACATCGTGCGCCACGAGGTCGAGTTCCACTGCCCGGCCAATGCGATCCCGGATTTCATCACCGTCGATCTCACCGGTACCGATATCGGCGATTCGATCCACATTTCGGCCGTCACCTTGCCGGCCGGCGTCAAGCCGGTGATCTCCGACCGCGACTTCACCATCGCGACCATTGCCGGCTCCTCGGCGATGAAGCCGGAGGCTGCGGAAGAGACGACTGAAGCGGCTGCGCCCGAAGCGGCTCCTGCCGCCGAAGAGAAGTAACCCCTTCCCGCCCGGAGGCGACGATGCTTGTCTTTGCAGGCCTCGGCAATCCGGGCGCGAAATACGCCAACAACCGGCACAATGTCGGCTTCATGGCGGCGGACGCGATCGCCCGCCGCCATTCCTTTTCGCCTTGGTCGAAGAAATTCCAGAGTCTGATTGCCGAAGGCACGCTTGCCGGCGAAAAGGTGATCCTGATCAAGCCGCAGACCTTCATGAACCTGTCCGGCCAGGCGGTCCGCGAAGCCTTGCGCTTCTACAAGCTCGGCCCTTCGGCGCTAACTGTCTTTTATGACGAGATCGACCTTGCCGCCGGCAAGGTGCGGGTCAAGGTCGGTGGCGGTTCCGGCGGCCACAACGGCATCCGCTCCCTCGACCAGCACGTCGGCAAGGATTTTCGCCGTGTGCGCATCGGCGTCGGCCATCCCGGCGTCAAGGAAATGGTGCACGGCCATGTGCTTGGCGATTTCGCCAAGGGCGACCGCGAATGGCTGGACGTGCTGCTCGACGCAATCGCCGATGGTGCCGGATTGCTTGCCAAGGGCGACGACAATTCGTTCATGAACCGCGTGACGCTGGCGCTGCGCGACAAGCTCACGCCGACGGACGACGACGATCGCCCGCCGCCCAAGGCGCCAAAGGCGCAAAGCCACGTCCGCCAGGCGCGGCCGCAGCAGCCGGCGGCCAAGCTGCCCGAAACCGGCCCGATGGCGGCCATGCTGAAGAAGCTTTTTGGCGGCAAGGACTGAGCCATGGATCTGGATGACATTCAGGAATTGGTCCGTCTCATCAGACAGAAGTATGTTGATTATTTCGTCACCGCTGCCGGCGAACTTGCTCGCAACAGCCAAGGATCGCATGCGACCGAAATCAAGTTTTCGAACGTCGATTCCTTCTATCGAAATTTCATCGCGGTTGATTTCGTCAGTGATGACGGACAGCCAAATCCGCAATTCATCAACAGCGATTCCTATGTGAAATTCTCTCCGGATATTCACGCCGGGATGGGTGGAATGGATGTCCTCATCTCACCTTTCAGGTGGGATGAGGTTCATTTTAAATTCCCTATAAATGAGCTCGACGGCGATCTCTTCGACGAATGGTTTCGCGGCTGGTTCGATATCGATAGCGAGCGTGAAACATCGGAGACCGTCGGAAACGTCATTCACAGTGCGCAATTGCTCGAGGGGCAACTGACCATCGATTTCGGAACCGCTGAGGTCGACGCGTTCTGGCATCTTCTGCAAATACTGAGCAGGTCCGGCGTTCGTTCGTTGGCGATAGGCACCGATGACATCGCGCAGCGTCTGAATTGAATTGCGCCTTGACGATCATCGGGGCTTTCGCCCATAGCCCTGATTAAATTTCGATTTCCCGATAGGACCAGACAAAAATGGGTTTCAAATGCGGCATCGTTGGCTTGCCCAATGTCGGCAAGTCGACGCTCTTCAATGCGTTGACCAGGACGGCGGCGGCGCAGGCCGCCAATTATCCGTTCTGCACCATCGAACCGAATACCGGCGAGGTGGCGGTGCCCGATCCGCGCCTGCAGAAGATCGCCGCGATCGGCAAGTCGAAGGAGATCATCCCGACCCGCATCTCGTTCGTCGACATTGCCGGCCTGGTGCGTGGCGCCTCCAAAGGCGAAGGGCTTGGCAACCAATTCCTCGCCAACATCCGTGAGGTCGACGCCATCGTCCATGTGCTGCGCTGCTTCGAGGATGACGACGTCACCCATGTCGAGGGCCGCATCGATCCTGTCGCTGATGCCGAGACCGTCGAAACCGAATTGATGCTTGCCGACCTCGACAGCCTTGAGCGCCGCATCGTGCAGATCCGCAAGCGTGCCGCCGGCAAGGACAAGGAAGCAGCGACCGCACTTCCGATGATGGAAGCGGCGCTTGAACTGCTGCAGGCGGGCAAGCCCGCCCGCATCCTGCTCAACGGCATCTCGGCTGAGGATCTACGCATCCTGCAGGGGCTGAATCTCTTGACCTCACACCCGGTGCTTTACGTCTGCAACGTCGCGGAAGCCGATGCCGCCACCGGCAACGCGCATACCAGGGCGGTCGAGAAGATGGCCGCCGCGCAAGGTGCCCGCACCGTTGTGATTTCCGCGGCGATCGAGGCCGAGGTCGCCCAGCTCTCGGACGAAGAGGAAATGGAATTCCTGGCAACGCTCGGTCTGGACGAACCCGGCCTGAACAAGGTCATCCGCGCCGGCTACGAGCTGCTCCAGCTCATCACCTACTTTACCGTTGGCCCCAAGGAGACACGCGCCTGGACCGTGCACAAGGGCGCCAAGGCGCCGCAGGCGGCAGGCGTCATCCACACCGATTTCGAGCGCGGCTTCATCCGCGCCCAGACCATCGCCTATGAGGACTTCGTCAGGCTAGGCGGCGAAGTCGCGGCCAAGGAGGCCGGCAAGGCGCGCGACGAAGGCAAGGAGTATGTCGTCCAGGACGGCGACATCATGCTGTTCAAGTTCAACACCTGAACCGGCGAGGGAGCCCAATGGTCACCATTGCCGTCGCTCGATGACAAACTTCAAAGCAGGGTGTCGCAGTGCCTCTTGCGCTGCTTGACGGGCCATCGTGCGGGGTCTAAGGGGCCTCTGCACCGGCCTCGCGCCTCGCCTGCCCGTGTCCGTGCGATGTGACTGACGCGCCCCCTCCAAACGAACGCTCTTTGGCAACAGCAAGGGAGACCCGGCGATGATCAAGGCCTTCGTCGTCGACAATGATCGCCTGCGCCTGGTCGACGATCTCGTGCAAAACAGCGACACTGTCGTCTGGGTCGACCTCTTCAACCCGACAAAGGAAGAAGAGACGACAATCGAGACCTGGCTCGGCATCGCCGTTCCGACCCGCGAAGAGATGGAAGAGATCGAGATCTCGAGCCGTCTCTACGTCGAGGACGGCGCCTACTTCATGACCGCCATTCTGCCTGCGCAGACCGAGGTGAACGATCCCTTGATGTCGCCGGTCACCTTCGTGCTCGCCGGAAGCAGGCTGATCACCGTGCGTTACCACGAGCCGAAGGCGTTCAAGACCTTTCCGCTGCGCGCCGAGAAGGTGGCGACCGGCTGCACCAGCGGCGACACCATCCTGATCGGACTGCTGGAGGCGATCGTCGACCGCCTCGCCGACATTCTGGAGCGCGCCGGCCGCGACGTCGAGGCGATCTCGCGCGACATCTTCGAGGCACGCTCGACCAAGGTTTCCAAGCGCAACCGCGACTTCCAGGAGCTGTTGAAAGGCATTGGCCGCAAGGAGGACCTCGCCTCCTCGATCCGCGACAGCCTAATCTCGCTGCAGCGCCTTGCCGGCTTTCTCGCCCATGCCTCCACGCAAAGCAGGATGAGCAAGGATACCCGCGCTCGCATCAAGACCTTGTCGCGCGACGTGCTGTCGCTCGCCGACCACGCCACGTTCCTGTCGCAGAAGATCAGCTTCCTGCTCGACGCGACGCTCGGCATGATCTCGATCGAGCAGAACGCCATCATCAAGATCTTCTCCGTCGCCGCTGTCATCTTCCTGCCGCCGACGCTTGTCGCTTCGATCTACGGCATGAATTTCGACATCATCCCTGAGCTCAAATGGCACTTTGGCTATCCCTTCGCCATCGGCATGATGGTGCTTTCGGCAATCCTGCCCTTCTGGTATTTCCGCCGCCGCGGCTGGCTATAGGGTCGTCAATACCGCGCTGCGGCTTGGCGCAGCGGGCTGGCGCAATAGAAATTGCTTGACCAAATGCCGCCCTGCCTGCATCCGGGACCCGGACCCGTAGCGATCGTACAATCCTGAACAGGATTTCCAGACCATGACCGCAAAAACCTGGGCTTATGAGGATTTTGTCGAGGGCGCTTCGCTCGACCTCGGCACCAAGCTGGTAAGCGCCGCCGAAATCATAGAATTCGCCAACGAGTTCGATGCCCAGCCGATGCATCTCGACGAGGCCGCGGGCAAGGCCAGCATCCTCGGCGGGCTGGCGGCTTCGGGCTGGCACACCTGCGCCATGTTCATGCGCATGCTGTGCGATGCCTTCCTGCTCGACTCGACCTCCCAGGGCGCGCCGGGCGTCGACCAGGTCAAATGGAAACGGCCGGTCCTGGCCGGCGACCTGTTGACCGGCAGCACCACCGTCCTTGCCAAGCGAGTGTCCAGATCGAAACCCCGCCTTGGCCTGGTGACCATGCGCAGCGAGTTGTTCAACCAGCGCGGCGAAGGTGTTTTCGAGCTCGAAAACACCGTCATGTTCCTCACCCGCGAGGGCAGTGCGTGAGCCTCGACGAATTCTTCTGCATCGGTATCACCGTCACGCTCGGTTCGCATCGATTCGAACCGGAGGCGATCAAGGCGTTCGCCCGCAAATACGATCCGCAGATATTCCATATCGATGAAGAGGCGGCGAGGAACAGCATATTCGGCGGGCTCTGCGCCTCGGGCTGGCACACCGCCGCCACCTGGATGAAATTGAACCTCCAGGCTGGCATAGAGGCAGAGGTCGCCCGCTGGCCCGGTCCCGGGCCGGTGCCCGAATTCGGTCCCTCGCCCGGCTTCAAGAACCTCAAATGGCCCAAACCTGTCTATGCCGGGGAAACCGTGACTTTCACCCGCACCGCGCTGGCCCATCGCCCCATCGCCTCGCGACCGGGCTGGCGGCTGCTGACGCTCCGCTCGGAGGCCTTCGATTCGAGCGGCGACAAGGTCATCGAATTCGAAAGTGCCGTGCTGGTGAAGGTGGAGTGAGCGGAGTTCTTCCCTTCTCTACAAGAAGGGGAGAAGGAAGAAACGCTCAATGCCCCTCAAACCCGATCAGCGTCCTCACCGGTACGCCGAGCGCCTCTAACCTCTCGCGGCCGCCAAGGTCCGGCAGGTCGATGACGAAGCAGGCGGCGAGGATGTCGGCGCCGATCTGCCGCAATAGCTTGACGGCCGCCTCGGCCGTGCCGCCGGTGGCGATCAAATCGTCGACGAGGATTACCTTCTCGCCTGGAGAAACACCGTCTTTGTGCATCTCCATCTCGTCCAGCCCGTATTCCAGGCTGTAGGCGACGCGCACCGTCTCGGAAGGCAACTTGCCCTTCTTGCGGATCGGCACGAAGCCGGCCGAGAGCTGGTGGGCGATGGCGCCGCCGAGGATGAAGCCGCGCGCCTCGATGCCGGCGATCTTGTCGATCTTGAGGCCGGCATAGGGATGCACCAGTTCGTCGATGGCGCGGCGGAAGGCCCGCGCATTGCCGAGCAGCGTGGTGATGTCGCGAAACAGGATGCCCGGCTTGGGATAATCCGGAATGGTGCGGATCGCGGCAAGCAGCGTCTCTTCGAGCGAGGATTTCATCAAGCGGCTCTCCGGGCCTTTCAGATTCGGCTGAAGACGTGAAGGGAATGGGCCAATCGTAACCCGGTGCAGCTAAGTCCGGCTACCGCCATGTGACGCCTGACGGAAAATTGTCCGGCAAAAGGGCCACTCTGCGCCGGCAGCGATGAATCGACATGCCTGCAATGAGAAGGGCGTCTTTCGACGCCCTCGCATTCTCGTAAATCGCAGGGCTCAGTGCGCCACGCCGGCCCACACCTTGCGCTTGGTCAGGTAGACCAGTGCGCCGAACAGCAGCAGGAAGACCAGTACGCGAAAGCCGGTCTTCTTGCGGTCCTCGAGGTGTGGCTCGGCCGCCCACATCAGGAAGGCCGACACGTCACGCGAATACTGGTCGACCGTCTGCGGCGCGCCGTCATCATAGGTTACCTGGCCGTCAGAGAGCGGCTTCGGCATCTTCAGCGACACGCCGGACAGGAAGTACGGATTGTAGTACGTGCCTTCTGGTATGACCATGCCCGCCGGCGGCTGCTGGTCGTAGCCGGTCAGCAGCGAGTGGATGTAGTCGGGGCCGCCCTGGGCATACTGGGTAAAGATATCGAAGACGAAGCGCGGGAAGCCGCGTTCGACCCCGCGCGCCTTTGCCAGCAGCGACATGTCGGGCGGTGCTGCGCCGCCATTTGCCGCCGCCGCCGCCTCCACATTGGGGAACGGCGCCGGGAAATGGTCGGACGGCTTGCCGGGACGATCGAACATGTCGCCGGCATCGTTCGGTCCGTCATGGATCGTATATTCGGCCGCCAGCGTCTTGATCTGCGCATCCGAATAGCCAAGGCCCACCAGTGTACGGAACGCCACCAAATTCATCGAATGGCAGGCCGAGCAGACTTCCTTGTAGACCTTCAGCCCGCGCTGCAGCTGGGCCTTGTCGTAGGTGCCGAATGGCCCGGCGAAGCTCCAATCCATTTCCTCCGGTTCGTGTATCGGGAAATGCGTCGGCGCCGCCTCATTGTGCGCCTCTTCCTGGGCGCTGGCTCCAGTGCTTGCGGCACCCATGCCCGCGGCCAAAAGGCCAAGCAGCGCCAGCGAGGAGAGAATCTTCTTCATGCCAAATCCCCTTGAGATTCTCTGACGCGCCGTCACCGTCTCGAGCATGACCTTGTCCGAGTACCGGTTTCCACTTTTCGGAATCATGCTCAGCCCTTGGTTTCCGGCGCGGTCGTGGCGCCGGCAGGATGTCCACCGCCGCCCTTGTTCTTCTCGAGCACCGCCTCGGTGATCGAGTTCGGCAGCCGCCGCGGCTTTTCGATCAGCCCGAGCACCGGCAGCGCTACCAGGAAGAAGGCGAAGTAGAACAGCGTCGCCATCTGCGCCATGAATACATAGCTGCCCTCGGCCGGCTGCGAGCCCAGCCAGCCGAGCAGGATGGCGTCGGCCACGAACAGCCAGAAGAACAGCTTGTACCAGGGCCGGTAGACTGCCGAGCGCACCTTCGAGGTGTCGAGCCACGGCACCAGGAACAGCATGACAATCGCGCCGAACATGCAGAGCACGCCGCCGAGCTTGGAGTTGATGGGCCCGATATTGAAGGTGATAGCGCGCAGGATCGCGTAGAACGGCAGGAAGTACCATTCCGGCACAATGTGGGCCGGCGTCTTCAGGGGGTTGGCAACGGTGTAATTGTCCGGATGGCCGAGATAGTTCGGCAGATAAAAGACGAAATAGGCGAAGACGAACAGGAACACGATCATGCCGAACCCATCCTTGATGGTCGCGTAAGGCGTGAAGGCGAGCGTGTCGGTCTTCGATTTGACCTCGATGCCGGTCGGATTGTTCTGGCCGACGACGTGAAGCGCCCAGATGTGCAGCACGACAACGCCGGCGATCATGAACGGCAGCAGGTAATGCAGCGCAAAGAAGCGGTTCAGCGTCGGATTGTCGACCGCGAAGCCGCCGAGCAAAAGCTGCTGGATCCAGTCGCCGACCAGAGGTATGGCGGTGAAGAAACCGGTGATGACGGTGGCGCCCCAGAAGCTCATCTGGCCCCAGGGCAGCACGTAGCCCATGAATCCGGTCGCCATCATCAGCAGGTAGATGATACAGCCGAGGATCCACAGCAGCTCGCGCGGCGCCTTGTAGGAGCCGTAGTAGAGCCCGCGGAAGATATGGATGTAGACGGCGACGAAGAAGAACGACGCGCCGTTCGAATGCAGGTAGCGCAGCAGCCAGCCCGAATTCACGTCGCGCATGATCTTTTCGACCGAATCGAAGGCGAGAGTGCTGTCGGCCGCATAGTGCATGGCCAGCACGATACCGGTCAGGATCTGCGCCGCCAACATAAGCGCAAGGATGCCGCCGAAGGTCCAGGCATAGTTCAGGTTGCGCGGCACCGGATAGGCGATGAAGCTGTCATAGACCAGCCGCGGGAGCGGCATGCGGGAATCGAACCAGCGTCCGATACCGGTCTTGGGCGTATAGGTCGAGTGTCCCTCGCTCATCGAAATATCCCTTGCCTCAGCCGATACGGATCTTGGTGTCGGAAACGAATTGAAACACCGGCACCGCCATGTTCTCCGGCGCCGGTCCCTTTCGGATGCGGCCGGCCGTATCGTATTGCGAACCGTGGCATGGGCAGAACCAGCCGCCGAAATCGCCTTCCTGGCCGAGCGGGATGCAGCCGAGATGGGTGCAGACCTGGACCATCACTATCCAGGCTTCCTTGCCCGGCGTGGTCCGGTTGGCGTCGGTTGCCGGCGCGTCGGCCGGCAGGTTGGCATTGCGGGCAATTGGATCCTTGAGTTCGGCGAGATTGACCGCCTCGGCGTCCTTCATCTCCTTTTCGGTGCGGTTGCGCACGACAACCGGCTTGCCGCGCCACTTCACGACGAGCGACATTCCCGGCGTCAGCGAGGAGACGTCGACCTCGACCGAGGCGAGCGCCAGCGTCGAGGCATCCGGGCGCATCTGGTCGATGAATGGCCAGGCAACGGCGCCCGCGCCGACCACTGCGGCCATGCCGGTGGCGACGTAGAGAAAATCACGACGGTTGGGATCCTGGGTGTCGGTTGCGCTCACGGGTGCCTGATCCTTTCGCCTCTTCCGTGCCGGCGGCCGAGCCTTGTTCCCCGCTCAATCGCGCCGGCCCGACAGCGCATGGCGAACAGGCTAGCGAATTCCTCCGGCATTTGGGACTTGGGTTTATGCGTGAAGCCTGTTTTTGTCCAGACGGGTGAAGGCACAAGGGCAGATTGTCGCGGGGGCGTAATTCGCACGGCGGAACGATTGGAAAACAGCAGCAAAACCAAATGGCTGCGTTCGCCTCGACAGCTGGCGCTGGCCCGGTTTATCCTCGGCCTATGGCGCATGTCATAGACCGCGGCAAATGGGCCGAAGCGCCCGACCGCTGGCCCGACCACTGGCAGGGCGAGCTGCAAGGCGGAGCTTACGGCTCCCGCAGCTGCCTGATCTTCAACTACCTGCCCGAGATCGGCGGCGGCCCCAGGCTGCACAGCCATCCCTATTGCGAGATTTTTATTATCCGGACCGGCACCGGCCTGTTCACCGTCGGCGACCGGCAGATCGAGGCCACCGCCGGCCAGATCCTGGTCGTACCGCCGAACACGCCGCACAAATTCACCAATGTCGGGCCCGGCCCGCTGGAAACCACCGACATACACGAGAACGGCAGCTTCATCACCGAGTGGCTGGAATAACGCTTCTCAAACCAGTTCCGGTTCGGATCATGCGCTGGCGCCGAGCCTGGCCAGCACGGCGTTGGGAATGTTGTATTCCCGGATCACCGCGTCGTGCTTGCGAAGGCCGCAGAGTTCGCGCTGGATGAAATACCCGTGCACCGCTTCGGCTGCATCCCTGAGCAGCCGGGCGCGGTCGACATCGTCGCAATTCTCGCGCAGCCTCGTCAATGTTTCCTCGACGCGCCGGCCGGCGCGGCCGAGCGCGGCCGCCTTCTCGCCGAGGATTTCATGGCCAAGCAGGTCCAACGCGCTCTCCTGCGCGCCGGACCGTCCGAAATTCGATGGCATTCTCACCGCCATGGTCTACTCCGGTCTTTAGAAACTACTCCGCCGGCCGGGTCTCGGCCAGCGCGCTCTCCTCGTTGAACAGGAAACCTCCGGACTGCCGCTTCCACAGCCTGGCATAGAGCCCGTCGAGCCCGACCAGCTCGTCATGCGTGCCTTGCTCGACGATGCGGCCCTCGTCGAGCACCACCAGCCGGTCGAGTGCCGCAATGGTCGACAGCCGATGCGCGATGGCGATGACCGTCTTGCCTTCCATCAGCCTTGCCAGATTTTCCTGGATCGCCGCCTCGATGTCGGAATCGAGCGCCGAGGTCGCCTCATCGAGCACCAGGATCGGCGCATCCTTGAGGAAGACGCGGGCGATCGCCACGCGCTGGCGCTGGCCGCCGGAGAGCTTGACGCCGCGCTCGCCGACATAGGCCTCGTAGCCGATACGATCGCGATTGTCGCGCAGACCGAGGATGAACTCGTGCGCCTCGGCCTTCTTCGCTGCCGCGACCACCTCGGCGTCGGTCGCTTCCGGCATGCCGAGCTTGATGTTGTCGCGCAGCGAGCGGTGGAAAAGTGCCGTATCCTGGCTGACGACGCCGATATTGGCGCGCAGCGAATTCTGCGTGACCCTGGAGACGTCCTGCCCGTCAATGGTGATCTTGCCGCTCTCGAGGTCGTAGAGGCGCAGGATCAGATTGACCAAGGTCGTCTTGCCGGCGCCGGACGGGCCGACCAGGCCGACCTTTTCGCCCGGCCGCACGACGAGGTCGATGCCGTTGAGCACGCCGGACCCCTTGCCGTAGTGGAACTCCACATTGCTGACGTTGATGCGCCCGCCGCCGACGACAAGCTCTTTCGCGTCCGGCGCATCGGTCAGGCCGAGCGGCTGTGAGATCAGCGCCTTGGAATTCTCCAGCACGCCGAGGTTCCGCAAGATGCCGTTGAGCTGCATCATCAGCCGGCCGAGCAGCATGTTCAGCCGCAGCACCAAAGACAGCGTGAAAGCCACGGCGCCGACTGTGATCGCACCCTCGACCCAGAGATAAACGGCAAAGCAGGCGATCGCCGTGATCATAATGCCCGACAGCATCGTCAGCGCCATGCGCACGCCGGTCAGCCTGCGGGTGAACGGGCGCAGCGCGTCGAGATAGATGTCGAAGCCGTTCCTGATGTAGCGGTCGTCGCCATCGGCCGAGAACAGTTTCAACGTCTGCACGTTCGAATAGGAATCGACAAGGCGGCCGGTGATCATCGAGCCGGCTTCGGCGGTGGCTTCGGCATGTTTGCGGATTGCCGGCAAATAGCGCCTGGCCAGAAAGCCGAAGGCGGTAATCCAGATCACCACCAGCACCGCCAGCCGGAGATCGAGCCCGGCGACCAGCGCCAGCGTCGTCACCGTATAGACGACCATGAACCAGACCACCTCGATGAAGCTTTCCATCAGATCGCCGGTCGCCTGTCCCGCCTGCCAGACCTTGGTCGCGATACGCCCGGCAAAGTCGTTCTGGAAGAAGGCGTAGGATTGGCGCGAGACATGGCGATGCGCCTGCCAGCGCACCAGATTATAGAAACCCGGCGTGATCGTCTGCTCGTCGACCAGCGCCGACAGGCCGACGACAATGGTGCGGATGACCAGCACCACCGCGATCATGAAGACAAGTTCCGGGCCGGCGGCAGTCCACAGAGCGTGCCAGCTGCGTTCACCGGGAAGCTGGTCGAGGATGTCGACCAGCCGCCCGACGAAATAGAACAGTCCGGCTTCGACCAGTGGCGCGATGCCGCCGATCACCAGCATGGCGAAGAAGGCGATCTTCGCCTGCCCGACATAATGCCAGAGGAAACCCCTGACGCCGGCAGGTGGGCGAAGGTCCGCAGGCTCGCGGAATGGATAGACCCAGTTCTCGAACCAGCGGTAGATGGCAGTCATCATTCGGCGGCTTCACCCTTGGCGATTGCATCGTTGGCGGCTGCATCGTTGGCGGAGGGGCCGTCGTCGAGCAGGAAGCCGCCCGACTGGCGCTGCCAGAGCTGGGCATAGAG
This sequence comes from Mesorhizobium sp. M0954, assembly GCF_040319155.1. Classification (NCBI taxonomy): domain Bacteria; kingdom Pseudomonadati; phylum Pseudomonadota; class Alphaproteobacteria; order Hyphomicrobiales; family Phyllobacteriaceae; genus Mesorhizobium; species Mesorhizobium sp. M0954. The sequence goes on along the minus strand of NZ_JAMYNR010000001.1, from coordinate 488,790 downwards.
CCCGCCGCTGGCAACCAGTTCCTCATGCGAACCTTCCTCGATGACGCGGCCCTTGTCCATAACGACGAGCCGGTCCATGGCGGCGATCGTCGACAGCCGGTGCGCAATGGCGATGACGGTCTTGCCTTGCATCAGTCTGTAGAGGTTCTCCTGGATGGCCGCCTCGGCCTCGGAATCGAGGGCGGAGGTCGCTTCGTCGAGGATAAGGATTGGTGCGTCCTTCAGCATGACACGGGCTATGGCGATGCGTTGCCGCTGGCCGCCGGACAATTTGACGCCGCGATCACCGACATGCGCGTCGAAACCCTTTCGACCGTTAGAATCCGACAATCCGGCGATGAAATCCAGCGCCTCGGCGCGCCGCGCCGCCTCGATCAGCATCTGGTCGCTGGCGTCCGGCCGGCTATAGAGGATATTCTCGCGCACCGAGCGATGCAGCAGCGAGGTGTCCTGCGTGACCATGCCGATCTGGGCGCGCAGCGAGTCCTGCGTCACCGCCGCAATGTCCTGGCCGTCGATCAGGACCTTGCCGCTTTCGAGGTCATAGAAGCGCAACAGAAGATTGACCAGCGTCGACTTGCCGGCACCCGAACGGCCGACGATGCCGACCTTCTCGCCCGGCTTCACCGTCAGCGACAGGCTTTCGATCACGCCCTTCTGCTTGCCATAGTGGAAGCGGATGTCCTCAAAACGGATCTCCCCCTTGGTCACGGCAATATCGTTGGCGCCAGGCCGGTCTTCGACGAGGCGCGGCAGCGAGATCGAGGCGATGCCGTCCTGCACCGTGCCGATATTCTCGAACAGCGTGGACATCTCCCACATGATCCATTGCGACATGCCCCAGAGCCGAAGCACGAGGCCGATGACCAGGGCGACGGCGCCGATCGTCACGACTTGGCCGAGCCACAGCCATAGCGAGATTGCAGTGACCGAAAACAACAGCAGCGAATTCAGGACGTAGAGCAGGCCGTAGAGCTGCGTCACCAACCGCATCGACCGGTAGACTGTATCGAGAAAGCCGGCCATACCGTCCTTGGCGAAGGATGCCTCGCGCCGCGCATGCGAGAACAGCTTGACCGTCTGGATGTTGGAGTAGCTGTCGACGACACGGCCGGTCATGGTTGAGCGCGCATTAGCCTGCTCCTCGCCGACCTTGCCCAGCCGCGGGATGAAATAGCGCAACAGCAGGACATATCCGGCAAGCCAGACGGCAAGCGGCGCAGCCAGCCGCCAGTCTGCCGAGCCGACAATGAACAGCATGCCGAGAAAATAGACGACGATATAGTTGAGCACATCGATGAGCTTGATGACGCACTCGCGCACCGCGAGCGCGGTCTGCATCAGCTTGGTCGCGATGCGCCCGGCAAACTCGTCCTGATAGAAGCTCATCGACTGCTTGAGCAGGTAACGATGCACCTGCCAGCGGATACGCATCGGATAATTACCCATCAGCGTCTGCTGGTTGAGCAGCGAATGGAACCAGACCGTCGCCGGCAGCGCGAAAACCACGATGAAGGCCATCCCGGCCAGCTTCAAGCCTTCGGTCTGCAGGAACGTCTCGCGATTCTGTCCGGACAGCCAGTCGACGATCCGGCCCATGAAGCCGAACATCCACACCTCGGCAAGGGCGATGGCCGTCACCAGTACCGCATCGAGAGCGATGTAGGGCCACGCGCCGCGCGTATAATGCACGCAGAAGGCGATCAGTGTCCGCGGCGGCTCGACCGGCTCCTTGGCAGGGAACGGATCGAGCCTTTTTTCAAACCAGCTAAACATAGAGATGCTCACAATACCTGTTTCCGCTCACGCGGCACGCGAACGGACGGGGTGCCCAGACCGCATGGCGTCAAGGACCGGCGATACGGAATCGTCCGCCTCGCCGGTCCTGCTTCGCGCTATATAGGTTGTCGCGGGCCTTTCGCCGACAGTCTCGTTTGACGATGCTGACGACGTTTTGACGATCCGGATTTTCGCGCTGGTTTTTGCACCAGGCCGGATCAGCCTGATGATCCGGCGCACCAGCGACGGCCGGCTATAGTCCGGAACGGCGCGCGAGAAATCGACGTCCGGCAGCATACCGCGATGCGGACGCCGGCGGGTCTCGGCGTGAACCGCCGACGAGTAGGTCTCGCCGATCAAAAGCGCCCAGGTCGCAGTCTTCCGCTCGTGCAGGCTTCTTGAGCCGGGTATTCTACAGGGATCGAACATCGGTCCGTCCTCCAGTTGAAGATGCAGGTAGAAGGGTGAACCAACCCAGGCCGCGGGCACGCGCGGCGCGGCAAAGGTGGCATCGGTCGAAGCGTGTTCAGGTGGGGCGTTCAGCCCCTTCCACAGCTTGAAAAACATCGCAGGATTCCTTCAAAGGCCGAAAAAGGTTTCGGCGGGAATCGGTGCGATTGAAGTCTAGAAGGTCAGGAGAATCGTCGTACCGAAACCGCCGTCGGGCTGGTAAGCCCACGAGAGGGGTGGTGGATGTGCATGGCCATCATGAATTACCCCTCCGTCGGTTCGGGTTGACAATGCTGGCCGTATAACCGACTTCGCAGAAAATGACCACCCGCCAGTCCAGGAATTTCCGAAACCGCGAGAGCTCTGTGGCTGATCTGCCACTTATTAGAAAGACGCGGAAATGAACGACCGTCTCCGCATCGCGCTCTACCAGCCTGATATCGCCGGCAACACCGGGACAATCCTGCGCTTCGCCGCTTGCCTCGGTCTCGGCGTCGACATCATCGAACCGGCGGGCTTCCCGCTCGGTGACCGGGCGCTGAAACGGGCCGGCATGGACTACCTCGAAATGGCGGCGCTCACCCGGCACGTCGACTGGCACGCCTTCGAGGACTGGCGCAAGCTTGCCAAGCGGCGGCTGGTGCTGCTGTCGACCAAAGCCACGACCCCTTACACCAGCTTCGCCTTCGGCGATGACGACATTCTTCTGTTCGGCCGCGAATCCGCAGGCGTTCCGGATCTTGTTCATCAAGCGGCGAATGCCCAATTGACCATTCCCATGCAAGACGCTGCGCGCAGCATCAACGTCGCGCTTTCCGTCGCCATGGTGGCGGGTGAAGCCATCCGGCAACTCGGATAACGGCACTCCGTCTCCCGTCATCCTGGCCCAGGCGCACATCACCATCTCCTTGGTTTGCAGATCCCGGGTTTCTTCGCTACAAGCTCAACTTAACTTTAGGTCAAGCGAAAAAATCGGAACGGAAAAAGAGGGATGGCACCGGTAACGGAATTGACGGTCGGCCAAGTGGCCATGCGCAGCGGTGTGGCGGTGTCGGCGCTACATTTCTATGAGGCCCGCGGGCTGATCCGCAGCCACCGGACGTCAGGCAACCAGCGGCGCTACGGCCGCGACGTGCTGCGCCGTGTCGCGATCATCAAGGTAGCGCAGGAGGTCGGTATCTCACTGGCCGAGATCGGCACGGCCCTTGCGTCACTGCCTGAGGGCCGGACGCCGACGCGCGAGGATTGGAACTTGCTTTCGACCGCCTGGCGCGACGGGCTCGACCACAAGATCGCCCAGCTGAAGAAACTGCGCGACGGGCTGACCGACTGCATCGGCTGCGGCTGCATGTCGATCGACAAGTGCCCGTTGAGGAACAAGGGCGACCGGCTGGCAAGGGAGGGGACCGGGGCGCGGCGGCTGATTGTTGCATCCTAAATGGAAGCAGTGCGATTATGGTGCGATACGGAAGGGAACCTCAGTGCTGGGACATCTAATCCAAGCAGAAGAAGAGACACAGCTCATCGTGATCTATCGGATCGATTCCGGCGGCATGCCAACGCCCTATACGTCCTTGAGCTTCGATGAGGCGCAGAAAATGGGCTTCGAAAAATTCGGCAAGCTACTTGGTGAGAACCTAATTCTAGATTCTCCAAAATTGCGCGATCTATTTTTGTCGTGACATCCCTTAATCTGCTGCCGGCAACCGTCGTATCGTGAACTCGATCACGTCGCCCGGCCGCTCGAACCAGCTTTCGATCTCGGTCCAATAGGCCTGCTTGGGAAAGCGCTCGAACCATTCCTTCGCCTTGAGACGAGCGTCGGAGCGCGGCAGCACGAAGGTCTCGCGCAGGAAGCCGTCGCGCGGCATGCGCGCGTTCTCGGCGCGCGAACGGTCGAGCCTCTTCTTCAGGCCATCCAGCGGCGGTCTTGCCGGGGTGCGCACGAAAGAACTCCATTCACACTTGACCCTTGCACCCAAGAGATTAGGGATCGCGGCCGGAAAAGACGAGTCATTTGTCGGGCGCGCCCGCAACCGGAGACAGGATTTGCAACGACCCGAGATACCGGCGGGGCTGCCAGCCGACATCGAACAGAAGAAGACGAAGGCACGGCTGTGGTTCGAGACGTTGCGCGAGCGCATCTGTGCCAGCTTCGAGCAGATCGAGCAGGACCTGCAGGGGCCGCAGGCTAGCTGGTCGCCCGGCCGCTTCGAAAAGACGCCGTGGCAACGCGATGCCGGCAAGGGCGGCGGCGGTATCATGTCGATGATGCACGGCCGCGTCTTCGAGAAGGTCGGCGTCCACACCTCGACCGTCCACGGCGAGTTCTCCCCCGAATTCAGGAAGCAGATGCCGGGCGCCGAAGAGGACCCCTCCTTCTGGGCAAGCGGCATTTCGCTGATCGCCCATCCGTGGAACCCCAACGTGCCGGCCGTGCATATGAACACGCGCATGGTCGTCACCTCGCGCCAGTGGTTCGGCGGCGGCGCCGATCTGACACCGGTGCTCGACCGCCGCCGCAGCCAGGACGACCCCGACACGATCACCTTCCACAGAGCGATGCAATTTGCCTGCGAGAAGAACGCGGCGATCGCCGACTACGTGAAATTCAAAGCCTGGTGCGACGAGTACTTCTACCTGCCGCACCGTGACGAGCCACGCGGTACCGGCGGTATCTTCTTCGACTGGCTGCATTCGGATGAGGACAAAGGCGGCTGGGACGCCGATTTCAACTTCGTCCAGGACGTCGGGCGATCTTTTCTCGTCGTCTACGAACATCTGGTGCGCGCCAACTTCAATGACAACTGGACCGATGGCGACCGTGACGAGCAGCTCATCCGCCGCGGCCGTTATGTCGAATTCAACTTGCTTCACGATCGCGGCACCATCTTCGGGCTAAAGACCGGCGGCAATGTCGCCTCGATCCTGTCCAGCCTGCCGCCAGAAGCGAAATGGCCGTAAAATCTCGGTGAGCACGACGTGAGCCGCAATCGGGTCCAAATCCCCAGAATTTGACGGCGAATGTGGCGCAAGACGCGCCAGAAAATATCTTTTTCGTCTAATATATCATTGTAAAGATTGGGCTATTTGTCGCGTCGGGCCGGGAAACGCCGGCGGTTCTTTACTCCCGAGAGCCGCGACCCGACGTGACCGGACGGCCCATGATTGAATCGGGCACCTTTCCCAAGCGGTGCCCGTATTTTCCAGGAGAGCATGCCATGCGCAAGCTTATTATGACCGCAGCCGCCACTGCCGTTCTCGCCTCTGGTACTGCCGCATTCGCTGCGGTCAAGCACACCACCGGCACGATCAAAAGCTTTGATGGAACGGCGATGAGCCTAGTTCTGGATAACGGAGCCACCTTTACGTTGCCCCAGACCTTCAAGGATCCTGGCCTGAAGGTCGGCGAAAAGGTCCGCGTCACGTGGGATATGAGCGGCAAGGATAAAATTGCCGAGGCAGTCAAGATCGTGAAGTGATGTCCTGCCCGCTGGAGCAAGACGAGGTCTTACTCCTGGGTGGCGTAAGAGGGCGGAGCAGCGATGCTCCGCCTTTTCGCAACCCGATCACCAGAGGGCCGCGTGTCGGCTTGGACGCACGGCACTCTAAGGCAACCAAAACCGTTCGATCGTGTTATGCTTAGCTGGCCAGCGTGTAGCCCGGATACCGTACGCGGTTTCCGGATCGCGCAATCAAAGGTCTGGAGCTTCCGTGTCAGTGCGCTGCGCGGCGCTCCAAGGAGGAGATGAGGAGAAGCCGATGAAGGAATTCCATTGCGGGTCGCTCGTACCCGGCTGCGAGTGGCACACACGCGCCGAGGAGGAGGCTGAGGTCATGCGCCGTGCCGTCGAGCATCTGCGCGAGACGCACGGCGAGACGGTGATCCGCGAGACGATGATCGAGGCGATCCGCTCGCGCATCGAAAAGGTCCGCGACGCAGCGTGACGGTCAGGATTCGAGTGCCTCCGCGGCGCGCTTGAGCAGCGCGCCGCGATCAAGCGCAAAACCGGACTCGACCCATTCCTTTTCGAGATTCTTCAACGTTGCACCAAGCTTCGGCCCCGGTGATGCGCCAAGCGTCGTCAGATCGGCGCCCTTGACCGGAAAAACAGGGTTTTGCCATTTTGCAGCGAAGGCAAGCAGGCGCGAGAAGCCGCCGGCTTCGAGCAGTGCGTCATTGTCTTCGACCGCGCGGGCTCGAGCGGAAGCGAGCAACAGCCGCAACCGGTCGACAAAGCCTTGGCGGTCGCCAAAATAAAGCCTTTTCGCCAACTCTCCTTCAGTCGTTTTCGGATCGACGGCAGCCGTGATCGCCCAATTCCGCAGCCGGCTTGCTTCGCTCACGGAAAGCCTCAATCTCTCGGCAAGCGTTTTCATGCGCGCGGCATCCGGCGGCACGATGGATTCCAGCCTGAGCAGCGGGTCCGGCGCCCAGGCCAGGTCCTTCTCGGTCTTGGTCAGCCCGTGGATGGCATCGATGCCCCATTTCTCGCTTTCCGGCAAAACGGCGGTCAGAACGCCGGCCTGGCGCATCCACAGCAGCGCCCGCGACGGATCTGGCGCCGACAGCAATTTCTTCAATTCCCACCAGACGCGCTCGACCGAAAGCTGGTCGAGCCCCTGCTTCAGCCGAGCACAAGCCTTCAACCCTTCGGCATCCGGCCTACCGTCGCCATACCATGCGAAGAAACGGAAGAAACGCAGGATGCGCAGATAATCCTCGCGGATACGGGCTTCCGGATCGCCGATGAATCGCAGCCTCCGCGCTTCGATATCGGCGATACCGCCGACCAGATCGACGACCGTTCCATCGGCTTCGGCATAGAGTGCATTGATGGTGAAATCACGCCGCTCAGCGTCGGCTTTCCAGTCGCGGCCGAACGACACTTTGGCGCGCCGGCCGTCGGTTTCGATATCGGCACGCAGCGTGGTGACCTCATAGGCCTTGCCGTGGCCGACCGCGGTGACTGTGCCATGCTCGATGCCGGTCGGTACCGTCTTGAAGCCTGCCGCCTCGGCGCGCCGGATGGTTTCCTCGGGCACCGTGGTGGTGGCGATGTCGATGTCGGCGACCGGCTGGCCGATGAGCGTGTTGCGCACCGCACCGCCGGCGACACGCGCCTCCTCGCCGCCATCAGTCAGCGCCGCGAGCAGGCGCTGCAGGTGGCGTTCGCCGAGCCACCCGGCCTTGCCCGCGATCGACACTGGATCGCTCACGAATAGAGCCTTTCATAAAGCGTACGGATGATGCCCGCGGTGACGCCCCAGATGCGCTGGCCGCCATAGGGCATCTCGTAATAGAACCATTCGAGGTCGTTCCACATGCGACTGTCTCTGGTGTGGTTGGCGGGGTCCATCAGAAAGCCCAGCGGCACCTCGAAGACGGCATGGACTTCGTCGGAATTCAGCGTCAGGCTGAAACCGGGCCGCACAATCCCGAGCACCGGGGCGATGCGATAGCCGCTGCCGGAAACGTAGTCCGGCAGACGGCCGACGATCTCGATGTAATCCCTATCGAGACCGATCTCCTCGAATGTCTCGCGCAACGCCGCCGCTTCCGGGCTCGCATCGGTTTGATCGATGGTACCACCGGGGAAAGCCACCTGCCCCGAATGGTTGCGCAGCTTTTCGGCCCGCCTGGTCAAAAGGACCGTGGCTTCATGGCCATGATCGACCACCGGGATCAGCACGGCGGCATCGCGCAGCGCCTTGGCCAGCTTCAGCCTGGGATGGCCCGGATTGAAGCGGTGGTCGCCAAAATCGTCGCCGGCATGCGCCAGCGGCTGCGCCGCGACGCGCTGGCGAAACCCGGCAACGGAAAACGGCAACGGCATCACCTGATCCATCATAGGCGGTCCATCATGCGCTCAGCCGTTTCAGTTTCTCAGCCGGCATGATTGGATAGACCTCGCCTTTGGAACGGACGGCAAACATCCTCTTGCCACCGATGTCGATCTCTTCGCCGTGCTCGACCAGCTCGTACATCACCGGCCGTGCCACCAGCGCCTCCAGCCGCCCGCGCACCAGCACATAAGGCTTCAGGCCACCTGTCTCGTCCTCATCGACGAAGCGCAGCGGGTGTCCCGCCCCAGCCTCGACCACGTCGCCGACATTGGTGCGAAAGGTGATGATTTGTCCGTCGCCGGCGCCCGACACGTCCATCTCGACGGCAATGAAGGGCGCGTCGGCGACGCGGATGCCGACCTTTTCCACCGGCGTCACCAGGTAAGTCCTGCCGTCCACGTCCTTGCGCAGCACTGAGGAAAAAAGCTGCACCAGCGGCATCCGGCCGATCGGCGTTCCCAGATAGAACCAGGTGCCGTCCTGCTTGATTTCCATGTCGAGATCGCCGCAAAATGCCGGATTCCAGCGTTCCACCGGCGCCGGCCCCTTACCGGCGCGCGTCGCGCGCGAGACCAGCGCTTCCAGCCCCCGCGCCTCGGTCGCGGCCGTCAGGCTCTCTTCACGATGGTCGGCGGCTTCCGTCATGGTCACGAAATAGTCACTGTTGTTCCGCTTGTCAGCCTAAGTCTGTGATTTAAGTTCATTGCAGGCGCATGCGAAGCCGAATCGCGGCATTCTCTGCGGCACCAAGGTGCCAAGCGGTGTTTCCAACAGAAGGATCGATGCTGCATGAGCGTTATGATCAAGGAAAGCCCAATCAGCGAAAAGGACATGGTGGCGCAGGCCGAGAAAGCGCTGGCCGACATTTCGAGGGTCCGTGACGGCGTCGGCCGGGTCATTTTCGGCCAGGAAAGCGTCGTCGAGCGCACGCTCGTCGCATTGCTGGCCGGCGGCCATGCACTGCTGGTCGGCGTGCCCGGCCTCGCCAAGACCAAGCTGGTCGAAACGCTGGGCATCGTGCTCGGCCTCGATTCGCGCCGCATCCAGTTCACGCCCGACCTGATGCCATCCGACATTCTCGGCTCCGAAGTGATGGAGCAGGATGAATTCGGCAAGCGCTCCTTCCGCTTCATTTCCGGGCCGATCTTTGCGCAACTGCTGATGGCCGACGAGATCAACCGCGCCTCGCCACGCACCCAGTCGGCGCTGCTGCAGTCGATGCAGGAATACCACGTCACCATTGCCGGCGTGCGCCATGATCTGCCGTCACCGTTCCACGTTCTGGCGACGCAGAACCCGCTGGAGCAGGAAGGCACCTATCCGCTGCCGGAAGCGCAGCTCGACCGCTTCCTGATGCAGGTCGATATCCTCTACCCCGAGATCGAGGCGGAGCGCCGCATCCTGCTGGAAACCACCGGTATCGAGGATGCCAAGGCTGAAAACGTGCTGCAGCCGGCGCGGCTGAAGGACATCCAGACGCTCATCCGCCGTATGCCGGTGCCGGAAAGCGTCGTCGAGGCGATCCTCAAGCTGGTGCGCTCAGCGCGCCCCGGCCAGGGCAACGCCGATACCGACAAGCACGTCGCCTGGGGCCCAGGCCCGCGCGCCAGCCAGGCGCTGACGCTGTGCACCCGCGCCCGCGCCCTCTATGACGGCCGGCTGGCGCCGTCGGTCGACGACGTCCGCGCGCTGGCCGAGCCGGTGCTGCAGCACCGCATGGCGCTTACCTTCGCCGCCCGCGCCGAGGGCACCACGGTTCGCGATGTTGTGGCGAAGCTCGCGAAAGGGATTTGATGGCGCGCATCGGTGAAGCGCAGGCACCGGCAGCGACGCGCGATGCGCTCGCCAGAGGCCGGTTGCGGGCTTCGTTGGTGCCGGACCTGCTGGTCGAGGCGCGCCGCATCGTCAACACGGTAATTGCCGGCTGGCATGGCCGCCGCAAGCGCGGTATCGGCGAGAATTTCTGGCAGTTCCGGCCCTATGTCGAAGGCGATTCCTCGCGCATTGACTGGCGCCGTTCCGCTCGCGACGACCACACCTATGTCCGCGACCGTGAATGGGAGGCTGCCCACACGGTGTGGCTGTGGGCCGATCCCTCGCCTTCCATGCTCTACAAATCGACCGGGGCCAGCGTTTCCAAGGAATCGCGCGCCCTGGTGCTGACGTTGGCCATGGCCGAGCTTTTGTCGCGCAGCGGCGAGCGCATTGCCTGGCCGGGCCTGACCGACCCGTTCACCGCCCGCAATGGCGCCGAGCGCATCGCGGCGCAACTGATGCACGCCGGCGACCTGCCGGCAAAGCCCGATCTATCCGGCATTCGCCGGTTCTGCGACATCGTCCTCGTCAGCGATTTCCTCGACCCCGTCGAGGACACTATTGCGTGGCTGGACGTTCCCGCCCGCCACGGCGTGCGCGCCCATCTGGTCGAGGTCGCCGATCCGGCCGAGGAAAGCTTCCCCTATGCCGGGCGCACCGAATTCACCGATCCTGAGACCGGCGACAAGCTGACCGCCGGCCGCGCCGAAATGCTGGGCGAGGAATATCGCCTGCTTTATGCCGCCCGCCGCCAGGAACTGGCCGCCTGGTGCAAACGGCTTGGCTGGAGCTTTACCGTCAATCATACCGATCGCCTTGCCTCCGAGGCGCTGGTGCGCATCCACATGGCGATGACCGCCGAAGGCAGCTTTGCCGGGAGGGCCCGCGCATGAGTTGGCTGCCGCTCTCCTTCGGGGCGCCGATGGTGCTGTGGGGCCTGCTGGCGCTGCCGGTGATCTGGTGGCTTCTGCGGCTGACCCCGCCCAGGCCGCAAGCCGAGGTGTTTCCGCCGCTCAGGATTCTCGCCCGCGTGCTGAGGCGCGAAGAAACGCCGCAGCAGAGCCCTTGGTGGCTGACGCTGCTCAGGCTGCTGATGGCCGCGCTTGTCGTGGCAGCACTTGCCGAACCCGTCTTCAACCCGCGCGAAAAGCTGCCGGCCGAAGGCGCCGCCCTGGCGCTGGTGATCGACAATGACTGGGCAAGTGCCGCCGACTGGGGCAAGCGGGTCGCCACCGCCGAGCGGCTGATCGCCGATGCCAATTCGAACGGCGTGCCGGTGCTCATCGCTTTCACCGCCGAGAAGCCGAATGCCGAGATCGGTCCCTTCGATGCCGCTGCCGCGCTCGACCGGCTGCGCGCGGCAAAGCCGCGGCCGATCCCGACCGACCGCCCCGCCGTCTACGCCCGCGTCGCGTCAGCCCTGGAGTCGCTGCCGGGCGCAAGCGTCGCAGTGCTCGCCGATGGCTTGGCGGCGCAAGGCGACGAAGCCGCCTTCAACACGTTGTTGTCAAAGAACGCGGCACGTGTCGTCTGGGCCGTCTCCGACCGGCTGTCGCTGACCGGCCTGACCGGCGCCGACAACCAGGTCGACGGCTTCGCCCTGACCGCCATCCGCGCACCGGGCGATCCGGCACCTGCACAGGTGACGGCCGGCGCGTTCGACGACAAGGGGCGCCGCATTGCCGACGCGACGCTGACCTTTGCCCCGGGCGGAACCACCGCAACCGGCACGATGGCGGTGCCGTTCGAACTGCGCAACGACTTCGCCTACATCGCGCTCGATGGCGAGCGCCAGGCCGGTGCCGTCCGCGTGCTCGATGAGAGCTCAAAACGCCGCCGCGTCGGGCTGCTGTCGCAGTCCGAGGCTGATCAGGCGCAACCGCTGCTGTCGCCGCTCTACTACATTCGCCGCGCCCTGCAGCCCTTCGCCGATCTCGTCGAGCCGTCGAGCGTCGATCTCGCCGACGCCATCCCGCAACTGCTCGACCAGAAACCGGCGATGATCGTCATGGCTGATGTCGGCACCATTCCGGAACAGGCGCGGCAGAGGCTGGTCGACTGGGTCGACAAGGGCGGCACGCTGGTGCGTTTTGCCGGTTCGCGGCTGGCCGCTGCCGGCAATGACGACGATCTGCTGCCGGTCCGGCTGCGCACCGGCGAGCGATCGCTTGGCGGCGCGCTGTCATGGACGGCGCCGCAGCCGGTCACCGAATTCCCGAAAACCGGTCCCTTCGCCGACCTCGCGCCGCCGACCGAGGTCACCGTTACCAGGCAGGTGCTGGCCGAGCCGACGCCCGACATTGTCGAGCGCACCTGGGCCACGCTTGCCGACGGTACGCCGCTGGTGACCGGGATGAAGAAGGACAAGGGCACCCTCGTACTGTTCCACGTCACCCCCGAGGCGACGTGGTCCAACCTGCCGATCTCCGGCAGCTTCGTCGAGATGCTGCGGCGCATCGTGCAATTGTCGCGCAACCAGGGCTCGGCGGTCGCCAATGCCGAGGCAGCCGCCACGTCGCTGGCACCCTATCGCATGATCGCTGCCGACGGCACGCTGGTGCCGCCGACGCCGGATGCCAGGCCGCTGGTGCCCGGCGCCGGCCCGCTGCCGGTGACGCTGGAAAACCCGCCCGGCCTCTACGGCTCGGAGACGGGAGTGTTCGCTCACAATCTGCTCGGTGGCGACAGCGCATTCACGCCGCTGACCCGGCCTGAAATCACGGTACCGGTCACCACCATCCAGTATGCCTTCGACGAGCAGCACAACCTCAAAGGTCCGCTTGTCACGGCCGCTCTGGTGCTGATGGTGCTCGACACGCTTGCCGTATTCTGGATGGGCGGCCTGTTGTCGCGCCGGCCGCGCCGTGCCGGCGCTGCGGCCACGGCAGCCGTCCTGCTGATTGCGCTCGGCGCTTTGATTGGCCACGCGGACGTCGCGCGCGCCGACGACGCCAAACCGGGAGATACGGAGGCGATCGGGGACATTTCAAAGACCCGGATCGCCTATGTGCTGACCGGCGAGCCGGGTGTCGATTCGATCAGCCGCGCCGGGCTCGAAGGCCTGACCCGCTTTCTTATCGAAAAAACCGCGCTCGAACCCGGAGCACCGGCCGGCGTCGACATCTCGAAGGACGAACTTTCCTTCTATCCGCTGATCTACTGGCCGATCGATCCCTCGGCCCCGATGCCCAGCGAGGCCGCCATCGCCCGCATCGACGCCTACATGCAGCAGGGCGGAACGGTCTTGTTCGACACCCGCGACCAGTTCGCCAATGGCATTGGTGCGGATTCGACCAGCCCGGCGACGGAGCGGCTGCGCGACATCCTCGGCAACCTCAACGTGCCACCGCTGGAGCCGGTGCCGTCGGACCACGTGCTGACCAAATCCTTCTATATCCTTCCGGAGTTTCCTGGCCGTTTTGCCGGCAGCCCGCTTTGGGTCGAGGCATCGCTCGAAGCCAGCAACACCGAGAACCGCCCGGTGCGCACCGGCGACGGCGTTTCTCCGATCATGATCACCGCCAATGATTTCGCCGGCGCTTGGGCCGTCGACGAGAATGGCGACCCGCTATTGCCGACGGTGCCTTCGGATCCGATGCAGCGCATCTATGCGCTGCGTGCCGGCGTCAACATTATGATGTACATGCTGACCGGCAACTACAAATCCGATCAGGTGCACGTCCCGGTGCTGCTCGAACGGCTGGGGCAATAGACCATGAACTGGTCGCTCGCCTTCGAACCGCTCATCACCTGGCCGCTGCTCGCCGTGGTTCTGGTGCCGCTGCTGCTGCTGTCCCTCGCCGGCCTTTGGTTTCGCCAGCGCGGCGCGGTCTTCCGCCTGGCAGCCCTGATTGCGCTGGCTGCGGCGCTGCTCAATCCGGTGTTCCTCGACGAAGAGCGCGAGCCGCTGAAAAGCATCGTCGCCGTCGTCGTCGATCGCAGCCAGAGCCAGGATATCGGCGACCGCACCAAGCAGACTGACGCGGCGTTGGCCGGGCTTCAGCAGCGTCTCGGCCGCTTCAAGCAGTTCGACGTCCGTGTCGTCGAAGCCGGCAAGTCCGAAGCCGCTGACGAGCGCACCGAGACGCGGTTGTTTTCCTCGCTCGAAAATGCTTTCCGCGACGTGCCGCCATCGCGCATCGGCGGCGCCATCATGATCACCGATGGCGAGGTGCATGACGCGCCGTCCGGCGCACCCGACTTCAATGCCCCGCTGCACGCGCTGATTACCGGCAACGAGCATGAGAAGGACCGCCGCATCCGCTTCGAGAATGCGCCGCGCTTCGGCCTCGTTGGCAAGCCGCTCGACATGACCTATCGCGTCATCGCCACCAACAACGAAACCGGCCCGGTCGATGTCCGCGTATCGGTCAACGGCGAGCAGGTATCGGTCGAGCACGCCAACATCGGCCAGGCGATGCCGCTGCAGGTGACCATTCCCAGCGCCGGGCGCAACATTGTCGAACTCGCCATCAACCACGAGCCGGGCGAACTCACCGACACCAACAACCGCGCCATCGCGCTGATCGACGGCATCCGCGAAAATCTGCGCGTGCTGCTTGTTTCCGGCGAACCGCATGCCGGCGAGCGCACCTGGCGCAATTTGCTGAAATCCGACGCTTCGGTCGACCTCGTGCACTTCACCATCCTGCGCCCGCCGGAAAAGCAGGACGGCACGCCGATCAACGAATTGTCGCTGATCGCCTTCCCGACGCGCGAGCTGTTCGTCGAGAAGATCAAGGATTTCGACCTGATCATCTTCGACCGCTATCAGCACCGCGACGTGCTGCCGATCCTCTATTACGACTACATCTCCGAGTATGTCGAAAAGGGCGGCGCGCTACTGATCGCGGCAGGCCCCGAATATGCCGGCGAAAGCTCGATCGCCCGCACGCCGCTGATGTCGGCGCTGCCGGCAATGCCGACCGGCGAGGTCATCGACAAGGCCTTCTATCCGCGCCTCACCGATACCGGCCAGCGTCATCCGGTAACGCGTGGGCTCGACGGCTCCGCGACCGAGCCGCCGCACTGGAGCCGCTGGTTCCGCACCATCGGCGTCGAGAACCCCGAGGGCGAGGTGGTGATGAAGGGCGCCGACAACCGGCCGCTGCTGCTGCTCGACCGCAAGGGCGAAGGCCGCGTCGGCATGCTTCTGTCCGACCAAGGCTGGCTGTGGGCGCGCGGCTTCGAGGGCGGCGGCCCCCATGTCCAGCTCTACCGGCGCATCGCCCACTGGCTGATGAAGGAGCCCGAACTCGAGGAAGAGCGGCTGACCGCCGACGGCCGCGGCATGGTGCTTGAAATCCGCCGCCAGACGATGAGCGACGACCCCGGCCCGGCGCAAGTCATCACGCCGTCCGGCAAGGCACTGATCGTCAGGCTCGAGAAATCCGAACCAGGCGTCTTCCTCGGCAGCGTCGAGACCAACGAAATCGGTCTCTATCAGGTCGGCAATGGCGACCTGACGGCATTGGCCCATGTCGGGCCGGTCAACGCCCCGGAATTCACCGACGTCGTCTCCACCGAGAACCGGCTGGAACCACCGGCTGAGGCAACCGGCGGCAGCGTTCGCCGGCTGGCGCCGGCCTCAGCACTTGGCACTCTCACCAGCACCGTCACGCTGCCATCCGTAGTCCCGGTCCGTTCCTCGGGCGCTGCCTCCGGCGATGATTGGATCGGCCTGCGCACCACCGACGACAGCGTACTCAAGGCCGTCTCGCGCGTGCCGCTGTTCGGCGGCTTCCTCGGCCTCGGCCTGCTGCTTCTGGCGATGGGCTCGATGTGGTACCGCGAAGGGCGGTAACGCGGTTTATCCTTCTCCCCTTGTGGGAGAAGGTTGATTGGCGCGCAGCGCCAAGACGGTTGAGGGGTGTTGGACGGAGTGCCGTCGTTGCCAAGCTGGAACACCCCTCATCCGACCGCGCTTCGCGCGGCCACCTTCTCCCACAAGGGGAGAAGGAAGAAAGCGAACCGCCCTACTCCTCCGGCTCCGTCGTGAACATCAGCGGGTAGCCCTTGGCCTTGCCGGCATCGGTTGCCCGCGCCGCCTTGGTCTCGGCGACATCCCTGGTGAAGACGGCGACAACGCAGACGCCGCGCCGGTGCGCGGTGATCATTATCCTATGCGCCTGGTCTTCGCTGAGCTTGAACTCGGACTTCAGCACCGTCACGACGAACTCGCGCGGCGTGAAATCGTCGTTGACCAGGATGACCTTGTAGAGCTTCGGCCGTTCGACCTTCGGCTTCGTGCTGGTACGGGGTTTTGTCGTGATTTCAGGCATTGGACCGGCAATTGCGTACGACAGCTTTGCGGTCATTTTGACATGGACAAAAGCGGTCGTCCATTCAACCGCGCGCGATCGGCTTCCCGGCAGGCGCAGTTCAAAGTCCGTGCCTATGTGGGAACTGCCGTCTGGCGTTCAACCGGGGGTGTGGGCCGGGCCTGGCCCTATTGTATGCACGCAACAAAAAAGACGACCGCTCCAGGCAAATCGCAACTGGAGCGGTCTTCTCGTAGGGTAGAAAGATGTCGCTTGATCAGGCCTTCGGGGCTGCCTTGACCGCGTGCTTCTTGTGCTTCTTGACGGTCTTCTTGGCAGCGACCTTCTTCACGGCCTTGGCCGGCGCAGCGGTCGTCGTTGTCGTCGCAGCCGGGGTGGTGGTCGCGGCATTGGCGCTGCTGGCGCCGAGAACCGGCATCGAGACGGCCAGCGCGATGGCGAGACCGAGGGCGGAGAGGAGGGACTTTTTCATGGCTTCACTTCCTTTTTGTGCAGATCGGATTGAGTGTCACTGAACGGGATCGATCGGTGTCACTCCAAGCAGCTTCAAAGCGTTCGCGAGCATCCGGATTCCCTGTGCCTGTTTCTTGTTGGCGCAGAACCGGTTTCCCTTTCTTTGAAGTGCTTTCGCCGCGGTGACCTGCGTTGCCGCGGCATGGGTTTCGAGGGCTTCGTCAAACTGGCGGTTCAGATCGATGCAACGCTCGCTGCGGGTGGTCGCCACCTTTGCATCGGCCGCCTTTGCATTGGCCACCTTCGCATCGGCCAGTTTTGCATCGGCATGTTCGACCGCGACCGTGACGAGCGAAATGGAAAGCAACGCACCCATCAGACTGATCGAGAACCTTTGCATTGGTCTGTCCGTAATCCCGTAACGCGTGTCGCAGCCGATGACCTGACCGCCACGGCACCACTTATGCCTTTGATTTTTTTCGGCAGTTTTTCCGGATTGTAGAATTTTGTTTCTGGATTGTTTCTGGGCAGCCCGGATCGGGCCGCCGATCTCCACTGGCCAACTTATGGCCTGAATTCTATCGTCTGGCTGACAGCCGAAGCAGCGCTTGGGCGATCCACAAATGACAGGTTCCCTGTGAAATCCGACCCCCACATACTGATCGTCGACGACGACAAGGGCATTCGCGACCTGCTTCAGGAATTTTTCCAGAAGCGAGGGCTGCATACATCGGTCGCCGCCGACGGCACCGAGATGGAGACCATCCTACGCCGCGCCCAGGTCGACCTGATCGTCCTGGACGTCATGCTGCCCGGCAAGAGCGGGCTGGAGCTCTGCCGCGAGTTGCGCGCCAATTATTCGACGCCGATCATCATGCTGACCGCGGTTACCGAAACTACCGACCGCGTGGTTGGGCTGGAGATGGGTGCCGACGACTACGTGCCGAAACCCTTCGATCCGCGCGAGCTGCTCGCACGCATTCGTGCCGTCTTGAGACGCAATGGCGCCGCCGAACCGCGACGCGCGGCCTCGCGGCAGATCTACCATTTCGCCGGCTGGACGATGGACTGTTCGCGCCGCCGGCTGATGGCGCCCGGCGACGTCAGGATCGAGCTGACGATGGCCGAATTCAATCTACTGCAGACCTTCGTCAAGAGCGCGCAACGCGTACTGAGCCGCGAGCAGCTGATCGAGCTGTCCGGCGGCGACAGCGGCTACAGTTTCGACCGCAGCGTCGACATTCTGGTCAGCCGGCTGCGGCGCAAGATGGAGGATGACCCGAAAACGCCGAAGCTGATCTTGACTGTGCGCAGCGGCGGCTACCAGTTCCTGCCTGAGACGACCGCCGAATGAGACGTATTCTGCCACAAACACTGCCGGTCTGGGTGCTGCTCATCGTCATAGCCGGCCTGCTGATCAGCCAGATCGCGACCCTCTACATCGTTTCGCGCGACCGTGCCGCCGCCAATGACGTCGTCGATCTCTACCGGCTGAACGACCGCGCCTTCTCGCTGGTACAGCTGATGCATGACGCCACCCCCGAACAGCGCAAGGCGACGGCGTCCGGCCTGTTCAACGCCACTTATGCGCTCACCGTTTCCAACACGCCTGCCGTTACTTCCTCGATAGCCGGCGACGACGAGCTGGCCGAATTGGAGGACATATTGGTCGGCCGGCTATCGAAGTTCGGCATCACCGACGCGCGGGTCCGCCGCGACCCGGCAACGCACGAAGCCGACGCTCCCGGCGGGACGGTCGCCGGTCCCGATATTGGCCAGGTCGAGCGCGACCTGCTGGTGCTGGCGGCCGATTTCGCCCAGAGCGACAAGCTGACCGCTTCGCTTCGCTTTGCCGACGGCCAATGGCTGAACTTCACCGAGCCGAACACGCCGGCCGGGCCGATATTGAGCTTCGATAGCCTGCCACTCTATGCCTTGATCGCCGGGCTGGTGGTGGCTTCCTCGATCTGGTCGCTGCGCCGGCTGACGGCGCCCTACCGGATGATGGAGACCGCGGTGAAGCGGATCGGCGAGGACCTGAAGAGCCCGCCGATCGCCGAGAGCGGCAGCCGCGAGGTGCGTACCGCGGCAAAGGCGGTCAATGCCATGCAGGCAAGACTGCGCGCCTACGTCGAGGACCGCGAGCATCTTGCCGCCGCACTGGCGCACGACCTGCGCACGCCGTTGACCAGGATGCGGCTGCGCCTCGAACTGCTGAGGAATTCGTCCGTGCGCGCCGCACTGGCGCACGACCTCGCCGACATCGAAGGCATTGCCAGCTCGGTCATCGACTTCGCCACTTTCGAGGTGACCGAGGAGAAGAGCGAGAGGATCGATTTCTGGTCGCTGGTAGAATCGATCGCCGACGGCTTCGACGAGGTCTCCTTCGACAATGAGGACGCGCGCTCGCGCGGCCTGATCTGCGTCGCGCAGCCGGTCGCGCTACGGCGCTGTGTCACCAACCTCGTCCAGAACGCGGTGACCTATGGCAAGAGGGCGCATCTCAGCCTGCGTCAATCAGGCAAGACAATCACGCTGGCGATCCATGACGAGGGTCCGGGCATCCCGCAAGCCGAGCTCGACGCCGTGTTCGGCTCGTTCGTGCGCCTGGAACAGTCGCGCAGCCGTCAGACCGGCGGCCTCGGCCTCGGCTTGACCATCGCCCGCAACATCGCCCGTAGCGCCGGCGGCGAAGTCAGCCTGTCCAACCATCCCGATAGCGGCCTGATGACGGAGCTGCGCCTGCCGCTGGCGGTTTAGCTTGCGTATCGGGCTAAGCCGGCGTTCCTTCGCGCCCCCCTCTGTTCTGCTGGACACCTCCTCCACAGGTGGGGAGATTGGCCGTCATCGCCGATTTCGCCAATTACAAACGTTGGAATGTGAGAGCCGTCCGCGAAGCCGCCGATCTCCCCCCAAGTGGGAGAGATGTCCGACAGGACAGAGGGGGGCGCGACAGAACTCGGCGTTTGGTCTTGGTTCTCTCCCCAAGGAGAAAAACTATCTTCGCAACACCGCGCTCAACACATCCCTGACGCCGATGGCGCCGACGAAGCGCGACTGCTCGTCGAATAGCGCGACGGGTGCGGTCTGCGAGCGATGCATGGCCAGCATCACGGTCTTCAGCGAGGTGCCGGGATTGGCCCAGAATACCTGAGCCGTCTCCTCCGGCTGGGCTTCGACATCGGCGCAGGACACCCAGACCGCCGGCTTGCCGTCGCGCTCGGCCGCCGCCACCAGCCCATGCTCGTCGATCTTGAAACGTGTCGTCCTGCGCCGGTCGAGCCACACCCAGCCGTTCTCGCCATGTTCGAGGTCGCGTCGGTCGCGCATGACGTTCCACGCGGTCAGCACCGAGAGCGGGTTCACATTGGCGATGAAGTCGCGGACATAGTCGTTGGCGGGCCGCAGCACGATGTCTTCCGGCGCGCCTGTTTGCACGATGCGCCCGCCTTCCATGATGGTGATATGGGTGCCGATCTTCAGCGCCTCCTCGAGGTCGTGGCTGACGAAGATGATGGTCTTCTTCAGCTCGGCCTGGAGCTGCAGCAACTCGTCCTGCAGCTTGGTCCGGATCAGCGGATCGAGCGCCGAGAACGGCTCGTCCATGAGCAGGATCGGCGCCTCGGTGGCAAAGGCGCGCGCCAGGCCGACGCGCTGCTGCATGCCGCCGGACAGCTCATGCGCATATTTCTTCGACCACTGGTCGAGATGAACCAGCTTCAGTTGCCTGTTCACCCGCTCCTTGCGCTCGGCTTCGGGTACGCCGGCGAGCTCGAGGCCAAGGCCGACATTCTCCTCCACCGTGCGCCACGGCAGCAGGCCGAACTGCTGGAACACCATCGCCACCTGCTTCTGCCGCAGCCGCCGAAGCGTCGCCTCGTCGCAGGTGACGACGTCGACCGTACCGTCGCCGTCCTTGACCAGCACCTGGCCGCGCGAGACGACGTTCAGCCGGTTGACGGCTCTGAGCAGCGTCGATTTGCCGGAGCCGGAAAGCCCCATCAGCACCGAGATCTCGCCCTCGTTCACGGTGAGGCTGGCGCCGGCGCAGCCCAGCACGTTGCCGGTCTGTTCGAGGATCTCGGCGCGGGTGGCGCCGCTGTCGATCAGCGCCAGCGAGCCGGCCTGGTCGGCGCCGAAGACGATGTCGACATTCCTGAAATCGACGGCGACGGTCATTTCTTGCCTCCCACGCCGATGCGCGTCATCCGGTCGAGCACGATGGCGAGCACGACGATCGCCAGCCCTGCCTCAAGCCCGAGGTCGATCCTGCGCGAACCGAGCGCCCGGTTGATTTCCGTACCGAGGCCGCCGGCGCCGATCAGGGCGGCGAACACCACCATCGACAGCGACAGCATGATCGACTGGGTCAGCCCAGCCATGATGGTCGGCAGCGCCGAAGGCAGCTCGACCTTCCACAGCAGCTGGCGCTTGGTGGCGCCGAACGCCTCGCCCGCCTCGACGATCGATTTCGGCACTGAGGTGACGCCGAGATGGGTGAGCCGAACCGAGGTCGGGATGACGAAGATGATGGTGACGATCAGGCCGGGCGCGTTGCCGAGGCCGAACAGGGTCAGCACCGGGATCAGGTAGACGAAGGTCGGCAATGTCTGCATCAGGTCGAGCACCGGCAGCATGACGCGATACACCTTCGGCTTGTGCGCGGCCCAGATGCCGAGCGGCACGCCGATGGCCATCGACACGGCGGCGGCGGCGACCACCAGCACCAGCGTCTCCACCGTCTGCTTCCACAGGTTCTGGTTGAGGATGAACAGCAATCCGATGAATACCGCCAAAGCCAGGCCTTTCGAGCGCTGCAGGAAATAGGCGAGCAGAGCGATCAGCGCGATCAGCAGAACCGGCGGCAGCAACAGCAGCCCGTCGACGATGCCGTCGAGCAGGAAGTTGAGGCTGTTGGAAAAAGCCCTGAAGATGGTGTCGAAATTGTCGGTGAGAAAGCCGAAAAACGCCTTCCCCCATGCCCCGATGGGAATCTTGTAACTGACCAGGAATTTGGAGATCGGATCCATCTAGCCCCTCTTCTGCCGGCGCCGTCCTTCGCCGGACGGTCATCTTGTCACAGGATACGAAAAAGGGCAGCCATTTCTACCGTGGCTGCCCCTTGTCTCGTCATGCCAGATGGTCGGGTCAGCTTCCGAGCGCCGTTTTCACCGCAGCCGCCGCATCGCCGCCGTCGAAGGTGGTGACGCCGGCGATCCAGGGAGCGACCGCGTCCGGGTGCTTCTTCAGCCAGTCGGTCGCGACCGTATTGGCATCGCCGCCCTTCAGGATCGCGTCCATCATCTCGCCTTCCATGTCCAGGTTGAACTTCAGATTGGCGATGAACTTGCCGGCGTTCGGGCATTCGCTCATGTAGCCCTTGCGTACATTGGTATGCACGGTGGCAGCACCAAAGCCGCTATCGCCCATCCCCTCGAGATAGGTGATCTTCATGGCGCCCATCACCGGATGCGGCGTCCAGCCGAGGAAGGCGATCCATTCATTGTTCTTCATCGACTGCTCGGCCTGGGTGAGCATGCCGGCCTCGGAAGATTCGACCAGTTCGAAGCCTTCGAGATTGGTCTTCGGATCCTTGATCATGTCGAGGATGATGCGGTTGCCGTCATTGCCGGCCTCGATGCCGTAGATCTTGCCGTCAAACTTGTCCTTGAACTTGCCGAGATCGGTCAGCGTCTTGACACCGGCATCGGCGACATAGGTCGGAACGACGATGCCGTAGCCGGCACCGCTGAGATTTTCGCTGACGGTCTCGACCGAGCCTTCGGCGGCATAGTCCTTGATGTCGTTGGTCATCGACGGCATCCAGTTTCCGAGGAACACGTCGAGGTCTTTGTTCTTCAGCGACGCATAGGTCACCGGCACCGAAAGCTGGATCACCTGCGGCTCGTAGCCCAGCGCCGTGAGCAGCACCGAGGCGACGCCGGTGGTCGCCTGGATGTCGGTCCAGCCGACATCGGACAGCCGCACCGTCTTGCAGCTTTCCGGATCGCCGGCGAAGGCCCCAGTCGTGGATAGAAAAGCCGCCAGGCCGAGGCCGGCGACGAATGAACTCATACGCGACATGAAAATTCTCCCATTTCAGTTCTCGGTGAAGCGACGCGACGGTTTTATCTCCGCCTTTGTTCCGTCAGCCAAACATCATTCTGCTGCGGTTTCAAGCACTAAGGCAATCACGAACAACGGCGCAGGCTGGCCGATCAGCGACACGCCCGCCGCTTTCCGGATGGAAGTCGTCTTTTCCCGGTGGAATGTAGGCGCTCCCCCTCCCCGCTTTGTTGCAACTCGGCTTAAAAGGACGGCATGGCCAAGCTGTACTTCCATTATGCGACGATGAATGCCGGCAAGACGACGATGCTGTTGCAGGCCTCGTACAATTACCGCGAGCGCGGCATGACGACGATGCTGTTCATCGCCGGCCACTACCGCAAGGGCGATACCGGGCTGATCTCGTCGCGCATCGGCCTGGAGACGGAAGCCGAGATGTTCCGCGACGGCGACGACCTGTTCGCCCGGGTCGCCGAGCATCACGACCACGCCACGGTCCATTGCGTCTTCGTCGATGAGGCGCAGTTCCTCGAAGAGGAGCAAGTCTGGCAACTCGCCCGCATCGCCGACCGGCTGAACATCCCGGTCATGTGCTACGGCCTGCGCACCGATTTCCAAGGCAAGCTGTTTTCCGGATCGCGCACCCTGCTGGCAATCGCCGACGACCTGCGCGAGGTGCGCACCATCTGCCGTTGCGGCCGCAAGGCGACGATGGTGGTGCGCCTCGGCGCCGACGGCAAGGTGGCGAAACAGGGCGAACAGGTGGCGATCGGCAAGGATGTCTATGTCTCGCTCTGCCGCCGCCATTGGGAAGAGGAAATGGGCCGCGCCGTGCCCGACGATTTCATCGGCTTCACCAGAACCTGACTAGCGCTATTGCCTTCATCCGACCTCCCGGCCGACATTCGTTCGCCAATCGCGCCATCGTGCGGCGCTTATTTAAGGCCTGCTTGCTATTTCAGAACCTCTCAGCCAGAGCCGTCGGGGAGTTCCCATGCTTCGAGCCATCTCATCTGCAACTGCTTTCCTCATCGCCGGCGCTCTTGCCGCGCATGCCGACGGCGATGCCGCTCTCGGCAAGAAAGTCTTCAACAGATGCATGGCCTGTCATGAGCCCACGAGCGACCACGACAAGGTCGGCCCGCATCTGCTGGGTGTCGTCGGCCGCAGCGCCGGCACCGCGGACAGTTATCTCAGCCGCTACTCGCAGGGGATGAAGGACGCCGGCGCCGCCGGCCTGGTCTGGGACGAAGCAAACCTCGCCGAATACCTGCGCGCGCCGCGGCAGAAGGTCCCCGGCAACAAAATGGCCTTCTCCGGCCTGACCAGCGACGACGACATCGCCAATGTCATCGCCTACCTCAAGGCCGATCCCAAGCCCTGAGCGTCGCTCCCGACCTAAAGTCCAGCCGCGGTTGAAGCGGTGTCTGATTGGACGGCAGTTACACCGTAATCATTGCCTGACTATCCTGCGGTCGGCCTCCTGAAATTCTTTTGTTTTCCTGTAATCCCATGTCTTCCGTCTTTCATTCGCCAAACCCGGCACATATATTCGCGGCGGTTTGCGAAACGAAACCGATGCCGAAGCGGGAGGCCCCAATGGCGACATTGCAGAATTTCGACGCCGAGATTGCCAAGACCAAGCAGGTCGTTGAGGACATGCGCACCAAGATCGAGCAGTCCGGTACTGTGCTCGACACGCTCGCCACCGCCGACAAGAAGATCGGCGACGCCAATTTCGACATCGAGAATGCCCGCATCGAGGACGTGCTGAAGCAGCAGAAGGTGATGGAAGGCAATATCGCCGACCTGATTATCGGCCTCGAGGACGCCACCAACGTCTTCGGCGCCGAATTCGAGAGCATGAAGAACTACACCGGCTGGGAAAATTTCGTCGGTGTCTTCTCCAGCCAGCGCAAGCAGCGCCTGCGCACCGACCGCGTCCGCAACATGTCGCTGGCCGGCAATCTGCAGGAGCTGCTGGCGAAATCCGACACCATCGTCGGCATCCTCAAGGCGCAGAAGCAGGTTCTCGACACGCGCTACAAGACCTCCGAGGCCAGCCTGTCGCAGGTGATCGAGCGCCGCAAGACCACCATGTCCAATCTCGAGACCGTGCAGAAACGCATCGAAGAACTCAACCCGATGCTGCTCGACATCGAGAACAAGATCGCCGCCTCGACCAGCCAGAAGGAGCGCACCCAGCTGGAAGGCGAACGCTCGAAACTAGCCACGGAATACAACGAGAAGCAGGCCAAGGAGCAGGAATTGCTGGCCGAAAGCCAGACGCTGGAGCGCTACACCTCGATGTTCCAGACCTTCGTCGATTCCCTCAACAACCAGATCGCGGCGCAATCGACGCTGATCAACAAACTGACCATCGATACCGAGCAGCGCATCGTTCTGTACAAGGCGCTGGAAGATTCGCTGAAGACCGCCGCCCAACAGGATGTCGCCCACAAGATCAACACGCTGGGCAGCCAGGTCGACAATACCGCCGAAGAGACCATGGCCGGCATTGGTGCCGCCTCGCAAAAGCACATCGGCGATCTGCTTGAAATGCACGAGAAAAACATGGTCGCCACCGCCGACATCCAGCGCCGCAAGAAGCTCGCCGACGATGCCTTCGCCCGCCGCTTCGACGATGTGATGAAGAAGCACAATTCGGCAAATTACGTGCAGTCGTAATTGCTGCACGTGCACTGCTCCCAAGGGCTGGCAGCATGACCCCCGAAAACGAAGCTGCGGCGCGTTATTTCTCGGCGATCGCGGCGGCACTTGGCGGCCTCGAAGTGTTCATGCGCGACGATCGCTCGCCGCTCTACCGGCACGGCATCGTCGCCAAGGTCGTCGCCGAATATATTGCGCGGCTCGACAAGTCGTTCTCGTGCTGGCGCAACCGGCTGGGCTTCACCGAGACGTTCCGCATCTCGCGCGCCGAAAGCGGTTTTCCGGTCTTCCAGAACCTGCTCGAGTTGGAGAACGACCGGCTCCAGGCCGATGCGCGACTCGCCAACCTTCCGCTGGCCGATGAGCTGCGCGAGGAAATGGCGGACTTCATCCTGCGCCACAAGGAATTTCCCGAAGCACTGCAGAAGTCGATGGCCGAGCGGCTTTACCTCGAGGACGTCAAGAGCGAGACTACCTTCGGCCCGTTCACGCTGGCCCAGACGGTCAAGGTGTCGGTCAATCCGAAGACGTTGCGCCCCTATTATCTGGTCCACTGGGCCTGCTTCGACGGCAGCGCCAACCTGCCGCTTGTCTATATGGTGACGGTCGAGGATTCCTCGGACGACATGATCCGGCAGCTTGTCGACTCCAGCGGCAAACTTAATGAGAGGATCGACATTCCGCTGCCGGTCGACGGCTTGCTCAATCCCGAGCTTGCCCACCGTTTCGACGATTTCACCGAAAAGAATTCCGCCTACGCGCTGTCGCCGGCGACCATCGCGGTCAACCTCGACAAGGATTTCGAGCCGCTGCATCCCAAGCAACTGCGTCGCGTCGTGCTCGGCCCGTTCTATTCTGCAGGGATTACCGACAACAATTCGACGGTGAGCGAAGTGCTGGCCAAGGTGCGCAAGCCGGAAAACGCCTGGCTGCTGACCTGGACCATCCAGGAGGTCTTTTCCAAGGCCGAAAAGCCAGGCCGCAAGGGGCTGTTTTCGAGCGAAAAGACGACACAGGAATTCTTCATCAATACCGACGATCTCGAGGCCGCGCGGCAAGGCGTGTCGAGCTATGAGAACCATGCGCTGATTCCGCACGAGGCCTATCAGGCGCTCTATGCCGCCGGCGAGGCGCAGAAGATCTTTTCGGGCTACAAGGTCCACATCCTGTCCAAAGGGCAGGTCATCAGCGACGTCTGACCGTCAAATCGCGGAGCATCCTCCATGGACACCGGCCTGACCACCATCCCGGAAGCGGCAATTGAAAAGCACCGTGCCACTGCGCAAAGTTTCATCACTCGCATCGTCGTGCTGGAGGACCCATCGCGCGAGTCCGGCACCGCGCTTGCCGGCACCAACCGCCGCTTCGTCTCTACCGTCTCGGTCGGCTCGGTGCGCCGCACGCGCGAGGTCGAGCTCTCCAAAACCGTCGCCGCCGTCCATTCCGACGACCAGTTGCTGACCATCCCGCAGCACACGCTGTTGTTTCGCGCCCGGCGCGGCACAGCGATAGCGCTGGCCATATCGGATGTCTTCGCCGAGGGCTCGGACCTCGAAAGTCTGCAGGCGAAAAACGCCCGCTCGCCGCTCGAAGGCGATGAAGCTGCCACCTTCAAGAAGCTGCTGTCGGCCTCTGCCTACATCTCCGCCTTCAGCCTTGCCTCCTATTTGTTCCAGCTGATCGACAGCGACGGCGAGGCGCCGAACGACACGCCCGAGCCGGACTTTCTGTTCGACACGCCACAGGATGCGGTGAAGTCGATCGTGGCCGGGCTCGACAGGGCGATAGCAGGTTCGAAGGACGATGCCGACCTGATGACCCGCGCCCGCGCCTTTGCCCGCGTCGCCATCGACGGGCTGTTGGCGCGAAAGGGCCGCTTCGACGGCATCGGTCCGTTCGAGAACGCGCATATCCGCATCGACGTCGACGATTTTACCCTTGACGGCTTCGACGTCGCGCCGGGTAAGCGGGCAAAGCCGCTGGTGATGACCTTCAAAAAACCGGAAGAGGTCGTCGGCAACCACATCGCCAAATACCAGTCAGTCAAGCTTGCCAAGATGCTGATGGCCTACGACTTCGAGCGCGAGCTGAACCCGTTCGTCGAGCTCGGCGGCTTCCTGTTCACCTTTATCGGCGATGGCGCGCCCGGCACCGGCAAGACAACCTTGATCCAGATGATCGCCGGTCTTCTCAATGGTTATTGCCAGGTCGCCGGCTATCCCTTCGCTTACGAGAATTTCGGCGTCGACCAGATCTCCTCCTACCAGGGCAAGTCGGGCCAGAACTGCCGACAGTTCATCAACAATGTGCTGAACCCGCGCGTCATCGGCTTCGGCACCATCGACGATATCGACCAGGTGGCGGCACGCCGGTCCGACGACCGCGCCTCGGCCGGCCAGCAGGAAATCACCGGCGTCCTGATGGACGCCTTTGGAGGTGCGGCGACCGTGGTGCGCGGCAATTGCTCGTTCGGCATGTTTTCCAACTATCCCGAGAACGTCGACGACGCATTGCGCCAGCGCGCCGGCGCGCGCTGGCTGGTCGATGGCCCGCAGAGCCGCGACGACTACATCGACATCTTCGTTCTGCTCGCCGGCAAGAACCACAAGATCCCGCTCGGCGAGCACAAGCTCTACGCTGCCCAGGAAATCCAGCGCGCGGTGATGGAAGCCTACGAGGAGCATGAAAAGCCGCAGGAAGACGGGCTGATAAAGGTCTATGAGCGCTACATGAAGGAAAACGGCGCGCCGAAGACGATGGCTGACATCGGCACCTATCTGCACTTGATCAAGGATGCCGAGCCGCGCTTTACCGGCCGCGCCATCAAGAACGTTACCGATGCCATCAAGATGCGCGCCATGGACATCGAATTGCCGGACGAGTGGTTCGAAAAGCCGGAAGCCTTCATGCACAAGGGTTACGACGACAAGAAAGCGATGATCGAGGAGCTGCGCGGGCCATTCTCGATGGACATGGTCATGCAGGAGATCAACCGCTATGCGGATTCCGAATTCCGCTATTCCGACAAGTCCGATGATGCGGCGGTGACCAAGATGATCCGCGACACCCGTCTGCGGGAGCGTGCCGTCCGCGAGATCGAGGGGTTGAAGAAAAAGGGGCTGTGGAATGCGTGAGATGCGCCGACGCCACCTTCTCCCCTTGTGGGAGAAGGTGGCGTCGAAGGCGACGGATGAGGGGTATTCGTCAAGCTGGAACACCCCTCATCCGACCGAGCTTCGCTCGGCCACCTTCTCCCACAAGGGGAGAAGGAGCGTTCGCGCCCCTCATCCGCCCTTCGGGCACCGTCTCCCCGTGAACGCGGAGAAGGAATAATGGCCAAGAAACCCGATCTGTTGCGCGACAACGAGCTGATCTACGGCCGGCTGCTGACGATCGACGAGCCGCACCTGATCCAGCGCTACAACAAGGCGATGGTCGCGTTCGGCTTGAAGCCGACCAAGTTGAGAAGCTTCGAGATCGACCGCACTGGCTTCTCGCCGCAGGTCGCCGAGGAATGCGGCGACTACAGCTACCTCGATCCGAACGAGGTCAACCGCCGCTTCATCATCCTGACGCCGTCGCAGATCGACCTGCCGGTGGTGCACACGGCGTTCTCCAACACCTCGCTGCTGATGTACGAGTTCATGTCCAAGAACCAGCGCGCCATCGATGCGCTGACGATCAAGGACGTCATCTACGGCGAGATCGAGGATTCGGTCCCCAAGGTCGACGACATCGAGGACCTGCTGTCGATCAACCAGGTCGAGTTCAAGGTGCTGTCGGCCGAGGATGTGCTCGGCAAGGCCGCCGAGCTCGGCAAGCTGGTCGACCGGCTGAAGCAGGAGCCGGATGCCTGGCGCGACAACGCCATGCTGGCCCACATGGTCGAGCTGGCGAAGGTCTGCGGCGACATCCGCGAGAATGCGCTGGTGCCGGACCAGGTGATCTTCCGTCACAATGCCTATTGGACCAGCCATTTCGGCGGGCTCTATGTGTTCGTCGATCCCGACGTGACGACGGTGATCAGCGACCCCGCAGCGCCCGGTTTCCGCCGCTCGCGGCCGTGGCAGGTGAGTTACCTTTCGATCCACGATGCCGACAAGGTGTTCAAGTTCCTCGCCTCGACCGGCCGCATCGAGCTGCCGCGCGCCTCATGGATCGAAACCTCCGGTTATCTCGAGCATCGCGCCGAAATGGTGGTGCGCGCGCTGATCCGCGACGCCGATCCCGACCGCAATCTGACCGACGTCGACAAGGTCTGGCTGCAGACCTGGATCCACGGCCATACCGATCTGATCACCAGGGACGGCAATTTTCCCTTCCTCAACGCCGCCAAGCGCGAGATCGCCCAGCTCGGCCATCTCAAGATCGAGGACGTGTTCCCGCAGCAGCGCTTCCTGGTCATCCGCGCCAAGCCGGACCATGCCGACGCCTGGCTGACCAACCAGCTGATCTCGGACTTCGTGCCGCAGGACTTCGTTTCGCGTTACGTCTTCAACAAGCCGGGCTTCTACAGGGACTATGAGGGCTTCAGCGACGCCTGGCGATCGCATGTTGTGGACGTTCTGAAAACCACATATCTGAAGGACAAGGTGGCGTTTCGCACACGCCTCTACGGCTTGACTGACTGAGGGGTGACATCGCCATGCTTGATCCGATCGTGAGTTTCTTCACCCGGATTTTCCAGTGGATTGGCCGCGGCATCGGCCTGCTCATCGGCGCGATCCTGTGGCCGTTCCTGTGGGCGGGGCGCTGGTACACGCAACGCGGCTGGATCCTGAAGGCGGTGCTCGGCCTGGCTGTGCTCGTGCTGATCGGTCTCTATGTCAACTTCTTCTACGCCACCCAGTGGTGGAACAATTTCGACCCGAATTACGTCGACAAATACACGTTCGAAAAACGCAACAGCTCCGCCGGTGAACAGGTTTCCGCCGGCGCCGGCACCGACACGGCCAAGACCTGCGGAAATTCAGCCATTGCCCAGGTTGCGGCCGACCTGACCGACTTCAACGTCAACCAGAATGCCTGGGTGTCGTCGATGATTCTTTACAAGCTCGGCCTGTTCGGCATCGACTGGGATCACACGCCGTTCATGGACAACAAGGCTTCGTTCCAGCGCGGCATCAACCAGGCGGTGCGGCGCACGGCGACCGAGCTTGCCGATAATCTCGGCCGCGTCCGCACCACCTCGCAGATCGACGCCGACCTGCAGGATGCCCGCGGCAATCTGCAGTTCGACGAGGAAACCTGGTATTTCGGCTTGAACCCGTTCGGCCCCAAGACGCCGACGCCGAGCTACTATCGCGACGCGGTGCGCAAGCTGCGTTCCTTCAACGCCCGCCTCGCAGCCTGCCAGGCGACGTTCGATGCCCGCGCTGACAATCTCAAGCAGTATATCGACCGCATCTCGTCCGACATCGGTTCGACCTCGGCGATCCTCAAGGAGCGTGCCGAAAACCACAATAATGGCTGGTTCGACACTCGCGCCGACGACCGCTTCTGGTTCGCCTATGGCCAGCTCTATGCCTATTACGGGCTGATGAAGGGCGCACAGGCCGACTTCGAGGACGTCATCAAGGAAAAGCACCTGCAGAACCTGTGGGATACGATGGACGCGCAGTTCGTCTCGGCACTGCGCATCCAGCCCTTCATCATCGCCAATGGCCGCGAGGACGGCTGGCTGTTGCCGACACATCTGACGACGATGGGTTTTTACATACTCAGGGTGCGCTCGAACATGGTCGAGATCAGCAACGTGCTGACGCAGTAGCGGATCGTCCCGCACAGCCGGCGCTGGTGAATTTGCGCCGTTGCTTCTGTCGCTTTTCGCGTATTACGCGGCTGTTTTGAGACGGCGGAACCGCGCCTGCTCTGGCTTCTATACGGCGCGGCAACCGGCGCGAAAAGAACCTGTGGCAGGGCAGCCGGCCGCAGAGGCATTTTCTTCGTAGGAAACATAGTTGCATGAAAGTTGACGCCGCGGCAGCGACAGGGGTAGAACATGCCCGCGCCTGCAATGCCGGGCTATTCTTGCGACCACACTAGTCAAATCCGTCCAATTCAGAGGGAAGTCGTCCATGGCCGAAGTGAAGTCCGACATCGAGATCGCGCGCGGCGCCAGGAAGAAGCAGATCCAGGAGATCGGCCAGAAGATCGGCATTCCGAGCGAACATCTTCTGCCCTACGGCCACGACAAGGCGAAGATCTCGGCCGAGTTCATCAAGTCGGTGAAGGGCAACAAGGATGGCAAGCTGATCCTCGTCACCGCCATCAACCCGACACCGGCCGGCGAAGGCAAGACGACGACGACGGTGGGCTTGGGCGATGGCCTCAACCGCATCGGCAAGAAGGCCATCGTCTGCATCCGTGAGGCTTCACTCGGACCGAATTTCGGCGTCAAGGGCGGTGCCGCCGGCGGTGGCTACGCGCAGGTTGTGCCGATGGAGGACATGAACCTCCACTTCACCGGCGATTTCCACGCCATCACCACCGCCCATAATCTGCTGTCGGCGCTGATCGACAACCACATCTACTGGGGCAACGAGCTCGGCATCGATACCCGCCGCGTCGTCTGGCGCCGCGTCATGGACATGAACGACCGGTCGCTGCGCGAGATCATCTGTTCGCTCGGCGGCGTCGCCAACGGTTTCCCGCGCGAGGCCGGTTTCGACATCACAGTCGCCTCGGAAGTCATGGCCATCCTGTGCCTGTCGACCGACCTGAAGGACCTGGAAAGGCGCCTCGGCGACATCATCGTCGCCTATCGCCGCGACAAGTCGGCCGTCTATGCGCGCGACCTCAAGGCCGACGGTGCGATGGCCGTACTCTTGAAGGACGCCATGCAGCCCAATCTCGTGCAGACGCTGGAGAACAACCCGGCTTTCGTCCATGGCGGCCCCTTCGCCAACATCGCGCATGGCTGCAACTCAGTCGTTGCCACGACGACGGCGCTGAAGCTTGCCGACTACGTCGTCACCGAAGCCGGTTTCGGCGCCGATCTCGGTGCCGAAAAGTTCTTCGACATCAAATGCCGCAAGGCCGGCCTGAGGCCCGCCGCGGCGGTCATCGTCGCCACGGTTCGCGCCATGAAGATGAATGGCGGCGTCAAGAAGGAGGACCTCGGCAAGGAGAACGTCGAGGCGGTCAAGAAGGGATGTGCGAATCTCGGCCGCCACATCGAGAACATCCGCCAGTTCGGTGTGCCGGCTGTGGTCGCCATCAACCATTTCTACTCCGACACAGAGGCCGAGATCCAGGCGATGAAGGACTACGTCGCCTCGATGGGCGAAGAGGCGATCCTGTGCAAGCACTGGGCCCAGGGATCGGCCGGTATCGAGGAACTGGCCAAAAGAGTCGTGGCGTTGGCCGAATCCGGCGCGTCGCAATTTGCCCCGCTGTATCCCGACGCCATGCCGCTGTTCGAGAAGATCAACACCATCGTCCAGCGCATCTATCGCGGTTCCGAAGCGATCGCCGACAAATCGGTGCGCGACCAGCTCCACGCCTGGGAGCACGCCGGCTACGGTCATTTGCCGGTCTGCATGGCCAAGACGCAATATTCCTTCTCCACCGATCCGAATCTGCGCGGCGCGCCGACCGGCCACACCGTGCCGGTGCGCGAGGTCAGGCTGTCTGCCGGCGCCGGCTTCGTCGTCATCATCTGCGGCGAGGTGATGACCATGCCCGGCCTGCCCAAAGCGCCATCCTCGGAAAAGATTTTCCTGAACGAAATGGGCCAGATCGAAGGCCTGTTTTAGGGATAATCAACGCTTGAACGGCAAAGGGCGCCGCAACGCTGCGGCGTCCTTCTGCCTGTTCGCGACAGTCTCCTACGCCGCGCTTCGCGCCAGCGCGCGCTGGTTGGAGGCATAGGGTGTGTCGTGCTGGGGTACCACGCCGGTCTTCAGGCAATCGATCCACTCGGCGGTTTTGAGAACGGCCGCGAAGCGCGACTGCAGGATGATCGTCACGACGCGATGGATTTCCTCCCCCGAAGCGTAACCGGCGCTGTTGGCGTACGGCAACGACCCCGTTGCGTCCGACAGGAACTCGACCTCGAAGCCCGTATGCACGGCGTGGATGACCGTCGACAGGTCGCAATTGTGAGTCATGTAGCCGATGACTGTGATCGTATCGATAGAGTTGGCGCGCAGCCACTCCTCGAGGTCCGTGCCGGTGAAGGCGCTGGGCAAGTTCTTTTCGATGTAGTGGTCGCGGTCTCGCCTGGCGATTTCCGGGTGCAACTCGGCGCCATGGCTGCCCTTGGCGAAGACCGGTGAGGTTTCCGGCGCCAACTGTTTGATGACCACCACCTTGACGCCTGCCTCGGTGGCCGCGTCCATCGCTCGCGCGACATTGACGACGCTGTCGCGGAAGGGCGGATGCTGGATGGCGAGGTTGCCGCCATCATAGTCGTTTTGAACATCGATGACGATGAGGGCGCGGCGCGGAGCTTTGCCTTTGGCTGGTTGCGACATGGGGTTTTCCTTTCCCGTTGGACATTGATGGGTGGACGATAAGCTCGGCACCGGATTGCAAAAAGTGTCCGATTGACATTATTCGAAAGAATTGGGACAATCGGCCTCACCCGTTGCTGGAGCTCCCATGACCGATCCTGCCGTTGCCGCCATCGCCTTCGATGGCATCAGCCCGTTTCATCTCTCCGTGCCGTGTCTCGTGTTCGGCGCTGATCGCACGGAGCTCGGCCTGCCGCGCTTCGACTTCCGGGTCTGCGCGATTGAGGACGGGCCGATCCGCACCGATGCCGGGCTGACCATCAGCGTCCCGCACGGGCTTTCCGCGCTCAATGACGCCGACATCGTCATCGTGCCAAGCTGGAAGGATCTCGGGAGCTCGCCTCCAGCCGCATTGATCGACGCGTTGCTTGGCGCGCACGAGCGCGGCGCGCTGATCGTCGGACTGTGCTTGGGAACGTTCGCTGTTGCGGCGACCGGACTGCTTTCGGGGCGGCGAGCGGCGACGCACTGGGCCTACGCGGATCAGCTGCAGGAACTCTATCCCGACATTCTCGTCGAACCGGAAGTGCTCTACATCGACAATGGCGATGTCGTGACATCCGCCGGCGTCGCCGCCGGGCTCGACTGCTGCCTGCACGTCGTACGGGCTCGTTACGGCGCGGAGGCGGCGCTTCGCCTTGCCCGGCAGATCGTGCTTTCTCCGCACAGGCAGGGCGGGCAGGCGCAATTCATCGAACGTCCCATCGCCAGGACCGGCAATGCGGACCGCTTCACCCAGGCTCTCGAAGCGGTGCGCAAAACCCTGGGTGGGCCGCACAGTTTGGACAGCGTTGCCGGTCACGCCGGCCTCACCCGCCGGACGTTCACGCGCCGTTTCCAGAAAACGATCGGCACCAGTTTCGGTGACTGGCTGACCGACCAGCGCGTCCAGCTGGCGCAACGGCTGCTGGAAGCAACGGAAAAATCGATGGACACGGTTGCGTTCGAGGCCGGCTTCGGCAGCGCTACCTCGCTGCGCCAGCATTTCGCAGCGCGCCTCAGAACCTCGCCGGCGCAGTACCGGCGCGAATTCTCGAGGAGTGCTCAGGAGGAGCGCGTGGCGCACATGCCGAGGTGAAATTCGGCTCGCGCTCGATTCCAGGGCAATCGCTTCAGTGCCGACCTTGGACTGCCATCTGGCCCGAGTAGGCTATCTTTTCTCTCGAAGCGATTGCCCTGCTCTCGATCCTGTCGTGCTTGAAAGGCTCTGCGTCATCTGTCACATATTAAAGCGACAGATGACGCGAAGAGGGCTCGCCGTGGCGAGGGCATTGGAAAAGGCTGCGCCAGCAGCAAAAAACAATGAACTTCAGAAGGTGGCGAAATTGCTAGGCGGCAGCCGCATTCTGGCAAGGCGCCTCAGCAGCGCTTTGGATGCCCACGAGTTGCTTCTGCACGGCCTGCCGGCTTCAGCGCTGGACCATCTTATCGGGCAACTCGTCTTCATCCAGAAGACCGATTCGCTGGAGAAGGCCGTCGGCATGAGCCTGCGCACCTACCAGCGCCGCAAGGATGCTCCGTCCAAGCCTCTCAGTCAGGACCAGAGCGGACGAACCTGGAAGTTCGCGGAGATCCTGTCGAAAGCGACCGACGTGTTCGGTTCGCAGGCGGAGGCAGAGCAATGGCTGGAGCGCCCGGCGATTGGGCTCGACCAGCGTCGTCCAATCGACCTTCTGGCGACGCCGGCGGGGATCGAGCTTGTAGAAGACTATCTGGAACGGCTTGAATATGGCGTTTATGCATGACGCCGCTGCCGGCGGCGCTTGGTGGCTCCGACCTCATCGGATGGCGCCTCGATCAAGCCGCGTTTGCGCCTACATGGGATAGTGGCGAGGGCGCATACAGGGTGGGCGGACGCTGGAACAGCAAGGGCGTGCGCGCCGTCTACTGCTCGATCGATCCGTCGACTGCGATCCTCGAGGTTGCGGTCCATAAGGGCTTCAGGGCGCTCGACACGATTGCGCATGTCATGACGGCAGCAATCGTCAGCGATGTCGCGGATGTGCATATCGTCGACCCCGCCGCCGTGCCCAACCCCAACTGGTTGCGCCCGGGCATTCCGAGCTCCGGGCAACAGGCGTTTGGCGACGATCTTCTGCAACGGCACCGGTTCGTTGTGATTCCGAGCGCCGTATCGCAGCATAGCTGGAACCTGATCTTCGACGCGAGCCTCGCCAGAGGGGCATACGCCATGAAGACCCAGGAGGCGTTTGCGCTCGACACACGGTTGCATCCACCTCCGGCCAAGTGACATAGCCGCCCCCATGTCCATCAGAACGAGGACGTGACCGGCGACAGAAGCACGGTGCTCAGTTGTTGCTGATTACCCGTGCCGGATTGCCGACCACCGTGGTGTTCGCCGCGACGTCGCGCGTCACCACAGCACCGGCGCCGACGACGGCGCCATCGCCGATCCTGACTCCGCCGAGGATGACGGCACTGCCGCCGATCCAGGCATTGTCGCCGATCTCGACCGGCTTGGCGATCTCCAGCCCTGC
Organism: Mesorhizobium sp. M0954; assembly: GCF_040319155.1. Classification (NCBI taxonomy): domain Bacteria; kingdom Pseudomonadati; phylum Pseudomonadota; class Alphaproteobacteria; order Hyphomicrobiales; family Phyllobacteriaceae; genus Mesorhizobium; species Mesorhizobium sp. M0954. Next base: position 452,415 of record NZ_JAMYNR010000001.1, on the reverse strand, counting down.
CCGTCGCCCGGCAGCCTCCTTGTGGTGCTCGGCACAATAGATCTGCACATTGGGGCCGAGCAGCGTTCCCTTGCCGATGCGCACTGGCGCCGTATCGAGAATGGTGCAGCCGGCATTGAGAAAAACGCGGTCGCCGAGAAAGATGTTGAAGCCATAGGCGCAGTGGAACTGCGCCTCGATCCGGGCGCCCTCGCCCGCAGCGCCGAGCAGCGTCCGCAATCCAGGCCCGATGTCGCGACGCTGCCGGGGCGGCAGGCTGTTGTGCTCGAACACCGCGTCTCGCGCCGTGATGCGCAACGCCTCCAGTTCCGGATCGAGGCAGCAATACCACTCGCCCGCCGCCATTTTCGTGCGTTCGCTTTCGGCCATGGCCGCAACTCCAGTCTCAATCTTTGCCAAAGCACAAGTGCTGCAAATGCGGAAGCGCCGGCGGCGACACCACCTCTGGTCAAATACCGGACCTATGGTAGCTTGCTCTCTCGGACCTGTCCCAAGCCGGCCATCGAGGGGATCAATCATGCTGTACATTTTTGCACTCCTGATTGGCATCGTTGCCGGGCTTCGCGCCATGACCGCGCCCGCCGCCGTCGCCTGGGGCGCCTGGCTTGGCTGGTTGCCGGTCGCGGACACCTGGGCGAGCTTCATGGGCCACTGGATCGCCGTCGGCATCTTCACCATCCTGGCCATCGCCGAACTGGTCACCGACCAGCTGCCCTCGGCGCCGAGCCGCAAGGTGCCGCAGCAATTCGGCACGCGCATCGTCTTGGGCGCTTTCACCGGCGCGGTGATCGGCGCGACCGGCGGCGCCACCATCGGCGGCCTGATCGCCGGCGCCATCGGCGCGGTGATCGGCACGCTGGGCGGCGCCGAGGCGCGTAAACGCCTGGCCGCCGCCTTCGGCAAGGACCCGCCGGCCGCCTTCATCGAGGACGCGGTGGCGATCGTCGGCGGGCTTCTGATCGCGGCGGCGGCGGCATGACGGCAAAGACATTCGACGCCATCATCGTCGGTGCCGGGCAGGCCGGCCCACCGCTCGCCGGCCGGCTGAATGCGGCCGGCATGAGCGTGGCGCTGATCGAGCGAAAGCTGGTCGGCGGCACTTGCGTCAACACCGGCTGCACGCCGACCAAAACGATGGTGGCAAGCGCCTATGCCGCGCATCTCGCCCGCTCGGCCGCGGATTACGGGGTGACGCTGTCCGGTCCCGTCGGCGTAAACTACAAGGCGATCAAGGCGCGCAAGGACAAGGTCTCCAACGGCGCCCGCGGCAATCTCGAAGACTGGATTGCCGGCATGGACAAATGCACGCTCTATCGCGGCCATGCGCGCTTCGTAAGCGCCAACACGGTGCGCGTCGGCGACGATCTGCTGAGCGCCGAAAAGATATTCCTCAACACCGGCGGGCGCGCCTCGGTGCCCGACCTGCCTGGCATCGACGGCATTTCTTACCTGACCAATTCCTCGATGATGGATCTCGACGTGCTGCCGCGCCATCTCATCGTTGTCGGCGGCAGCTATGTCTCGCTCGAATTCGCGCAGATGTTCCGCCGCTTCGGTTCCGAAGTCACGGTCATCGAAAAAAGCCCGCGCCTGATCGGTCGCGAGGACGAGGATGTCTCGGACGCCATTTTGTCGATCCTCGAAAACGAAGCCATTGCCGTCCATCTCGGCGCCGACGACATCCGCTTCGCCAGGCGAGGCAACGAAATCGCCGTGACCTTCTCGCCAGGCAAGGCGGCTGCGGTCGGCTCGCATGTGCTGCTGGCGCTCGGCCGCACGCCAAACACCGACGATCTCGGCCTCGACAAAGCCGGCGTCGAGGTCGACAAACGCGGCTTCATCGTCGTCGACGACCAGTTGCGCACCAGCGTGCCCGGCATCTGGGCAATGGGCGACTGCAACGGCAAGGGCGCCTTCACCCACACCTCGTACAACGATTACGAGATCGTCGCCGCCAACCTGCTCGACAACGATCCGCGCAAGGTCAGCGACCGCATCGAGGCCTATGCGCTCTATATCGACCCACCACTCGGCCGCTGCGGCATGACCGAAGCCGCGGTAAGGAAATCCGGCCGCCGCGCCCTGGTCGGCCAGCGGCCAATGACCCGCGTCAGCCGTGCCGTCGAAAAAGGTGAGACGCAAGGCTTCATGAAGATCCTGGTCGATGCCGACACCAAGGAGATCCTCGGTTGTTCGGTGCTCGGCCCGGGCGGCGACGAGGCGGTGCACTGCGTGCTCGACCTGATGTATGCCAAGGCGCCGGTCAGCACGCTGGCGCGCGCCGTGCACATCCACCCGAACGTCTCGGAGCTTCTGCCGACCATCGCCCAGGAACTCAAGCCGCTGGTGTAACGGCCGGGTAGAATCGTGCGCCCATAGCGGCAGCGACTGGACCAATCGACAGCCCAGCGGCAAAAGGGCATGTGTTCCGCCTCTTCTCCCGGAGGCATCCCATGCAGAAGTCCATCGAACGCGTCGCCGGCGACAGCGAAGGCGTTTCCTACGAATTCCCCGTTTTCCGCTTCGCCGGAACGGACAAGACGGCGCCTTCCGCCTATCTGCAGGCGGCACTTCATGCCGGCGAATTGCCGGGTGTCGTCGCCATCGACACGCTGATGCCGATGCTCAGCAAGGCGGAAGCCGAAGGCCGCATCACCGGCAACATGACCATCGTGCCCTGGGCCAATCCGATCGGCCGCGCGCAATATCTCTACGGCGACCATCAGGGCCGCTTTCATCTGGGCACGCGCACCAATTTCAACCGTGGCTTTCCGCGGCTCGCCGCGCCCGACCTCACGCTGCTGCCGGCGCACGGCACGGTCGACCAGCGGCTGAAGACGCGGCTGCTGCAGCTCTCCATTGGCCACGACATCGTGCTCGACCTGCATTGCGACGATGAAGGCCTCGCCTATCTCTACGTCCACACCAGCCTGTGGCCGGCCATGGCGGATTGTGCAGCGGCCATGGGCGTCGATGCGGTGATGCTGTGGGACGAAGACCCCGACGGCACCTTCGAAGGCGCTTCGATCATGCCGTATCAGAATGTCCCGGCCGACGTGGCGCGCCTCCACCGGCGCGTCGCCACCACCGTCGAATATCGCGGCATACTCGATGTCGACGGCGCCCTCGCCGGCGCCGATGCCGAAGGGCTCTATCGGCTGCTGGTGGCGCGCGGCGTAATCCAGGACCAGGCGCTGCGCGCGCCTGGCAGCTTCGTTGGGCTCGTCGCGCCGCTCGAAAACATCGAGATGATGCCGGCGCCCCGCTCGGGCGCGATCCTCTACGACGTGAAGCCGGGCGACCGCGTCACCAAGGGTGCGCGCCTTGCCACCATCGTCCACGCGCCCGGCGATCCCGACGGCCGCACGGAAGTGTTGGCGCCGCAGGCGGGCCTCATCCTGACGCGGCGTTCCCGCCGCATCATCCGCGCCGGCGAAGACCTCTTGAAGCTGGTCGGCGACGGGACGAGCGCCGATGCAAGGTCGGGAACGCTGGAGGACTGACGCACCCCGCCAGGCTACCCCGAAATCGCCTGTCGCGCCCTGGCCTCCAGCCATTCGGCCATCTGCCGGTACGGCACCGGACCATGGCTCACGCGGGCGACGCCGAGTTCGGCAAGCCTCTGGCGCGGCGGCACATGCGCCAGGGCAACACAGAGTCTAGGCAGGACTGCCGGTCTTGGCCATGTGCTGGGTTGCGAAAGCGGCAGCCACCCCACAGACTTTCAAACCTGTTGCGCATACCGCTTTTCGCGGCTATGGATTTCGCCATGAACATGCGCTCGATCAAGACCATTTGGTGGTGGGCTCGCTGACAGCGGCCTGTTCGAACGCGTTCGCGTGACAATAGAGGGTGGCCGCAGCGGAATGTCCGGGCGGCCATTTGTTTTTTCAAGCCATTCCCGGGTCCGTTGCCCCAAAGACGCTGATGGAGACGGCAATGACGACGAAAATTCTGGAGAATGGCGCCGAGCGCTTCGTCACGGCGGGTGGCGTGGCGATTACCCGCCAGCGCCATGACCGGCCTTACGAGGGGGCGATCGACGGCTATGTCGATGGCCTGAATTCGCGCCGCGGCGCCGTGTTTTCCTCGAATTACGAATATCCCGGCCGCTATACGCGCTGGGACACCGCCATCATCGATCCGCCGCTGGTGATCTCGGCACACGGCCGCGCCATGCGCATCGAGGCCTTGAACAGCCGTGGCCAGGTGCTTTTGCCGGTGATCGGCAAGGCGCTTGCCGGTCTTGACGACGTAACGATCGCGGAGACAACGCAGAAACTCATCCGCCTCGAGGTCGCCAAGCCCGGCCGTGTCTTCACCGAGGAGGAACGCAGCCGCGTACCCTCCGTCTTCACCGTGCTGCGCGCCATCACGGCTTTGTTCAAGACCGAGGAAGACGCCAATCTCGGCCTCTATGGCGCCTTCGGCTATGACCTCGCCTTCCAGTTCGATCCGGTCGACTACAAGCTCGAGCGCAAGCCAAGCCAGCGCGATCTCGTGCTGTTCCTGCCCGACGAGATCCTCGTCGTCGACCACTATTCGACCAAGGCCTGGACCGACCGCTACGACTATTCCGGCGATGGCTTCTCGACCGAAGGCCTGCCGCGCGACGAAATCGTCGAGCCGTTCAGGACCGCCGACCGCATCCCGCCGCGCGGCGACCACGAGCCCGGCGAATATGCCAAGCTGGTGCGCAAGGCGATGAAGAGCTTCGAGCGCGGCGACCTGTTCGAAGTGGTGCCGGGGCAGATGTTCTACGAACGCTGCGAAACCCAGCCCTCCGAGATTTCCCGCAAGCTGAAGAGCATCAACCCTTCGCCCTATTCCTTCTTCATCAATCTCGGCGAGGGCGAATATCTGATCGGCGCCTCGCCGGAAATGTTCGTGCGCGTCAACGGCCGCCGCGTCGAGACCTGCCCGATCTCCGGTACCATCAAGCGCGGTGACGACGCCATCTCCGACAGCGAGCAGATCCTGAAGCTGCTCAATTCGAAGAAGGACGAATCCGAACTCACCATGTGCTCGGACGTCGACCGCAACGACAAGTCGAGGGTCTGTGAGCCGGGCTCGGTGCGCGTCATCGGCCGCCGCCAGATCGAAATGTACTCCCGCCTGATCCACACCGTCGACCACATCGAGGGGCGGCTGCGCGAAGGCATGGACGCCTTCGACGCCTTTCTGTCGCATGCCTGGGCGGTCACCGTCACCGGCGCGCCGAAATTATGGGCCATGCGCTTCATCGAGCAGAACGAGAAGAGCCCGCGCGCCTGGTATGGCGGGGCGATCGGCATGGTCAATTTCAACGGTGACATGAACACCGGCCTGACGCTTCGCACCATTCGCATCAAGGACGGCATCGCCGAGGTGCGCGCCGGCGCCACGCTGCTCTTCGACAGCATTCCCGAGGAAGAAGAAGCCGAAACCGAACTGAAGGCATCCGCCATGCTCTCCGCCATCCGCGACGCCAAATCAGGCAATGCCGCCAGCACCGAACGCAGCACCGCGCGTGTCGGCGACGGCGTCAACATCCTGCTGGTCGACCACGAGGACTCCTTCGTCCATACGCTCGCCAACTATTTCCGCCAGACCGGCGCCAATGTCTCGACGGTGCGCACACCAGTGCCGGACGAGATCTTCGACCGGCTGAAGCCAAACCTGGTCGTGCTCTCGCCCGGCCCCGGCACGCCGAAGGACTTCGACTGCGCCGCCACCATCAAGCGGGCCCGTGCGCGCGACCTGCCGATCTTCGGCGTCTGCCTCGGGCTGCAGGCGCTGGCCGAGGCCTATGGCGGCGAGCTGCGCCAACTGCACATCCCGATGCATGGCAAGCCGTCGCGCATCCGCGTGTCGAAGCCGGGCATCATCTTCTCCGGCCTGCCCAAGGAGGTGACGGTCGGCCGCTATCATTCGATCTTTGCAGATCCGGTGCGGCTGCCCGATGGTTTTGTCGTCACCGCCGAGACCGAGGACGGCATCATCATGGCCTTCGAGCACCGCAAGGAGCCGATCGCCGCAGTGCAGTTCCACCCGGAGTCGATCATGACGCTCGGCCACAATGCCGGCATGCGCATCATCGAGAACATCGTCGCGCACCTGCCGCGCAAGGCCAAGGAAAAGGCCGCTTAATTCGAGGGCTCAGTGTTGGGATCTTTTCCCCAGTGACCGCGGCGGAAATCAAAGCCGCCGCCAGGCAGAAGGTCGCCAGCCTCGCCTTCTGGTCGATCGTCGTCGCCTGCGTCGTGCTCGGCCTGAAGCTGGTGGCCTGGTACGTCACCGGTTCGGTCGCGCTTTATTCGGACGCGCTGGAATCGATCGTCAACGTCATTGCCTCTGCCGCCGCCTATTGGGCGATCCAGGTCAGCTACAAGCCAGCCGACCAGGACCATCCGTTCGGTCACCACAAGGCCGAGTATTTCTCGGCCGTCCTCGAAGGCGTGCTGATCGTGCTTGCCGCCTTGCTGATCCTCAACGAGGTCTGGTGGTCCTGGCAGCATCCCGCCCTGCTGGAAAAGCCATGGACCGGCCTTGCCGTCAATGGCGTCGCAACGGTCATCAACGCCGTCTGGGCCTTGACGCTGATCCGCACCGGCCGAAGCGAAAAATCGCCGGCTCTCGTTGCCGACGGCAGGCACATCATGACCGACGTGGCGACCTCGCTCGGTGTGTTCATCGGCCTGGTCGGCGCCGTGCTGACCGGCTGGCAGGTTCTCGATCCGGCTCTTGCGGTAATCGTGGCGCTGAACATCCTGTGGCAGGGCTGGCACGTCATCGGCTCGTCGATGAACGGGCTGATGGACCGCGCCGTCGACACCCAGGAACATATCCGCATACGCGACATCATCTCGGCCAATTGCAAGGGCGCGCTCGAGGTCCACGACCTGAAGACGCGCATCGCCGGCCGCGCCACCTTCATCGAGTTCCACCTGGTCGTCGACGCCGACATGTCGGTCGGCGCCAGCCACGTCATCTGCGACCGCATCGAGGACGCGCTGCAGGCCGAAATCCCTTCCGTGCGGGTCATCATCCATGTCGAACCCGACGACGAAGCGAAACTGCCCAAAGGCACGACAGCCGTGCCGTTCGCGTGAGGCGATAGCGGGACGCCGCCATCCAAAACCTTGAGGTCGGCGGGACAGCACCCCCTCTGTCCCGCCGGCATCGCGTCTCTGAACTGCTACAGCCCGCAGGCAGCCTGCGGCATCGGCTCCAGCCGGTAGACCTTGTCGTCGGAGCTGGTGTCGCCTTCCGCCACTTTCGAGCACAGATCGATGATCGGCAGGCCGCTGTTCGGGTTGGCCAGCATCATCGTGCCGTTGGCGCCGCGGCGAAGGAAGACCTCCCTTTGCGCGATGTCACAGGACGCAGCACCCGTCTTCGCGCTCGCCGCGCAGCGCCACTGGTCGCCCTCGCCCTGACAATTATAGACCTGCGTGACCTTGGCCGATTTCTGCCGCGTGGTAACCGAAACGGCGATATCGGCGCCGCTTGGCCAATTGGCCGGATCGCCCTCCTTGGCGAAAGACGCCAGCTCGACCGCTCCGCGGAAAACCCTGATCGACTGGGTCAGCTGGTCGGGATGCGAGCCGAGATGCCCGGCGTCGTAGTCGCGTCCGTAGCAGAAGGGCTGGTCCGGCTTCAGCCGCTCGCGCAATGGCGGGCCAAGTGCCGGGTCGATCGGGTCGATGCGCGCGAACTCCGCCTTGCAGGTGGCGGCCGGCATCGGGTCGAGCCTGAAGCCGGTATCGTCCTTGCCCAGCGCCTGCCTTTCGTACTCCGCCTTGCCGAGCTCGTCTTCCGAGCCGGCGTCGAGATAGAGGTCGGGCTGCACGTCCGAGACGATCAGCCGGCCTTTGTCGTCGACCTTCAGCGAAGCCATGGTGCGGTCGCAGTCCATGCCGCAACGGATCGGGCCGGTCTTGCCGTCCTCCGACTCATGACTGCACCAGCCTCCAAGCCATTCAGGCGCCTTGGCGCCGCGCACCGTCGTCGCCATGAAGCCATTGTAGGAGGAATCGACGCCGGTGCTTGGCTCCTCGTTCGGCCGGCTGACCGGATCGCGGCCGTAATAGAAGAAGATGCGCGTCACCTTCTGCTGCGGATGCGACTTGAGATGCGCGGCGTCATAGACGCGGCCGAAGCAGGCGTCCTTGCCGTCGGGGCTGAGCTCGGTGAGTTTGAGCCTGTCATCGGCGAAAGCAGAGCCGGCGACGGCAGCAAGCAAGGCAACCCCAACTCCGGCGCCCATCACGATCCTTGATATCATGCTGGCTCCCCCTGCCCCGACAAGACGTCGCTTCAATTTATGCTAGGATCGAGGCCGAGGCCACGCAATTTGCGCCGGCCGGATAAATGGAGATAAAGCCATGCGACGCCGCGATATTTTCCGCGTCGGTCTTGCCGGGGCCGCCGGGCTTTTCGGGCTGCGCCCCACCAAGGCGGTAGCCATTGAAGTCAAGGCCGTCGAAGAGGAAAGGCAAAAGGTCGCCTATCACCTCAGCGATCTCGACAAGGTCAATTTCGTGCTCGGCAACATCAAGAACCACTTCGAAGGCACCGACGGCAAGGTCGACATCGCGCTTGTCGTGCACGGCCCGGCACTTGCCGCCTTCAAGTCGAAGGGCATATCGGCCGCCATTTCCGGGCGGTTCGCCGGCCTTGTCCAGGATGGGCTCAGCCCGCACGCCTGCGCCAACACCATGCACGGCATGGATATCGGCCTGGCCGACCTGCTCGACGGCTTCCATGCAGCCGACAGGGGCGGCGTCGTCAAGCTCGCCGAATTGCAACGCCAGGGCTACGCCTATCTCAGGCCATAGGGCAATTCCAGGAAAAGCGTGAAACGGTTTTCCGTCCGGAATTGCGTCAAGACAAAGAGGGAGCGGTTCGCCGTTTCCGTGAAACGGTGAACCGCTCTAGACTTTTACGGACTTGAACGCGAGGACTGCGAAGGCTTACGAAGAGCAGGCAGAGTCCCCGGAGGAATAGACGTGCCAGCCACCACCACCCTTGTCAGCCCCTCTCTGGTCATCCCCGACCTTGCCGGAAAGGCGGTCCTGGTCACCGGCGCCTCGACCGGCATCGGCGCGGCGCTTGCACTTGCCTATGCCGCGCAGAAATGCCGCGTCGCGCTGCATTACAATTCGAGCCGCGCGGCTGCCGAAAACCTGGCCGCGACCATTCGCAACGGCGGCGGCGACGTGTTCCTCGCCCAGGGCGATTTCTCGATCCCCGCCGATGTCGAGCGCGTCGTCGAGGACAGTGCGCAACATTTCGGCCGGCTCGACGGCCTCGTCAACAATGCCGGCGGCATGCTCGGCCGCGTGGCCTATGCCGAGCAGACCGAGGCGCATTACGACGCGGTGATGGACCTCAACGCGCGTTCCGTGCTGACAGCTTCGCGCAAGGCAATCCCATGGCTGAAGCGGCAGGGTGGCTTCATCGTCAACACCTCCTCGATCGCCGCGCGCAACGGCGCCGGTGGCGGCGCCGGCCTTTACGGCTCGGCCAAGGCCTTCGTCTCCAACGTCACGCGCGGCATGGCCAAGGAGCTGATCGGGTTCAACATCCGCGTCAACGCGGTGGCGCCCGGCACGATCGCGACACCTTTCCACGAGCGCTACTCGACCGACGACCAGATGAAGGGCATGATCGCCACCATCCCGCAGGGCCGCGCCGGCACCGCCGAGGACTGCGTTGGCGCCTATCTGTTCCTCTCCTCCGATCTGTTGAGCGGCTACATCACCGGCCAGGTGATCGAGGTGAATGGCGGGCAGTTGATGCCGTAGACGGCGAACTGCATACTCCTGGTTGCGTCATCTCAACGGAGCAAAGCGAATGTACGGACTGATCGGCAAGATGCGGGCGATGCGCGGCCAGCGTGACGCAATGATGGATATCCTGCTCGCCAGCACCGGCGCCATGCCCGGCTGCCTGAACTACATCATCGCCACCGACCCGGCCGATGCCGACGCGATCTGGGTGACCGAAGTGTGGACCGACGCCGAAAGCCACAAGGCTTCGCTGCAGCTGCCCGAAGTCCAGGCGGCAATCGCCAAGGCACGGCCGATCATCGCCGGCTTCGAGTTCCAGGTGGAGACGCATCCTGTTGGCGGGTTCGGGTTGCCGGCGGTGAAGGCGGGATAGAGGGAGAGGCCTATGGGACAGCGCCCCCTCTGGCCTGCCGGCCATCTCCCCCTCAAGTGGGGAGATTGGCAGCTTCGCCGACAGCGCTCTTTTTTGGAGATTGGCGAAGGCCGACGTGACATCCAATCTCCCCACTAGAGGGAGAGGCCGGCAGGCCAGAGGGGGGCGCGAAGGATCGCTGCGGATGGTTGGTGCCATTACCACCCAAGCCCTTTTCCGCGCAAAAAGGGTTCGCATTTTTTCGCGACCGGTCTAAGAGCCCATCTATGGATTCTTCCCCGAACCCGCCGGCCATCGAGCACCTGGCGCGGATCCACAAGGCCTGGCAGTGGCCCGTCCTGGTGGTGGTCTCGGTGCTGTTTGCCGGCGCGCTGGAGCTCGCCGCCCTGCCCGCCGCGCTCTTGATCGGACCGATGCTGGCGGCCATAGCTGCCGGCACCAACGGCGCCACGGTGCGTGTGCCGCGGGTTCTGTTCGGCTCAGCCCAGGCGGTCGTCGGCTGCCTGGTCGCCAGTTCCATCTCGGCCGATATCTTTCCCGTCTTCTACAGGGAATGGCCGCTGTTCCTTGGCGTCGTGATGGCGACGGTCGCGGCATCCAGCCTGCTCGGCTGGCTGATCAGCCGCTGGCGCATCCTGCCCGGCACCACCGCGGTCTGGGGCTCGTCGCCGGGCGCCGCCACCGCCATGGTGCTGATGGCCGGTGCCTTCGGCGCCGACCAGCGCCTCGTCGCCTTTATGCTGTATCTGCGCGTCATCTGCGTCTCGATGACGGCAGCCCTGGTGGCCAAGCTCTGGGTCGACACCTCGGGCATCGAGGTGCCGGGCATCGTCTGGTTTCCGCCGATCGACCCGCAAGGCTTGGCCGCAACATTCGGCGTGGCGCTGGTTGGCGGCCTCGCCGGAAAGCTTTTCCGGCTGCCGTCGCCGTTATTCCTCGGCACCTTCATTTTCGGCACCGTGATCCATCTCGGGCTCGGCGTGACCATGCAGTTGCCGCCCTGGCTGCTTGCCTTGAGCTATACGATGATCGGCTGGAGCATCGGCCTGAATTTCACCAGGGCCATTCTGCGCCACGCGGCCCGCGCGCTGCCGCAGATCGTCGGCTCGATCATTGCCCTGATCGTCTTTTGCGGCGGCCTCGCCTTCCTGATCAGCCGCCTGCTCGGCATCAATCCGCTGACCGCCTATCTGGCAACCAGCCCCGGCGGCATGGACAGCGTCGCCATCATCGCCGCCGCCGCACAGCATGTCGACATCTCCTTCGTCATGGCGCTGCAATCGGCACGCTTCCTGATCGTGCTTCTGGTCGGCCCAAGCGTGGCGCGGCTGGTGGCGAGAAGCCTCAAACCATAGCAGCTCGCCTCTCCCTGATTGGCAGCTGGTTTTCCTGAAACCGGTCGCACTTTGCTGTCGCCGACCGTATCGGGCCAGCACCCGCACGAGCTCAAAAAATAACTTGACTCAAATACTCAGATTTGAGAGCCCCTTCCGTCAATGTACGGAAGAGTGGAGACGAGTTGATGCGGAAACGGACGATGACATGGCTCCTGGGGTTATCACTGCCGGGCAGCGTTGCCCTGCTCGGCCTGTCCGGGCCGGCTCACGCCCAGGATCAGGGCGGCGTCACGGTTCTCAACAAGATCGAGGTCGATGCCGAGAGCGACGAGATCCTCGTGCAGGACGGCTATGTCGCCCAGAAGGACCGCATCGGCACCAAGACCGATACGCCGATGGTCAAGATTCCGCAAGCCGTTTCGGTTGTGACGCAAAAGCAGATCGAGGACCAGAAGCCACGCACGCTGAACGAATCCCTCGGCTATGTCGCAAGCGCCAATCCCAACAGCTTCGGCTTCGACACCCGCTACGACGCCTTCTTCCTGCGCGGCTTCCAGGCCTTTTACAACGGCATGTTCCGCGACGGGCTGCGCCAGTACAACGGCCCCTCGGCCTGGTTCAAGACCGAGCCCTACGGCATCGAGGGCGTCACCATCCTGAAGGGTCCGGCCTCCTCGCTTTACGGCATCAGCGGTCCGGGCGGCATCGTCAATCTGGTCACCAAGCGCCCCAAGGAAGAACAGTTCCGCGAAATCGAAATGCTGCTCGGCGCACACAATCGCTTCCAGGCCGCACTCGACGCTTCCGGCCCGGTGAACGACGACGGCAGCATCCTCTACCGCTTCACCAGCCTCGGCCGCACCAGCGATACCGACCTGCCCGGTTATCCCGACGACAAGATCTATCTGGCGCCGGCAGTCACCTTCAAGCCGGATGAGGACACCAAGCTGACCATCCTCGGCGAATATTCGAAATCCGTCACCGGCGGCACCGCTGCCTTCTACAATTCAGGCGGCGCTCTGACGAACCTCTACGAGGGCGATCCCGCCTGGAACGACTTCGACCAGACCCAGGGCCGCATCGGCTACGAGTTCGAGCACCGTTTCAACGACGTGCTGACGGTCCGGCAGAACCTTCGCTACAGCGCCGTCGACAGCGACATCGAATATAGCGGTCATTACCCGGACGGCGTGGATCTGAAACGCTATTGGGGTCACTACACCGAGACCATGAAGAACTTCGTCGTCGACAACATGGCGCAGTTCGAATTCGATACCGGCCAGGTCAGGCATACGGCGGTAGCCGGCATCGACTACGCCTGGTCGAATTATGACGCCGGCAGCGGTATCTCCTACGTTTCCGTCGGTGACATCAAGGCCGCTCCGGTTCCTTACTCTGGCGGGCAGGAGATGAACCAGCTCGGCGCTTATCTGCATGACCAGATGGAGTGGAACGATTTCACCCTGTTCGCCAGCGGTCGCTACGACTGGGCCGACACCACCTCGACCGCCGCCGACTTCACCAGGTCCAAGCAGGACGACAGTGCCCTTTCCGGCCGGCTCGGCCTGTCCTACCAGACCGAATGGGGCATCACGCCCTATGTCAACTATTCGACGTCGTTCTCGCCCAATATCGGCTTCGTCTATGACGATGTCAGCAGTCCGATCGGTCGCGTCGCCCGTCCGACCATCGCGACGCAAAAGGAAATCGGCGTCAAATACGAGTTTGCCGATTACAACGCCGCCGTCAGCGCCGCTCTGTTCGACATCGACCAGAAGGATGGCGTCGTCTTCGACGCCTCGACCGGGATCAACAAGCAGCGCCAGCTCGACCTGAACTCGCGCGGCGTCGAACTGGAAGCCAGCGCCTCGCTCGACAACGGCCTCAGCATACTCGCCTCCTACACCTATCTGCGCGTGAAAATCGAACGCGGCGCCACGGGAACCGCAGGCAAGGAACTGTCGGCGACGCCAAATCACATCCTGTCGCTCTGGGGGCAGTACCAGTTCGAGGACGGCACGCTGCAGGGGCTCGGGCTGGGCAGCGGCGTTCGCGTTGCCGGCTCGAGCTATGGCGACGACACCAACACCTTCAAGAACGACGCGCGCGCCTTCGTCGACGCCTCGCTCTCCTACGATTTCGGCTACCGCAACCCCAAGCTCGAGGGCGTGAAGCTGCAGGTCAACGCCAAGAACCTGTTCGACACTCAAAAACCCATCTGCTCGGCCGGCTATTGCTACCGCGACGAGGGCCGCTCGCTGTTCGCCAGCCTGCGCTACCGCTTCTGATGTCGATCGCCGTTTCCAGCCGGGCATCGACGCCTGCCGCGATCGTCCTGGCGATCGGCGGGCTCTACGTCGCGCAGAGTGTGATCGGCGGCATCACCTGGGCGGGGCTGCCGGCGGTGATGCGCGACCAGGGCCTGCCGCTCGACCGGATCGGCCTGGTTTCGCTGATCGCGCTGCCCTGGGCGCTCAAGTTTCTATGGGCGCCGGCCGTCGAGCGCTATCGGCTGCCGCCGGTCGGCAAGAACCGCACCGGCACGATCGTCGCCGCCGGTGGACTTGCGTCCATCGCCGGGCTGTGGGCCGTCGGCGCGCTCGGCCCGGAGGCCTGGTGGCCGGTCCTGGCCTGCCTGACCATCGTCGCCTTCGCCGCCTCGACGGTCGACATTGCCTGCGATGGTTTCGCCGTGCAGAGCCTGGCCAGGGAAAACCACGGTTGGGGCAATGCCGCGCAGGTCGGCGGCGCCTATCTCGGCTCGGCCATCGGCGCCGGCCTGTTTCTGCTTCTGGTCGACGCTTATGGCTGGCGCATCGCCGTTTGGGCGATGGCCTTGCTGCTCCTGCCGCTCGGCCTCCCCTTCCTGCTCGGCGCGGCCGGCCGCGCGCGCGAGGAGACGCGCGAGCATGTTCCCAGCCTCCTCGACGCGTTGAAGCGTCCCGAAATTCGGCGCGGCCTGGCAGCGTCGGCCATCTATGTCCTGGCCCAGAAGGCGGCACTCGCCATGCTCGGACCATTCCTGATCGACGCCGGGCTCGACCTCTCGATGGTCGGACTTGTCAACGGCGTCGGCAGCATGTTCGTCGGCCTGGCTGCCGCACTCGCCGGCGGCGCTCTCGTCAAATGGTTCGGCCCGCGCAACGTGCTCGTCCTGGCGCTTTTCCTGCAGGCCGGATCGCTGTTCTTCCTTTCGGTCTTCGATTTTCTTGGTGGCTTCTCGACCACCGCTTTGATGGCCATCGCGGTGCTCAGCTCGTCCGGCTTCATGGCTCTCGGTTTCGTCGCGCTTTACGCGCAGTTCATGCGCTGGTCAGATCCAAGACAGGCGGGCGTCGACTTCACGCTGTTCCAGTGCATGGACGCACTGATGAGCATGGCCGGCGGGATCGCGGCCGGCTACGCCGCGCAGTATTTCGGCTATGGCGCGTTCTTCGCAGGCGCCGGCCTCGTCGCGCTTCTGGCCGCACCGGCGATCGCCTTCGTATCCGACCGCGGCTGACCGCGGAGCATCGTCGCGCGCTATTCTTCGCTGCCGTCCGCCGCTTGCGCCCCGCGGCGCCAGTAGGCGGTGACCAGGTGCCGGTCGCGCGGCACACCCCATTCCTTGCGGACGATCCTGCGGATCTCGCGGAAATCGCCGAACTCGCATCCGGCCCAGACATAGAGATTGTCGGCAAGCGCGGTCCGGCTCCGCTGCTGCAGCACCGCCGGTAACAGCCTGGCTGTACCGGCCTCGCGCCCATGCCGATAGAACCAGGTGACGGCAACGGCCTCGCCCGCGGCCAGCGGCATCCGATCGTCGGGACCATCGACCTCGATGAACGCTTCGGCGCGGGTTGACGGCGAAAGCTGCTCCAGGATCCTGCCGATCGCCGGAAGCGCGGTGTCGTCGCCGAGCAGCAGCAGGTTTTGCGCCTCGGGCACGCCGCCTCCGCCCGGTCCGATCATGCCGATGATCTCGCCGGCAACTGCCTTTTCGGCGAAAGCGGCCGCCGGCGTCTCCATACCGGGGTGGAGGACGAAATCGACATCCAGCCAGCCGCTTGCGGCGTCCAGTGCCCGGATCGTGTAGACCCGCACGACGAGCGCGTCCTTGCCCGACGGCCAGACCATCAGGCCGTCGGCGCCCATCGACGGCCACACCGGCAGCCTGCCGCGCGGCGGCAGCAGCAGCCGCACATGCAGGCCGCCACGGCCAAAGCGGCCGAGATCGTTGCCGGTGAAGCGGACGCGCTGCATATGCGGAGAAATCCGCGTCGAGGACAGCACCGTGATCTCGCGGAAGAACACCGGCGTGCCGGCATCGCTGCCGTCGCCCTGCCAGGCGATGCCCCTGGTCGTGCCGAGATGTTGCGAAAAATGGCCGGCGACCGCCATCTTCATGTAGGACAGGCAGGCTTCATCCTCGGCCGCGACGCGGATCAGCACGTTGTCGTCACCGAGCGTCGCCTTCAACGAGCCGTAATGCGTGCGAAATTCCCAATGATCGGCAAGGCCGGTATCGATCTCGGATTCGCCATGCTCGGCGCGCAGCCTGTCCATCACCGACCGGATGGCGGCACCGCTGATCCGGGTTTGCGCACTCAATTGCTCCATCGCTAAGCCTTTCGATGCCGTTGAATTCGAGATCGCCCTGGACGTCGGCGCCTTTGCGGCATGCCACAGCCGGCCTGGCGTTTCCACTAAAAGATGATAAACATAGTCATGTTTTTGGCATCAAGCCAATGAGTCCCGCGCGAGCAACGGCGGCCGTGGCGGCGAGGTGGCCTAAAGGGCCCTCAAAATATCCTTCAGCTGATCACCAGGCTGGAGATGCGGTTGCCGTCCACGGTGAATGCCATGTCGCCCTCGCCGTTGAAGCCGTTGCCTGTGACAGCGATGCGCACCTTGTAGGTATCGCCCGCCGGTTCGATACGAATGATGCTAAGTTTGGACTGCACGCCGATATTGTCCGACTGGTTCCAGCGCGCAATCTGCTCGCGGCCCTTGAAGGACCGGCCCCAGTCGCTCAGGAAGGCATCGGGCGTGAACGTCTCGAGGAAAGCTTTGGTGTCGCCGGCGTTGGTAGCTTCGACAAAGCGGCGGATGGCATCGGGCGTGGTCATTTCCTTCCTCCAGGTGGCCTAATCCAGCCGGTGCATCAGGTCGTCGTCCAGCCAGCGAGCGAAGAAATAGACCAGTTGCTTGTGCCACCACGGCCAGTCATGGGCGGCATCGCCGCCCCAGTAGTCGACCCAGGCCGGAATCGACTTGTCACGCAGGATCTGTTCCAGCGCCTGCGTATCGGCCAGCATCCGTTCCTCCCAGGCACCCTGCCCGCAGCAGAAGATCAGCCGCAGCGCCTTCAGCCTGCCAAGCAGCCCCGGATCGACGATACCCGGCAGGTAGTCGAGCGGCGAGTTGAAGAAAATCTGTCCGTCGAGCGCATTGCCGAAGAAATCGTGGGTCGAGTAAACCCCCGACAGCGCGATGACGCCGCTGGCCAGTTCCGGAAAGCGGAAGACGAAATTCGACGAATGGTAGCCGCCCATCGAGCAGCCGCAAAACAGCGGCTTCAGCGTACGCCCGCCATTGGCCTCGGCTGCGACAGACAGGAGTTCCGGCAGCGCCTCCTCGCGCACATAGCGGAAATACGCTTCATGCCGGGCGATGCGATGGGCCGGCTCGGCATGGCGGTCGAAGAAGGATTCCGCATCGATGCCGTCCAGCGTGAACAACTGGATGCGACCGGTGTCGACGAACTCGGCGAGAGCCGAGACGGCGCCGGAATCCTCGAACTGGTAGAACCGCCCTTGCGAAGTCGGGAACACAACCACGGGTCGGCCGGCATGGCCGTAGCGCTTGTATTCCATGTCGCGGCCGAGGTTGCGGCCAAAACCCTTGTGGTAGGAAACGTCCATCGCCTCACGCCTTTTCCGCATGGATGTAGTCGACCGCCCGGCGCAGCGCCTTCGGGTCGGTGGAGCGCAGCTGATAGGCGTAGTTTCCCATGGCGCGGCTGAAAACCTCCTCGATGGCGTGATGATGGACGATCATGCCGCCATGGGCGGCCAGCACGTCGGCATGGCTGTGCACATAGTTGAGGTGCCGCTTGCGGCTGGCATAGGCGGTGAAATACTTGCCCCTGTAAGGGCCGCCGGCGGCGTCCTTGACCACCATGTCGGCCCATGCGGCATAAACATCGATATCGAAGGTGTAATTGATGGCATCGGTCATCCAGGCGCCAGGCGGCCGCATGTTGACCTCCAGCGCGATGACCCTGTCGTCCCTGGTTTCGAACAGCTCGATGTGGAAGAAGCGCTCGCGCACGTCGAACGCCTTGAGGATTTTCCTGCCGGCCTCCTCGACCGCCCGGCTGATCTCGGGAAAACAGACATAGCTCATATGGCGGTCGCGGTTGACCACCTCCATGACGCTCTGGTCGTAGCGGTGGCTGGCGGCCAGCACCACCTCGCCGTCGCGGTTGACCAGCCCGTCATAGGTCACCACCAGCCCTTCGATGAATTGCTCCATGACGAAGCTGACGCCTTCCGGCTTGTCCCTGAAGAAGCTGTCGAGTTCGCCGGCGTTGGAGATTTTGAAAGTGTTCGAGGCGCCAGAGCCCGAATCCGGCTTCACCACCACGGGATAGCCGACACGGCGGATGAAGGTCATGGCGCCGGCGCGGTCGGAGCACTTGCGTTGCGGGATGGTTTCGACGCCGCTCTTGCGGAAGAACGCCCGCATGCGGCTCTTGCGTTTCAAATTCTTCACGAAGTCGAGCTTGGTGCCGAAGATGTTGAAGTCGGTGCGGATATTGGCTTCCAGCTCCAGCCAATGCTCGTTGAGCGATTCGAACCGGTCGACGCGGCCCCATTTGTGGATGAAATGGCCGATCGCCCGGAACACCGGCTCGTACTCCTCCATGTCGTCGATGCGGTAATATTCCGAAAGGGCTGCCTTCAATTTGCCGTCCAGCGCATCGAACGGCGCGTCGCCAATGCCGAGCACGGTGGCGCCGGCCTTCTTCAGCCGGTCGCAGAAATCGGCGCCATTGGCTGGAAAATGCGGCGAGAAGAACACGAAGTTCATGGACGATCCCTCCCGGCGGCGAGCCATTACACCCCCGCCGACAATCGACTCTGGCGCATTTGCCGGGCTCGGGGAAGAGCAACTGGATCAGGTGAGCGGCTGGGTCCGCGAAAGGTGACGCCAAAACCGTGAAATAAAAAACCCGCCACGACAGCGGGTCCTCGGCGCCAGTCAGCACCATACCCAAATTACTAGCATAGCTGCCGGCACAAAGCAAGAACAAAGTTGCTATAATCAGGAAAAATCGCTTCATGTCGGCGCCGCGCCTTCATTGCAGCTTGGGTTCCTCTCCCCCGTTTCGCGACGGCGAGGAACCCAGGTCTTGCGAGGCTGGAATAAGCAGCTTCACCCATCTCCCATGCCCCCACTTGCCTCGCTTTGCCCGCTCCTGTATGAAAACCGCATGAGCCCGCGCGCCACCTCTTTTGCGTCTCGTCCGACCGGCATTGCCGGCCAGACCGTCCGCGCGTTTGCCTCCACCCTGCTGCTTCTCGGCCTTATCGGCGATCGCCGGGTTCGCTGAAGGAGCGCCCGGCGGTCGAATTCGCCGCTCACGCGCACGCTCCTTGGCCAGTCACAAAATTGGCACGTCACATCAAGCGAACGAAATTCTGGTAAAGGCGCCGCTCGCCACCAATCCGCCTGAAGCTGGATCCGCGAGCCGCCGGGAGAAAAGACGATGAACGCACGAGAAGATATCCGTCTGAATGTAGAGGAAACCGCCAAGCCCGCGAGGGGCATGCCGGACGCTGCCCGCAAGTACCAGCCCTATCCGACCGTCGGTCTTGCCGATCGCACCTGGCCTTCGAAAGTGATCGACAAGGCGCCGATCTGGTGCTCGGTCGACCTGCGCGACGGCAACCAGGCGCTGATCGATCCGATGGGCCAGGAACGCAAGGCGCGCATGTTCGCCCTGCTGCTCGACATGGGCTTCAAGGAGATCGAGATCGGCTTCCCGTCGGCCTCGCAGACCGACTTCGATTTCGCCCGCTGGTGCATCGAACAAGGCAACGTGCCCGCCGACGTCTCGCTGCAGGTGCTGGTGCAGTGCCGGCCCGAACTGATCACCCGCACTTTCGAGGCGCTGAAGGGCGCCACCAATCCGATCGTCCATTTCTATAACTCGACCAGCGAGCTGCAGCGCCGCGTCGTCTTCGAGAAGGACGTCGCCGGCATCAAGCGCATCGCCACCGACGCGGCCAAGATGATCACCGACATGGCGGCCAAGGCCGGCGGCGGCTACCGTTTCGAATATTCGCCGGAGAGCTTTACCGGCACCGAGCTCGAAGTGGCGCTGGAGATCTGCAACGCCGTCACCGAGATCGTCAAGCCGACGGCGGAGAACAAGCTGATCATCAACCTGCCCTCCACGGTCGAGATGTCGACGCCCAACATCTACGCCGACCGCATCGAATGGATGTGCCGCAATCTCGACAACCGCGAGAACCTGTTGATCTCGCTGCATCCGCACAATGACCGCGGCACCGGCATCGCCACCACCGAACTCGGCCTGATGGCGGGCGCCGACCGCGTCGAAGGCACGCTGTTCGGCAACGGCGAGCGCACCGGCAATGTCGACATCGTGACGCTGGCGCTCAACATGTACACGCAAGGCGTCGATCCCGGGCTCGACTGCTCCGACATCAACCGCATGAAGGACGTCTACGAATACTCCAACCAGCTGAAGATCCCCGAGCGCCATCCCTATGTCGGCGAGCTCGTCTACACCGCCTTTTCCGGCTCGCACCAGGACGCTATCAACAAGGGCATGAAGGCGCTGCGCAAGGCCAACACGCCGCATTGGGAGGTGCCCTATCTGCCGATCGACCCGGCCGATGTCGGCCGCAGCTATGAAGCCATCATCCGCATCAACTCGCAGTCCGGCAAGGGCGGCATCGCCTATGTGCTGCATGCGGATTACGGCCTCAACCTGCCGCGCAACCTGCAGATCGAGTTCAGCCAGGCCATCCAGGCGATCACCGACGCCGAAGGCAAGGAGGTGCCGGCCAGGCGCATCTACGAGCGCTTCCTCGACACCTATGTCGACCAGCCCGGCGCGCGGCTGAAGTTCCTCGACCACCACACCTACCCCGACACCGAGGTCAAGGGCCGGCGCGTGGTTGAAGCGGTGATCCTCGACAGGGGCAAGGAGGTGACCATATCAGGCACCGGCACCGGCCCGATCGACGGCTTCGTCGATGCGCTGTCGCGCCATGTCGGGGTGCCGATGTCGGTGCTCGATTATTCCGAGCATTCCATGCAGCGCGGCTCGAATGCCTCGGCCATTTCCTATGTCGAGATGGAACATCCGGGCGGCAAGCTGTTCGGCGCCGGCATCAACACCAACATCGTCGCCGCCTCGCTCGAAGCCGTGGTTTCGGCGGCCAACCGCATCGTCGGCCGAAAGGGCGGCTAGCCGGGACTGCCAGGCTCGCGCCATCAGCCCACCGGAAATTTTATCCGGTGGTTACGCTATCGCACCATAAGCAGATGCTTGTATGGCGGCGCCAGCGCGATATGATTGTACCTCAACCTGTGCCGAATTCGAAGGGATCGACACTTGCAGCATACCACGCCTGCCGCCCCCGCAGTGCGCGAAACGCTGGAGCGATTGCTTGCCAGCGAAACGTTCGGACGATCCGAGCGCGCGCGCAAGCTGCTCCGCTACCTGGTCGAGCGCGAGCAGGCAGGCGAAGCCGACAGGCTCAAGGGCTTCTCCATCGCGATGGACGTCTTCGGCAAGGACGGCGATTTCGACCCGTCGACCGATGCGGTGGTGCGGGTGCAGGCCGGCAGGCTGCGCGAGCTTCTGCAGCAGTATTTCGCCAATGAGGGCGTTGCCGAACCGGTCCGCATCGCCATTCCGCGTGGCGGCTATGTTCCGTCGTACGAACTCAACGCCATTCGCTTGCCGGCAGAGGCTGAGGCAGAGAGCAAGCCGCAGCCGGCGACAGAGGAGGCGACAAACGCCCCGCCCGGATCGCCGGAAGATGCCCGCAACCGGGCACATCCGGCTGCATTGCTGAGCGTTCCAGCCGTCGCCCCTGCTGCACCTTCGCTGCAGCGGCATTTGCAGTTCTTCTGGCTGGCGATCGCGCTGGTCATTCTCATGCTGGGTGTGCTGATCCTTCGCCAGGGTAGCGTGGTGTTGCTGACCGGCGGCGACACGGCGGTCGAGACCGCGGTGGCGACCGGCAGCATTGCAGCGCCTCCCGTCGAAAACCTCCCCCGGGTCTACATCGCCGTCAAGGCCGACAGCGACCTGGCTCGCCGTGTCGCCGCATCGCTGCGCGCCGGCCTCAGCGGCTTCGATACCATCAATTTCATCGGCCGTGATGCCGACAGCCCGCCCGATCCAGTAACCGACGCCGCCAGCTTCGTATTCGATGTCCTGCCCGGGCCGCGTAGCGGCGACATCATGCTCGAGCTGCAAAGCGTGGCGACCGGCCGCGTGCTGCTCTCACGCAACCTGACCGCCAGCGACAGCGCGAACACCGCCATCGAGGACCAGATCTCCGGCATTTTGACCTCGGCTCTTCCCGCCTCGGGCACGATCTACAACTACATCGAGCAGAGCGGCATCCAGACCGGGCTGACGGCGTGTCTGGTGCTCAACGGCAAATATTATCTCGACCAGAATGCCCAGACGCATGAAGCCGCCTACCGCTGCCTCGAAGATCTTGCCAACCGGGAGGCGAAGTCGTCGCTCGTCTATTCGGAACTCGCGTCCTTGCATCTCGAAGCGGTCACCGACCACTATCCCTACCCCGCCGACGCGACGATCGACAAAGCCATGACGTTTGCCCATCGCGCCATCCAGATGGGCCCGACCAGCCCCTACGCGCACCGCGCCCTTGGTTACCTCAATTCGCGCATGGGCAATTCCGCGGAATCGATCCGCTGGATGCGCAAGGCCTATGAGCTCAATCCCTACGATCTCGCAATGGCCGCCGCCTACGGCTACGGGCTGGTTTTCGCCGGCAAGTACAGCGAGGGCGCCCCGATCCTTGCTCACGCGGTGGACATCGCCAGCGCCCATCCGACATGGTGGGATTACGGGCTGTTCGCCGGAGAGTTCATGATGGGCGACATGAACAGGGCCACGCTTGCCAGCGACGGCTTGCGAACGACTGAAATGAAATCGCATTATCTGGCGGCGCGGCTGATCGGCGCCAAGGCTGCCGGCCGCGAGAAGCTGGCGAGCAGGCTGCTGCAGGAACTGACCACCAAATTTCCGAAATTCGCAGCCGATCCGCGCACAACCTTCGTCGAGCGAAGATATCCCGCCGATCTGACCAACCGGCTGGTGGAGGCCCTGCGTGCCGCCGGGCTTGGCGGCGCCAGCTGACGTCTCCCGGCGCGTGCACGACGTCAGGTGATCGCGAAGATTTTACTGGCCATCCGGACGGCCAAAGCGCAATTCAGACACAATTTGAACCGGCCAATCTGATGCCCCATAGGTCTGATCCCGCATAGGCTGATCTCCACATAAGTCTGACCCCCGCAAAAGACTGATCCCCGCATAAGACCGCCCCGGCATCCTGATTGATTCCGGCACCAAGCCATAAAGTTTGCATGATCCCTTCCCTTTACGCCGCCGAACGGGGCACCGGCCCGACAACGATTGCCTTCCTGCATGGTTTCGGTGGCTGCCACGACGACTGGCGCGATGTGGCCGAGTCTCTGGCGCCCGGCGCGCGGACCCTGGCCTATGATCTGCCGGGACATGGGCTGTCGCTCGATTTTCCGGGCGGCGGTCCGGCCAGGATTGCAGCCAGTGCCGTCCTTGCCGATCTTTCCGCTCGCGGGATAAAGCGGGCTCATCTCGTCGGTCATTCGATGGGCGGCGCCGTGGCCGCCCTGATGGCATTGAGCGAGCCCGAAAGAATGGCGTCGCTGACGCTGCTGGCGCCGGGCGGTTTCGGTCCTGAGATCAATGGTCCGCTGCTGCGTCGCTACGCCGCCGCTGCCGGCACGGATGAAATCCGCGCCTGTCTTGCCGCCATGTCAGGACCGCAAAGCCGGCTGCCGCAGCATAGAGTCGAACTCGTCAACGAGATGCGCCAACGTCCCGGCCAGTTGCGTACACTTGTCGAGCTCGCAGCCGCCATGACCAGGGATGATCGGCAAGGCGTCATCCCGAACGAGCGGCTTGAAACGCTGAATATGCCAATCATGGTGGTTTGGGGAACCGACGACGCGATGCTGCCCGTCAGCCAGGCGGACAGCCTGCCGAAGCATTTTCATCTGCACCACGTGCTGGAAGCCGGCCATATGCTGGTCGCGGAGGCGCCCGGCCTGGTCGTCGAGGCCGTCCGTCGCAATATGCGACGCCGCAGCAGGCGGCTTCGTCCGGGATTCGCCGCTGCGGCGAGCTGATCGGTCTTCGCGCAGGCACGGCGGCGGCGCTGGTGCTGCTCCAGCGAACCCTTGCCCGCTCATCGATCTCGCAAGTGCAATTTGCCGGCGGCTGTGTTAATTCGGTGTTAACCAAACCCCGCGAGGCAACGCCGATGAAGGACGCAGGCGAGAACATCACCCAGATCGATCAGTCGCGAAAACTGTCCGATGCCATTCGCGACGTCAAGAACGCCTTCGCCGACCGCGACGACGTCGTCGTCGACATGCGCGAAGCGCATCGCATGCGGCTCGATCTGCTTGCCGCCGAACTCGCGTCGGTTTTCGGCGACGTACCCACCGACATGGACAGTTTCGACTTCGCCGTCTCGTCCGGCCTGCAGCCACGGCTGTGGATCGACGCCGTCAGCCATGTCGCCATGGGACGCGACCGTCGCACCTACCGCTTTCTCAAGGACACGCGCATTGGCCGCGTCGTCCTCGCCGAATCGACCGACATGAAGGTCGTTGCCGACCAGGTGACGCGCTATGTCGCCGAGCGCGTCGTCGAACGCCAGAGGATGATGGAAGGCGGCATCGAGCAGGCCGTCGCCGGCCTGAAACGCGCCCTGGTGGCGGAGGCTGAGCCGCCGCTGCATGTCCCTGCGCGCAGCAACGGCTGGTCGGCGTTCTTCTCGGGCCTCGGCCTGATCGCCGCCGGCGCCCTGGTCGGCCTGGCGATTTCGCTCGTGCTGTTCTGGGACCGCATCGTCGCGATGAAAATCAGCTTTTAAAGCATTTGCAGCCAAGTGATGTCACTTGGCGTCGCAGAGTGCGGCTGACGACCGGCGAGACGCTCCCATCTGAGTTCACCGCGCCCCGGCAAGCGTGGCCTCGGCCCCCACGCCAAGCTCCATTGTCTGCAGGTCGCTGGGCGGCAATGCCGGCCCGGTCAGGCCGCGGCGCGTCAGCCTGATCCGCCAATTGTCCTTTTCACCGTCGATGTCGAGCAGATTGTATTGCGCCGGCGCATGCGAACTGCCGGGCGCCTGCCCCGCGGCGGCGACCCCGACCACCGGAATTTTGATCTTGCGGGCGCCGATGAAGAACAGCGACGGCACATGCGAATGGCCGTGCAGCACAAGCTCGGCGCCGTGCCGGTGAAGAACCTTGTGGAAGCGCGAGATGCCGAACAGCCGCTTGTTCTGCGAAACGGCGCCGCGCACCGGCGGGTGGTGGATCATGATCACCCGGAACAGGCCCTGCTTGCTCGTGGCGTCGAGGATGCCGCGCAGCCTTTCCGCCTGGCCTTCCAGAAAGAAGCCGTTGGCCATGAATGGAGCCGTGGCGCGCGCCGTCGTGACGCCGACCAGCGCAACATTGCCGCGTACGCGCAAATAGGGAAAGGTGTTGCGGTCGACCGGCGTATTGACGCCGTCGCCGGTCATCCACGCCGCCCACGACCGGCAGGTCTTGTCGAAGGCGCCCGGCACATAGGCGTCATGGTTTCCAGGCACCACCGACACGTCATTGGGCGAGCCCAGCGTCTCCAGCCAATGCTTGGCCATCTCGAGCTCACCGTCGAGCGCCAGATTGACCAGGTCACCGGTGATGGTGAGATGGTCCGGCCCGCTGGCCTTCATGTCGGCGACGATCGTGTCGATGACTGCATCATGCATGTAGCGGCGGCGGTTGCGCTGCCAATTGACGTAACCGACCACGCGCTTGGAGGCGAGATCGCGATAGGTTACATCGGGAAGCGGCCCCAGATGGACATCGGAAATATGCGCGAGCCTGAACATCTTTTCTTCATAAGCGAGGCGCGCGCGGCTTTCCACTCACGGTTTCGCGGACGATGACGACGCCGGATCCGGAGCAAGCCCTGCGTCAGACCGGCTGGCCGGGCTTCAGGGCAAGGCTGTTTCACCTGTACTTCGTGCTGCGGCGGCCGATGACGCTCGGCGTGCGCGGCTTGATCCACGACCGCCGCTCCAATTCCGTCTTCCTCATCCGCCACACCTATGTCCCGGGCTGGCACCTTCCGGGCGGTGGCGTCGAGTTGGGCGAGACGATGATCGAAGCGCTGACACGCGAAGTCTTCGAGGAAGGCAACATCGCGCTGACCGGACCGCCGGTGCTGAAGTCGCTGCATTTCAACCGCCGCGCCAGCCGCCGCGACCATGTCGGCCTCTATCTGGTCGAGGAGTTCAACCAGACAGCGCCCAAGCTGCCCGACCGCGAGATCGCCGAAGCCGGCTTCTTCCCGCTCGACCGCTTGCCCCAGGGCACGACACCGGCGACGCTGCGGCGGATTGCCGAAGTTTTTGGGGGGAATTCGGCATCGCCTTACTGGTAGATCATCTCTTCAACAGCTTTGGCTGCGTCGGTATAGACCGGCAGCATTCATTGTTCTCAGAGAGATAAATGCTGAGCGATGAGGAGAAAAAATGCAACACTGCCAAAACGATAGATTTAGAATCGCGCTCTATGTATCACTTTACACGGGAATTAATGTGATATCATTTTCCGTTATAGCGTTAATTTCGACAATAGTTCTTGGATAGATCCATACATGTTAGCAAAAGTTGGAATATTCATCCAATTCACAATACAATTAGTTGCGGCATTCGTGACATATTTCGTTTTTATAAAGCGACATGCTCAGCTTTTTACTCGCACTGAATTCTGGAAAATGGTCGGCTTCTCAACCCTGATAGAAATGATTTTGGGAATGGCTGTGCTTCTGCCGTCGGGATTGTTACGCGCAATCCCGCCCCAGATGTCGGTCGTGATCGTCATGATCAGCGGCATCGTTGCGTTCCTTGCAACGTCGCTCGGCTACTCCAATCGATTTGGAAATACCATATTGAAAGCTGAACTCGTTAGAAGGGCAAAGATGGACTCCGAGACCTTCCGCTAGATCGCTGATTTCACGCCGCCTTCCTGAACCTGTCCCGGTCATGCGGCGCGCCGTAGTCCAGCTCCGGCCCGACCGGCACGATGCGCGTCGGGTTGATGGTCTCGTGGCTGCCGTAATAATGCGCCTTGATGTGGTGCAAATTCACCGTGCCGGCGACGCCCGGCACCTGGTAGAGATCGCGCAGGTAATTCGACAGGTTCGGATAGTCGGCGATGCGGCGCAGATTGCACTTGAAATGGCCGATATAGACCGGGTCGAAGCGGACCAGTGTCGTGAACAGCCGCCAGTCCGCCTCGGTGATGCGGCCGCCGACGAGATAGCGCTGCCTTGACAGACGGTCCTCCAGCGTGTCGAGCGCCGAGAACAATTCGCCGAACGCCTCCTCGTAGGCTGCCTGCGTGGTGGCGAAGCCGGCACGGTAGACGCCATTGTTGACCGCGGGATAGACCAGCGCATTGATCGCATCGATCTCGCCGCGCAACGGTTGCGGATAAAAATCGAGCCTGGCATCGCCCCATTCGTCGAAGGCCGAATTGAGCATGCGGATGATCTCGGAGGATTCGTTGGAAACGATGGTCTGCTCGCGTTTGTCCCACAGCACCGGAACGGTGACCCGGCCCGAATAGCCGGGATCGGCCCTGGTGTAGATCTGGTGCAGGAAATCGAGGCCGTAGAGCGTGTCGCCGGTGGCGCCGTCCTCGGCCAGGAACGTCCAGCCGTCGGCGCCCATGAAATGATGGACGACCGAGACGGAAATCACGTCCTCGAGTTTTTTGAGCACGCGAAAGATCAGCGTCCGATGCGCCCACGGGCAGGCGAGCGAGACATAGAGGTGATAGCGGCCGGGCTCGGCCTTGAAGCCGCGTTTTCGCCCTTCGACCGGCGTGCCGTCGCGGGTCACCCAGTCGCGCCACTGCGACTGTGCCCGCACGAACCTGCCGCCGCTCTCCCCGCTATCGTGCCAGCGGTCCTGCCATTGGCCTTCGACTAGCAATCCCATGCAATATCCTTTCGCGTTCCTGCTCGATGTAGGGCACCAAGCGGCGCCGCGGAAATCCCCGATGCTGAACAGATCGTCAACGGCTGCGTCGTCGAGTGCGCGTCGGCTGCGCGGGCCGATTGCGGCGGCTGAAAATTGGTGCTAGCGGACATCCGCATGTTCGACTTTGCCATGATCCGGTTCGACCGACGACGAAAGAGCGCCCGCGCTTGATGAAGCGCTGACTGGCGAACGCTGCCGCTTGCAGCAAACCTTTCCTCGCATACCGGAACGCAAAGACCATGAGCCTTGCCGACTTGAAATACCTGGCCGACGTGAAATACCTGCCGGAAACTCCGGCGCACGATCCTGAAATCGAAGCCATCAATGACGAGGCCTTCGGGCCAGGTCGTTTCGTGCTCGCCGCCTACAAGATCCGCCAAGGTGGCCCGCATGAACGGGCTTTGTCCTTCGTGGCCGTCGATGGCACAATCGTCGTCGCCTCGGTACGGATGACGCGCATCGCCGCCGGCGCTGGCCGCGCGCTGATGCTCGGGCCGCTCGCTGTGCGGCCGGCCTTCAAGAATTTCGGCATCGGCCGCCGGCTGGTGGCAATCGCGCTGGAAGCCGCCGCCAAGGCCGGCGCGCCGGCGGTGATGCTGGTCGGCGACGAACCCTACTACGGCCCGCTCGGCTTCAGGAGGCTGCCGCGGGGGCAGATCTCGATGCCGCGTCCGGTCGACCCCGACCGGCTTTTGGCGCACGAGATCGTGCCGGGCGCGTTGGCGAGGCTGGCGGGCGAGGTTTGCCACGCCGACCAGGCAAGGATTGCCGCGCACATCGCCGCGATGGCATGACCGTGCCGGTGCTGTCGCACGGTGGCTTGGCGGCATAGTCTGGGCACGGAGGAGGACGTCGAGATGAACCCGAACGGCCAGATTGCGATCGTCACCGGTGGCGGCTCCGGCCTTGGCGAGGCGACGGCGCGCGCTCTTGCCGCCGGCGGCGCCAGGGTAGCCGTTCTCGATCTCGGTATCGAGCGTGCGGCCAAGGTGGCGGCTGACATCGGCGGCATCGCCGTCCGATGCGATGTGAGCGACGCCGAGAGCGGTGCCGCCGCAGTCGCGGAAGCGGCAGAGACGCTCGGCGCACCGCGCATCCTGGTCAATTGCGCCGGCATCGTTGTCGGCATGAAGACGATCGGCAAGGACGGACCGCATCCGCTCGATCAATACCGCAAGGTGATCGAGGTCAATCTGATCGGCACCTTCAACATGATCCGCCTGGTCGCCGACCGCGCCGCCAGGCTCGAGCCGCTGCAGGGCGGCGAGCGCGGCGTCATCGTCAACACCGCGTCGGTCGCAGCCTATGACGGCCAGATCGGCCAGGCCGCCTATTCCGCGTCCAAGGCCGGCGTCGTCGGCATGACGCTGCCGGTGGCGCGCGATCTCGCCCGCTCCGGCATTCGCGTCTGCACCATCGCACCCGGCATCTTCAGGACGCCGATGATGGCCGGCATGCCGCAGGAGGTGCAGGATTCGCTCGGCGCCGCTGTGCCCTTCCCTTCCCGTTTGGGCGAGCCTTCGGAATACGCGGCACTTGCCTTGCACATCATCGAGAACCAGATGCTCAACGGCGAGACCATTCGCCTCGACGGCGCCATCCGCATGGCGCCGAAATAAATGCGACGGTGATGCCTTGGACGAACCCAGGAAAGACGTGATCCGCGCGACCGATACCGAGGCGATCAGGCTGGCAAAGACGCTGATCCGCAGCGCCCGTTTCGGCGCGTTGGCAGTGCTCGAACCAGGAACCGGTTCGCCGCTGGCCAGCCGGGTCGGCGTCGCCACAGACATCGACGGCACGCCATTGATCCTGGTATCGATGCTGTCCACCCATACCGGCGCCATCCTTGCCGACCCGCGCTGCTCGTTGCTCGTCGGCGAACCCGGCAAGGGCGATCCGCTGGCGCATCCGCGATTGACGCTCGTCTGCCGCGCCGTGCGGCTCGAACGCGGAGCGAACGAACACGCCCGTGCCGAGCGGCGCTACCTCAACCGCAACCCCAAGGCAAAACTCTATGCCGGGCTCGGCGACTTCTCGATTTTCCGGCTCGAACCGGAGCGCGCCAGCCTGAACGGCGGCTTCGGCAAGGCCTATCTGCTCGACCGCACCGATCTGGTCGTGACGGGAGCGATCGTCGAAGAGCTTGCCGCCGGCGAGCAATCGGCGCTCGACCACATCAACGCCGACCATCTCGATGCGATTGCCCTCTACGCAAGTCATTTCGGCGGGGCCGAGAGTGACGGCTGGATCGTCACCGGGTTCGACGCCGACGGGATGGATCTCGTATCGGGCGACAATGTCTGCCGGGTCTTTTTCCCCGAGCCGCTGAGAGCGGCGCGCGACCTCAGGCCTGTCCTGGTTGACATGGCCAAGGCTGCCCGATCGGCAAATTAATCACAGCCGCACAGTTAATCGGCTTGCGTGGAAAGCAAGCCTTGAGATTTGAGCGAAATGTTCTACCTTTGCGAGTGACGCTGAATCGCTGGCGTGCATCTATAGGGAAAGTCTATGGAATCCGACGCTATTGCCCCCATAGCGGCGGATGAGCAAGAAGGCATGGGGGATCTATGGTCTCGAACAAACTAGTCGCCAACGCCGGAACCGCGGCTGCGTTTCTGACGCTGATGGGCAACGAAAAACGTTTGTTGATCATGAGCTATCTGGCCGAGGGCGAGATGTCGGTCGGCGCCATAGCCGAGAAGGTATCGCTCAGCCAATCCGCCCTGTCACAGCATCTGGCCAAGCTCAGGGCTTCCGACCTTGTCGAGACCCGCCGCGACCGGCAAATGATCTATTATTCCTGCAAGTCCGCGGCGGTGCGCGAATTGCTGCACATGCTGGACGGCATTTTCGGCGAAGGTGAACTGTCGCAGATGGCGCACCGGCTGCGTCGCGCCGGGACCTGAGCGGCCGAGGCGGAGAATGCCCCGCCAAATCCGCTTTGCTGCCAAGTCCGCTTTGCTACTGAACGCGCTCGTCGGCGGCCTGCGCAATCTCGTCCTTGAACTCGACCTTCGTGCCCGGCTGCACCATGGAGGCAAGGTCTTCGGCATCCCAATTGGTCAACCGGATGCAGCCATGCGAAAAGGTCGTGCCGATCTTGCCCGGTTCGGGCGTGCCGTGGATGCCGTAGCTTTCGATGGAGAGATCGATCCAGATCGATCCCACGGGGTTGTTCGGCCCGGCAGCGATGGTGAAGGGCCGCTTGGTCTTGACTCCCTTGAAAGCGAAGTCCGGATCGTAATGATAGGTAGGGTTGTGCACCACGCGCCTGACCTCCGCCATGCCGCTTGGCGCCGGCTTCTCGTCGCTCCCAATCGAGGCGGGGTAGACCGCCAGCCATTTGCCGGCACGGTCGAGCACACGCACCAGGCGAGCGCCCTTGTCGACCTCGACGGTGGCGACGCCGGCGGGAGGGTCGCCTCTGCCGACATCAGGCACCACCAAGGTCCTGCCTGGTTTCCTGAGGCTGGTGCCCGGATTGAGCATTCGCAGCAATTGGTCGCTGACGTGGAAGCGCTCGGCCAACCTCTCCACCGCATTGCGGTAGCCGAGCCGCCGCAAGCGGGCCATCCTCTCCAAGCGAGCCGGAATACGCCTGGTGAAAGGTCCGCGCACATCCTTGCGCATCACCTCATAGGTCACCAGCACCGGCTTGGCGGAGGTTGCGATGAGTTTGCTCCAGGTTTGTGGACTGAGCTTGCCATCGGGCGGAAGTCCGTTTGCCGCCTGAAACGCGGCGACGGCTTTGGCGAAGTTCCGGGAAAGGCGACCGTCGATGAGGCCCGGCGAGAAGCGGGCGCGATCCAGAAGGATCTGCGCCTTCAGCAGCATCGGATCGACACCCTTCGGTTCGCCGATAGTGAATTGGGACTGATTGACGGTGGCTGGATCGAGCTTGGCCGCGCGGGCCACGCCGCATGCGAGGGCAAGTGTGGCGGCAAAGACGAGGAGGAGCCTGATCATCGATGTCGTCCCAGGACCGCAGCAGGAGCCCGCCTCTATGACGCGGCATGGCCCCGTGGGGTTCCTTCGCCCCATCGAAATTCTGCATTGAAGCGGCTTGGCCGAAGTGCCGTGCCGCGGGAATCAATATCTCCATGCCGCCAGGAGGCCAGGCAAGGCGTCTCGGCCCGGCGCCTTGTGATTGGATTTGACCGTTAGAACGGCGTGCATCCATTTGGACGCTGAGATACGGTCAGAGCTTCGGATCCGGCATCATGCCTTCCGAAGCCGAATCCCGATTCGCGGCCGACGCCAAGATCCGCCGAGGAAGCCATGAATCCGATCCGCATAGACGACCCGCAGGATCCTCGCGTCGCCGCCTATCTCGACATCCGGGAACGCGATCTTGCCGGCCGGCAGGGCCGTTTCGTCGCCGAAGGCAAGGTGGTGCTCGACACGCTGCTTGCCGCCCGTCGCTTCGAGGCAGAATCGGTGCTGGTGCTCGAGAACCGGCTGGCCGGCCTCGATGACGTCCTGCGCAAGGCGCCTGCCGGGCTTCCGATCTATGTCGCATCCGGCGAAGTCATGGACAGGATTGCCGGATTCCACATGCATCGCGGCATATTGGCGATCGGCCGCAAGGGCGCGGCCGTCTCCGCTGAAGCTTTGCTCGGCGCACTGCCCGCCCGCGCGCTGATCGTGGTGCTGGTCGGCATCGCCAATCATGACAATATGGGATCGATCTTCCGCAATGCCGCCGCCTTTGGCGCGGATGCCGCGCTTCTCGATCCGACCTGCTGCGATCCGTTGTACCGCAAGGCAATCCGCGTCTCGGTGGGCGCGGCCTTGAAAGTCCCCTTCGCCTGCTTTGCCGATACCGCCGGCTGCACCGCAATGCTCGACCGGCAAGGCTTCAGCCAATTCGCCTTGTCGCCGCGCGGGCAGATCGACATTCGCGATGCCAAGAGAAACGAGCGGCTGGCGCTCTATCTCGGCACCGAGGGCGAAGGCCTGCCGGAAAGCCTGCTTGCCCGCCTGCAGACTCTGCGGATCGGTATGGCGCAGGGCTTCGACAGCCTGAACGTCGCCGCCGCATCAGCCATCGCGCTGCATCATTTTTCCGGAGCCTAATTTAGAGCCGGGGCGTCCCGCTCGCGCTTGTGGAATCTTAGTCGGTCGAAGCGGCCTTCTGCAGCGCCCGCACCCGATCGGCAAGGCTGCGTCCGCCGCTCCCCGGCCGCGTATCCTCAGGCGCTGCAAGCGCCCGGGCGATCGGCGAATCCGGCCCGTCGAGCTTTGCCGTCAAGGCCACGACTTGCGCCGCCAGATCGTTCATCTCTTCGCGCAATGCCGCGCTGGCGCTGCCGGTATCGTCTCCGGTCCGCGATTTCGACGTTTCGACGGCAGCAAGATCTGTCTTCAGCCGTCTGTTCTCGCGTGCCAGCGACGTCAGCCTGGCCTCCAGCCGCTCGCGGTCGGCGTCGAGCTTGGCGGTTGTCTGTTCGATGTCGCCGTTGGCGGCCACATTGACCTGGGTGCCTGGCACGCCGGCAAGACCCACCGCAGGCGCCCTTTCAGCGCCTTTCGGCTTTTCGCGAAGGCGCACCAGTTCCTTCTCGCGGCGCTCGAGCCTGTCCTCGCGATCGGCCAGCGAGGCGAGCAGGCGTTCGACCTTCTTTTCCAGGTCGCCGGTTCTTTTCTTCTCGGCCTTCAGCGCGTCCCGCAAAACCTTGCTTTCGGCTGCCAATTCCTGGCTGCGCCTGTCCGCCTCCTTGCGCTGGCCGCGCAGCAGCGAAATGTCGCTTGCCAACTTCTGCAGCTCGGATTCGCGCGCCACCAGCTCGATCTGCCTGCTGCTGGATGAAAAACTGGCGTCGTCATACATGTGCTCCAGTTTCCGCAGTTCGAGCCCGCGCTTTTCGAGGGCGCGCTCGGTCTCCGCAAGCCGTTCCGACAGCTGCTGCAGTTGCTCATCGCGCTTGCGAAGCTCCTCGCCGCTGGCTGTAAGATCGGCGACGACCCGGTTCTTGTCCTGTCGCTCGGCCGCCAATTCCTTCAGGGCTTCGCGGTCGCGGCCGATCTCGACCAGCTGTTCGGCGGCTTTCTCGCGCAATGACTTGACGGTCATTTCAAGCCGGCGCACCGAAACCGCGAACTCGGCGCGAATGCGATCCTTGTCCGCCTGGATCTCGGCCAGCGTCAACGGCATCGAGCCCTCGACGCGCTTGCGCGTCAGCGCCACCGCCCGCCGCCACACGGCCGGAGCAATCATCAGCGCCAGGAAGCCGGCGCAGAGAAAGCCGAGAACAAAGAACAGGATCGACTGGACCAAGATGACTATCCGTTGTGCATGGCAACCGCCAAAGGTCGACTTTGCCATCTTCGCATGACGGAAATCCGGCGCCACGGCAAGAGTATGCCGCGGCAAAGCTCAGACCGTGGGATCACAGCTCCAATCGCAGTGGCGCCATCATGCAGGTGTCAGAACGGATTCCAGGTCGCGCGCTGGGTGAGCTTGAGGTAGCCGAGATTGACGCCGAGACGGGCGCCGACGCCGGTACGGATCGGCACGAGCAGCACATTGTTGTTCTTCAGCACGTTGAAGCCGACGCCGGCGACGACATAGGCGGAGCCGGCGACGCCGCCAAAACGATTATAGAGGCTGCTCACATCGTCGAGATTGTAGACCAGCATCATGACGCGCGAGCCCTCGCCGCCGAAATCCCAGCCGAGCGAAGGGCCTTGCCAGAACACTTTGTGGTCGCCGGCATTCTTGGTGTAGAGCGTGCCTTCGCCATAGGTCAGGCCACCGATCAGCGCCCCGGACCCCTCTTCGCCGAGCAGATAGCCGTTCGGCAGGCCATAGGTGGCGAAAATCTTCTCGACGACGGTGGCGAGCCCGCCCGATGTAGCGCCGAAGAATTTATGACCGGAATCGACGATCTCCTGCGCGGTGTATTCCTGCGCCCGCGCCGCCGATGCCGAAAAGGCGACAAGGCCGATGAGCGCGATCGTCATTGAGATGACACGGAAAAAAGT
Organism: Mesorhizobium sp. M0954; assembly: GCF_040319155.1. Classification (NCBI taxonomy): domain Bacteria; kingdom Pseudomonadati; phylum Pseudomonadota; class Alphaproteobacteria; order Hyphomicrobiales; family Phyllobacteriaceae; genus Mesorhizobium; species Mesorhizobium sp. M0954. The sequence goes on along the minus strand of NZ_JAMYNR010000001.1, from coordinate 417,572 downwards.
CCGGTCGTAGAATCGGGAAACCATGCTTCCAATCTCCGTCAGGGAGCACTTTCGCCGACGCCTCGCACCCGTACGGCTCTTTGGCGGCCGTTAAGGATGACTGTTAGGGGCAAACTATGCCGTAATCCTTTTTCAACCATTAAACTCCCACATGAAGATGGCGGTTCGAAGGCTGTTTTCACATCGCCCGCGCAGCACCCTGCTGCGTGAACACGCCATTTTCGACAATCATGATTTCGGATTTGTTGCTGCACGCACAAGCGCTGTGTATTCAGAATGCTTGGGAGAGAGCGTGATTCGTGTGGACAGGCGTGATCATGATCGCCCGGTCATTGTGTTGTGAAATTTGCAGGGATTTTTGCCGATGGCCGAGCTTTTCACCCTTTCCGCACCCGATCTGGCAGCGCTGCTGTGCAGCCGGGTCTGCCACGACATCATTTCGCCGGTCGGCGCCATAAACAACGGGCTTGAGCTGCTCGACGAAGGCGGCGCCGACGAAGACGCCATGAAGCTGATCCGCCAAAGCGCCAAAAACGCCTCCGCCCGCCTGCAATTCGCCCGCATCGCCTTCGGCGCCGCCGGTTCCGCCGGCATGCTGATCGACACCGGGGACGCCGAGGCCGTGGCCATCGCCTTCCTGAAGAACGAGAAGCCGGAACTGATCTGGAACGGAACCCGCGCACTGTTGCCCAAGAACAAGGTCAAGCTGCTGCTCAATCTCATCCTCGTCGCTAACGCCGCCATTCCGCGCGGCGGCAGGCTGGTGGTCACGCTGGAGAACCTCGAGACCGAGCCGCGCTTTGCGCTCGCGGCGAGCGGCCCGATGCTCCGCGTGCCGCCCAAATTCCTGGAATTGCATTCCGGCCACAGGCCGGAAGAGCCGATCGACGCGCATTCGGTGCAGCCCTATTACACGCTGCTCCTGGCCCGCGAAGCCAACATGACGATTTCGATCCATGCGACCGCCGACGAGATCGTCCTTTCCGCAGCCTGAAGTTCTCCTAAAGAGCGGGGAAAGTATTTTTCTCAAGTCATATTTGCGGCGTTGTCCTAACATCTGTGGGCGGGCTTGCGGATTGATTGCGTGAAGCATTGCGAAAGAAGATTTCACTTAAAACACCTTCAGGAAAATTTTACCTAACGGCTTTTCGGCTTCTTTACCAGATCGGCCTATGTTCCCCGGCAGATGCCACGACGCTGCCGGTTCGCCGCATGGCAAAGAGGGTCCCGGAATGAAACGCTGCATGTTCGTCGACAATTCGAGCGTCATCAGGAAGGTCGCAAGGCGTATCCTGGGCGGTTCCGGCATGATGGTGATCGAAGCCGCCAGCGGCCACGAGGCGATCGAGATGTGCGCGGCCGACATGCCTGATATCATCGTCGTCGACGGCGCCTTGCCGGACATGCAGGCGCAGGACCTCATCCGCCGCCTGCGCGCCATGGAAAGCCCGGTATTGCCGCAGGTTTTGATTTCGCTGGTCGAGGTCGATGTCGGGGCGATCATGCGGGCAAAACGAGCCGGCGCCCAGGGCTACCTGCTGAAGCCGTTCAACCGGCCGCAACTGCTCGAGTGCTTCCGCGCCTTGAAGATTGCCGCCTGATCAGAGCTGTTCCATTCCGACGAAAATCGGATCGGCTCTATCTTGTTGTTTTGCCGGGTTCTTTTCCGAAAAAATCGGCGCCCACCTTGGGATCACGCCCCTAGTTCAGGCGCTGACGCGGATATCTTCGGGCTCACGCAGCACATAGCCGCGGCCCCAGACGGTCTCGATGTAATTCTGCCCGCCAGACGCGGCGTCAAGCTTCTTGCGCAGCTTGCAGATGAAGACGTCGATGATCTTCAGTTCTGGCTCATCCATGCCGCCATAGAGATGGTTAAGGAACATTTCCTTGGTCAGCGTGGTGCCCTTGCGCAGCGAGAGCAGTTCCAGCATCTGATATTCCTTGCCGGTCAGATGCACGCGCTGGCCACCGACCTCAACGGTCTTGGCATCGAGATTGACCACCAGGTCGCCGGTGGTGATGACCGACTGGGCGTGGCCCTTGGAACGCCGCACGATGGCATGGATGCGGGCGACCAGTTCGTCCTTGTGAAAGGGCTTAGTCATGTAATCGTCGGCGCCGAAGCCGAGGCCGCGCACCTTGTCCTCGATGCCGGCCATGCCGGAGAGGATGAGGATCGGCGTCTTCACCTTGGACAGGCGAAGTGTTCTCAAAACTTCATAGCCCGACATGTCGGGGAGATTGAGGTCGAGGAGAATGATGTCGTAATCGTAAAGCTTGCCTAGATCGACGCCCTCTTCGCCAAGGTCGGTCGTATAGACATTGAAACTTTCCGATTTCAGCATCAGCTCGATGCTTTGTGCGGTTGCACTGTCGTCTTCTATCAGCAGAACGCGCATTTCATTCCCCTTTTCTGCTGCCGGACCATTTCACGACCCGTCCAGGACCGGAGCAGTGATTGCCTGAGCAGAGGCTGCCATCGAATGGTTAATAAAACCTAATTCCCCGTCCATGACGGTATCAGATTTTTTAACCCCTTTCTACACCTTGTTGAATCCAATAACGAATCACAGACCCAAACCGTTAATGCAGCACATTAATAAGCCAGACTAAGCGACTCTTCGGACTCGTTGGCCGGGTTTCCCGACGAGAAGCAGAATTTTTACCCGCCCTTAAGTCCTGAGCCGTATGATTAACAATGCCCGTAAACGAATGGTTACCGCCGGCAAAAAACTTTAGGAGTTTGTTTCCCATAGTTCGGGGAAAGCCGGTGGAAACGGGTCAAGCCTGGGCCTTGCCGGGTGAATTGGACGATATGTGCAGGTGTGCGTTTCCGGGAGTACCGAATCATGAAGTCACGTGAAAACCTCGTTCGGCTGAAGCAATTTCAGGTGAGCGAGAAGCGGCGGCAGCTGCTGCAGCTCGACATGATGATCGCCGAATTCGAGCGCATGGCCGTCGAGCTGGAACTTCAGATTGCTGCCGAAGAGAAGAAGGCCGGCATCACCGACATCAATCACTTTGCTTATCCGACCTTCGCCAAGGCGGCACGTCTGCGCCGCGACAACCTTAGAAATTCGCAAAGCGACCTCGCCCAGCAGCGAAATGTCGCCGAATCATTGCTGAGCGAAGCCGAAGCGGAGCTTTCCAAGGCCGAGATGCTGGAATCGCGCGACACCAAGGCGCGCGACACGGAAGCCGGCGGCCGCAGCGCCATGATCGGCTGAAAACAAGACTCTAACGCGCGTCGCGCTTGTGCGCTATTGCTGCGCACCGACTGTGCCCGCCTCAGGCATCCAGATCTACTTGCTGTTCCGCCGCCCGTGCGCGCGCATTTTTGATGTCGGGCACATGCTGCTCCGACCAGGCTCTGATCTGATTGAGCAGTCCTGCCAGGTTCTGGCCAAGTTCGGTCAGCTCATATTCGACACGCGGCGGAATGACCGGGAAAACCTCGCGCCGCACAAGCCCGTCGCGTTCCAGGATACGCAGCGTCTGCGTCAGCATTTTCGGCGTGATGCCTTCGAGCTTGCGCGCCAATTCGCCGTTGCGGAGCCGGCCCCGGCGCAGCGCACAGATCACCAGGTAGACCCATTTGCTGGCGAGCGTCTCGAGCACGGCGTGTGACGGGCACGACCGCCGAAAGGCGTCATAGCCAAAAGGGGAAACATCTTCACTATCCATGAGGTGTGTATATATCAACAAGGTACATACTAGACAAGAGAAAATAACTATCCAAATGATAGTGGCACATCAAAACCAGCAGGAGAGCCTTCCATGCGTGCCATTATCCAGAATTCCTTCGGCGGACCCGATGTCCTCGTCATTGCCGATCGCCCCGCGCCATCACCCGAAGCCGGCGAAGTGCTCGTCCGCATCGAAGCGGCCGGCATCAATCCGGTCGATGGTGCGGTGCGCGGCGGCCACTATCCGCTGCTTGGCGAGCCGCCTTTTGTCCTTGGCTGGGATGTTTCGGGGACTGTCGAGGCGCTGGGCTCCGGCGTCTCCGGCCTCAAGGTCGGCGATGCCGTGTTCGGCATGCCGCGCTTTCCCAAACAGGCGGCAGCCTACGCCGAACTCGCCGCTGTCCCGGCTGATGAGCTTGCGCCGAAACCTGAAGGCATAGATCACGCGCAAGCCGCCGCGCTGCCGCTGGCCGGCCTGACGGCCTGGCAAGGCCTTGTCCGCCATGGCCGGCTCGATTCTGCCAAGCGCGTGCTGATCCACGCCGGAGCCGGCGGCGTCGGCCACCTGGCGGTGCAGATCGCCAAGGCGCACAGCGCTTACGTCGTCGCGACCGCCAGCCCGGAAAAGCTCGATTTCGTCCGCTCGCTCGGCGCCGACGAGGTGATCGACTACACAAGGGATGATTTCACCGCGAAGGCCCGCGACATCGATCTGGTTCTGGACCCGTTCGGCGGCGTGCATGCGGAGCAATCACTGAAAGTGCTCACTGCCGGCGGCGTTCTGGTGTCGCTGCTCGATGTCAGCGATGCCACCAAGGCAAAGGCCAGGACGCGAGGCATCCACGTCGAGCGCATGTCCGTAGTGCCCGACCGTGCCGCTCTGGTGGAGCTCGGCAAATTGATCGACGCGAAAAAGCTGGCCGTCCACGTGGCAAAGGCGTTTCCCCTCGAACAGGCCGGTGCCGCCCATGCCTTTCTCGCCACCAGGCCGATCGGCAAGGTGGTGCTGACGGTCTGAAATTGCAGATCGTCGCCCCTCGCAGACGTAAGGGCGCTGATCAGCGCCCTTATCGGCCTAATGCCGGTATTGCTGGATGCGCGTGGTGCGCAGGCCGGCAAGGCCGTATTCGTCGATCGACGCTTGCCAGGACAGGAATTCCTCGGTGGTGAGCTTGTAGCGCTGGCATGCCTCTTCGAGGCTCAAAAGCCCGCCACGCACCGCCGCCACCACTTCCGCCTTGCGCCGGATAACCCAGCGACGTGTGTTCGTCGGCGGCAGATCGGCGATGGTAAGTGGGCTGCCGTCCGGCCCGATAACATATTTGACTCGCGGTCTAATTAGATCGGTCATCGTACTCTCTACAAAAAACTCAAAGACCCAATCCCCACCACATTACCGCCACAGCTTTAAAATTTGCCTAAGCAGACCCTAATGGTTAGGTAAGGATCATGAACGCGGCGTTAGCCTTTTCATCGGCATTTGAAACATCTGCCGGCAAGCGCATTGAACCCGGCAGGAAAAATGAGCCGGCCCGGCAAAGCTGGCGCAGCCGAGACGCTTGACCTATATTCCGGCCATTGGCATTGAAGCGCCGCGCAGAACGAAAGAACCATGAACAGCCTCGATCTTCCCGGACGCCCCGAAAACACCCGCGTCGTCGTCGCCATGTCGGGCGGTGTCGATTCGTCGGTCGTTGCCGGCCTCCTGAAGCGCGAGGGCTACGACGTCGTCGGTGTCACGCTGCAGCTTTATGACCACGGCGCGGCAACGCACCGGGCCGGCTCATGCTGCGCCGGCCAGGACATCGACGATGCCCGCCGCGTCTCCGAGACGCTCGCCATCCCGCATTACGTCCTCGATTACGAGGAGCGCTTCCGCAAGGCGGTGATCGACCCGTTCGCCGAGAGCTATGTCGCCGGCGAAACGCCGATCCCTTGCGTTTCCTGCAATCAGACGGTGAAATTCGCCGACCTTCTTGCGACCGCCAAGGAACTCGGCGCCGACGCGCTGGCGACCGGCCACTACATCCGTTCCGGCGCCAATGGCGCCCACCGCGCGCTTTACCGGCCGGTCGACGCCGACCGCGACCAGAGCTACTTCCTGTTCGCCACCACCCAGGCACAGATCGACTATCTGCGTTTTCCGCTCGGCGGCCTGTCGAAGCCTGAGGTTCGCGCCATCGCCGAGGAGATGGGACTGACGGTTGCGGCCAAGCAGGACAGCCAGGACATCTGCTTCGTGCCGCAGGGCAAGTATTCCGACATCATCGCCAAGCTGAAGCCGGCTGCCGCCAATCCAGGCGACATCGTCCATATAGACGGGCGCGTGCTTGGCCGCCACGAGGGCATTTTGCGCTACACCGTCGGTCAGCGCCGCGGCATCGGCATCGCCTCGGGCGAGCCGCTCTACGTCGTTCATCTCGACGCCGACCGGGCCCGCGTCGTCGTCGGCCCTCGCGAGGCGCTGGAGACCCACAAGATCTTCTTGCGCAACATGAACTGGCTGGGCGATGGCCCGCTGACCGCTATCCCGGCGGCCGGGCTTGAGCTTTTCGCCAAGGTGCGCTCGACGCGGCCGCCGCGCCCGGCCGTGCTGCATCACCGCGCCGGTGTCACTTCGGTGGAACTGGTCGACGGCGAATCCGGCATCGCGCCCGGTCAGGCTTGCGTGCTCTATTCCGACGATGGCAACGAGGCGCGCGTGTTCGGCGGCGGCTTCATCGAGCGCTCCGAGCGCGGCGCCGAGGCCGAGGCGATGCTGACGCGGCTTGCCGTCCAGCCGGCGCGGGTTCCCGCCGAATAGACGGCGTTTTCTCTTAGGGCCTTGTATGGGCGGGCCTTGTATGGGCGACGGTGCCGGCGGTCAGGATGCGCAGCACGCGGATGGCCTCCTCGCCGCTGGTGCGCGGTTCGGCCCGCGTCTCGATGCAGTGGATGAAATGCTCCAGCTCGCGCGTCAGCGGCATGCCTTCACCGACCGCGACATAGGACGGCTCGTTGGCGGTGAACGCCCATTGGCCGCTGTCCTGCCACACCGCGTGGCGATAGACGGCAAGCTTGCGCTCCCACGGCTCGACATCGTCGAACACCGCCATCGCCTTGGTGCCGACAACGGTCAGCCGCCGTTCGCGGTAAGGGTTGAGCCGCGAGGCGAACAGATGGCCGCGCAGGCCGTTGGGAAAGCGCATGTGCAGATGCGCAAAGTCGCTGAGATTGTCGAGAAGAGCAGCGCCTTCGCCGCGCACTTCGACCGGTTCGGTGCCGGTGATGGCCAGGATCATCGACAGATCGTGCGGCGCCAGATCCCATAGCGCGTCGTTTTCGGTGTGGAACTTGCCGAGGCCGAGCCGATGCGAATGGATGTAGCGGACTTCGCCGAGTTCGCCATTGTCGATCAGCGCCTTCAGCGTCTCGAAGGCGGGATGAAAGCGCAGCACGTGGCCGACCATGAAGACACGGCCATTATCGGCGGCCGCCTGCACCGAGCGTTCGGCATCGGCCACCGTCAGCGCGATCGGCTTCTCCACCAGCACGTCCTTGCCGCCGAGCACGGCGCGCACCGCCATGTCGGCATGGAACTGCGGCGGCAGCGCCATGACAATGGCGTCGACATCGTCGCGGGCAAACAGCGCCTCCGGCTCTATCGCAAGGCAATCCTGCTCGCTGGCAAAACCCTCCGCACGCGCGGGGTTGACGTCCGAAACCGCATGCAGCGCGCCGAGCGCCTTTAGGGTGCGGATGTGGTTGCTGCCCCAGTATCCGCAACCGAGGACTGCAATGCGCGGTTTCATCAATTCATGACCATGACTTTCGTGGCCGAGACATAGCGACGTGCCTCGCTGAACTCAACCCCGGCCTGTGCGCCCAAATGTCTGCCCGGCAAAGCTTTCGGGGCCAGCAATATGCCGGCGCGGCAGCCACTTCGATGCTTGACAGGCTTGGCCTCGCAACCTTATATCCGCGCGACCTTGGCGAACGCGCCGATATGCCTGCCGATTTAAGCTGGATTTCGGGCCTTCGCCGCCCTGGCGGGGTAGCTCAGTTGGTTAGAGCACGGGAATCATAATCCTGGGGTCGGGGGTTCAAGTCCCTCTCCCGCTACCATAACTACCTTTGTCCAACCCGGAGACATAGGTAACAGATTGTACCTAAGACATGGGTGACAACCTCGTGCCGAACGGGTTGTCGATGGTCTGCAAGGTCCTCTGTTCCAAGTCGATATACCCGAGATCGTAATGCATGAAGCTGACGAGCCAAATGCCGTCGTCGACCTCCTTGATTCCCAGCCTCTGACCGGCGAGCACGGTCGAGACGTTGATCTTCTTCCTGTGCATGCAGATGCGGCCGCAAGCGGTAACTAGGCCAAAGGATTGGGCAAGGAAATTCAGCTCCCTCAGCCTCTGACGATCATCCGCTCTACAGCCGTCCCTCCTGCGGCCAGCTTCATCAGATCGGTGTCGAAATTGACATCGGCAGCGCTGCGCTCCGCGCGCGCCGCATTGCCTGCGAACTGGTGTTGATAGCCTTTCCATGCCGCGTCCGCGATGGATCGGCTGGTGCCACTCAACAGGAACTGGGTGAGCTCGGTAGCAGCTCGATCGATGCGACCGCCGAGCTCCGGCGACCCCCAATCTTCCGGGGCAGCAAAGATCGACGTCGGCACGGGAAAAGTGCGCAGAAACGCGAAAAGTGGGCGCATCTGCGCGTCCGCGACCATCGCATGGCGGGCGGTGCCGGCCGTCGCGGCGAGGATCACCGGTTTGGCAATGAGCAAGTCGTTGTCGAGGATATCGATGAACGACTTGAACAGCCCGCTGACACCGGCCTTGTAGACTGGCGTGGCGGCAACGACGGCATCCGCGCCGGCAAGCGTTTCGATTACGGACTGCACCTTGGCCTCGGGAAATCCGGCCACCACGGCACGCGCAATATCGACTGCAAGCGGAGCCAGGTCGATGACGCTAAGGACGGCGGTCTTTCCCGTACCAGTGATACGTTCGATGCTCTTCTGTGCGATGCGGTCAGCCAGCATCCGCGTTGTCGAGGGATCGTTTACGCCTGCGTTCACCACGACGAGCCGTATGGGCTCGTTAACGCACTCGATCGCCTTCGTCATCACTCGAATCCTTTCCTGAATGTACCCGCCAGTCGACCTACAGCTCCGCGGGTGGAACGTCGGCTTTGCCGGACCGGGCGGCCTGCCCCGCGACCAGCGGGGCGCGCGCTGTAACGTTTTCGTCAGTATCGTGATACGGCCGGACATCCGTCAGGTTGTCTCCGCGATTGGCGTTCGGACGCGGCTGGCGCGGCGGCTGGTCTCCATACTTGACCTCCACCAAGCTCCGGTGCGTCGGGGCTATGGCGGCGCCCGGCGAGCGTCGCGCCGCCATCTCCTTGCGGAGCACGGGCACCACCTCGGTGCCCAGCAGCTCGACCTGCTCGAGAGCCATCTCGAGCGGCAATCCCATGGCGTCGAGAACCCACAGCTGCCGCTGGTAGTCGCCGAAGGCTTCCCTGAAAGTCAGCGTCCTGTCGATGACCTCCTGCGGGCTGCCAACACTGAGCGGCGTATCGCGCGAATATTCTTCCAGCTGATAGGTCTTTCCGTAAATGGGGCTGCCTTCGAAATAGGGCCGGAATCGGTCGAATGCGTCCTGCGAGCGCTTCGCGATGAAGGCATAGCCACCAAGCCCGACGACGGCCTGCTCCTTGGTGCCGTGTCCGTGATGCTCGAACCGCTCGCGGTAGAAGTTCACCAGCGGCAGGAAGTGCAAGTTGGGCGCAAGGATGTTGTTGGCGAAATAGCCGTTCCCGTAAAAAGCCGCCTGCTCGGCGATCTCCGGAGTGCGGATCGAGCCGTGCCAGACAAAGGGAGGAACATCGTCGAGCGGACGCGGGATCGACGTGAAGCCTTGCAGCGGGGTCCGGAATTTGCCTTGCCAATCGACAACGTCCTCGCGCCACAGCTTGTGGAGCAGATTGTAGTTCTCGAGCGCCAGTGCGACGCCGTCACGCATGTCCTGCCCAAACCAGGGATAGACCGGCACTGTATTCCCGCGGCCGAGCATCAGGTCCATCCGCCCCTTCGAGAGATGCTGCAGCATCGCGTAGTCTTCCGCGATCTTCACCGGGTCATTGGTCGTGATGAGCGTCACGGCGGTGCTGAGGATGATGCGCTGCGTCTGCGCGGCGATATGGGCGAGCAGAGTCGTCGGCGAGGACGAGAAAAAGGGTGGGTTGTGGTGCTCGCCGATGGCGAAGACATCGAGCCCGACCTCGTCCGCCCGCTTCGCGATCTTGACGATCGCATCGATCCGCTGCGCCTCGCTCGGCGTGACGCCTGTGATCGGGTTGCGCGTGACGTCGCTGACAGAGAAGATTCCGAATTGCATTTTGAAGCTCCAGGGGCTCGATGTCGGTAGATGTCTGCATCGACGGGTCGTGATCCGCGAGTGGCGGGCCGGCCTACCCTCTTCGTGACTCGCCATGCTCAGCGAGCCGGGATCTTGGCTTTCCGCAGCCGGGCCCAAGCAATGAACAAGGACAAGGCGAGCAGCGTCAGGTTGATGGGCAGCATCCTGGCCGTCTCGCCGAGCAGCGCATGCGTGATGATCGCCCCCACCTGTATGAGTGAAAGCCCGACAGCCGCCAGCGGCGTCAGCCAGGGCTTGATCCGCGTCGCGGCCGGCAGGATGAGACCGACAGCGCCCAGCACTTCGAGAGTGCCGATCAGCCGTGTGACGGCTTCCGGTACATGGGTGACGAAGCTCATGCTCGCGGCGAGCGCGTCGATGGGCTGTGTCAGTTTCGCGCCACCGGCTGCCAGATAGAGGAGAGCCAGGAGCGCCTGTGCGATCCACAGCGCCAGGCTCCAACGATTGATGGGGCCGCGAACGGCGCCGGTTTGAGTGTTCATTTTGATCGTCCTTTTCGAAAATAGGGAAATTGGCGGCGGGAGAGCCGACTATGCGGGGCTCGTCGGTGCTGCCGGTGGAACAGGCGGGAAAAATCGGCCCTGTCAGAGGCTTCCCCGCCGCTCCAACCGTGCTCGGCCTGGCGCTTCAGGCGGCCTTTGCGGCCCGACCCTGCAGCTTCGCAAGCTCCTCGTAATACCAGTACACCAGCGCGCGGGCCTTGTCGGCCACCGGCCCCGCCCAGTCGCGGAAGAGTTCGGTAACGACAGCCAAGGCCGTACTGGGGACCGCCCCGGCATGAGTGAGCCGCTGGATCGCCGTGCTGTGGGCAAGCTGCGACCGACCGCCGACGGCGTCGACCGGGAAAGCCACGTCATGGCCGTCCTTGAGCGCATCGATGACCGGGAAAGCAAGGCAGATCTCGGTCCAGAGGGCGCCGATGATCAGCCGTTTGCGGCCGGTCTTCTCGACCGCGGCGCGAAAGGCCGGATCTTCCCACGAGTTCATTGTCGAGCGATCGATCACCTCGATTCCGGGCAGTTCGGCGAGGATCGCCGGAACCGTGGGGCCGTTGACACCCATGTTCGCACCGACCGTCGAGAGAATAATGGGCATGTCGAAAGCCCGTGCAGCCCTGATCAGTAGCCGCACGTTGAGCTCGACCAGGTTGGCCGGCGTTTCGGATCGGATCTGGCTGAACATTTCCGGCTGGTAGTCGATCAGCACCAGCGCAGATTCTTCGTATTTCCACACGTCTTGCACGCTCATCTATTTCTCCATGGGGTTGATCCGGCGCGGCTATGCCGGATGAACTGACCCACAAAGGATGGCGTTCCTTGTCGGCTTAAGATAGCCTTCGGTTTTGCGATTGATTGTTGCTGAAAGCGGAACGCTATGGAGATTGAGGACGTCAGGACTTTCGTGGAGATCGCGGAGGGGCGAGGCATATCGCCTGCCGCGCGGCGGCTGGGCGTCGCAAAATCCGTCGTCAGCCGCCGACTGGCTCGGCTGGAGGAAACGCTCGGAAGCCAGTTGCTCTCTCGCACGACTCGCGGCGCCGCCTTGACGGAGGCCGGCGCGACGTTCCGCGACCACGCCACTCGCATCCTCGGCGAGTTCGAGGCGGCACAGGATGCGATAGCACCCGATGGCGCGGTGCGCGGGCTTCTGCGTATCGCCGCGCCCCTGTCTGGCGGGCCGAGGCTTGTCGCCCCGGTTCTTGCCGAACTCGCTCGACGCCATCCCTTGCTGCATGTTCATGCAGCCTACAGCGATCGTTTCGTGGATCTGATTTCCGAGGGCTTCGACGCGGGAATCAGGGCGGGATTTCTGCCTGACTCGAGCCTGATCGCCAGACGCATTCGGCCCATATCCGGGATGCTTGTCGCCAGCCCCGCCTATATCGCCGGGCATGGGGCACCGCAAACGCTTGGCCAACTGGCGGATCACGAGTGCCTGTTGCAGGGGACCGAAGCATGGCGGTTCGTCGAAGGAGGCAAAACGATCGCGGTCCATCCTCACGGTCGTTTCAAGGCGGATAACGGCGAAGCGCTCCTTTCGGCGGCGCTGGCCGGACTCGGCGTGGCGGCCCTGCCGGATTTCCTGATCGAGCCCCACATCGCCTCCGGTGCGCTCATCCCCCTGCTTGCCGACCACACGGTGGTCGCGGCAGGGCTTTATGTGGTGCGTCCTCCCGGCGACTTCCCGCCACGCAAAGTCAGAGCGCTGATCGACATCATGCTCGAATATCACGCCGGCTGAGGACGGGCGCCCGACGGCCAATGGAGATCGGCGGCTGTGCACTCTGCGGACCCGGCCGAAGGCTATGGTTAGTATTCGATCGAGACACTGGCAGAACTCGCCTTCAAGCGGCTCAAGAGCGGCATGGGCACCCATAAGCTTCCTGCACGCGATGAGCGGCTCGTCCGAAGCTGGCTCATGGCCCATCTGATCCTGGCGCTGATGATCGACGAGCCCGATCACGCGCCGCTACAAGGTCGCCGTCGGCCGACCGCTTTTCCGCCTGGCCGAAAAGCACCGTACGGATAAGGCCACAAATACGAAATTGGAGACGCCGGAAGGCCATTAGGTGTCTCTCCAGCGAGACAGACTGTCTTATTTCGATGACTTATGGCGCGGATTTCGAACGCATACCTTCTGCCAAGAAGGAGAACCTACATGATCCAATCCGCTGATCTCAAGCGCGGGGCCTCCACATCCGAACCGCTTGCCCCCGGCCGAGCCTTACGTCTTCAAGCCTATGGCGGCCCCGAATCGCTGACAGTCGATAGCGTATCCGCGCCCGAGCCGGGTCCGGGCGAGGTCTTGGTGTCGGTCAAGGCCGCCGCGGTAAACGGTATCGACTGGAAAATCCGTGAAGGCTACCTCCGCGAGCGCTTCAAGCTGACCCTGCCCGCGACACTTGGCATCGAAATGGCCGGCGTCGTGCTTCGGACCGGCCCCGGCGTCACAGGCGTGAAGCCCGGGGATCGGGTTATGGCCGCCATCGGTGGCGTCGGAGCCTACGCCGACCATCTGGTCATCAACGCCGAGAAGCTCGTCCTGACGCCGGCATCACTGTCCGACGTGGAGGCGGCGGCCATTCCGGTCGCGGCGATGACAGCCTGGCATGTCATTCAGGCGGCGGATTTCGACCTCTCCGGACGGCGGGTGCTGATCCATGGCGCAGCCGGCGGCGTGGGCGGCTTTGCCGTCCAGTTCGCCAAGGCGGCCAGAGCGACGGTCTTTGCCACGGCCTCGACCAATAGCCTGCCACATGTCCGGGCGCTCGGCGCGGACGAGGTGATCGACTATCGGCAGCAGAACTTCGAGCTGCTTGCGCGCGACATCGATTTCGTCGTCGACCTCGTCGGTGGTGAGGTCGTGAACCGCTCCTGGGCAGTCCTGTCGCCCGATGGCCTTCTCGTAAGCATCGCCGCCACGGACCTCGCATCACGTACGCCGCCAGGCCGCCGCGGCGTCTTTTTATCGAACAAACCTGATACCGCGCGCCTGACCGCGATCGCCCAGCAGGTCGCCGTCGGCGCCCTGCGATCGACGATCGCCGACGTGGTGGGCTTCGATGATTTGGCTTCCGCAATCGAGCGCAATCGCACCGGCCACGCACCCGGCAAGATCGTCGCTGATTTCACCCGCTGATCACCAAGTTTTCAACTTTCAAGGAGTTTATCATGACGACTATCTGGAGTCCGGTCCGCGTGGGCCAAATGGACCTGCCCCACCGCCTGGCCTTGGCCCCGATGACTCGCAGCCGTGCCGAGTTCAACGGCGTACCGGGCGAGCACGCCGCTGAATACTACGCCCAGCGCGCCTCCCTTGGCCTGCTGATAACCGAGGGTGTGCAACCCTCGGCCGATGGCCAGGGCTATTTCGCGACGCCGGGGATCCACGCACCCGAACATGTCGCCGGCTGGCGCAAGGTCACCGATGCGGTTCACGCAAAAGGCGCGAAGATCTTCCTGCAGCTCATGCATGTCGGCCGCATGTCGCACCCGGACAACACGCCGCATCACCGTCAGCCCGTCGCCCCATCGGCCGTCGCGCCCGGTGAGCAGATGTTCACTGCGAGCGGCATGCAGCCGATCCCCGAGCCGCGCGCGCTGACGACCGAGGAAGTCGCCGCCACGGTGCAGGACTTTCGGCGGGCCGCGCGGCTGGCTATCGATGCCGGCGCCGACGGCGTCGAGATTCACGGCGCCAACGGCTATATCGTCCATCAGTTCTTTGCGCCGAACGCCAATCACCGGACCGACGCCTATGGCGGGCCGATCGCTAACCGCATTCGGTTCGCCGTCGAAGTGGCGCAGGCTGTCGCCGATGAGATCGGCGCCGATCGCACCGCTATCCGCCTTTCGCCAGGCCTGCCTTTGGGCGGGCTTGATGAAGGTCCGGAGAGTCCTGCGCTCTATCGCGAACTGGTCGCCGCGCTGGCACCACTGAAGCTGGCCTATCTCCATCTGATGTATGGCGGGGGCGACGAGTTCCTCGCCGACATCCGCCGTGCGTGGCCCACGACCCTGATGGTGCTGCGGCTTGGCCGCACACGCGAAGCCCTGGACCAGGACATCGTCTCGGGCCAGGCAGACATGACCTCGATCGGCCGTTGGGCTTTGGCCAATCCCGACTTCGTCGAGCGTCTGCGGTTGGGCGCGCCCGTCAACGAGCCCGATCCATCCACCTTCTATGGCGGTGGCGCGGCCGGCTACACGGACTATCCGCGGCTTGCGGGCTGATGCGTCGGCTGCTGTAGTTCATCGGACTGCAGCAGCCACCTTCTGGCGGTCGTCGCTTGCGTTATTGGATCAAGCTGGCCCGCGACGTGGGTGATGGCGTTGGCCGACAGAAGGTAACCGTGGCGGCTTCAAATCCGAATGAACGCTGCCAATTCGTCGGGAGTTCCTTTTGGGAACGCTCCTCTCAGATGGTCGAGAAAGGCGGAAACGCGGGCATTCAACAGGCGCCGCGACGGGTAGAGCGTCCACAGGGCCGTATCCGGACCATCCACGTCCCCCCAATGCACCAATGTGCCGGCGGCCAGATCATGACTCACGAGCGATACCGGCAACCGTGCCGCACCCACGCCCATGACGACCGCATCGCGAACCATGATGAGCGACGACAGGCTGAGCACCGGGGTGAACGCGATCGTCGTCGGCCCCGTGTCCGGTTTGATATTCCACAACGAGAGTCCTCTGTCCGAGCTCCGCACGACAGCGGGAGCGGCGTCTCCGTCTCGCGGTCTCGCCACTTGCGGGCTCGCCACGATCACAAGCCGATCACGCATGAAGACCCGTCCCACCAGGCTTTCATCGGAACGCGGATTGACGCGAATGGCCAGGTCATACCCTTCTTCGACCATGTCGACTGCACGGTCTTCGGTCGTGACTTCAAGGATAACGTCGGGATATTTGAGCGAGAAGCCTGCCGCCAGCTTACCCATCGCAAGTTGAGAGAAGAGCAACGGTGCACTGATCCGCAAATTTCCACGCGGTTCCCGGTCTCCCGACGCAATCGCTGCGGCCGTCTCCTCCACTTCCGTCAGCAAGCGACTGGTTCGCTCATGCAGGTCCTTTCCCTCCTGCGTGAGCTTCAGGGTACGCGCCCCGCGCTCGAACAAGCGTAGGCCCAAGCTATTCTCCAGTTCTGCGGCGCGCCGCGAGAGCGTCGCCTTGGGGCGCCCTGTGGCGCGCGCGGCTCGCCCGAATCCACCATGACGTGCAACCAGATTGAAGTCGGCTAGGGCGAGCAGGTCCATGTGTTCCACCAGTGAGACAGGGTGTCTACAAATGGCAGCTTCCGGTGCGGTTGTGGACTCCTAAATAGCGCTAACGATCTGATAAAAGCAGGAGTGACCACATGACTATCCTCGTCACCGGTGCAACCGGAACCGTCGGCCGCAATGTCGTCGATCAGCTCATCAAGCGCGGCGCTAATGTGCGCGCGCTCGTCCGCGATCCCTCGAAGGCCAATTTACCAGCCGCCGTTGCCCTCGCCGAAGGCGATCTGCTTGACGTCGATGCGCTGCGCACGGCCTTCTCGGGCGTGTCCACCCTGTTCTTGCTCAACGCCGTGGTGCCCGACGAGTTTACCCAGGCGCTGATCGCCCTCAATCTGGCCCATGAGGCCGGGATCAAGCGGATCGTCTATCTGTCCGTGCTTCACAGCGACATCTACGTGAACGTGCCGCATTTCGCCGGTAAGTTCAGTGTCGAACGCATGCTGGAGCAGCTGGGCTTCAACGCCACCATCCTGCGGCCTGCATACTTCATCAACAACGACTATTCGGTGAAGGACGTGGTGCTCGGTCACGGTGTCTATCCGATGCCGATCGGTGACAAAGGCATCGCGATGGTCGACGCGCGCGATCTCGGTGAGATCGCAGCCATCGAGCTGGTTCGCCGTGAGCAGGCAAGCGAGCCGCTTCCTCTCAAGCGGATCAATGTCGTTGGTCCCGACACGCTGACCGGTGCCGATGTCGCCGCCATCTGGTCGAATGTTCTTGGGCGGACGATCCACTATGGCGGCGACGATACCGCTGGGTTCGAGCAAAACCTCCGAAATTACGCACCGAGCTGGATGGCGCTCGACATGCGTCTCATGGCCGAGCGCTTCCTTGTGGTTGGCATGGTCCCTGAGGCAGGGGATGTTGATCGATTGACCGGCATGCTGGGTCGCCCGCTGCGCTCCTATCGCGACTTCGCAGCGGAAATCGCTGTTTTGGCTTGATCTTTCCGCATGTCTGAATATCGGCCTGCCGGTGCGCTTGCAACGCCGGCGGCCGAACGGGGTCATGCGGCGGCATATTCGAGCGCGCATAGCCGCCCCACGGCCAACCCGCAGTGCATCCGGCAAAAGGCATTTGCCATGACCAATACCGTGTTCAAGCCCTCGTCTACCTGCTCCATGGCTGCCCGTTCTGCATGAAGGTTCGCGTGTTCCTGCTTGAGGCGAGACTGCTCGACCAGGTCGACATCCGGCTGGTCGAACAGGGCAGCAAAGAGAAGTGCCAGATCACAGAGAAGCTCGCCGCGCACCTGCCCAAGGTCGGCTTTCCAACTGTCGAGCTAACGCCGGGACAGTATATGACGGAATCCGACGAGATCATCGCCTGGTTTGCCAAGGGCGCCGCCATCGACATCGCGACGCTGCCGACCTTCCAGGATTATGTCGGCGGTATTTTCAAGGACCACATCAGCCTGTACCGCGAGAACATGCGGCTCAAGCAGCAGGCGGTCTGAGAGCCGGTTCGAAACTGGGTGTTTGACACCGGACCTTGATGGTGCAGTCTCTTCGCCAGTGGGAGAAGCGCTTTGGGTCGGGTTCACCACGGGAGCGTACTTGTTCACCTATGTGGGCGTCCGGAAGGCAGTCCGCGGCAATATTGTCGGATATGCTTTCTGTTCAGATGCCTCGATTACCGCGGAAGGCAAAGCGAAACGCGCGTTGTGCATGTATTCGCACGGCAATCCGCGCGACCATATCGACCATTCCTGCCATCGCCGCGCGTTCTGAGTGTTTATGAACGCGGGTGTAAAGCAAGTCCTGGCCTGTTCGACCGTTGGCGCCATCGTGGCTGCCTGAATTGCAGCCAAAAGCGCGGCGGGGCAAATCAACGCGGTCTTCCCTATCTGAATGTCGGTAGAGGCAGCAGCGTGAGACAAGTGGCGCCGCTTATCAGAGCGCCGGTATCCTGGCCATTCGCCTGTGACAAGCCTCACTGGTCAGGTCGCATCACACTGCCCTGTTTTGCGTTGGTGCACGGCCGCCGCCGTCGGCGACGAGCACAGCACCGGTGACGAAGGAGGCGGCATCGGAAGCCAGGAACAGACAGCAGTTGGCGATCTCAGACGGTTCGGCGACACGCCTGAGCGCAATACGGCCGGTGAGCGCGGTGAACTCCTCGTCGGGCGTCGAGCCGTTGGCCGCTGCCGCCACTTCCATTTCGTAGACGCTCATCGGCGTGCGCACCCAGCCAGGCGCCAACGCGTTGGCGCGGATGCCGTCGGGGCCATGTGCAAAGGCGAGCGAGCGGGTGTAGGAGACGAGTGCTGCCTTGCTGGCCGAATAGGCGGCATTTTGGCCGCTGGCGTTGAAGGCGCCGACGGAGGCGATGTTGACGATCGCGCCGCCGCGCTTTTTCATGAGCGGCAGTGCGGCGCGGCAGACCATCATGGCGCCCGTCACATTGACCGCAAAGCTGCGCGCCCAGGTCTCATCGCTCAGGCTCTCCGGCTCGTCGAGGATCATCACTCCGGCGGCGTTTACGACGATATCAAGACACCCGCCGCAGGCGTCGATAGCACGTGCGACATCGCCTGCGCTGGTGATGTCGCCGAGCACGGCGGCACCGTCGCTCGCCTTGACGGCGCCGTCCAGTCCCTCACCGCCGAGGCCGAAGGCGATGACTTCGGCGCCGTGCCGGCCGAACAATTCGGCAGTGGCGCGGCCCATTCCGGTGGCAGCACCGGTGATCAGCGCCTTGCGGCCTTCGAGGCATCGGCTCATGTCAGCCCCCAATGGCGCTCGACGGCGAAGCCGGTTTCCGGCAACGTTGAGCCGCCGTCGACGACGATCGTCTGGCCGGTGGTGTATTTGGCCTGCTCCGAGGCGAGATAGAGCATGGCATAGGCAATGTCGTCCGCCTCGCCGAGATGGCCAACGGGTATGTGTTGGCCGAGGCGCCCGGCGACTTCCGGCGCGCTCATCGTGCCCCTACCCGGCTTGGCTATGAAGCCCGGCTCGACACCGTTGACGGTAATGCCGTCGCGCGCGAATTCGAAGGCGGCACCCCGAATGAAGGCGTTGACGCCGGCCTTGGCGGCCGAGTAATGCGCGCCGCCGGCCATCGCCAAGCGCGCCGACACTGAAGAGGTGACAAGGATGCGGCCGAAGCCGTTCTTGCGCATCACCGGAATTGCTGCCTGCGCCAGCCAGAAGCAAGGCTTGAGGTTAAGCGCCAGCGCTTCATCGAGCTTGTCCTCGTCAAGATCCTCAATCGAGGCCCAGGGACAGCCGCCGGCATTGTGGACGACGATGTCGAGCCGGCTCGCCTGACGTACGATGTCGCCGACCAGTGCGTGCAGCCTGGCGCGGTCGAGCCCAGCAAGCGGAACCGCACGCACATCAAGCTTGCGGGCGGACAATTCGGAGGCCAGCGCTTTTGCCATATCGAACGTTCGATTGGCGATGACGACACTAGCACCGGCCACGGCGAAGCGGGTCACGATCGCAGCACCGATGCCGCGTCCGCCGCCGGTCACCAGCGCCACCTTGCCGCTGAGATCGAATGGTTTCGCCATCGCTCAGACGACTCCGGCGCCACGCACGAGATCAATGAAACGGGTGAAGACCTCGGCGTGGCGGTCGACATCGGCCTCGGTCGTCGCCGGACACATCAGGAACATGGTGTGGAAGGGCGTCACCAATATGCCCTCGTTCATGTAGAAGGCGTGCAGCAGCGTCTCGAGATCGCCGCGCCGGCCGGCGATGACGTCGGCGCCGTTCCGCGGCGGATCGGGCATGAACATGATCTCGGCGCGGGCGCCGATCTGCGTCACATGCCACGGCAACTTATTGGCGTTTATGATGCCACGTGCCATCTCCGCCAGCCGCGAGGCTCTGCCGATCATGATTTCGAAGTTGGCGGGCGTGAGCACCTCTTCCAGCACAGCGCGCATCGTGGCTACGGTGAGTGCGTTGCCGGCCAGCGTGCCGCCGATGCCGAGATGCCCCGACTGGCGCACGCGCGGATTGACCATCGGCACGATGGCCCACAACCGCTCGGCGATCGCCTGCGAGACGCCGAAGATGCCGGCCGGAATGCCGCCGGCGATGGCCTTCCCGGCGACCAGAATGTCCGGCTCCAGCCCATGCTCGGACGAATAACCGCCGGGTCCGCTGGAGATCGTATGCGTCTCGTCAATGATCAAGACCGTGCCGGTGCGGCGGGTGATCTCGCGAAGGGCTGCATGAAAGCCATCGGCGACCGGGATCATGCCGAAATTGGTCATCAGCGGCTCCGTCAGCACACAGGCGATGTCGCCGGCCGAGAGTGCCGTTTCGAGCGCAGCGACATCGTTGAACTCGACCACCCTCGATACGGCCGAATGGTCGACCCCGTTGGGATGGATCATGTTGCGCAGGCCGACACGGCCGTCGCGGATCTCGACATGCGCTTCCTCGACGCCGCCGTGATAGCAGCCGGAAAAGACCAGCACCTTGTCGCGGCCGGTGATCATGCGGGCGATGCGGATGGCGCCGCGATTGGCGTCGGTGGCCGAGGTGGTCAGCGTCCAGTAGGGCAGTCCGAAGCGACGATGCAGCTCAGTGCCAACCCACAGGCTGTCCTGCGTCGGCAGCATCATCGTTGTGCCGTTCTGCAACTGGCGGAGCGCGGCGCGCGTCACCGCCTCCGGCGCGTGGCCGCACATGCCGCCAGTGTCGCCAAGGGCGAAGTCGACATAGTCGTGACCGTCGATGTCTCCTATATGGGCGCCGCTGGCCGACGCGGCATAAACCGGGAAGCCGCCGGCCCAGCGCCGCATCCAGTGCGAGGGTCCGCCATAGAGGAAACGCTGCTTGCCCTCTTCCCAGGCCGCCGCTGAGCGCGGATGCGTGTCACTGAAGCGCGCCTGCTCGCGGTCAAGCAGCTCACCAATGGTCGTTGAATGCGAATCGCTTCTGCTGGCAGCCATCACAGCGCTTAACTCTCCCTGCCGCGCGATTATTTTGGGGCGCGCGCGCGTTCCAATCTGGTTCACTATTTGAACCAGCATTTTGTATGTTATAGACTGCAAGGTCGGTCGGCTGCTGTCAAGTTAATTCACATGCGAAGTATCTCGGAGAATCGATAATGAGCACAGTCGGCAAGGCGGTTTCGTTGCTCGAGCTGTTCACGCTCGGCGAACCGGAGATCGGCCTCTCCGACCTCGCCCGCAAGGCCGGTCTCGACAAAGCCACCGTAAGGCGCCTGCTGGTAGCGCTTTCCAACCACCGGCTGATCGAGCAGGAGCCGAAGAGTCGCCGCTACCGGCTGGGCGCCGGCCTGTCGCGGCTGGCCCGCATTCGCGACGCACATTTCCCCTTCGTCCGCGTCGCGGCGCCTGTGGCGCGAGAGCTTTCGCTCGAAACCGGCGAGACCGTGCATCTGTCGGAATTCAGCGCCGGGGCGCTGCTGACCGTCCATGTTGAGCTTTCCACCAAGGCCAACCGCGTCAATGTCGATGTTGGCCAGGTGCTGCCGCTGCACGGCACAGCGTCCGGCGTCGCCTTCCTGGCCGCTTCAAGCCCGGATGTGGTCGGCGCCTATTTCAAAAAGCCGCTGCAGGTGTTCACCCGGCATACGGTGACGCGGCCGGACAAGGTTGTGGAGGCGATACGGCTTGCCGCCACGCGCGGTTACTCTCGCAGCGCACAGGGCTATGAGGAAGGCGTGCACAGCATCGCCGCGGCGATCCTCGGCGCTGACGGCCAGCCGATCGGCACCTTGGCGGTGGCTTCACCCGTCTCACGCGTCGACGACGCGACCGCAGCCACACAGGGCAGGGCAGCAATCAAGGCAGCACGGTTGATCACGGCGCGTCTCACCGGCGAACCTTAGCCTTGCATCTCCGCGACGGATGCATCGGGCATGCCCTTGCGCCATAATCTCGCAAAATCGGGCGGAACGAGCGGCTGCCCTCCGCCCGGATATCCGCAGAGCGAAGACGCTCGCGCAATGCCGCGAGCGGCTCATATAGCCGGCGGTCAGATTTCTGCTGCCCAAAGATCAGTTTCCGATCGGTTCGACCGGCTGGTCGGAACACGCTCAGGGCGTTGGACGGACTTTCTCGAAAGAGGAACTCGGGGCGACTTCGCTGTACACGGTGGCGAGACGACGCCCGCGAGCAGACATCAGCCGTTGCGGAAGAGGTTTCGAGGCCGCTGCCTGCCGTTCTGAGAAAGCATCTCGACGAACCGTGCAACCTTGGGCGGGCGGAACCGGCCGGCCGGATACACGGCGTGGATGCCGCCGGTAGGCAGCGTCCAGGCAGGCAGAATCGGCACCAGCCGGCCAGCCGCCACATGATCGCCGACAAGAAAATCGGGAAGGATCGACATACCGGCGCCCGCTAGGGTTGCCTCCAGCACGGCCGGGGTGCTGTTGATCGTCATGCCGGGCTTCATGCGGACTGTCCGCAGTTCATGATCCCCCCGGGTAAACCGCCACACCAGCGGCTCCTTCAGCGCGACATTCGCGACAAAGGGGAGGCCGGACAGTTCCTCGGGCTCGCTCGGGGACAAGTCTCCGGCTATGTCGGGCGCGGCGACCAGAAATTGCCGGAATGAGCTGATCCGGCGCGCCTGCAGGCTGGAGTCGGTAAGCCAACCTACGCGAATCGAAAGGTCGATCTGGTTGGCGACCAGATCCATCCTGGCGTCCGAGAGGATGAGATCGACCCGGCATGCCGGATAGATTCGACAGAACTCGGCTGCCAGTGGCGCGACGGTGATCGCGCCGTAATCGTTGGACGCGGTGATCCGCAGTACGCCCAACGGCTGAGCATTGGTCTGGGCAAGTTCGGCGAAGGCCTCTTCTGCCTCGCTCAGGATCATCACGCATCGCGCGTGAAGCTGCCGGCCTGCCTCGGTCGGCTCGACCCTGCGCGTCGTGCGCAGCAGCAGGCTTGTCTTCAATTCCGCTTCAAGCCGCGCAACCTGTTGGCTGACGACTGTCTTGTTGACGCCTAGCCGATCGGCCGCGCGAGTGAACGAGCCCATGTCCACCACGGCCGCGAAGTACGCCAGTCTGTTGAGGTTGATCGCTTCCATGCTCGCCTGCTCCGATTGTGCGCTTATACCTCACATTGAATCCAATTCATCGATATTTATCGTCCAATCGAAACGGTCCATCCTTCTGTGCGTCGGGCAACCGGGTCCGCGCAGGAGGAAAAGCAGAGTGACGATCGAGGCTTTTCCCGCAATGGGCCACGTCTACGAGGCTCGCTTCGGCGACCTCGCCTTCCATCTGCAGTTCGATGCCGAGGCACCTTCATGCGCTTGCCTCCGGAGGCGGCCAAGTTCGCCAAGGCGGAGGCCGTCCGCGACCGGGCGCTGGAAGTTCGGCCAAGGGTGTTCATGGTCTGGACCGAGGTTGCCGGGACGACCGTGGGTCCATGTCGGGGACTGCGAGAACGGTATCGTCCACACCACGATCACTCGGCCCTATCTGAGCTTCCTGAATTTATCCGGCGGCTGGACCCGGCCGACTCGATCTCAATATCGCGCGCACCCCGATTTCTTCAGCGCCATCCAATCCGAGAGGACACCCACATGCTTACGAGGAGACAAGTCATGAAAACCACATTTGCCATCAGCGCCGCTGCCGTCTTCGCCCCTGCCGATATCGGCCGTGCGGCTGGAACCGGACTTGCCTGGAAGCATTTCCCGGCCGGCCCAAACGGTTTTTTCCGCGCCCCCGTCCTGCTTTCCGGCGCCACCGAGGCGCTGCTGATCGACGGCGGCTTCACCTATCCGGACGGCCGCGCGCTGGCCGAAGAGATCAAGGCCAGCGGCAAGAAACTGACCACGATCTATGTCAGCCAGTCGGACCCGGACTACTATTTCGGCCTGAAGCCGGTGCGTGAGGCATTCCCCGAGGCCAAGGTCGTCGCCGCCTCGGACACGGTTGCCGCGATCAAGGCGTCGGTCAAGAAGAAGCTCGATGTATGGGGACCCCAACTGAAGGAGAACGGTCCGCAGACGCTGGCCGACATCGTCCTGCCCGATGCGTTTGACGGTCCGTCACTGACTGTGGATGGTGAGACGGTGGAGTTCGTCGCCGCCGAGGGCCTCGCTAATCGCCGCTATCTCTGGGCGCCCTCGCTGAACGCGGTGTTTGGCGGCGTCCTGGTCTTCGCCGGCGTTCATGTTTGGACCGCCGACACCCCGACCAGGGAATCACGCGCGGTCTGGATTGCCAATCTCGACAAGATCGCAGCGCGCAAACCGACCGTCGTCGTGCCGGGGCACATGACGCCTGAGTCGCCGGTCGACATCTCCGCTGTCGAATACACCAAGACCTATCTTCTGGCCTTCGAGCAGGAACTCGCCAAGGCCGCGGACGCCGCGGCGCTGAAGAGCGCGATGGAGGCCCGCTTCCCAGGCCTCGGCATGGGCGTCGCCCTCGACATCGGCTCGAAGGTCGCGAAGGGCGAGATGAAGTGGGGCTGAGATGAGCGCCAATTCGATCTGATCCGGAGGACCTATGAAGGGTCCTCTCCGAGGAGAACGGCGGCGATCTGCTCGCCGTGCTCGCGCGTCCGAAGTCGAATAGACCGAGGCGGAACGCCTTCCCTGTGCCGGCATGGACGCCCTGATGAATGTGTCTTCCAGTGCTTGGCCACCGAGCGGACCGGCTATCGCGCCGACGTCCACGGCTATCTCGCCGACGGCGACCGGGTACCGGCCTTTGAAACGGCTCGACCGCAAGATCGGGCCTTTCCGCACGGCAGCGGCATGGGGCCCTTCAGTAACGCGGACACCAGGATGCCGGCCGACTTCGTCCGGCGCGGCGTGAAGCACCTCCGCCGTTGCGGCAAAGATGCTTATCATGTTAAGGATGACGTGGCGCTGCCGCTGCGTCACAATCCCGCGACAAGACGGGAACAACGAGAATGTGGAGGAGACTATGATCGCCCACCACGTGAGCGTCGCCGACGGCGAGGCTTTCCTATCTGCGTCGCGGATGCTGTTCGGCCCGATCACCCAGCGTTTCTCACGCGGCGAGGCGCCGTCGCTGCCGAAGCTCGTTTCCGTGCATCTCGGCTCCTGCCGGCTTTCCGAGATCAAGGCCAAGTCGCATCTGGTCGTCAGCGACCGTACCTTCTGGCGCAGCTTCGATCCCGACGCGATCAAGATCCTGATGCAGCTCAGCGGTCACAGCCGCTTCGAGCAGCAGGAGGTCGCGGTCGATCTCGGCCCACGCGCTGCGATCATCTATGATCCAATGCGCAGCTATTCGCTGCAAAACCTGTCGGATGTTGACCAGCTCATCCTGCAGGTGCCGCGCTCGACCTTCGGCGACGGGACGCTGGCGCGGCTCTCGGCGCCGGTGCCGTTGCCCGGCAACGACGACAGCCTCACCCATATCGTTTCCGGTCTGATGCAGATGGCGATCGGCACCGCTCACAAGCTCGACGAGGCCGGCTGCCGCCGTGTCGGAGAAAGCTTGATACAACTCGTCAACGGACTGATCCAGGCAAAGCCGACGGCGCCGGACTTCCGCCGCTCGCCGCTGGAAGCGCTGCGCGAACGCATCGTCGCCTATATCGACGCCAACCTGGCGCGCTCAAACCTGTCGGCCGAGGACATAGCCCGCCACATGGGCTGCTCCCGCCGCTATCTGCACCGCGCCTTCGAAGGCGAAGGCACCACACTGGAGCGGTTCGTGTGGGATAGGCGGCTGGAGCGCAGCAAGGAGGAGCTGCTGTCGCCCGCCCGCGCCTCAGCCTCCATCTCGGAAATCGCGTTTGCCTGCGGGTTCAATTCGAGCGCACATTTTTCGCGGGCGTTCAGAAGCAAGTATGACGTGGCGCCGAGAGATTTGCGGGAGCGAGTGCGTATGGTGGTGCATTAGGAAGGTGCTGTTAGCCGTACCTTTATCGGATACAGCAAATTGTTTTGCGCCCGTATGAGGCACATTGTATCCTCACCTTCCATAATTTTTCGAGGGCTCTCACTCCCGACTTGCAGCGCTGACGCTTCAACAGGGCTCTACCCAGACCTCAAGCCGTCCGCGCCCTGCCCGCAAAACTCCGCATCAGCCCCTTCGGCAAGAACAGCATCGCCAAGATGATGGTCAGCCCCGAAATCACCGGGTGGTAATCCGGCACCACTATGCGCGCCAGGTCGAACACCGCGTACATGACGAAGGCGCCGAGGATCGGGCCGAGCAGGGTGCCGGTGCCGCCGACCACCGTCATCATCAGCGGCAAAAGCATCCAGTCGAGGTCGAAGACGGAGTCCGGGCCGACATGGAAGATGTAGTAGGTATAGAGGCTGCCGGCGACGCCGGCGATGAAGGCGCTGCCAGCAAAGGCGGCGACCTTGACCCTCAGCGTGTCGATACCGTTGGCCGAAGCCGCCATCTCGTCATCGCGCACGGCGATCAGCGCCAGGCCGTAGCGCGAGCGCATCAGCAAGCGGATGGCAAGCGCCGTGCCCACCATCAGGCCGAGCCCGACCAGATAGTGCGGCAAGAGCGTATCGAAGGTGCCGGCGGGCGCCACGACGCCGAATGCGCCGCCGGTGAAATCACCACCATTGATGAACATCACCTTGATGATCTCGCCGAAGCCGAGCGTGCCGAGCGCGAAATAGTCGCCGCGCAGCTTTGACAGCAGCGGCAGGCCGATGATGATGGCGGCGACGGCCGCGACCAGCCCGCCCAGCATCATCGTCACCGGGTCGAAATAGTAGATCCGCGGATAGGCGTCATAGAACGTGCCCCAGAGATAATTGCCGCTCCACAGAATGGCGGTGGTGTAGGCGCCGAGCCCGAAGAAGGCATGGTTGCCGAGGCTGATCTGGCCGCCGAAGCCGGCAACGAGGTTCCAGCCTTGCGCCATAGTGGCGTAGATGAAAACGAAGAACAGGAACGAGAAGGCATAAGAATCGATCGCGCCGGGCAGGAGCGGCACCAGCGCGAGGGCAGCGACCACGGCAATTGCGATCCCAATCCAGAATTGTTCCGGCAAGGCTTTCATCATCATGACGCTCAAGCCTTCTTGTAGGGCCGGCTGAACAGGCCTTCCGGCTTGAACATCAGCACCGCCAGGAACACGCCGTAGGCGATGGCGTTGGTCCAGCCGCCCGAGATGAAATACTGCACATAGGCTTCGATCAGGCCGAGGATGATGCCGCCGGCAAGTGCGCCCGCGACATTGCCGATCCCGCCCAGCGCCAGCGCCACCAGCGCCTTGAGGCTGAAGATGAAGCCGGCGAACGGGTTGAACGGGAAAGTCGTCGCCACCGCGACGCCGGCCGCTCCGGCGAGTCCGATGCCGATCGCGAAGGCGACGGCGTTGACGCGGTGCGGGCTGATGCCCATCAGCGTCGCCGCCTCCATGTCCTCGGAGGCCGCGCGCACCGCCTTACCAACCAATGTCTTGCGCAGGAATAGCACCACCAGGCCGGTACCGGCGAGCGCAATCACGAAGCCCATCGAGCGGGTGAAGGAGGTGCGCACGCCCAAAATCTCGATGCCGCTCGCCGTGTAGGAGGTGACGATGGCCGCGGTGTTGCCGCCCCAGATAACCGTCATCAGGTTCTGGATCAGGAACATCAGACCGACCGCGATCAAGAGTGAGATGTTGCGGTCCTCCGCTGCCGCCGCGCGGCGAAACAGGCCTTGGTAGACCAGCCAGCCGACGACGAGCCCGACGGGCACGACGATCAGCAGCGACGCGAAAGGGTCGATGCCGACGCCGTAGAACAGCGCCCGTACGAAATAGGCGGACAGGATGATCATCGCGCCCTGCGCCAGAAAGATCAGCCGCATGGTGCCGAAGATGAGGCTGAGGCCCACCGCCGCAACGCCGTACATGGCGCCGCCCAGCGCGCCGTTGAGCGACAGCTGCAGCAGGATTTCCGGAGGCGGAATGTTCTGCATCATTGCACCTCCAAGACGCCCATATAGGCCTTCTGGATTTCGGGATCGGCGATGAGCTCGGCACCAGTGCCTTGCATGGCAAGCTCGCCGGTTTTCAGCACGAAGGCATAGTCGGCGACCTTCAGTGCCTGATGGATGTTCTGCTCGACCAGGAGGATGGTGACGCCCTGCTTGTGCAAGGTCTCGATCAGCGCGAACATCTGCTGCACCACGATCGGGCTGAGCCCCAGCGACGGCTCATCGAGGATGAGCAGCGACGGGTCCGACATGGTGGCGCGCGCGATCGCCAGCATCTGCTGCTCGCCGCCGGAGAGCGAACCGGCCTTCTGCCCTGCCCGCTCCTTTAGCCGCGGAAACAGCGTGTAGGCTTTCTCCAGCGACTGCTTGAAGCGCTTCCGCACCTTGGGTTGGAAGGCGCCGAGCTCGAGGTTTTCCAGCACGGTCATCTGCCGGAACAGGCCGCGCCCTTCCGGTACATGCGCGATGCCCATCGCCGCGATCTCCTCCGGCGCCTTGCCGGCCAGCGGCGCGCCGGAGAGGAAGATCTCGCCGCGCTTCGGCTTCAGCAGACCGGAGATGGTCTTCAGCAGCGTCGTCTTGCCCGCGCCGTTGGCGCCGACAATGGCGACGATGCTGCCGGCGTCGACGTGGATCGACACGCCCCACAGCGCTCCGACGTCGCCATAGGCGACTTCCAGATTGGTGACGTCAAGCAGCCGGTTCGCCAAGATAGGCCTCTATCACTTTGCGGTTGGCGACGATCTCGCGCGGCGTGCCGTCGGCGATCTTCTCGCCATGGTCCAGCACGATCACCCGGCTGCATACCTTCATGATGGCATCGACCTTGTGCTCTACCCACAGGATCGAGACCCCCTTGTCTGTGCGCACGCGGCGGATGACATCGACCGTGCGCTGGATCTCGGTCGGGTTCAGCCCCGCCATCGGTTCGTCCAGCAACAGCAGCCCCGGGCTGGAGGCAACGGCTCGCGCGATCTCCAGCAGCCGCCGGTCGGACAACGTCATATGCGCGGTGCGGACATCGCGCTTGGCGGTCAACCCGACCAGTTCAAGTGCCTCCTCGGCGGCTGCCGTCGCATGCTTGACGCGGCCGCCCGAGCCATAGACGGCACCTACCATGATGTTCTCGAAGGCCGTCATGGTCAGGAACGTGCGCACCAGCTGGAAGGTGCGGGCAATGCCGAGCCGGCAGATGCGATGCGGGGCCGTGCCGGTGATGTCCTCGCCACGGAAGCGGATACGGCCCTGGGTTGGGGTGTAGAGCGCGGTAATTGCGTTGAACAGTGTCGACTTGCCGGCGCCGTTGGGACCGATCAGCCCGATCAGCTCATTGGCTCCGACGGCGATGTCGATGTTGTTGAGCACGACAAGCCCGCCGAACCGCTTCTGGATCGCCTCGAGGCGAAGCAAGGTTTCGTCAGGCTGCATCGTGTGTTTCCGTTTCTCGAGGGGAAGCTATCCGCGCAATCTATCGAGGTCAGCGCCGCCCTCATCGCCCTGCCGGCCTTCTCCCCGAGTAGGACGGGGAGAAGGGCAGGCGGCAACGTCGGAGCCCGTGCCCTCGCCGCTCAGCGCTTGTCCCAGGCCGGCGCCGGCTTGTAGGTCCAGTTGCCATTCGGGAAGATCAGCTGGTGCTTGCCTTGCCACCATTGCGTGGCAACGCTGGGGATCAGCGCAAAGCCGGTCTGGTCGAATTTGAGATCGCCGACGACGGTGTCCTTGAATTCCTGGTTGAAGACCGCGTCATGCAGCGCGGCGGCATCGGTGGTTCCCGCCTTTTCGATCGCCTGCGCCAGCACCTGCGCATTAGCGTAGAAGGCGCCGACTGTGACGGAGTCCTTCTTGAATTCGGCCTCGTAGCGATCGCCGAGTTCCTTGGCGCCGCGATAGGGATAGCTCGACGACCAGAAACCGTCGGTCATGATGTAGTCCGAATCCGCTCCGAGCGCTTCGTGGAACTCGCCCGTCCAGGTGCCCTTCCAGCCATGCAGATAAGGCACGGAGAAGCCGAGCTCCTTCATCTGGCGCAGCAGCGTCACCGTGTCGGCCGGCGAGCCGAACACCAGCATGGCGTCGACATTGGCGGCCTTGAGCTTGGTGATCAGCGCCGAATAGTCGGTGGCCCCGATCGCCCAGGGATCGTCGACCGCGAAAGTGTAGCCATATTTCTTGGCCGCCGCCTCGAAGGCGCCGCCAAAGCCCTTGCCGTCGGGCGAATCCTCGGTGACAAGTGCCGGGTTCTTCGGCTTCTCATTGGCCGGCAGCTTGTTCCAGATCTCGAATGGCACCTCGGCGCCCGGCCCCGGGTGGAAGAAGAAGAGGGCCGAGTATTTGAGCTTCAACGGCTGCCACTCGAACGGGAACGCCGTCGTGATCATGTAGAACTTCTTGTATTTCTCGGCGACGATGGCACCGGCGATGTTCATCGGCCCGGAATGGGTCGATAGCAGCGCGTCGACCTTCTGCACCTTGATGAGGTTTTCCAGCGCCGAGGCGACCTTGCCTTCCGAGCTTTCGTCGTCGGCGACGACGAGGCGCACCGGCAGCTTCTTGCCGGCCGACTTGAGCATGATGCCGCCGGCCTTGTTGATGTCGGCCACCGCTTGCTCATAGGCCCATTTCTGCTCCTTGCCGTCGCCGGCCAGCGGCCCGGTCAAGGAGATCGGAGCGCCGATGACGATCTCGTCGCCGGCGGCATTCGCGACTCCTGTGCCGCCGGCCGCAAGTGCGGTCGACAGCACCAGGCCCGCCAGCATTGCCTTCAGATTGTTTCCCATTGCATCCTCCCAGGTTGTTTCATCGGCCGGACGCATCGGCGCCCGCCCGCATGCCTCAGACCGTCGCTGCCGCGACCAGCCTGGTATCGGTGAACTGCTCGAAACTCACGGCTTTACCGTCGTCCATCTCCCAGACATGGACGACGCGCGCCGACATTTGCTTGCCGGTCTTCCTGTAGGTGCCCGAATAGGTGCCGATGCCGACGATGGTGGCGCCGCCGTCGACCAGTCTTTCGAGCTTCAGCGTGTAGCCGTCCCACTCCTCGCCGATGCGCTTGAAGACCCCCGCTATGATGGCGTCGGGGCCGACATAGGTGCCGGCATAGGGGAAGCCCGCCATTTCGGTCCAGGCGGTGCGGCTGGTGATTGGCGCCATCATCGCAGATAGGTCCTTGGCATCGGAACCGGCGTAATGGGCCTTGATCGCTTCGTAGTTCTTGTTCATCGCGTTCTCCCGCGCGGTCAGACCGGCGCCTTGCCTTCGTCGTAGACGGTTCTGGATTTCTTCTCGATGTGAGCGCCGGCCGGCTTGTTCTCGACCTTGCCCAGGCTGGTCACGCCGAGGAATTTCCCGGTCGAGCGCATGACGTCCCAATTGTAGAAGAACAGCGAGGCGACCGGGATGATGAACTCGCGGAAGCCGAACACATATTGGTTGTCGGCAAACTTCCAGGTGGTCGCCAGGTCGACGTCGCCATGGCCACGCTGGATGCCGACGAGGTTCTGCCAGGCATAGCGCTCGGAGCTTAGATAGATGTGCTCGTAGACGTGGTTGGGGCTGTATGTGTAGTGCGCGGTGAGCCCGATCAGGTCCCGGGTCGGCGCCGGCTTGATACCGGTCGGCGCGTTGCTGGGATCCCCGAGCACGCCGGCCGACCAGGTCTGCGCGACGCGCGGCTCGCCGGGCGCTTCGCCTGCTTCACGCACCCGTTCGCGCACCGACAGCACCCGGCGCGTGCTTGTGTTGACGATGTAGGCCTCATCCTCGGTCGGCCGGGCGGCGAAAGTCATGTTGATGAAGAACACGTTGGCGGCGACTTCGAGCGCCTCGTACCAGTCCGCGCCGGCCTCGCTGCCCTCGCTCCACGCCACCGTGTCGGGCGACGTGAAGGCAAGGTCGATTGTGCGCCCCGTGTCGAGCGTGATCTTGAAGGTCTGGCCGCGCAACGCTGATGTCGTCGCCAGCCGGTTGGTGGCGATGCCGGCGGCGAAATCGTCGAAATGCTTCCAGTCCGCCGGCCTGTTCTGGTCGTTCATCGCACTCCCCCAATCAATCGACAAAAGCTAATGTCGGCAGGTCGACGACGGTGGCGCCGCCATCGACGGTCAGGATCGAACCGTTCATCATGGCCGCCTCGCTCGAAGCGACGAAGCAGACGACGTTGGAAACCTCTTCCGGTGTCGCCGGCCGGCCGAGCGGGACGTCCCTGGTCACCAGCCGGTAGGCATCGTCGATCGAGCCAAGTCCGTGCTTCTCGACGATCACCGCCATCTGTTCGTCGGCCATGTCGGTCGAGACCCAACCCGGGCAGATGATGTTGGTGCGCACGCCCTTGCGGCCATAGTCGCGCGCCAGCGATTTGCCGAAGCCGATGCAGGCATGCTTCATGGTGACGTAGCCGGCGGCGTCCGGGCCGGCAAACAGGCCGGCGATCGAGGCAACGACGACGATGTTGCCCTTCCGCGCGATCAGGTCCGGCAGGCATTCGCGGGCGCAGACGAAAGCGGTGTCGAGATTGGTGCGCGTCGCCAGGCTCCAGGTTTCGTCGCTCATCGAAATCGTCGGGCCGACACCATGGCCGCCGGCATTGGCGACGAGGATGTCGACAGGTCCGATTTTTTCATGCACTTCGGCAAGCGCCGCACGCACCGCCTTCGGATCGGCGGCATCGCCCTGCACCACCAGACCGCCAATATCCTTGGTCACAGCTTCCAGCGGCTCGCGCCGCCGGCCCATCAGGACCACCTTGGCGCCGTCGGCCGCCATGCGCCTGGCCACCGCCGCGCCGATCCCGGTGCCGCCGCCGGTAATGAAAGCCGTCTTTCCCGAAAATCGCATTGTTCCATCCCGATTGGTAAGCGCGCCGGCTATGTGCCGATCTTCGCTGGGAATAATGCGGCACGGGCCAATCTGCGTCTTGTCCGAGCGAGAACTTTGTTTTGACTGAGTGCGCACTTTGCGCCCTGTCCGATGAAGTGCCGCGCGACCTTGCGCGCGGCACTCGCTCGCCGGATTACTTTTTCACCGCTTCCAAATCCATGACGATGTCGACATCCGGGCCAAGGCCGAAGCCGGCCGCGGCCTTGGCCATCGGGAAGTCGGCCGTACTGACCTTGCCTGTGGCGCTGAACGCCGCCTTGGTCAGCGTCGCATCCCACGGCGCCGGCGCCTCGTTGATCAGCGTCACGTCGAGGGTGATCTCTTTGGACACACCGCTGATGGTGAGATTGCCGGTGACCTTGCCGGTCTTGTCGCTGACCTTCTCTACCTTGGTGCTTTCGAAGGAGATCGCCGGGAATTCGGCGGCGTTGAAGAAGTCGGGGCCTTTCAAATCGCTGTCGCGCTGGTCATAGGCGGTGTGCACCGAGCCGACATCGATCTCGGCCTTGACGCTGCTTTTCGATGGATCGGCCTTGTCCATCACGATGGCGCCCTTCACCGCATCGAACTGGCCATGCGCGATGCCGTAGATGCCGTGTTTTATGGTGAAGGTGATCCAGGCGTGCTGGCCGTCGATCTCGTAAGTGTCGGCATGTGCTGCCGATGCGAATGCGCACACCGAGGCAAAGGCCAACGCGGCCGTCAGTTTTCTCATCGTCACGTAACTCTCCCCATTGTTGGTTGTCGTTCTTTGGCTCAGGAAAAGCCGAGGGCGGCTCCATGCGGCGCCCATAGGATCGCCGTCAGGATGGCCAATATCGCCGGTGTGGCGATCAGCAGACCGGCAATCGGCGGCCGCAACGGCCGGACGCCGGGAACAAGGCCCCGCAGCGGACCGGGCATCAGCATGGCCACGATCAGCGGCAAGGATGAAAGCACCAGCGCGACCGGATTAGCCTTCGGCGCCAGCAGCGCGACCTGGATCTGCACGGTGGCTGCGGCGTAGATAAGCAGCAGTTCAGTGCCCTTGCTCCAGGCAACGGCGGAGCCTCCGCGCAGCACTGTGATGTACTGGACAAGACACCAGCCGCCGGCGAGCGCGGCAAGCGATCCCAGCAATTGCCCGGTGACGATCGAGGCGCCAAGCACCGAGATGATGGCGCCGGCCAGGCAAAAAGCGAGCATCGCCGCCGGCACCAGGAACGGCGCTTCGGCGGACGACGATGGCGAGGACCGCGCCGACAGCAGCATCGCGGCGCCGACGATCGCCAACAGGCCGGCGATGAGGGCGGCGACCATCTGCAGGTCGAGTGAACCGCCGGCCAGGCGGCGCCAGCCAAGCCACAGCAAGGCTACCGCAAGCGCGGCGGCGACAAGCTTGCCCGCAACGGCAGCGCTCAACAGGCGTTCGGGCAACAGGCCCACGACGATGCCGCCAGAGGCGAGATAGATCAGCTTCTGGCTGGCGGCGACCGGCGGCACCACAGGCGGCCCGAGCGTGTCCCAATAGAAGAACAAAATCAAAGCGGCCCACAGCAGAGAAAGCACTGATCCCGGCAGTGCGACCCTTGCCAACAGCGCCATCACCGTGCCGAGCGCGAGTGGCAGCGCAGCAGTGGTGACCATCGGATTGCCCAGCAACGCACTCAATCGTCGACACCTCTTTGACAACCGGGAAGCCTGCGCAAAACACGCTGCTCGATGCGACTTTGGTCTAGGCCAGTCGACTGCGGGGCGTCTTGTCCAAGCGGGAACTTTGTTTTGACTGAGCGTGCACTGGCACCATCAGCCGCTTGAAGCCAGCCGACACGCTCCATAACCCTGATGCAACGTGTTCACCAGCAATCGAGGAGGATGGCGTGAACGAGAGAACCGTGCCGCCGATCAGCACTGCTGCCGCCGCTTTCCTGGCGCGTCCGCACCGGCCCTTCATCAATGGACGCTTTGTTGACGGCTTGGCGGGAAATGGCCTCGCTGTCGATGATTCCGCCTCCGGCGAGATCGTCGCGCATGTGCCCGAGAGCGGTCCCGAACTGGTCGACCAGGCGGTGCGTGCTGCGCGTGCAGCCCTTGAAGGCCCGTGGGCCTCAATGCGGCCGGTCGACCGCCAGAACCTGATGCTGAAGCTCGCCGACGCCATCGAGGCCGATGCCGATCTCTTGGCCGAGATCGAAAGCATCGAGAACGGCAAGTCGCTAGGTGTCGCCCGCATGCTTAGCGCCGGCGGCAGCGTCGACTGGCTGCGCTATTATGCCGGGTGGGCGACCAAGATCGAGGGCTCGACCTTCCAGGTGTCCATTCCGGTGCCGCCTGGCGCCAGGCATCAAGCGATGACCATAATGGAACCGGTCGGCGTCGTCGGCGCCATCGTGCCGTGGAATTTCCCGTTGCTGATCGGCATGTGGAAGATCGCGCCGGCGCTCGCCTGCGGCTGCACCGTGGTGTTGAAGCCGCCGCAGGAGACGCCGCTCGGCCTGCTCAGGCTCGCAGAACTGATCAAGGCGTCAGGCTTCCCGCCCGGCGTCATCAACATCGTGACCGGCAGCGGCAGCGTCACCGGCGAGGCGCTGATCCGTCATCCCGGCATCGACAAATTGACCTTCACCGGTTCGACGGAAGTGGGAAAGCGCGTCGGCCACGCGGCCGTCGACCGCGTCGCCCGCTTCACGCTGGAGCTCGGGTCGAAATCGCCGATGATCCTGCTTGCCGACATGGAAGAAGGTATTGAGCCCCTGGTCGCCGGGCTCGGCATGTTTTTCAACCAGGGCCAGGTCTGCACCTCGGCCTCGCGGCTGCTGATCGAAAAGTCTATCTATGACCGCACGCTGGCGCGGCTGGCCGAGATCGCCGATGGCATGACACTGGGCGCCGGCCGCGATGCCGAAGCCCAGATCAACCCACTGGTCTCGGCCAAGCATCGAAGGAGCGTCGAGGGCTTTGTCGAGCGCAGCCTGGCGGCCGGCGGCGAACGCGTCAGCGGCGCGCGGTCGGTACCGGCCAGGGGCCATTATGTCGCGCCGACCATCCTGCACAATATCAGGCCCGACATGGAGATCGCGCGTGAGGAGGTGTTCGGTCCGGTGGTAGCGGCGATGCCGGTCGCCGATCTCGACGAGGCGATCCATATCGCCAACGACACGCGCTATGGCCTGTCGGCCTCGATCTGGACCCGCGACATGGGCAAGGCGATGACCGCCGTCCACGGCCTCAAGGCCGGCACGGTGTGGGTCAATTCGCATAACACGCTGGACCCTGCGGCACCCTTCGGCGGCTTCAAGCAGTCCGGCATCGGCCGCGAACACGGCCGCGCGGCGATCGACGGCTATCTCGAGACCAAGACCGTCATCATGCGCTACGCCTGACGCCATGAACGCTGCGTACGACTACATCATCGCCGGCGCCGGCTCGGCCGGCTGCACGCTGGCCAACCGCTTGGTCAATACCGGCAAGCGCGTGTTGATCGTCGAAGCCGGGCCGGCCGACAATTCGCGCTTCATCGACATGCCCGCCACCTTCGCCAAGGTGATCGGCACGGCGCGCAGCTGGATCTACGAATCCGATCCCGAACCCAGCGTCGGCGGCCGCCGGCTACCGGTGCCGCAGGGCCGCACGCTGGGCGGCGGGTCGTCGATCAATGCCATGCTCTATGTCAGGGGCCAGCCGCAGGACTATGATGACTGGCGCGACCTTGGCTGTCCCGGCTGGGGCTGGGACGAGGTGCTGCCGGTGTTCAGGCGGCTGGAGCGCAACGAGCGGCTGGCCGGCGATCGCCACGGCACCACCGGACCGCTGCCCGTCTCCGATCCCCGCCATCGCCATCCGCTGTCTCTGGCCTATGTCAGGGCCGCGCAACAGGCCGGCTATCCCTTCAATGACGACTTCAACGGGGACAGGCAGGAAGGCGTCGGCTTTTACCAGACGACGACCGCGAATGGCGAAAGACAATCGGCGGCAAAGGTGTTCCTGAAGCCGTTGGCAGGCAATGCCAACCTCACCGTCGTCACCGATGCGCTTGTCACCGGCGTGACATTGGAAAACGGTGCGGCAAGCGGCCTCGCCTACACCACATCGGACGGACAGACCCATACAGCGACGGCGGAAGCCGAAGTGATCCTCACATCAGGCGCGCTGGCGACGCCGAAGCTGATGATGCTGTCGGGACTGGGGCCAGCCGAACATCTGACCGCGCTGGGCATTCCCGTCATCCGCGACATGCCCGCGGTCGGCCGCGACCTGCAGGATCACGTCGCGGCTCCCGTCTATGCGCTGACGCGCCAGCCGATCTCGCTGCTTGGTGAGGACCGTGGCCTGCGGGCGCTGCGCCACGGCCTGCAGTACCTCATGTTCCGCACCGGCCTGCTCACCTCGAATGTGGTCGAGAGCGGCGGCTTCTTCGACGCCGATGGCGATGGCCGTCCCGATATCCAGTTCCACGTCCTGCCGGTGATGATCGAGAGCGCCGAACACGGCTCGATCGAGCGGCACGGCATGGAGATCAATCCTTGTGTGCTCAGGCCGAAGTCGCGCGGCACGGTCAGGCTGCGCTCGCGCGATGCGGCCGATCCGATCCGCTTCACCACCGGCTTCCTGTCCGATCCGGACGATCTCGCCTTGCTGCTGGCCGGCATGAAGATCGCCCGCACCATCCTGCGCCAGCCGGCGCTGCAGGCCATGGTGGCGGAGGAGCTTTCGCCGGGCGCGGCCGCGGATCTTCCTGACCAGGCGATCGTCGGCCACATCCTCGAACACGCCAAGACGGTCTACCACCCATCGGGAACCTGCCGGATGGGCAATGACGACAGTGCCGTGGTCGATCCGCGGTTGCGCGTCCGCGGCGTGCCGCGCCTGCGGATCTGCGATGCCTCGGTCATGCCCAGGCTCATCAGTGGCAACACCAACGCGCCGGTGATCATGATCGCCGACCGCTGTGCCGATTTCATCCTCGGCAGCGCTTAGCGAGAAACGGTCAGCCGAGAGAAATCCAGGCCGTTTTGAGATCGGTGTATTTGTCCAGCGCATGCATCGACTTGTCGCGACCGAAGCCGGACTGCTTGACGCCGCCGAGCGGCACGGTGATGTCGGCGCCGCCATAGGTGTTGACGTGGACGACGCCGGCATTGATGTTGCGCACCATACGATGCGCCGTGGAGAGGTTGGCGGTCCACACCGCCGAGGCAAGGCCATAGACCGTCGAATTGGCAAGCCGCACCGCCTCTTCCTCGGTCTCGAAGCGCATCACGCCGAGCACCGGCCCAAACACCTCCTCGCGGGCGAGTTGCATCTCTTGCGTCACGTTCTCGAAGATCGTCGGCGCCATGTAGCTGCCGCCGGTTTCGGCCAGGATCCGTCCGCCGCCGGTGACCAGACGGGCGCCTTCAGCTGTCGCCCGTTCGACGAAGCCGAGATTCTTGTCCAGCTGCTCGGCGCTTGATACCGCACCGACGTCGCTCGTCAGATTGAGCGGATCGCCGACCTTCAGCCGCGTGGTCGCTGCGAGGAGCTCGTCCATGAAGCGGTCGTAGACCGACGCCTGGACGAGCAGGCGCGAGCCGGCAACGCAGACCTGGCCGGAATTGCGAAAAATGCCGTTGGCCGAGACGATTGCGGCCTGTTTCAGGTCCGGGGCGTCGGCAAAGACGATGTTGGGCGACTTGCCGCCGAGTTCGAGGAAGACGCGCTTCAGATTGGAACGCGCCGCATACTCAAGCAGATGCCGGCCGACCGGCCCCGAGCCGGTGAAGGCTATGGCGTTGACATCCATGTGCAGGCCGAGCGCCTCGCCGGCAACCGCGCCACGGCCGGTAACGACGTTAAACACACCGGCGGGAAGCCCGGCTTCGGCAGCGAGCTCAGCCAGCCGCAGAAGCGTCAGCGAAGCGACCTCGGGCGGCTTGACGACGATGGAATTGCCGGCAGCCAGCGCCGGCGCGATCTTCCAGGCGCCGATCATCAATGGGAAATTCCAGGGTACGATGACGCCGACAACGCCGAGCGGCTCCTTGTGGATCAGCCCGAGCACATTCTCGGCCGTCGGCGCGATCTCGCCATAGACCTTGTCGATAGCCTCCGCGTAGTAGCGGATGGTGCCCGCGGCCGATAACGGCTCGGCCTTGTAGGCCATGCCGATCTCGGTGCCGTTGTCGCGGACGCCAAGCACCGCCAGTTCATCGACATGCTTTTCGACCAGCTCGGCTAACTTCGTCAGAATCTTCTTGCGGAAGGCGGGGGCGGCGCGCGACCACGAGCCCTTCTCAAACGCCTTGCGCGCCGACGCCACGGCGCGATCGACATCGACGGCGTTGCCGTCGGCGATGCTGGCGAACGGGCGGCCATCGATCGGCGAGATCACGGGCAGCGTGGCGCCACTTGCACCTGCGGTCTGCGCACCATCGATGAAGAGGTTTCGCACACCGACCTCGGCCTTGCGCAGCATATCGATGGTGTTCTGGTTGATCATTGGGTACCGGCTCCGAAGGCGACATGCAGGGTGGTTGGCGCGCGAAATTCCCAGCCCCGGAACACCGGTTCCTTGCCTGGCACCAGCCGCAGATCCGGAAACCGTTCCAGCAGAAGCCTTACCGCGAGGCACATCTGCTCGCGCGCAAAAAACCGACCCGAACAGAAGTGATGGCCAAAGCCGAAGGCAGCGTGGTTGCCTTCATCACGAAGGATGTCGAAACGGTCGGGATCGGAGAACCGGATTTCGTCGCGGCTGGCCGAGGAGACGAGCGCGGCGACTGGCGCGCCCGCCGGGATGGTCACGCCGCCGAGCTCGACCGCGCGCGTCGTCTGGCGCGTCTGCGTGCCGATCGGCGCGACCCATCGCAAACCCTCGTCGACCGCCTTCGGCACCAAGGTTTCCAGATCGTCCAGCACCTGCCGCATCTGCTCGGGATGCGAAAGCAGGCCGGCAAGTATGGAGCCGGCGCCATGGCCGGGCTCCTGCATGCCACCGAGCAGGATGACCTTGATGCTCGGCATCACGAAGTCGATGGCGCGGGTCGCACCCTGCGGCATGCCGTCATGCAGTATGTGCGACAGGGCGGAGTCGTCAGGCGCGTGGACAAGCCTCTCCAGCGTCGGCAGGATGGCGGCGCCAACCTCGGCGCTGATCGCATCGGCGATTTCCTGGCGCTTCGGATCGTTCTCGAAATTGATGGCGCCCTGGGCAAGGCCATAGAACCAGCGCCGCAAGGTCGGCATGTCGATGTCGGCCAGCCCGAGCGAGCGCGCCAGGCTGAGCGTCGACACCGGCTCGAAATACTCGGCCATCAGTTCCGCCGCACCCTGCTCGGCGATCCGGTCGAGATAGGGTCCGGCGATCGAGCGCACGAGATCCCCGGCATAGGAAGCGACGGTGCGCGGCCGGTATTTCGGGTCGACGCCCTGGCGCAGATCCTTGTGGACGTCTCCGTCGGTGGTCAGGATGGTCGGCTTGCCGAAGGAGCGTTCGACCGGGGATGTCCCGACAACCGCGGAGAAGATGTCGGGCGACTTCGCGACCGTTTCGACATCCTTCCAGCGGGTGACGAACCAGAGGTTGACCGCCGGCACGAAAGCGACCGGCGCGTTGCGCCTCAGTTCAGCATAGATCGGATACGGATCGGCTTCCAGCGCCTCAACGGTGATGCTCTCGGCAAAGCTCAACGCCGCTACTCCCCTAGGGTGAAGAAGGGGGCGGCGTCATGCGCCGCCCCTCTTGATCTCAGTCCTTCAAAGGCTGTCCAAGCTCGGCGAAGGCCACCGGATCCCGGCTCTTCAACGCGCTCGCCAGCACAAGGCCAACCACGGCCGCGATCAGCACCAGCGCCGGCAGGAACACGCCGAGGAACCCGCCAGCACCGGACAGGCCGCCGAAATTGATGACGATCAGGTAGATGATGATGACGAAGGCGATGAAGGTCAGCCCCGGCAGGATTGTGGTCTTCACCGCGTTCTCCTGACTGGACGGGTTGGCACGGAAGAACATCACGACGGCGAGCGAGGCCACCGCCATCATCACGATGACGCCGAGAGTGGCAACGTTGGTCAGCCACGAAAACAGCGCCAGCACCGGGTCAAGGCCAAGCACGGCGAAGAGCCCGACGACGACAGCGGCAAGCACGCTCTGGATGACCGAGGCGACATGCGGGCTCTGGTGCGTCGAATGGGTCACGCCGATGGTCCGCGGCAGGAGCTTCTCGCGGCCGGAAACATAGATGTAGCGGGCGACCGCATTGTGGAACGCCAGTACGCCGGCAAACAGGCTCGACACGAACAGGATGCTCATGGCGTGCGAGAGCATCGTTCCGGCGTAGCGGTCGGACAGGCCGAACAGGAACGTGGTCGGATCCTGAAGCCCCTGCAGCGCCGGCAGCAGCTTGTCAACGCCGGCACCGACCGCCATCAGCCATGCGGTGACCATGTAGAAGACGCCGATCAGGATGACGGAGAAATATGTCGCCCGCGGAATGGTGACCTTGGGGTCGCGCGCCTCCTCGGCATAGATCGTCGTTGCCTCGAAGCCGATGAACGCGGCAAAGCAGAACAGGATGGCGATCGCCGGCGCGCCGCTGGTGATCTGGCTCCAACTGAACGGCGCCGCTGACAGTCCACTATCGCCTCCGGTCTTGACGATCGCCATGTCGAGGATCAGCACCACGACGTATTCGGCAAGCACCAGAACGGTCAGGATCTTGGCCGACAGGTCGACCTGCCTGTAGCCGAGCACGGCGACGATGGCGATGGCGACGAAACTCCACGCCCACCAGGGCAAGTTGATGCCCCAGCCGGCGAACAGCCCGGCGGTCGCGGCACCGAGAAGGCCCATGACGCCGATCTGCATGGCATTGTAGGACAGGATTGCGATCAGCGCCGTGGCGCCGCCGGCGAGACCGCCGAGCCCGCGCGCCGCATACGCATAGAAGGCGCCTGCATTGCCGACATGGCGCGACATGGCGACATAGCCGACCGCGAACAACAGCAGCAGCAGCGTCACGATCAGATAGGTGCCGGCAAAGCCCGCGCCATTGCCCATCAGCATGCCGAGCGGCGTGCCGCCAGCCACAGCCGTCAGAGGCGCCGCTGCCGAGATCACCATGAAGGTGATGGCGCCAACGCCAAGGCTGTTCTTCCTCAGCCGGTTCGCTTCGCCGGCTTCAATTGTCGTCATCTTTCCCTCCAATTCCGCGCTGCGGAAGCCAAGTGTCCCTGAAATGTCGAGGCCCTGTTTCGGGCCGCCTTGTCGTTTCATTATTTGCAACGACATTTCGAATATAGACTTGCAAAGGAACCGGCTTCCTGTCAAGTTAATTCGCACGTTAAGTATCAGATGGAGGATCAGATACGCATGGGTACGGTGAGCAAGGCCATCACGCTCCTGGAAATGCTCGGTCGCGGCGAGCCCGAGACGGCGTTGGCTGACCTCGCCCGGCGCGCCGGCCATGACAAGGCAACAACGCGCCGGCTGCTGGTCTCCCTGATAGCGCATGGGCTGGTCGAGCAGGATGAAGCCACGCGTCTTTACCGGCTGGGCGCCGGTGTCGCGCGGCTGGCGCTGATGCGCGAAGCCCAGTTCCCCTTCCTGCGCATGGCGGTGCCGGTGGTCGAGGCGCTGGCGGCGGAAACCGATGAGACGGTGCACCTGTCGGAATATTCGAAGCGCGGCCTGATCACAGTCCATGTCGTCGAATCGACCAGGGCCAATCGCGTCAGCGTGCAACTCGGCGAGGTGCTGCCGATGCATGCGACGGCTTCTGGCATTGCGTTCCTGGCGTTCACGGAAGAGCGTATCCGAGACGCTGTTCTGGCCGGACCGCTGCCGGCCTTCACGCCCCACACAATACGCGACGCGAAAACACTTGCCGAGCATGTCGCCGCCGCCCGCGCGCGCGGGCACTCGACCGGCTCGCAAGGCTTCGAGGAGGGCGTGCTCAGCGTCGCGGCGCCGATCCTCGGCGCCGACGGTTTTGCCATTGGCATCATCGCCGTCGCGGCGCCTAAGGTGCGGGTCCAGAAGGGCGAGATCGAGCGCTATGGCGCCAGTGTGGCGGCGGCTGCGCGCGTTATCAGCGAGCGGCT
Organism: Mesorhizobium sp. M0954; assembly: GCF_040319155.1. Classification (NCBI taxonomy): domain Bacteria; kingdom Pseudomonadati; phylum Pseudomonadota; class Alphaproteobacteria; order Hyphomicrobiales; family Phyllobacteriaceae; genus Mesorhizobium; species Mesorhizobium sp. M0954. The sequence goes on along the minus strand of NZ_JAMYNR010000001.1, from coordinate 374,844 downwards.
TTTCGGACGGCAGGGCCAGCCGGGCCTCAAGCGAGCATGACAACAAATACCCCTGCAAGGAGATTGACTGTGGAGGAGACACGCCGAATCCTGGTTATAGGCACCGGTGACACCAAGGCCGACGAATTGCTCTTCATGCGCGAGCGCATCGAGGCGGTCGGCGGTGTCGCCGTGATGATGGATGTGAGCGTGCTCGGCGATCCGCCCTACCAGCCGGCGCATGACAAGCATGCGGTGGCTCAAGCTGCCGACACGACCATCGAGGCGATCATCGCCAGCGGCGACGAGAATTCGGCGATGACGCTGATGGCGCTCGGCGCCTCGCGGCTTGCCCGCGCACTCTGCGACAAGGGCGAAATCCACGGTTTCATCGCGCTCGGTGGCTCGATGGGCACCGACCTTGCGCTTGACGTCGCGCTGGCGCTGCCGCTCGGCGTGCCGAAATTCGTCATCTCGACCATTGCCTATTCACATCTGCTGCCACCAGAACGGATCGCCACAGACCTGATGATGATCCTGTGGGCGGGCGGTCTCTATGGCCTCAACAGTGCCTGCAAGGCGGTGCTGTCGCAGGCCTGCGGAGCGGTGGTGGGTGCCGCGCGCGCCGTCGTTAAGCCGGACGCGACGCGGCCCAGGATAGGCATGAGTTCGCTGGGAAAAAGCTGCCTGCACTATATGGTGACGCTGAAGCCGGAGCTGGAGAAGCGCGGCTATGAAGTCATCGTCTTCCACACCACCGGCATGGGCGGCCGGGCGCTGGAGGCGATCGCCGCGCAGCGCGGCTTCGTCGCGGTGATGGATTTCAGCCTGCAGGAACTCGCCAACCAGCTGACCGGCTCGGTGGTGAATTCGGGCTCCGACCGGCTGGAAAATGCCGGTCGGCAAGGCATCCCTCAGATCGTGGCACCTGGCGCCGTCGACATGGTGGATTTTCCGACCTGGCAAGCAGTGCCTGCCCGTTTCTTCGAACGGCCGTACCATGCGCACAACCGCCTGCTCGCCTCGGTGACATCAGACGGCGAAACCCGCAAGGAGATCGCGCGCGCCATCGGCGAGAAGCTCGCCGCCGCAACCGGGCCGACCGCCTTCATCCTGCCGGCAGGCGGCATCCAGCAATGGGACCAGGAGGGCGAGCCGCTGCACGAACCGGAGGCGCTGTCGGCCTTTGTCGAGGAGATGCGCTCGAGCGTGCCCGGCAATGCCGAGTTGCACGAGATATCAGGGCACATCAACGACGCCGCCTTCAGCGCCAAGGCGCTGGAGATCTTCGACCGCTGGGTCGCCGAAGGCATTGTGCCGCTGGGCGCGCCGGAAGGAACACAAGCTGCATGAGCGGGCCATTGCCAAAGGCGCTGGTGCTTGACTTCGGCGGCGTCGTCACCCGCACGCTGTTCGAGACGCACGCGCTGACCGAACGCGCGTTGGACTTGACGCCCGGCACGCTCGGCTGGCGCGGGCCGTTCGATTCGGAATCCGACCCGCTGTGGCGTTCCATGCAAGCCGACGAGATCAGCGAGCGCGACTACTGGAAGACGCGCACGCGTGAAGTCGGCCGTCTCGTCGGCGAGGACTGGGACGACATGTCGACTTTCGTGCAGCGGGCGCGCGGCGCCGACCCGCAAGCGGTGGTGCGGCCAGAGGCGGAACGAGCGATCCGTGTGGCGCATGAAGCTGGCATCCGGCTCGCCATCCTCTCCAACGAGCTCGACTTGTTCTACGGCAACAGCTTTCGCGAGCGCCTGCCGCTGCTGTCGCTGTTCGAGACCATCATCGACGCCACCTACACGCATATCCTGAAGCCCGATCCGCGCGCTTATGCGATGGTGAGCGAAGCACTGCACTTGCCGCCCGCGGCTTGCGTCTTCGTCGACGACCAGAAGCGTAACGTCGACGGCGCGGTCGCCGCCGGCATGCTGGCCGTGCATTTCGACGTCGCCCAACCGGGGCAAGGCTATGCAGAGGCGCTCGGCCATTTCGGCGTTGCGGCCTAAGAATTCAAGAAACGGAGTTCCCACCGATGCGCGACATCAACTTCCTCACCGAGAACAACGCCAAGCCGATCTGGCATCCGATGGCGCATCCGGCCGAGATGCGCGCGACGCCGCCAAAGATCATCATGAAGGGCGAAGGCGTCTCGGTCACCGATGCCGAAGGCCGCACCGTCCTCGATGCAGTCGGGGGCCTGTGGAACGTCAACCTCGGCTACAGCTGCGATCCGATCAAGAAGGCGATCGCAGCACAACTCGACGCCCTGCCCTATTATTCCGGCTTTCGCGGCACCTCGACCGGACCGTCGATCGAGCTTGCCTATGAGCTGTGCGACTGGTTCGCTCCCGAGGGCATGGTACGGACCTTCTTCACCTCCGGCGGCTCGGACTCGGTCGAGACGGCACTGCGGCTGTCGCGGCAATACTGGAAGATCAGGGGCCAGGGCGACCGGACGAAGTTCCTGGCGCTGAAGAAGGGCTATCACGGCACGCATTTCGGCGGCGCCTCGGTCAACGGCAACGCCAATTTCCGCCGCAACTACGAGCCGCTGATGCCCGGCGTTTTCCACACGCCAGCGCCTTGGACCTACCGCAACCCATTCGACGAGACCGGCCCGGCGAAGCTGGCGAAACTCTGCGCGCGGGCGATCGAAGACGAGATCGCCTTCCAGGGCGCCGACACCATCGCGGCCTTCATCATGGAGCCGGTGCTCGGCGCCGGCGGTGTGATCGTTCCGCATGAGAGCTTCATGCCGATGGTGCGGGCGATCTGCGACCGTCACGACATCCTGCTCATCGCCGACGAGGTGGTGACCGGCTTCGGTCGCACCGGCGCCTGGTCGGGCTCGCGGCTCTCCGGAGTGAAGCCGGATTTCATGAGCATCGCCAAGGCGATCACCTCAGGCTACTTCCCGCTCGGCGCCACGCTGATCAGCGCCAAGGTTGCCGACGTCTTCGAGGCCGACAAGACCAGCTTCGGCTCGATCGGGCACGGCTACACCTATTCCGGCCATCCGGTCGGCTGCGCGGCGGGGCTGGCCACACTCGCCGAGACCAAGCGGCTTGCCGTCAACGAGAATGCGGCGGCGCGCGGTGTCGAACTCGGCAATGCGCTGGAAGCGCTGAAGACGAAGCACGCTCTGGTCGGCGATGTGCGCTACCAAGGGCTGATGGCGGCGCTCGAACTGGTTTCCGACCGTGCCGCCAAGAAGCCGACCGACAAGAAGACGATGAATGCCGCCGCAGAGGCCGCCTACAAGGCCGGCGTCATGCTGCGCGTCTCCGGCAACACCATCATCCTGTCGCCGCCGCTGGTGATCTCGTCCGCCGATGTGGCAAAGATCGCCGAGGCTCTCGACGCCGGACTGACGGCAGCCGCCTGAGCGACGGTGACGCTCAGTCCTGACCGAGCCGCAGGCGTCGCCACGCCGCCGGCGAGAGGCCGACGGCGGCGCGGAAGAAGCGCGAGAAATAAGCCGGGTCGTTGAACCCGGTCTCATAGGCGATGTCCTCGACCGGGCGCACGGTGAACAGCAGCAGGCGCTTGGCCTCGACCAGCCGCCGCTCACCAACCGCCTGGCGTACGCCCGCGCCGAGCACCTGCCGCGCTGCCTTGTCGAGCAGATGGCGCGTGGTGCCGAGCGCGGCGACATAGCGCTCGACCGGCCAGTCGTCGCGAAAATGCCGGTCGATCAGACGCCGCAGCCGGCCGCCCAGCGCCACCGTCGCCGGCACCGCGACAGCATGCGACTGCGCATCGAGGCGGGCGATGCCCGACAATGCCACGGCGATCAGCGGCGGCAGGATTTTCTCCATACCGGGCAACCTGTCGGCATATTCCGCCTGGATCATCGTAACCGTATCACCCAACCTTTCCCAGAGGGCCGTTTCACCGCGTCCGGTGACGAAGACCGGCTGGTCGAGCGGCAGCGCGGACTGCTCAGCGATCGCCGCAAGGGCAGCATCGGCGACCGAGACAACGACGGCGTCGGCGCCCGTCTCGATGCTGAATCCGTGTACCACGCCGCTCGGCATGAAGCTCACCGTCGGCGCCGAAAAACTCCAGGTCTCGTCTTCGATCCGATAAATGCCGCTGCCGCCGGTCCAGAAGGTGATCTGCGCCATTTGCGGGTGCTTGTGCGCGAGAACCTGGCCGCGATGCACGGACGCACGTGCAAGAACAGTCTCGACATGCAGGAATCCGACGTCGAGCGCACGCGCCGGTTCGCCGTAGACGAAGAATTCGGGAATGGCAGTCTGGCTCATCACGGCGAAAAAATCCAAGTGGTTCTATACTTTCGTCCATAAACCTTTGTCACGACGATCGCTACAGTTGACGCGTTAAAGGAGGATCATGATGCGATCGGAAGATTTCCGGGCCGACACGAAACGGCCGTTTACCGGTGCCGAATATTTGCAGAGCCTGCGCGACGGGCGCGAGGTCTATATCAATGGCGAGCGGATTGCCGACGTCACCACCCATCCGGCGATGCGCAACTCGGCGCGCTCGCTGGCCCGCCTCTACGATGCCTTGCACGGTCCGGCGCGGCAGGCGGTGCTGACCTCGCCGACCGACACCGGTTCTGGCGGCTACACGCACAAATATTTCCGCGTCGCCCATTCCGCCGCGGATCTCGCCGCACAGCAGACCGCCATCGCCGACTGGTCGCGCATGTCCTACGGCTGGATGGGGCGCACGCCCGATTACAAGGCAGCACTTATGAACACGCTCGGCGCCAATGCCGAGTGGTACGGCCCGTTCAGGGACAATGCACTCGCCTGGCACAAACGCGCCCAGGAAGCGGCCCTGTTCATGAACCATGCCATCGTCAACCCGCCGATCGACCGCCACAAGCCGGCCGAGCAGGTGAAGGACGTGTTCGTGCACATCACGAAGGAGAACGACGCCGGCATCTGGGTGTCCGGCGCCAAGGTGGTGGCGACGTCGTCAGCGCTCACCCATTACAATTTCCTGGCGCAGAGCTCGGCGACGGTCACCGAGGACCCGTCATTGTCGGTGATGTTCATCGTGCCTATGAACGCGCCGGGGATAAAGATGTTCTGCCGCGTCTCTTACGAGCAGACGGCCAACACGGTCGGCCATCCCTTCGACTATCCGCTGTCGTCTCGTTTCGACGAGAACGATGCGATCCTGGTGCTGGACAATGTCTTCATCCCCTGGGAGGACGTGCTGGTGCTGCGCGATGCGCAGAAGATCCTCTCCTTCCACCCAGCGTCGGGCTTCATGCACGGCTATTGTTTTCAGGGCTGCACGCGCTTCGCTGTCAAGCTCGACTTCCTCGCAGGCCTGCTGGCGAAGGCGCTGCGCGCGACGGGCGGGGATGCCTTCCGCGGCAACCAGGCGGCCCTCGGCGAAGTAATTGCGCTGCGCCACATGTTCTGGAGCTTTTCCAACGCCATGGCGCACAACCCGATCCCATGGGCGAACGGCGCCGTGCTGCCCAATCTCGAAGCGGCGCTCGCCTATCGCACTTTCATGTCGGAGGCCTATCCGCGCGTTATCGATACGGTGCGCCGAGTCATCGCTTCGGGGCTGATCTACCTGCCGTCCTCGGCAAAGGATTTCGACAATCCGGAGATCGACAAGTACCTTGCCCAGTACGTGCGCGGCTCCAATGACATGGGCCATGTCGAACGCATCAAGATCATGAAGCTGCTGTGGGATGCGACCGGCACCGAGTTCGGCGGCCGCCACGCGCTCTATGAGCTCAACTATGCCGGTGCGCCGGAAGAGGTGCGGCTGCAGGTGCTGAAGGGCGCTGAGCGCGGCGGGCGCCTGAGGGCGATGGAGGAACTGGTCGACACCTGCATGGCCGACTACGACGAAAAGGGCTGGACCGGCGACACCTGGCTGCCGCCGCTGCCGGCTGGCGCAAGCTGAGGTCCCGGCCATGGAGCCACAAGTTGCAAGGCTGGAGTTCCGTGAGGCGATGGCGCGGGTCTGTGCGCCGGTCAACATCGTCACGACTGATGGTCCGGCCGGCCGCGGCGGCTTCACTGCGACCGCCATGTGCAGCGTTTCCGACGATCCGCCGACGCTGCTTGTGTGCATGAACGAGCGCTCGGCGCAGACCGGCCTGTTCCTCGCCAACCAGCGTTTCTGCGTCAACGTGCTGACGCAGTTACACACCCATCTGGCGGCAAAGTTCGCCGGCACGATCCGCGACATGAGCGAGCGCTACAATGCGGCAAGATGGCAGACCATGCCGTCCGGCATGCCGGCGCTGCTCGACGCCATCGTCAGCTTCGATTGCGAGATCGGCGACGTGAACAAGGTTGGCACGCACAATGTGATGTTCGGCCGCGTCGTCGACATCCGCCACGGCAGCGACGAGGCGGCGCTGCTCTATGTCGGCCGCAACTACATGCAGCCGAGCGCACTCGGCAGTTTTGGCGGGTAGAGGCTGTCAGGTCTGGTTTTCGGATGATTCCGACTGAATCAGGCTTTCGAGCAGGTCGAGCAGGTGCTCATGCTGTTCGGCGCCGTAGCGCTGCTCGATCGCATCGTAGATGGCGATGCGCTCGGGCGACAAATCCTCGATCAGCACCAGCCCGGCCGGGCTGATTGCGAGCAGCGCCCGGCGACCGTCATCCTTGACCTTGTTGCGGGTGATGAACTGCCGTTCCTCCATCGCCTTGATGATACGGGTCAGGCTGGGCGGAAGGATCGAGGCGCGATGGGCAAGTTCGGTTGCCTCGAGCGGCCCGGCTTCGGCAAGCACACGCAGCACACGCCATTGCTGCTCTGTGATGTCGTGGCGGGCAAGCATCGGCCGGAAATGCGCCATGATCACTTCGCGGGCGCGAAGCAGAGCCATGGGCAGGGAGCGGCGGGTGCTGGGCGGTAGCAAGGTCAGGTCTCCAAAAAATTCCAATTCCGGTACGACTCGCACCACACAATGAGGCTCGGATCGCAGCTATATCCGCGATTTTGCCGGGGGCGGCAATCCCACCATCGGGAGCTGTACCTGCATAGAGAACGACACTTGACATTCCGCCGTCAAGATGTAATTCACATGTTAATTACAAGGTGGAGGAAACCTTGCCACATATGGCGATCGAATATTCGGCGAATCTCGACGCCAAGGTCGACATCAGCGCGCTTTGCACGCTGGTCGCTCGCACCATCCTCGAAACCGGCCTGTTCGAACATGGCGCGGTGAGGGTACGCGCTTTCTGCGCCGAGGCATACGCGATCGCCGATCGCCTCCCGGAGAACGGGTTCATCGACATGAACTTCCGCATCGGCAAGGGCCGCAGCGCCGAGGAAAAGAAACGCACCGGCGAGGCGATCTTCACTACTGTTTCGGATCATCTCGCATCTCTGTTCACGACGCCGCATTTCGCGCTGTCGCTGGAGATCCGCGAGATCGATGCCGAACTAAGCTGGAAGAAGAATGCCATCCACCCGCGCCTGGGCGGCAAGTGACAGGAACCCATATCATGGCGGCATTGGACGACAATCTGAGAAAGGCCGAGGCCTATCTCGAGCGCTTCAGAAGCGCTGGCGTGCTCAACCAGATCGGCGGCGAAGCCGTGCCGGCCGCCGACGGCTCGACATACGAGACGCTGTCGCCAATCGACCTGAAGCCGATCGCCAAGGTGGCACGCGGCAAGGCCGCCGACATCGACCGCGCCGCCAAAGCGGCGAAGGCTGCCTTCCGCGACTGGGCGGCGATATCAGGCGACGCCCGCAAGAAGCAGTTGCACAAAATAGCCGACGCCATCGTCGCGCGGGCCGAGGAAATCGCTTTCGTCGAATGCATGGACACCGGCCAGTCATTGAAGTTCATGGCCAAGGCAGCGCTGCGCGGCGCGGAGAACTTCCGCTTCTACGCCGACCGCGCGCCGGAGGCCCGCGACGGCCACGCGATCCGCGCACCGAACCAGGTCAACATGACGACGCGCGTGCCGGTCGGCCCGGTCGGCGTGATCACGCCGTGGAACACACCTTTCATGCTGTCGACCTGGAAGATCGCGCCGGCGCTCGCCGCCGGCTGTACGATCGTCCACAAGCCAGCCGAGTTCTCGCCGCTGACGGCACGGCTATTGGTCGAGATCGCCGAGGAGGCCGGCCTGCCGAAGGGCGTGTGGAACCTCGTCAACGGCTTTGGCGAGGACGCCGGCAGAGCGCTGACCGAACACCCCGACATCAAGGCGATCGGCTTCGTCGGCGAAAGCCGCACCGGCTCGATGATCATGAAGCAGGGTGCCGACACGCTGAAGCGCGTGCATTTCGAGCTCGGCGGCAAGAACCCGGTCATCGTCTTTGCCGATGCCGACCTGGAGCGGGCCGCCGACGCTGCCGTCTTCATGATCTATTCGCTGAACGGCGAGCGCTGCACCTCGTCCTCACGCCTGCTGGTCGAGGAAAGCATCTACGACAAGTTCACCGCGCTGGTGGCGGAGAAGGCCAAGCGCATCAGGATAGGCCATCCGCTCGACCCCGAAACCGTGGTTGGCCCACTGATCCATCCGGCGCATGAGGAAAAGGTGCTGTCCTATATCGAGATCGGCAAGTCGGAAGGCGCTGTCGTCGCCGCCGGCGGCGGCAAGTTCGCCGGTCCGGGCGGCGGCTGCTATGTCAGCCCGACGCTGTTCGTCGGCGCCACCAACAAGATGCGCATCGCCCAGGAAGAGATATTCGGACCCGTGCTGACCGCCATCTCGTTCAAGGACGAGGCCGAGGCGCTGGCGCTGGCCAACGACACGCAATACGGCCTGACCGGCTATCTCTGGACCTCGGACGTCACCCGCGCCTTCCGCTTCACCGACGCGCTCGACGCCGGCATGATCTGGGTCAATTCGGAGAATGTGCGCCACCTGCCGACGCCGTTCGGCGGCGCCAAGAACTCAGGCATCGGCCGCGACGGCGGCGACTGGTCGTTCGATTTCTACATGGAAACCAAGAACATCGCGTTCGCCACGGCGCCGCATTCCATCCAGAAGCTCGGCGGCTGACCGGAGACCCCAACGATGCCCTTGCCCACACCCAATCTCTACCCGGCATTCAACATCGTGCGGCTCAGCCACGTCGAGCTGGCTGTTACGGACCTCGGTAAGTCGCGCGCGTTCTATGTCGACACGCTCGGCCTGCAGGTGACCGACGAGACCAAGGACGCCATCTATCTGCGCGCCATGGAAGAGCGCGGCCACCATTGCATCGTGCTCAGGAAAGGTGCCGCGCCGGAAGCCCGCGACCTCGGCTTCAAGCTGTTTTCCGACGACGATCTCGACAAGGCCGAGCACTTCTTCAAAGCCAGGGGCCTGCCTGTGAAATGGGTCGAGCGGCCCTACCAGTCGCGTACCTTCCGCACCCGCGACCCGCACGGCATTCCGCTCGAATTCTATTCCAGAATGGAGCGGCTGCCGCCGATCCATCAGAAGTATGCGCTGTATAAGGGCGTCAAGCCGCTGCGCATCGACCACTTCAACTGCTTCTCGCCCAATGTCGATGAATCGGTGGCGTTCTACAACGAGCTCGGCTTCCGCGTGACCGAGTACACGGAGGATGCCGCGACCGGAAGACTTTGGGCGGCATGGACGCACCGCAAGGGCGGTGTCCACGACATCGCCTTCACCAACGGCATTGGCCCACGCCTGCACCACGTCGCCTTCTGGGTGCCGACGCCGCTCAACATCATCGATCTGCTCGACCTGATGGCCACCACCGGCTGGCTGCCGAACATCGAGCGCGGCCCCGGCCGGCACGGCATCTCCAACGCCTTCTTCCTCTATATCCGTGATCCCGACAATCACCGCATCGAGATCTATTGCTCGGACTACCAGACGGTAGATCCCGACCTAGAGCCGATCAAATGGGACCTCAAGGACCCGCAGCGCCAGACGCTGTGGGGCGCACCGGCGCCGAAGAGCTGGTTCGAGGAAGGCAGCACCTTTGCCGGCGTCGAGCCGCGCAAGTCCGATCTGGCGGCCTCGCCGATCGTCGCGCCGTGACGTCGGCTAACTGCAGGGGAAACAAATGAGCGCGGCACGTCTCGCCACCTTCACCGTTGGCGGCAAAACGCGCTACGGCGCAATCACCGACAAGGGCGTCGTCGACCTGTCGGCGCGACACGCACAGTGGCCGAGTTTGCGCGAGGTGATAGAGGCCGGCGCACTGCGACGGCTGACGGAAGAGGCGGACGCTTTCGCCGCCGATTTCCCGCTCGACGCCATCGCCTACGAGATACCCGTCCCCTCGCCCGAAAAGATCATCTGCGTCGGCGTCAACTATCCGGACCGCAACGAGGAGTACAAGGACGGACAGGCCGCACCCTCGAACCCGTCGCTGTTCATCCGCTTCCCGCGCTCCTTCGTCGGCCATGGCACGCCCCTCGTGCGGCCGTGGGAATCGCCGCAGCTCGATTATGAGGGCGAGATCGTCATCGTCATCGGCAAGGGCGGCCGCAGGATCGCCGAGGCGGATGCGCTGGGCCATATCGCAGCACTTTCGCTCTGCAACGAAGGGACCATCCGCGACTGGGTGCGCCACGCCAAGTTCAATGTCACCCAGGGCAAGAACTTCGACCGGACCGGCTCTATCGGCCCCTGGCTTGTGCCGTTCACCGACGAGGCACAGATCGCTGACATCGCGCTGACCACGCGCGTCAATGGCGAGGTTCGCCAGCAGGACCGCACCGGCCGCATGATCTTTTCCTTCCGCAAGATCATCAACTACATCTCGACCTTCACCACGCTGGCGCCGGGCGACATCATCGTCACCGGCACGCCGACCGGCGCCGGCGCCCGGTTCGACCCGCCAATCTGGCTGAAGCCGGGCGATGTGATCGAGGTCGAGGCCGACGGTATTGGCTTGCTCAGCAACGGCGTCGTCGACGAAGGGACCGGCCGATGATGACGCCAGAACAGGTCGAAGACGCGGCCGCGAGGCTGTTCGAGGCCGAGCGCGACCGCCGCCAGATCAGGCTGCTCAGCCTTGATTTCCCCGGGGCGACGATGGATGACGCCTATCTCGTCCAGGCGGCGCTGGTGAAACGAAAAGTGGCCTCGGGCCTGACGATCAAAGGCTGGAAGATCGGCCTGACCTCCAAGGCGATGCAGTCGGCGCTCGCCATCGACATTCCGGATTCCGGTGTGCTGTTCGACGACATGTTCTTCGATGACGGCGGCACCGTTCCAGCCGGCCGCTTCATCCAGCCGCGCATCGAGGCCGAGATCGCCTTCGTAATGAAGGCGTCGCTGGCCGGTCCGGACGTGTCGATCGACGACGTGCTCGACGCCACCGACTACATCACGCCGGCGCTGGAGATCCTCGACACCCGTATCGAGCGCGTCAACAAGGAGAGCGGCAGGATACGGACCTTCTTCGACACCATCTCCGACAATGCCGCCAATGCCGGCGTCGTCGTCGGCGGCCGTCGTGCCGCACCGCGCGAGGCCGACCTGCGCTGGATCGGCGCCATCCTGTCGCGCAATGGCGAGGTCGAAGAGACCGGGCTCGGCGCCGGGGTGCTCGATCATCCGGCGAAGGGCATCGCCTGGCTGGCCAACCGGCTGCATCAGTACGGCATGCAGATATCCGCCGGACAGGCCGTGCTGTCGGGCTCGTTCATCCGGCCCGTGGAGTGTCGCCACAGTGACACTATCGCTGCCGATTTCGGACCCTATGGAGCGATCCGCATCACCTTTGCCCGCTAGCGGCAATTCCTCCATAGCCCGCTGACCCGACTTGCCGGCGGCGTGCTGAAACAGAACCCGGAAGAGCCCGAAAGGGTGTCGGCACTCCTTGCCAGCCTTCAAAGTATCGGCGCCGAAATCCGGGTGCCGCGCGAACAACCGTTCGATGCCATCGCTTTGCTGGACGATCAGGATTAACTCGACTTCCATCGCTGGCCGCGTTCCTGAAAGGCTTTATTACGCGATAGACCACGATCCGCTGACGCGCTTTTGCGCTCCTGTTTCAATCCGAGCCGCTGTCCCGAGCCGCTGTGCAGTTTTGGGCAACATGCGTTTGATCGACAAACCCGTGGCCAGAAGCCGTCGGGACGGCCGGCGCTATCGATTCGAGCGGCCGAGCGCTGTGGACGCAATCAGCAAAACGATCGAGGCGGCGATCAGCACTGTGGCAGCAGCCGCGATGGTCGGCGTCAGCGTGTCGCGCGCGATGGTGAACATCTCGCGCGGCAAGGTGCGTTGTCCGGGACCGGCGAGGAACATCGTCACCACGACTTCGTCGAGCGAGGTGGCGAAGGCAACAGCGCGCCCGACGCGATGCCCGGCAGAATGACCGGAAGCGTGACTTTGCGGAAGGTGAGGAAGGGTGGCGCCCCCATGCTGGCGGCCGCCCAGAGCAGCCGCCTGTCGAGACCGGTGAGAACGGCCGAGACGGTCACCACGACGAAGGGAACGGCGAGCGAGGTATGGCCGAGGATGAGGCCGGGAAGGGTCGCGGTCAGGCCGACCATCGAGAAGACGAAATACATGCCGACGCCGACGATGACCACCGGCGCGATCATCGGCACCAGCAGCAAGGCGGAGATCGTGCGCCGACCTGGCAGATTAGGCGCCGCGAGGCCGAGCGCGGCCATGGTGCCTAGCGGCGTCGCCAAAAGTGTCGTCGAGACAGCCAGAACCAGGCTGTTGCGCAGGGCATCCATCCAGGTCTGCATCGAGAAGAACTCGCTGTACCATTTCAGCGACCAGCCGGTGATGGGAAAGGTGAAATCGCCGCTGCTCTTGAACGAGAACAGCACGATGATGATCAGCGGCGCCATGAGGAAAGCCAGCACCATCATGGCCGTCAGCCCGAGGCCGAAGCGGCCAAGCCGGCTGGTGGTGGTTGATCGCGGGGAGGACATCCGGGCCTCCTAGCGCAGACCGGCGCCGCTGCGGCTGAGCAGGGCGTTCTGGATGGCATAAAGCGAGAGCGTGACGACCAGCATTGTTCTTTGCTGGCGGCGTCGTCGGCGCTGTGGGTTTCAAGCATGTCGGCTTCGCGGCGACGTTGTTTCTCGCGGCCATTCTCCTCGTGCTGGCCTCCATGCCAGTCCTGGAGGACGTCTCCGTTCGCATGAGGCGGCTTTGGCAGTAGCGCTGCAGAGCTTTGCCGCATGCCAGATTTGGTAGCACATTCGCGAAGGCGCTGTTCCTGGATTTCGGCAGCTATCTGTTTTGGCCGATCCTGAAGCACGAACACGATGAGACCGGCCCAACGGCAAAAGCAAGCGAACTCAGCCATACCCACTCTTAACGTAGAGTGAGGTCGAAGAGATAGCCGACGCGCCCGCGGCGGCTCCAATCGAGTGGCCGGCCGAGATAAGGGCCCATTGCCAGCCCCATCACGCGCAAATCCAAGATGGCTGGCGACAAGACTGGCCGTGACGGGAATGGCCGCATGGCTTTGGTTCGAGGCAGGGCGTATCGCCCGGTTTTCTACAGCCTCAAGACAGATGCGTCACGCATCACTAATTGAATGCGCCGCATTTTAATATATGCTGCAAGACGTAGAGATAATATCTCAAAGCTGATCAAAAGGGGGATGCGACCGTGATAACTGCTCCACAGTTGCGTGCCGCGAGGGCGCTCCTTGGCATCGACCAGCGCAGGCTTGCCGAATTGTCCGGTCTTTCCGTGCCGACAATTCAACGCATGGAAGCCAGCGAGTCGATTATTAGGGGTAACGTCGATTCTCTCATGAAGCTGATCGGGGCACTTGACCTCGCCGGTGTGGAATTGATCGCTGAAGGCGCCTCCAGCCAAATCGGCGGGCGCGGCGTGCGACTGAAAGCGGATTTTGACCCCGCCAAAATCCTTGGCGGAGTCGATACGGATGCCAAACTCCCCGTGAGGAGCGTGGCGTGATTTCGGGGGCCGCGGTCCTCCTGTGGGGCGTCGCTGCGCTCCTGGGGACTGCGGTGCTTGCGATTGCGGAAAGCCGCAGATCCGACTCGGGAACACGCCTGATCTACGGCTTGACGCTAGGTATATCGGCGGCCGTGCTCATGGTTCTCGCGAGCCGCGTCGCCGACAATCCCGTCACCCCGTCGACTGTGGTGTTGCCTCTTGGATTGCCATGGATTGGCGCTCATTTCCGTTTGGACGCGCTGTCGACTTTCTTCCTCATCGTCGTCAACTTCGGCGGCTCCATGGCCAGTCTTTATGGCCTCGGCTACGGCAGGCATGAGTCTGCGCCGCATCGGGTGCTGCCGTTCTTCCCGGCTTTCCTAGCCGGAATGAACCTTGTCGTGGTGGCCGACGACGCCTTCACTTTCCTGCTTTCCTGGGAATTCATGTCGCTCGCCTCCTGGGCGCTCGTCATGGCGCACCATCGCAAGCAGGACAATGCGCGGGCGGGCTACATCTATCTCGTGATGGCGAGCTTCGGCACACTCGCGCTGCTGCTTGCGTTCGGCCTGCTCGCCGGATCCGATGGAACCTACACATTCGACGCGATGCGAGCCGGCGATCCCACCCCGTTCGCCGCTGCTTTCGTCCTGGTTCTCATGCTGCTGGGCGCCGGCTCCAAGGCCGGACTCGTCCCGCTGCACGTCTGGCTGCCACTCGCCCATCCGGCCGCGCCAAGCCACGTCTCGGCTCTCATGAGCGGCGTGATGACCAAGGTCGCAGTCTATGGCTTCATACGCGTTATTTTCGATCTGCTCGGTGAGCCGGCATGGTGGTCGGGCGTTGCCGTGCTTTTCCTTGGCGGCCTGACGGCGGTTCTCGGCATCCTCTACGCGCTGATGGAAAAGGACCTGAAGCGACTGCTTGCCTATAGCACCATTGAAAACATCGGCGTCATCTTCGTAAGCCTTGGTCTCGCGCTCGCTTTCAAGGCGAACGCCATGCCATCGGCTGCAGCGCTGGCGCTCACCGCCGCGCTGTTCCACGTCCTCAACCATTCCTTTTTCAAGAGCCTGCTGTTTTTCGGCGCGGGCGCCGTGCTGACGGCAACCGGAGAGCGGGATATGGAGAAGCTGGGCGGTCTCATCCACCGCATGCCCTTTACAAGTTTTGCCTTTCTCGTCGGTTGCGTCGCGATCTCGGCACTTCCACCCTTCAACGGCTTCGTCTCCGAATGGCTGGCCTTTCAGGCCATATTGCAGAGCCCCGATCTGTCACAATGGGGACTGAAGGTCATGGTGCCCGCCGTTGGCGGTCTGCTGGCGCTGTCAGCGGCACTGGCCGCGGCCTGCTTTGTGAAGGCGTTCGGGATTACATTCCTCGGCCGGCCACGCTCGGCCGCGGTGGAACTGGCGCATGAGGTCGACCGCTACTCGCTGGCGGCAATGTTCATTCTCGCTGCCCTTTGTCTCTTGGCCGGCATTCTGCCCGGTCTTGTGATAGACGGCCTCTCATCGGTGACACTGCCACTGATCGGCAGTCGGATGCCTGTGCAGATGGCCCAGCCCTGGCTGTCTATCGTGCCGATTGCAGCGAGCCGCAGTTCCTACAACGGCCTGTTGGTGTTCCTGTTCATCGCCTTTTCCGCATCCGCTGCGGCATATGTGATCCATCGCTTTGCATCACATGCACTCCGTCGGGGTCCCGCCTGGGGTTGTGGCTTCCCGGATGTGGTCCCGAGCTCGCAGTACACGGCCGTCAGCTTCGCGCAGCCTATCCGCCGCGTCTTCGGCACGTTCGTATTCCGTGCAAGGGAAACCGTCGAAATGCCGGCACCTGGCGAGACCGGTCCGGCTCGTCTGAATGTCGAAATGCATGATGTGATCTGGGAGACGCTGTACCTGCCTATCGGCCGGGCCCTCGACTTTGCGACCGACCACCTCAACCATCTGCAGTTCCTGACGATCAGGCGCTACCTGACCCTCGTCTTTCTCTTTCTCATTGTCCTGCTCCTGGTGCTCGCACTATGGCCGTGATTCTCGAGTTGGCCGTTCAAGGCGCGCAGATGGCGCTGGTGCTTTTGCTGGCGCCGCTCCTGACCGGATTCGTGCGCAAGGTGAAGGCACGGCTCTTGCGCCGCCAGGGTCCTTCCCTGATCCAACCTTACCGCGATCTCTTGCGGCTGATGCGCAAGGAAGTCGTTCTGGCGGACAACGCATCCTGGCTGTTTCGCGTGACGCCCTATCTGATCTTTGCCACCACCTGGGTCGGCGCGGCGCTCATCCCGAC
This sequence comes from Mesorhizobium sp. M0954, assembly GCF_040319155.1. Lineage (NCBI taxonomy): Bacteria > Pseudomonadati > Pseudomonadota > Alphaproteobacteria > Hyphomicrobiales > Phyllobacteriaceae > Mesorhizobium > Mesorhizobium sp. M0954. The sequence goes on along the minus strand of NZ_JAMYNR010000001.1, from coordinate 358,741 downwards.
ATTCGCCGCCGGCCTCACATTCAGTTGGACCGCCGATCTCATAGCCATTGTCGCACTGCTGGGAAGCGCCCGGTTCTTCCTGGCGCTGGCAGGCATGGACGTCGGCACGAGCTTCGGCGGCATCGGCTCGAGCCGCGAGGTGATGATCGCTTCGCTGGCCGAACCCGCCATGCTGCTCATCGTGTTCAGCCTGGCGCTCGTCGCGGGTGCTACGCAACTCTCAACGGTCGCCGCCTTCATGGGGTCACCGGAGGTTGGCTTGCGGGTGTCGCTCGGGATGTCGCTCATCGCCCTCGTGATGGTGGCGATCGCCGAAAACGCCCGCATACCCGTGGACAACCCATCGACCCATCTGGAACTCACCATGGTTCATGAGGCGATGGTGCTGGAATATTCCGGTCGCCATCTGGCGATGATCGAGTTTGCCGCCTTCCTCAAGCTTCTGCTCTATGTGTCGCTGATTTCCTGCGTCTTCCTACCTTGGGGCCTGGCGAGCGCCGGGGCAGGACTGGAATCCCTTGCTCCGGGTGTCGTCGCCTATGTCGGCAAGCTTGCCGTCTGTGGCGTTCTCCTCGCCGTGTTTGAGACTGCCATCGCCAAGATGCGCGTCTTCCGCGTCCCGGATTTCCTCGGGGCAGCGCTGATGCTGGCCCTGCTCGGCACGCTCCTGCTGTTCGTCTCACGGAGCCTCTGATGAACGGCCTCACCTTCGACATCGCTCACCTGCTCGCCGGCGGCCTGGTGCTGGTCAGTTTCATGATGCTGTATCAGGATCGCCTCTTTGCTCTGATCAACGTTTTTGCGCTTCATGCAATCGTGCTGGCCCTGTCCGTAGCTTGGCAGGCATACATTCAGGACGCGCATCATCTCTACGTCACGGCGGCGATCGCCCTCGTCTTCAAGGCGATCGTCATTCCTGTCGGGCTTCATCGCATCATTCAGCGGCTCGGCATCCATCGTGACGTCGAGACCGCCGTCGGCATCGGTACGACGATGCTTGCGGGGATAGGCCTGGTGACCCTGTCCATGGTCCTGATGCTGCGCGTCACTCCCGAGGCTGATCCCCTCGCCCGCGAGGACCTGGCTTTCGCGCTGTCCATCATTTTGCTGGGGCTGCTGGTGATGGTCACCCGCCGCAACGCCGTCAGCCAAGTTGTCGGATTCATGTCGCTCGAGAACGGTCTGGTCCTCGCCGCCACGGGGGCCAAGGGCATGCCTCTGGTCGTCGAGATCAGTGTCGCCTTCTCGATCCTTATCGCCTTCATCGTCATCGGAGTCTTCCTGTTCCGCATCCGCGAGAGGTTCGACTCGGTGGATGTCGGCGCGCTCGACGACTACAGGGGAGAACACCGTTGACCGCGTTTTCCCTCGATGCGGTGGCCGCCATTTTGCTGATACCGGTCTTCTCGGCCGCACTTCTGGCGGCGCTGCCGAAATACCGGATATCGGCGGGCGTCAATGTCGCTGCGAGCTTGCTGACCGTGCTCGCCGCACTGTCGCTTCTTGTCACCGACCGCCCGCAGCCTGGGCAGTATCTGCTCGTCGACGATCTCAATATCGTCTTCATCGTGCTCAACACATTCGTCGGCTTCACCACCAGCGTCTTCAGCGCTTCCTACATTGCCCACGAACTGGAGAGCGGGCGGCTGACAGTCCCGAACTTGCGGTTCTATCACGCAATGTACCAGGTCATGATGTTCGGCATGAACCTGGCGTTCGTGTCGAACAATATTGGCTTGATGTGGGTGGCGGTGGAGCTTGCCACGCTGACCACCGTGCTCATGGTCGGCATCTACCGCACGCACGAAGCGCTGGAGGCCGCCTGGAAATATTTCATTCTGGGCAGCGTCGGCATCGCGCTCGCACTGTTCGGCACCATCCTCGTCTACATGGCTGCACAGCCGGTTGTTGGCGAGGGGACGAATGCGATGGTCTGGACGGTGCTCATCGCTCACGCCGCGCGCTTCGATCCGGCTCTGCTCAATGTCGCCTTCATCTTTCTGCTGCTCGGCTACGGGACGAAGGTCGGCCTTGCGCCCTTACATGCCTGGCTGCCAGACGCGCATGCTGAGGGTCCAACGCCGATTTCGGCAGTGCTGTCGGGCTTGCTGTTAAACGTCGCACTCTATGCCGTGCTGCGCTTCAAGCTGTTGCTCGCGGCAAGCCCGGAAGCGATCGCACCTGGGTCATTGATGATCACGATGGGACTGACGTCGCTTGTCTTCGCGGCCTTCATGCTCTACCGCCGCCGCGACATCAAACGCCTGTTCGCGTACTCCTCGATCGAGCACATGGGCATCATCGTGTTCGCCTTCGGCATAGGAGGCCCGCTCGCCAATTTTGCCGGGCTGCTGCACATGGTCATGCACAGCCTGACCAAGTCGGCGATCTTTTTCACGGTCGGCCACATTGCCCAGGTCAAGGGGACACAGAACATCGCCGAAATCCGGGGACTGACGGAAACACATCCTGCCCTTGGCTGGGCGCTCGTCATCGGCGTCGTTGCCATTGCCGGCCTCCCTCCGCTCGGTATCTTCATGAGCGAATTCCTGGTCGTGAGTTCGACATTTGCAAGACACCCTCTTTTGGCGATGCCGTTGGTTTTCGGGATTCTGCTCGCTTTCGGCGCCCTGCTGCTTCGACTGACCGGCGTCGCTTTCGGCGAACCGCGCGGCAGCACTGCACCCGCCGAGGCGTCCTACATTCCGATGTATTCCCACTTGGCGTTGGTGTTTGCCGCCGGCATCTATCTGCCGCCACCGCTGGTCACATGGTTCCAGCACGTCGCAAGTATCCTGGGGTGAGCAGAGGAGAGAAAAGAGCATGCCTGCGCTGATCGACCTCATCCTTGCTGGCCAACGTGTCGAAAATCATTTCCCGTGGTCGCGCGCCGTGGTGACTCCGAAAAAATGGGGCTTTGCCGTCGAGCAACTGGCCGAGGGCCACTGGAGCTTGCTCGGCCTATGGGGTGAGCCAGGCGCCGTCCACATGGCACTTCTCGATGAAAGCGCCGGGGACATCGGCGTTGTCAGCCTGGAATGCCCCAGTGGCCGCTACCCATCGGTCGGCCGGCTGCATCCGCCCGCATTGCGGCTCGAACGTGCGGCTGCTGACCTGTTCGGGCTCCTGCCACAAGGCGCGCCTGATACGAGACGGTGGCTTGATCATGGCCATTGGGGTGTCAGCTATCCGTTGAGTACCCGCGTCCGGACGTCTGCTGCGACTGCCTTCCCGTACAGTTTCCTGCCTGCCGAGGGGGAGAGCCTGCATCAGATCCCGGTCGGGCCCGTGCATGCCGGCATCATCGAGCCGGGCCATTTCCGGTTCACGGCAAGCGGTGAAACGGTCGTCCGGCTGGAGCAGCGCCTCGGATACGCGCACAAGGGTATAGAAGGCCTGATGGCGGGGTCCGATATCGACCGTGCAGCCAAATTGGCGGGCAGAACCTCTGGCGACAGTACCGTGGCATACTCCCTCGCTTTTGCCCGCGCGGTCGAGGCGGCGCTGGGTGTCCAGGTTCCCCCACGCGCGGTCTGGCTGCGAGCGCTCATGGCCGAGTTGGAGCGCCTGGCCAATCATCTGGGCGACATAGGCGCTATCTGCAATGATGCCGCCTTCGCGCTTATGCATGCCCACTGTGGGGTGCTGCGTGAGCGCGTATTGCGGGCAAGCGATGCTGCCTTCGGTCATCGTTTGATGCGCGACTGCATCGTGCCCGGAGGCGTGGCAAGCTTCCTGAGCGATGAGGGCACGACAGCGCTCAGGTCCCTGATCGCAGAGATCAGGCAGCGGTTTCCCGCGCTGGTCGAGCTCTACGACAACACGGCATCGCTGCAGGATCGGACTGTCGCAACTGGCCGGCTGAAGGTGGAACTCGCTCGTCAATATCGCGCCGGAGGCTACGTTGGCCGGGCCTCCGGTCGGGACTTCGATGCCCGACGCAATCTCGCTTATCCACCCTATGGCGAACTCGCCTTCGATGTACCTCTCCTCCAGGAAGGCGATGTGAACGCCCGTGTATGGATTCGTATCCACGAGGTCGAACAGAGCCTGTCTCTGATCGAACAAGTCCTGCGACAACTGCCAGACGGACCGATCCGTGTCGATTTCGCGCAGACAAACCGATCGCATGAAGGCATGGCGCTCGTCGAAGGTTTCCGCGGCGACATTCTGGCCTGGCTGCGCATTGGCAAGGGCGGCTTGGTCGAGCGCTGTCACCTCCGTGATCCGTCATGGTTTCAATGGCCGCTCCTTGAAGCGGCGATCGAAGGAAACATCGTTGCCGACTTTCCGCTGTGCAACAAATCGTTCAACTGCTCTTATTCGGGCCATGATCTCTGAAGGCACGCTGTCATGCGCAAGCTTCTTTTTGAAAGCCTGATACGCCCCCCTCTCACCGAGCGTCCGCCGTTGGCAAGCAGCACGGCAGTCGACGAACTCGCACGCGCGCTCGATGGGGCTGCTCACAAACGATTGGGGCGAAGCCTGTCGATCCGGGCGGTCGATGCCGGTTCCTGCAATGGCTGCGAACTTGAGATGCACGCGCTGAACAACGCCTTCTATGACATCGAGCGTTTTGGGATCCGGTTCGTCGCATCGCCGCGCCATGCTGATGTACTGCTCGTCACCGGGCCGGTCACAAAAAACATGCGCGAGGCATTGAAGCTGACCTATGACGCAACCCCCAACCCAAAATGGGTGGTCGCACTGGGAGATTGCGCAGGCAATGGCGGCTGTTTCTCCGGCAGCTATGCGGTGGTGCGCGGAGTGTCCGAGGCCTTGCCTGTCGATCTGCACATTCCAGGTTGTCCGCCGCCGCCAATCGAAATTCTGAAAGGCCTGCTCGCCTTGCTTGACGGCGTGAATTCCAAGACTGGTGCTGCCCGAAGGTGACTATGTAGAGGCTTTGCCAAGGTTGGCCTTGTCGCTGCATAGATCCAACCGATGCGTAGCCGTGAGTTTAAGGGCATCAGCCAACCTCTGTCCCAAAATTGGAAGGCGCTCGGCGGCGAGAACGGCTAGAACGCCTGCTTTTTCGCCGGCAGCCCAGCGCTTTCGATCGAAGGGGACCGTTCCCTAGTCCGAAATGGTTACTTGCGCTGCAGCTAATGTAGTTACAATCTTGTGCAGTCGGAAGCTGCATGGGCCGGCCAGGCGCGAATACCGCCTTCGCCGGCGTCTCAAGGCAGTCGACCACATTTTTGCGGTGCTCTAAGGGGGAAACAATGAGATTGACGATTGTTTGCGCGGCAATTGTGATTGCCGTATCCACCGCCGCCGTTGCGCACGAGAAAAAGAGGGTGGTCAGTACACCAGTAACGTCGTGCTGTGCCGACCTGTCGGGCAGCACGATCAAGAAAAACAGGGAAACAAAATTGGATTGCAGTTCAACCGGAACTGTCTCCAGCCCGATTTCGAAAGACAAATCGGAGCCGCGCCTGGGCTATGAAACGGTTAATCCTGCAATCATATCGATCTATTAGCTGAGGAAATAACAGGCAGGTCTATCGGCGCTCAGGCTTCGGGAGCAGGGCACGAACCGACTCGCGGCCATGGCCTGCGGACCATATTCAAGCATCGATCAAGTCGGACGCCGCCGCGAAATCAGCCGTTAATCGCTTGGTGGCGGCGCTCGGCCTCATTGCGCATGCCTGCGCTCAATGTTTGATGCGGTCACGCATTGCGTACCAAAGCATGCCGAGCACATAGAGCGGGCCGCGCAGCGCCGTGCCGCCGGGGAACGGCAGCGGGCTTAGGGTCGAAAACAGATCGAGCCGCGAAGCATCACCGGTGATCGCCTCAGCGAGCAGCTTGCCCGACAGCGTCGACAGGATCACCCCCTTGCCCGAATAGCCATGCGCAAAATAGACGTCGCGATAGCGACCGACATGCGGCAGGCGCGATGTCGTCACCGAGACCAGCCCGCCCCAGGCGTGATCGATGCGGCGGCCGCGCAATTGCGCAAAGGTCTTTTCCATGTGCGGCCGCACGAAGCCGGCAATGTCGGCGGGCGGCGACGGCGTATAGCGCTCGCCGCCGCCGAACAGCAGGCGTCCATCCGCCGACAGCCGGTAGTAATTGACGACGAAGCGCGTGTCGGAGACGGCCACATTGCTTGGGATGACGTCGCTCGCGTCGCCCAGCGGCTCGGTGGCGATGATGTAGTTGCCGACCGGCATAATGCGACTGTTGACGCGCGGCTCAAGCCCGTGGAGCAGCGCATCGCCGGCCAGTACGACATGCCTGGCCCGGACCGAGCCTTTGGCCGTCGAAACCCGGGGGGAAGCTTCCCGCTCCAGCCGCAGCGCCACCGAATTCTCGTGGATGGTGACGCCCGCCGCAGCCGCGGCGCGAGCAAGACCGAGCGTGTAGTTCAGCGGATGCATATGGCCACCGAGCTTCTCGTACATCGCGCCGTGATAAGGTGTGTTCACCATTCCGCGCGCCTGCGCTGCCGACAGCATCTCGACATCATGAAAGTTCATCACCGTAGAAAGGCACTCGGCTTCTTCTTCGAGGTCGCGCAGGTCGGAACCGTTGACCGCACCGGCCAGATGGCCGGTGAGCCTGAGGTCGCAATCGATGGCATGGCGCTCGATCAGACCGAGCACGAGGGCCCGCGCCTCGAAGGCGAGATCGAACAGTGCCCTCCCCCGTTCCGGCCCATATAGCTTGACCAGCCCCTTGGCACCCTTGCGCAGGCCGGGGATCATCTGGCCGCCATTGCGCCCCGACGCCCCCCAGCCGATCTTGCCGCCTTCGAGCAGCACTACCTTCAGGCCGCGTTCGGCTGCATGAAAGGCTGCGGAGAGGCCGGTACAACCGCCGCCGACCACCACCAGATCGGCGTCGACGTCGCCCTGCAGCGCCGGATGGTCCGGAGCCGGATTGGCCGTCGCGACATAGTAGGATTTGCCGATATCCAGGCCGGAGTTGAAGCCCCCAGAATTGAAGCCCATCATCACACCTTGAGCAGCAGATGGTCGCGTTCCCAAGAGGTGACGACGCTCTGGAACAGGTCGAGCTCAACGCTCTTGACGCGCAAATAGGTCTGGAAGAAATCCTCGCCGAGCACCGCCCGAACCGGATCGCACGCAGCGAAGCGGTCGAGCGCCTCTTCCATGGTTTTGGGCAGCGTGCTCCTGCTGCGATAGGCATTGCCCGACGCTTCCGTCGAACGAGCGATCTTCTCCTCGACGCCGAGATAACCGCAAAGCAGCGAGCCGGCTATCGCCAGATAGGGATTGGCATCGGCGCCGGGCAGCCGATTTTCCACGCGCCGCGCGGTGGGCCCGCCTGCCGGCACACGCAGGCCGCAGGAGCGGTTGTCGTGCGACCACTCGATGTTGGCGGGTGCACTGTGGTTCGGCCGGATGCGGCGGAACGAATTCACGTTCGGCGCAAACAGCGGCATCACCTCGGGAATGTATTTCTGCAGGCCGCCGATGAAATGCCCGAACATCTCGGTGTCGGCGCCGTCGCGCCCGGCAAACAGCGTGTTGCCGGCCTCGTCGACGACAGACATGTGGAGATGCATTGAGCTGCCGGCTTGTGCGGCTATCGGTTTGGCCATGAAGGTCGCCTGCATGCCACCTTCCTGCGCGGCCTGGCGCGTCATTCGCTTGAACAGCAACACCTTGTCTGCCAGCGGCAGCGCGTCGCCATGCAGGAAATTGATCTCCAGTTGGGCCGTGCCCGATTCATGGATGAGCGTGTCGAGCGGCAGTCCGGCTGCCGCAGCATAGTCATAGAGGCGCCGGATCACCGGCTCGAATTGCTCCAGTGCCGCCATGTCGTAGGGATGCTGCACGCTTTCGGAGCGGCCATTGCGCCCGACCGGCGCCGTCACCGGCCTATCGGGATCGGGATTGGGCGCGGTGAGATAAAATTCAAGCTCCGGCGCCACCACCGCCCGCCAGCGGCGCTGGCGATATAGATCGAGCACGGCCCGCAACACGTGCCGCGGCGAAGCCATCCACGGCCGGTCGTCCATGTGGAACGCATCGGCGAAGACATAGGCCTTGCCTGGCCCGCCACCGGGCGCCAGACAGAGTGTTGCGACATCCGGCACCATCCGCATGTCGGGGTCCTGGTAGGCGAACCCCTCGTCGACGGAACCGGAATAGCGGCCGTCGATGCTGACCAGGAACGCGCTGCTCGGCAGATAGAGTGCTCGGTCCTCGATCGCCTTGAGGAACTTGGCCGCTGGCAGGGCCTTGCCGCGCAGCACGCTGTTCATGTCGGGCACCAGGCACTCGACCTCGCTGACAGCGTGAGCGGCCAACCAGTCTTTCGGGTCGTTGGTGCCGTTCATGGTCGAGGCATCCGTTGTTGTGGTGTCAAGCATCAGGTCGGGTCCTTGCGAGAGCGAGAATGGCTTCGGCAGCCACGTCCGTTCCGGGTGTCAGCGCCATATGCACTGCATTCTCCCGGAGGCGTGCGCGCATTGCAGCATCGGCCATCAGGCCGAGAATGCTTCGCGCCAATTCGTCTTCCGTCCAGCCATCGCGGCTGATGTGGCGCCCGACGCCGGTTTCCTCGGCACGTTGCGCATTGTCATGCCCGTCCCAGCAATAGGGCATGACCAGCGACGGCACACCGAAACGCAGTGCTTCGCAAAAGCTGTTGTTGCCGCCATGATGAATGAAGAGGTCGCATTTCGCCACGACCGAAGGCTGTGGAAACCAGGCATCGAGATAGACATTGTCCGGAACGGCGCGATAGCTGTCGCGCAGACCTCCGGCATTGACAATGAAGCGGGCCGGCAGCCTGTCGAAAACGGCGAGCATCCGCTGGATCAGGCCGACATCCATGGCGCCAAGACTACCGAAACTGACATAAACCAGCGGTCCGCCATCGCGCGGAAAAACCGGCACGTCGAACGGCCCTTCCGAGCGAACGCAGCCTTCGAGATAGACGAAGCTGGCAGGGTCGAGCGGCTCGGCGCGCTGCCTTCGCACAATCGTTGGGGTCAGCAGCAGATTGAGGGCGGGCGAAGGTTCCAGAAAAAGACCCGTCGGCAAGGGCGCAAGACCGGCGTCGGTCCGAAGCCGATTGAAGCGGTCATGGGCCGGAGCGACCGCTGCCAGGTAGCGCGCCTCGAACGCCGCGCGGCTCGGGTCGTCGGCGGCGAGACCGGACAGATAGGGTGGCACATTGGCATCGGGAAGCTCGGTTTCGGCGCAGGAGACGACGCGCACCCACGGGCAGCCGGCTGTCGCCAATGCCGGGAACATGACGACGTTGTCGAGCACCACGGCGTCCGGCTTCAGCCGCGCCAGCAATTGGCGCAGCGGCGCCTCGGCGTTGACCGCAGTGTCTACGATTGCTTGCCAGGTCGGGGCAACGTAGGTTTCGAGCTGATCGATGGGGCTCAGCCTGAAATGCGGCAGATGACGGCGCACGAAGGCCTGCCAGTAGCTCTGGCGTTCGCTGTCGGTCAACGGATCGTCAGTCGGCAACTGGTATTCCTGAAACCCATAGTCGGCGAACACGCCAGAAAAGCCGGCATGGCAGATGAACACCGGACGGGCGCCACGAGCGCGCAGGGCCTGCGCTATGCCAACGCAATTCAGCGCAGCGCCGAAGCTCGCTTCCGGAAACAGTGCGATGGTCGGGCTGCCTTTGCGCATGATCCTCGTTATTCCGGCCGGCTGATCATGCCGAACAGCGCGGGCGCCCCGCGACTAGCCGCCTGCGGTCGCTGGCTGCGTGAAAGCCGCAGATGGACCCGAAGCAGATCGGCTGCAACCTCGTACTGCTGGCTCTCCAGATGGTCGAGTATGGTCAGATGCTCGCGCAATGATTGCTTCAGCCGGAAGACATTGACGCCGGCATACGTTCCCGGCAGCCGGCGCAGCCTGAGATGATCGGCCAACGCCTCGGCGACGAAGCGGTTGGCGGAGCCACCGGCGATCATCCCGTGAAAATCGATGTCCAGCCGTTGGAACTCTCTGGAATCGAATGCCGCGTCGGGCAGAGCCAGCAGCATTTCCATGCCCTGTCGCAAGGCTGCCGCGCGCGTCCCATCCAGCCGGAATCCAGGCGCCAGAAGGGCGGCGGGTTCCAGCAACAGCCGGAATTCATAGCTCTCCCCTTGTGCGCCAAGATCGTCCGGCGCTCTCCTGAAAAGCCAGGACTGCCCCGGCGCGCGGTCCAGAAGATTTTCCTCGGCCAGTTTCTTCAGCGATTTTAGTACCGTCCTGCGCTCGGCATTATACCGTCGCATCAGCGCGCCGACGGTGACCGTCTGGTCCAGCCGGCGCGCCGAGCGGTCTCGCAGGATCATGTCGGCAAGTTCATCCTCCTCGGCGCTCGGCAGGTCGGCGGCGACGGTCGCCTGGCTCGTGAGGTCTACCGCCAAGCGATAGCCGGACTCAGCCTCCCATCGAACCACGCCTTTTTCAGTGAGCAGACGCAGCGCGGCCCGCACCGGAGTTCGGGATACGTTGCAGAGCGAAGCGATCTGCTGCTCCGGGAGATGAGCGCCGGGTTCAAAGCCGCGTTTCCGGGCCACATCGAGAATGCGCTGTGCAAGGTCGAGATGGTTGGTACGGGGACGTCGAGCTGCAACTTGCATGGCAATTCTCGTGAAGGATTTGGCGGCTGAGATTTGGCCGATTGCCCTTGCGGATGCGATCGGCCGGGATTCACCGTAGTTTGACAAATTATGGATTGACGTACTTTTTTCTGCAATAGTACTGTGAGATCAATCGGCAATAAAAGACCGGGGAACAGGATCAAAGCGGCTACGGCTGCAGGCGCTGGTCCGACGACTAGTTCGATGATCAACCAGAATGGGAGTCTGTCATGACCACCACCCACCTGCGGCACCGTCCGTTAAGGAAGTCCTTGATCGCACTTGGCCTTGGCCTGGCGCTGTCAGCGCCGGCGGCTGCCTCCGACCTCGTTATCTCCAACTGGGACGGCTACATGGCGCCGGATGCCATGAAAGCTTTCAAGGCGGCGACCGGTGTCTCCGGTGAAGTCGTGGTTCACGCCACTAACGAGGAGATCATGGGCAAGCTCGTCGCGTCCGGCGGCAAGGGCTATGACGTGGTCTTCGTCTCCTCGCCCTTCGCCGAAGTGCTGAACAAGCTCGGCCTGATCGAGGCGATCGACCATGCCAAGATCCCTAACCTCGCTAATCTCTATCCCGAGGCGGCGAAGCTGCCGCACGACGCCGGCAACAATTTTTCCGTGCCCTACACTTGGGGCACCACCGGCCTTTGCTACCGTTCGGATCTGGTGAAGGCGGAGCCGGTCAGCTGGAACGACCTTCTCGCCCCGTCCGATGCGCTCAAGGGCAAGACGACGATGCTGGCGACCGACCGCTGGCTGCTTGCCGCCGGCCAACTCGCCAAGGGCTATTCGGTGAACGAGACCGATCCGGCAAAGCTCGGCGAAGTCAAGGACTTGCTGATCTCGGCCAAGAAGACCTTGCTGGCCTATGACGACACGACCTTTTATTCAAAGCTGGTCTCGGGCGAGGCGCTGATGGTTCAGGCCTGGGATGGCTGGTGCAATTACGGGATCGCCGAGAATCCACAAATTAAATACACCATACCGAAAGAAGGCTCGGATCTCTGGGTCGATACGATGGTCGTGATGAAGGCATCGGCCAACAAGGACGCCGCCTTCCAGTTCATGAACTTCATGCTGGACGCCAAGAACCACGCCTGGGCGGCCCAGAACATCGACTACAAGGTACCGAACAAGCCGGCCATGGAAAGCCTGCCGGCGGATTTTCTCGCCAAATTTCCCAATATGAGCATGCCGGTGGCAGCGTTGGTCAAGTTCGAGCAGTTGCGCGATGTCGGCGATGCCCAACGCGACTACTCGAAGATCGTCAGCGAAATCAAGGCCGCGCAATAACCGACATCAAAATCAGAAATCCCGGTCGACGGCGGGGTTTTCGCCGCCGACCGTTGAATGCGGTACCGCAATCTTGTCCCAAACAAGACTTCGCTCATTCTTGCTGATGACGCCGGCGCTGGCCTGGCTCACCGCCTTGATGGTCGTGCCATGCGCGCTGGTGCTGGCGCTCGCCTTCTTTCGGCGCGGCATCTATGGCGGCATCGATTACACTTTCACGCTGGAGAATTTCGGGCTGGTGTTCGACCCGCTCTATGCCGGCATCTTCCTCAATTCGGCGCGCATTGCCGGCACGGCAACCCTGGTCGCGGTGGTGATCGGTTATGCGGCCGCCTATGCGATCGCGGCAGCACCCCGGCAACGGCAGCCGGTGTTTCTGTTCTTTGCCGTCTTGCCCTTCTGGTCCAACTACCTGATCCGTACCTATGCCTGGATCGTGCTGCTCAACCGCGAAGGGCTGATCACACAACTGCTGCGCTGGTTCGGCTACACCGGCGAGCCGCCGTCGATGCTTTATACCGAAGGCGCCGTCATCGCCGGTCTGGTCTACAACTATCTGCCCTTCGTCATCCTGGCCTGCTACGCGCCGCTGTCGCGGCTCAATCCGGAGCTCGCAGAGGCCTCGCGCGACCTCGGCGCGTCGGCCGTGACCACATTTCGCCGGGTCATCCTGCCAGTGACCGTGCCGGGTATCGCCGCCGGTGCTGTTTTCGTCTTCGTGCTGTCGATCGGCAATTTCGTGACCCCTGCTCTGCTCGGCGGTGGGCGCTTCCAGATGATCGGCAATGTCGTCTACGAGCAGTTCCTGACCGCCAATGACTGGCCCTTCGGTGCGGCACTGGCAATGGTGCTGATCGCCATCATGCTGCTGGTGCTGACGGCGCAGGCCCTGGCTGCTGATCGCGCCTCGGGCCGTACCGCCGAAGCGAGAGGAGGCGCCGATGGCTGAGCGCTCCCTCGCCACGAGGCGCGCGCTCTGGCTCGTGCTTTCACTGGTCCTGGCCTTCCTCTACATCCCGATCGCCGTGCTGGTGGCGCTGTCGTTCAACCAAGGCGGGCTGCCGACCGTCTGGTCGGGCTTTTCGCTGAAATGGTATGTCTCGCTAATCGGAAACGCCGCAATCCTTTCTGCCGCGCTCAACACATTGATCGTGGCGCTTGTCTCGACCGCCATCGCCACGCTGCTCGGCACGCTGCTGGCGATCGGCGTCGAAATACGCCGGCAATACGGCAAAGGTCTCGAGGCGCTGATCTTTGCGCCGATGATCATTCCCGACATCGTGCTGGCGATCGCGCTGCTCAGCTTCTTCTCGATGCTTGATCTCACCTTGGGCCTGCACACCATCATCCTGGCCCATGTCGTCTTCAATCTCGCCTTCGTCTGCTCCGTGGTGCGCGCGCGGCTGAAAAGCTTCGACTGGTCGATCGTCGAGGCCTCTGCCGATCTCGGTGCTTCCGCGCTCACGACATTTCGGCGGGTGACGTTGCCGGTGATCCTGCCTGCCGTCGTCGCCGGCGCGCTGCTCGCCTTCACCCTTTCGGTCGACGAATTCATCATCGCCTTCTTCACCGCCGGCGCCGGCCGCGCCTCGACCACGCTGCCGATGCAGATCTATTCGATGATTCGCTTCGGCATCACGCCGGAGATCAATGCCTTGGCGACTATCGTCATGGCGGTCTCAATCACCGCGCTGACCCTGTCGCAGCGGCTCAACCGTGGGGTGATCGGCCAATGAACGAGCCCCGCACGCTGCTGGCGATCGACAACGTGTCGAAGAAGTTCGGCCGGGTGACGGCGGTCGACGGCATTTCGCTGGATATCCGCGAGAACGAATTCTTCGCCTTGCTTGGACCTTCGGGCTGCGGCAAGACAACGCTGCTGCGCATGCTGGCCGGCTTTGAGACGCCCAATGACGGGCGCATCCTGCTCGACGGCCGCGACATCGCCAGGACCCCGCCCAATAAGCGGCCGGTCAATCTGATGTTCCAGTCCTATGCGCTGTTTCCGCATATGAGCGTCAGGGCCAATGTTTCCTACGGCCTCGAAATGGAACGCTTGCCTGCAAAGGAAATCCGCTCCCGTGTCGACGCCATTTTGGCGACGACCGAACTCGTTGCCTTCGCCGACCGCAAGCCGGAGCAATTGTCCGGCGGGCAGAAACAGCGCGTCGCGCTTGCCCGAGCGCTGGTCAAGCGACCACGGCTGCTTCTGCTCGACGAACCGCTTGGCGCGCTCGACAAGAAGCTGCGCGGGGCCATGCAACTGGAGCTGAAGCGGCTGCAGCACGAGGTCGGCATCACCTTCGTCATCGTCACCCATGATCAGGAGGAATCGCTCGTCATGGCCGACCGCATGGCAGTGCTCAGGGACGGCAAGTTGCTGCAATGCGATACACCCCATGCGGTCTACGAGCATCCGGGGGACCGTTTCGTCGCCGACTTCATCGGCGTCATGAATTTCGTACCGGGCAAAGCCGCCGGCGATGGCGTGCTGGCAAGCAACGGCATGCGGATCGCCGGCGATGTTCCCGCAACAATTTCGCCCGGCGCTGCGGCGGTAGCTTCAGTGCGGCCCGAACGCATCCGGCTGTTCCCGTCGGCAGAAACGGCCAACCGTATCTTCGGCGCGGTCGAGGCGCTGGCCTATCAGGGACTCGATCTGCAGCTGCACGTCCGCACCGCCCTGTCGCCAAAGCCGTTCCTGGTGCGCGTCACCGCCGACGCCGCCGACCGCCGCCCGGTCTCGTCGGGCGATACAGTCGAGCTCGGCTGGGATGCGGCTGACGTCAGAATTTTCGCAGATTGATCGAAGGAGAACCTCTCATGGCGCAGAAGACGATCGCGTTCTTTCCGGAGGCCGCCTATGGCCCCGCGCTCAATTCCGTCGGCATAGCCCAGGCGATCGAGGCGCGCGGCCACAGAGCGGTGTTCCTGTCGGACCCCGGTTTCGTCGACGTCTACAAGGGCTACGGCTTCGAGGCTCATCCGGTGAACCTGTCCGAGCCGATGCCGCCGGAACAGATGGCCAAGTTCTGGGAAGACTTCATCAACGGCCACATCCCGAACTTCCGCAAATCGCCCTACGACCAGGTCGACAATTACGTGAAGGATTGCTGGACGGCGATCGTCGACAGCGCCAAATGGGCTGAGAAGGATCTGCCTGGCGTGCTTGCGACGATCAAGCCTGATGTCATCTGCGTCGACAATGTCATCCTGTTCCCGGCAATCAAGCAGTATGGCAAGCCCTGGGTGCGCGTCATCTCCTGCTCGGAAAACGAGATCGAGGACGAGGACATCCCGCCACATCTGTCCGGCTGCGGCGAGAACGACGACGCCTGCCATCGGCGTTACCGCGACCATTTCAACGCCGTCATCAAGCCGATCCATGACGACTTCAATGCGTTTTTGAAAGCGAACAACGAAGCGCCGTATCCGATCGGCCAGTTCTTCGAGGCCTCGCCGTACCTCAATCTGCTGCTCTATCCCGAGGCGGCGAAGTTCAAGCGCCGCTATCCGCTCGACCCGGCAAAATTCCAATATCTGGAAGGCTGCGTGCGGCAGGAGAAGCCCTACACCGTGCCGGTTTTTGCGAAGAATAATGACGGGCCGCTGCTCTATGTTTCCTTCGGCAGCCTTGGCGCCGGCGATGTCGATCTGCTGAAGCGCATCGTCGCAACGTTGGGCAAGACGCGCTACCGGGCGCTGGTCAATGTCGGCGGCTACAAGGAGCAGTACGCGCAAGTGCCCGAAAACGTCATCGTCGAGAGCTGGTTCCCGCAGCCCTCGGTCATCCCGCAGGTCGATGCGGTGATCCATCATGGCGGCAACAACTCGTTCACCGAGTGCCTGTATTTCGGCAAGCCGGCGATCATCATGCCCTACGTCTGGGACGGCCACGACAATGCGACGCGGGTCGAGGAAACCGGCCACGGCTTCGGCATGCCGCGCTACGACTGGAGCGACGCCGAGCTCATCGCCAGGATCGAAACCTGCCTGACCGACCCGGCAATCAGGGCCAAGCTGGCCAAGACGTCGGCCCAGATGCAGTCGCAGAACGGCCCGGAGAAAGCGGCTGCTTTGCTGGAGAAATTGCTGTGATCTCTGCCCCACACCTCCACCAAGCCTCGACCCGCACCGACCTCGTCGACTGGGGCACCCAGCCCGACGCGCTGGAAGACGCTTCGCACTCCACCGGCAGGCTGGTGCACAAAGGGCCGAACAACCAGCCGGAATCCGGCATCTGGGTCTGCACGCCCGGTCGCTGGCGGCTGGCGATTCCGCGCGACGAATTGTGCCATTTCGTTGCCGGCCGTGCGACCTACAGATCGGACGACGGCGAGGTGATCGAGGTATCCGCCGCCACGGTTGTCATGTTCCCGGCCGGTTGGACCGGCGAATGCACCGTCCACGAGACCATCCGCAACGTTTACATGCTGGCCTAAAGCCGGCCACTGGAGCTCCCGACATGCCGACACCGATCATGAAATCGCCGCTCGCCCTCACCGACCTGGTCGACTGGGGCGTCATCCCCACCCTGATCGACGGCGAATCCCGCAGTTCCGGCAAGCTGCTGCACAAGGGGCCGGAGGGCCGCTCCGAATGCGGACTGTGGGTCTGCACGCCGGGCAAATGGCACTGCCACGTCACCCGCGATGAGTTCTGCCATTTCCTCGAGGGACGCTGCACCTATGTCCACGAATCCGGCGAGGTGATCGAGATCGAACCGGACACCGCAGCGTTCTTTCCGCAGGACTGGAAAGGCGTCTGCACCGTCCACGAGACCATCAAGAAAGTCTACATGATCCGCTGAACCTTCTCGATAATTCTACCCTACCGGACACCTGACGCCGTTTTCTCCGCTTCCGATGCTCATGGACTTTAATCTCCGCTCCGCTTCGGTTCTCGAAAACCACGCCGCCTGTCTCGGCAGGGTGAATTCTCAAAAAGGTTCCGTGCACACGGGAGGACAGAATGGACTTTTCACCTGACCGGCCGACCTTCTTCGTCAATCCGGATTATCGGCCAATGACCGGTGCGGCAAAACCGGTGATCGATCCGGCGACGCTCGAAACCGTCGGCGCGATCACCGCAGCCAGCGACGGCGAGATCGACGCCGTGCTCACCGCAGCGACCAAGGCGCAAACGGCCTGGAAAAAGCTCGACGCCAAGAGCCGTGCCCGGCATCTGCACGCCGTCGCCAACGCCATCGAGGCGGCCGACTTCACGCACTGCGCCGAGCTGATGGTGCGCGAGATGGGCAAACCCTATCCGGAGGCGATCGGCGAGATCGCCAATTGCGCGCCGATCTTCCGCTATTACGCCGAAATGGCGCGTGACGACGCCGGCAAGATCGCCGGCACGACGCAGGCCGGTTCGTTCCAGTATGCCCGCTACGAGCCCTACGGCACGTCGGTGCACATCATGCCTTACAATTTTCCGATCCTGTTGATGTGCTGGACCGTCGCCGCCTCGCTTGCCGCCGGCAATGCCTGCGTGATCAAGCCCGCCGAAGCGACAACATTGTCGACGCTGGATTACATGACCGTGTTCCGCTCCCTGCCGAAGGGCCTGGTTTCCTGCATGCCAGGCGGAGCAGCAACGGCGCAGGCGCTGATCGCCTCGGACCGCACGCATGCGGTTGCTTTCACCGGTTCGGTCGCCGCCGGCAAGGCTGTCGCCGTCGCATGTGCAGAGCGCATGAAGCCTTGCGTTATCGAGGCCGGCGGCAGCGATCCCCTGATCATCAGCCAACACGCCCCACTGGACGTGGCGGCTGCCGGCAGCGTCACGGCTGCCTTCCATCTCACTGGCCAGGTCTGCACTTCGGCCGAACGGTTCTTCGTGGTTGATGCCGTTCACGACCGCTTCGTCGATCTGTTTGCCGAGAAAACGCGCGCGCTGCGTATCGGCAACGGCCTCGACAAAACCGAGATCGGACCGCTGGTCAGCGAGGCCGCGCGTGCGAAGGTCATCCGGCTGGTCGACGATGCGATCCGCAGCGGTGCCAAAGCGGTCACCGGCGGACGCATTCCGCCGGCACATAATGTAGGCTGGTTCTACGAGCCGACCATCCTGACCGGCATCACCGCCGATATGGCAATCGTGCGCGAAGAGTGTTTCGGGCCGGTCGCCGCAATCTGCCGGGTCAAGGATTTCAACCAGGCGATAGAGCTTGCCAACGACAGCCCCTTCGGTCTCGGCGCCTCGGTCTTCACCACCGATCTAGCCGAAGCGCATGAGGCCGCGGAGCGGCTCGAGGCCGGCATGGTCTGGGTCAACAATCCGCTGATAGACAATGACGCGTTGCCGTTCGGGGGCTGGAAGGCTTCGGGCCTCGGCCGCGAGCTCGGCCGCCAGGGTCTGGATGCATTCCGCCGCTCGAAGATGGTCATCATCGACCACAGACCGGAGATTCAGGGCTGGTGGTATCCCTATCCCGACAGCTGGTTCCGCGAGGCAGGCGGGCGCAAGCATGTTTGACACGACTATCTTCGGGCGTGCTGCTAGCTAAGTGTTTAGGATATCCGCCTCCGGGAATGTAGCCGAAGGCTGGTGAGATCGGAATCAGAAAGGCCACCTGCGCTCAACGGCCATTCGCCCGGCGGACCCGCCAGATGACATTACCGACGTCGTCGGCGACGAGCAGTGCGCCAGTCTGATCGATAGCGACGCCGACCGGCCTGCCCATCGCCTCGTCATTACGCCCGATGAAGCCAGTGAGCACATCTTCCGGAGGACCGCTCGGTTTGCCACCATGGAACGGCACGAAGATGACCTTGTAACCGCTGCGCACACTCCTGTTCCACGAGCCGTGCTGGCCGACGAAGGCGCCGTTGCCGTAGGCCGGACCGAGTTGCGCGCCTTTGGAGAAGGTCAGTCCGAGCGAGGCCGTATGAGAGCCCAGGGCGTAATCGGGCTTGATCGCTGCCGCCACGAGATCGGGGCGCTGCGGCTTGACGCGTTCGTCGACGTTCTGTCCGTAGTAGCTGTAGGGCCAACCGTAGAAAGCGCCGTCACGAACCGAGGTCATATAATCCGGCACAAGGTCGTCGCCGATCTCGTCACGCTCGTTCACAGCGACCCAAAGCTGGCCAGTCTCAGGATTCCAGGAGAGCCCGTTCGGGTTGCGCAGGCCCGAGGCGAAGACCCGAGTGCGGCGGGTAGACCGATCCACTTCAAGGACAGCGGCGCGGTTCTTCTCCGCGGCTATGCCGTTTTCTCCAACGTTGCTGTTGGACCCAACGGTGACATAGAGCTTGCGTCCATCCGGAGTTGCGATCACGTCCTTGGTCCAATGATGGTTGAGGTCCCCGGCCGGCAAGTCGATGATCTTTTCCGGCGACGTGCTGACTCGGGTCTGGCCATTGGAGTAGGGGAAAGCGACGAGCGCGTCGGTATTCGCGACAAAGAGTTTGCCTTTGGACAGCGTCATGCCGAAGGGCGAATTGAGGCCTTCCGCGAACGTCGTGCGCACATCCGCAATGCCGTCGCCATCGGTGTCGCGCAGGAGCGTGATGCGGTTGGCGCTTTTGGTCGCGGCGCCAGCCCGCTTCATAGCCAGGTCCATGAAGACCTTTCTAAGACTGAAGCCTTCATCATGCTTGGCAGGGGCATTGGTTTCAGCAACCAGCACGTCGCCGTTCGGAAGCACATGTAGCCAGCGCGGATGGTCGAGGCCGATGGCGAAGGCGTTCACCGTCAGCCCCTTCGCCAGGGTCGGCATACCTTCTTTCTGCCAGCCTTTCGCCTCGGCGATGTTAACAGTCGGGATCAGCGTCGGTCTTGGTTTCGGTAAAGTGGGGTTGGGGCCATAGCCGGTTATTGCCCCGGTTTTTTGCGCCGGAATGCCAGCGCAGCTTGCCATGACGGTGCCCAACACCGCTACGAGTACGCTTCCTCGGAAGCCGGCATGCATCGGACGTCCTCCGCATGGATCTGTGTCGCGCTCTTTGTGTAAACGGAAGTCAGTGGCTTATTCTTCCAATTGCTTCGAAACAGCGGCGCTCGTGATCCTAGGAACCAGGAATTCGCGACAGATCTGCTCTCGGTAGAAATATGGCGCGAGAAGATTGTGGCAACCGCGCGAATATCTGTCGCGCGATATGAATCTCACATTCGTGTCGCGCGAAATCGATACGGCTTGCGCTTTTCGGTATCGAGTTGCTCATGGGCCAACATGCGTTCGAATGGAAGGAGACCGTGAACGGCGGGACCCACAATGACCCACCGATTGCGCCAGCTGGTGAAACAGCTGTTGTTGCTGCTTAGCAAGACGCTGCCAATCTGCTAAAGTCTGCGGTGGGAGGAGACGGATATCCAATCGCTGCCGATAGCACATCCAAGTGTAGCGAAGGCGACACCCGGCGCATCACTTCCGCTCGCCTATTCCCTCGCGACGCTCTGCTGGCTCCTGTCGGCCGGCGTCTATATCGCCGCCAAGTGGGTTGCCCCCGAGATGCCGCCTTGGGCGCTCTGCTTCTGGCGGCTGACGCTCGCGTGCGCGATCCTGCTGCCTATCGTCCATCGTCATCACGGGGCGATGCTCGTGCTGATCCAATCCCGGGTGATCGAGGTGCTGGTCATCGGCACTATCGGGCTAACCTTGTGTCAGGGCATGATCTACACAGGCCTCAACTACACCAACGCGACAACCGCCGGCATCATCATGGCGCTGTCGCCGATCATGACCATGGTGCTTGCCCGCTTCGTGCTCGGCGAGCCCCTCGGTGTCTGGAAAGCGCTTGGAGCGCTGGTCGCTCTGGCCGGGATGGTGGTGATCGTGGCGCGCGGCGACCTTGCCGCGCTGATGCAGCTGCAGTTCAATTCCGGCGAGTTGTGGATCGTCGGCAGCGCGTTTTGTTGGGGCCTCTACACCGTGCTGCTGCGTCGCGCCAAATTCGCTATCGAGCTTCTGCCGATGGTGGTCCTGCTGCTGGGAGCCGGCGCGCTGGCCGCACTGCCCTTCTATCTCTGGGAACTGTTTTCCGGGGATCGTTCGGCGCTGCATGCGAACGGCCTTCTGGCTCTCGCCTATGTTGCCGGCCCCGGCGGCGCTCTGATGTACTATCTCTACAACCGCAGCGTCGAGACGCTTGGTGCGGGGCGCGCCAGCATGCTGCTCTATCTCCAGACCGCCTTCGTCGCCGTTCTCGCTTATCTGGTCCTTGGCGAAAGCTTGCACGACTACGATCTCGCCGGCGCCGCCTTCATCATCGCCGGCCTGCTGCTCGCCACCGCGATCAAGCCGAGGCAGCGCACGGTGCGTGTCGCGTAGGCAAACATCAGTTCCGCTGCTTCGGCGAGCAGCTCGCAAAATCAGAGCGCCACCCGAAGCAAGCCGGGTCACTGAAGTCGGCTGTTGTGACGCAGCACGAGGCCGACCGCGCCGAGCAATGCGTCGTTCTCCGTGTGCTTGCCAACGATTATCCGCGTGCGCAGCGCAGGCGCCACATCGCGGGACTTGATGAGCGTGTGGCGTTCATATGATGCGATCAGTGGCGCCAGGAGAATGTCGCCCGCCAAGGCCATGCGGCCGCCGATGATGATGAGCGGCGGATTGAGAACCGAACCGATCAGGCCAAGGCCACGGCCGGCGAACTCGGCGGTGTCCTCGATCATCCGCAGCGCCCTCACGTCGCCCTGCTCGGCCATCATGATCACGTCGTCCATCGTGACCGGCCGCCGCACGATGCGCGAAATCTGCTCGAGCGGTCGGGCAAAGCTGGCATAGAGCTCCAGGCATCCTCGATTGCCGCACCGGCAAAGGTCGCCGCCGGGATCGATGCTGATGTGCCCGAATTCGCCGGCGCCGCCGGCGATGCCGCTCACCAGCCGACCGTGGTGGACAATGGCCCCGCCGACGCCCAGATCGACCTTGAACAGCACGAAATCGTCCTGGCCGACGGCCGCACCCCACATCAGCTCGGCAATGGCCGAGCAGTTGCTCTCATTGTCGGCGAAGATCGGCTGTTCAAGGACCGGCCCGAACACATCGCGGATGTTGACCCCGGCCCAGGTCGGAACGATACTCGCGCGCAGCACCACTCCTTCGCGGCTGACTGGGCCCGAGACGGAGACCCCAACCCCCAGGAGCCCCGCCATCGGCAGACCGTTCTCTTCGTAGCATCGGGCAATTACTGACTTGGCGAGCTGGGCCGCCTGTTGCGGCTGGTAGTCCAGACCCATGGGGATAGTTTGTTCGGCAACGAAAGAATGCGAGACGTCGGCGACGACGCACCGCATCTCGTCGAGGCCCAGATGGATGCCGACGCAGGTGCCCGCAGCGGGATTGAGCGTCAATGTCGTGGCAGGCCTGCCGATACCCCTCGCCGCGTCATGATGGGCCGGGGATTCGATCACCATCCCGGACTTTCTCAAGCCGTTGAGCGCGGTCGAAACCGTCGACCGCGCCAAACCGGTAATGCGGGTAATTTGCGACGCAGAAAGCGCGCCGCGCTCGCGCAGGCATCGGACGATCAGGCTCTCCGGCGACGCGGACGGCCTGTCGATCAGCCAATTTCTAAGCGAAGGTTTGTTCATGATGGGCACAAAGGACGTTGACTGATAGCCCAGATATGTCATTTTGGAAAGAACGGAGATTACTGCATCTCGCCGGCCACGACCTCAAATCGCGGGCCACAAGCGGTCGATACGAACCGTGCATCATATAGGGGAGTGAAACGATGAAATACCTGAGGACGGCCTTTGCGGCCGCTACCGCCTTCACCTTGATTTCCGGAACAGCCCTCGCGGAGCCGAAGACCAACCTCTTGCATCAATGGGCCACCGGATCGGACGCCCAGGCTATCGCCAAGCTCGGCGAGATGTTTACCGCCAAGGGTGGCATCTGGCAGCAGACCTCCATCGCAGGCCATACGGCCAATACCCTGGCCAAACTGCGTGCTGACGTGATCGCCGGCAACGCACCTCCCGCTGTGCAGCTAAAGGGCCCCGAGATCGCCGAATGGAACGAGACGGGCATGACAGCCAATCTCGACGACCTGGCGAAAGCGGAAAATTGGGAGAAGGTCGTCGCTCCCGAATTGCTGCCGGTGATGAAGCCGACCGGGAATTGGGTGGCCGCGCCGATGAACATCCACCGCATCAACTGGCTGTGGGCATCGCCGAAGGTCATGAAGGACGCGGGCGTCACCGAGATGCCGAAGACATGGGCGGAATTCAACGCCGCCTGCGACAAGATCGTGGCCAGCGGCAAGATCTGCATTTCGCACTCGACCGCCGACTGGACCGACTCGACCGTCTTCGAAGTGGTCGTGTACGGTCAGGACCTCGATCTCTACAAGAAAGCCTTCGTCGAGGGCGACGTCGACGCCATGCGCAGCGACGGCATGGTCAAGGCCTTCGAGCAGTTCCGCACCATGACCTCGAAGTACATGGACCCCGGCATGAACGGGCGTGACTGGGATACCATGTCGCATCTGGTCGGCCGCGGCGAGGCCGCCTTTCACATCATGGGCGACTGGACGATCGGCCTGCTGACGGCCGGCGGCTTCAAGGAGGGCACCGACTATGTCTGCGCCCAGGCGCCGACCGATTGGGGCAAGCCGGGCTTCATCCTGAATTCAGATTCGGTCGTGTTCTTCAAGCAGAAGGACCCGGACTATATCGAGGGACAGAAGCTGCTTGCCAGCATCATCCTGTCGCCCGAATTCCAGACCATTTTCAATCAGACCAAAGGGTCCATTCCGGCGCGCCTCGATGTCGATCTTTCGAACGGCTTCAATCCCTGCCAGCAACTCTCGCAAAAGGATTTGCAAGCCTCGATCGCCGCGGGCACGCTCGTGCGTTCGATGGCGCACAACATGACGGTTCCGCAAAAGGTCCGCGGCGCAATAATGGATAGCATCACGGAGTTTGTAGCAACGCCGGATATGAGTGCGCAGGACGCGGCCAATGCGATGGCGGATGCGGCCGAAGCGCAGAAGTGACGCTGCCGATGATGGCCGGGGGCGAAGCTCCCGGCCAGACCTCGCCGGAGCAGCCCGATGTCCACCCATGATCTGATTGTACCAGCCGCAGCTGCCGCGGCCCGTCCGTGGCGCGAGCGCCTGGGCACGATGGTGCCCATTCTGGTGCTGGCGCCGTCGATAGCGGCGAGTTTCATCTATGTTTTCGTCTTCACGCTCTGGACGCTCTACATCTCGCTGTCCAATTCGTCGCTGTTGCCGACCTATGGGTTCGTCGGCCTGGACAATTACGCTTCGCTCTGGGCAAACCGGCGCTGGAACATCGCCTATACCAATCTCTTCCTGTTCAGCGGCTTCTATATCGTTGGCTCGATGGCCGTTGGCCTGCTGCTCGCGATCGCGATCGACCAGCGCGTCCGCGGCGAGGCGGTTTGGCGCACCATCTTCCTCTATCCGTTGGCGGTGTCCTTCATCGTCACCGGTACGGTGTGGAGTTGGCTCTATAATCCTGTCGACGGTATCCAGGCCTTCGTTCGCGGGCTTGGCTGGACCGACTTCAGCTTCGCCCTGACGGCCAACCGCAACACTGCGATCTATGCGGTGATCATAACCGGTATCTGGCAGTCGTCCGGCTTCGCAATGGCACTTTTCCTGGCCGGTCTGCGGTCGGTCGATCCGGATCTCGTCAAAGCCGCGCAAATCGACGGCGCGTCGGTATTCCGGACCTATCGGAGGGTCATCCTGCCAACCATCGCTCCGATATTCCTGGCGGTGGCGGTCATTCAGATACAATTCGCCATCAAGACCTTCGACCTAGTGGCGGCGTTGACGCGAGGCGGCCCAGGTGTGTCCACCACCTTCCCCGCCATCTATGTCTACGACCTGATGTTCCAGCGCGGCCAAATCGGCGAAGGTGCCGCCGCGGCGATGATGATGCTCGCGGCGGTCGCGGTGGTGCTGGTGCCGTACTCCTTGTGGATCGTCTGGCGCCGGCGGGCGGAGGGCCGCAATGGCTGAAATTGGCCCTAATGCCCGTTTTGATCCGGAAGAAGCCGCTGCCACGCGCCGGCATTTCTGGAGCCGCTTCCTTGTCTATGCCGTGCTGACGCTTTTCGCGGTCGTCTATCTCGTGCCGCTACTGGTGGTGATCTTCAACTCGTTGCGCGAGCAGTCGGAGATTGCCCGCAACGGCCTCATCTCCGTACCGCGCAGCTTCCGGTTCGATGCGTGGGCGCAGGCCTGGGGATCCTACTGCGTCAGCGGTACCTGCGAGGGAATGAAGCGCAATTTCTTCAACTCCCTGGCCATGACGATCCCCGCCACCATCATCTCGACCATTCTCGGCGCCATGAACGGCTACATCCTCTCCAAATGGCGCTTCAGGGGCTCCGAACTGATCTTCAATCTGATGCTGCTCGGCGTATTCATGCCCGGCCAGATTTCGTTGATGCCGTGGGCGTTCCTGCTCGGCAAGCTCGGCCTGACCAATTCCACATACGGGCTGGTGTTGATCCACGTCGTCCAGGGCATCTCGTTCACCACCCTGTTCTGCCGCAATTTCTACGTCAGCATACCGGACGACCTGATCAAGGCGGCACGCATCGACGGCGCCGGGTTCTGGCGGATCTTCCGCAAGATCATCCTGCCCCTGTCGCCGCCCATCCTGATCGTCACCGTCATCTGGCAGTTCACCGGCATCTGGAACGAGTATCTGTTCGGCGTCGTCTTCACATCGGGCCAGCAGCAGCCGATCACAGCGGCACTGGTCGCGCTCACGGCCGGCGGCACGACCGCGCGTGCTTACGATGTGATGAGCGCAGCCGTGCTGATCGGCGCGTTGCCTCCGCTGCTGATCTATCTGTTTGGTGGAAAATACTTCGTGCGCGGCCTCACCCAGGGCGCCATAAAATGAGGCGTCGCCCATGTCCGCGTTGATGATCCGCAACCTTCACAAGAGCTACGGCTCGCTCGAGATTCTTGCCGGCATCGATCTCGAGGCTAAGACCGGAGAATTCGTCGCCCTTGTCGGCCCGTCGGGTTGCGGCAAGTCAACCTTGCTCGCCATGATCGCCGGACTGGAAACCGTCACGTCGGGCGAGATATGGATCGGCGACCGGCTGGTGAACTCGGTGCAACCCAAGGACCGCGATATTGCGATGGTGTTCCAGTCATACGCTCTCTATCCCACCATGACGGTGCGCCAGAACATCACCTTCGGCATGGAGAGCCGCGGCGTGCCAAAAGCGGCGCAGGCGGAAGCTGTCAAGCGGGTTACCGCACTCCTGCAGATCGAACAGCTGCTTAAACGCAAGCCCGGCCAGCTCTCGGGAGGCCAGCGGCAGCGCGTTGCGATGGGGCGTGCCCTCGTGCGCGACCCGAAGCTGTTTCTGTTCGACGAGCCCTTGTCCAACCTCGACGCCAAGCTGCGCGTCGACATGCGTACCGAAATCAAGAAGCTTCACCATCGCGTCGGCAAGACCACGGTGTATGTCACCCATGATCAGGTCGAGGCGATGACGCTTGCATCCCGCATTGCGGTGATGAACCAGGGCTCGGTACAGCAGTTCGACACGCCGAAACGGATCTACGACCGGCCGACCAACATGTTCGTTGCCGGTTTCATGGGATCGCCGGCGATGAATTTCATTCCCGCCCGGCTTACGGGCTCGACCAGCATCTCGGTACGCGCCGCTGACGGCAGCGACGTCAGCCTCGCCCTTGCCGCGCCGATGCCCGCCGGCGCGCCAAAGGACGTCGTGCTCGGTATCCGGCCGGAACACATCTACCGTTTCACGACCGATCTGAAGTCGCGCAAACCTGCTGTAGCGTCCATGCAGGCGCCGGTCGAATTGGTCGAGCCTACCGGGGCCGAGACGCTTGCCGTGCTCAGGCTGGGTGACCTGGAGATCACCGGCCGTTTCGAGCCGGATGACGCTCCCGTCATGGGCGAGACGATAACGCTCGGCATCGACATGTCGCGCGCCTGTCTGTTCGATCCAACAACCAAGGCGCTTCTGTAGTTTGATGTCCGTACAATTCGCGACTTATCCAAGCTTGACCGATCGGGTCGTGCTGATCTCCGGCGGCGCCTCCGGTATTGGCGCCGATATGGTCCGCGCCTTCGTGGCGAACGGCGCCCGGATAGCCTTTCTCGATGTGCAGGACGAACCAGCGGAGGCGTTGGTGCGCGAGCTCGCTGGTGCCGCCGGGCAGGCTCCGTTATATCTCCATTGCGATGTGACCGACGTCGATGCGCTAAAGGCGTCGGTAGCACGCGTACGCGCGCGGCTTGGTCCGGTCGCCGTCCTGGTGAATAACGCAGCCAATGATCAGCGCCATCCCCTCGACGCGATAACGGCCGACTATTGGGACCGCAGCTTCGATGTCAATCTGAGGCATCACTTCTTCGCCGCGCAGGCAGTGCATCCGCATATGAAGGAACTCGGCTTCGGCTCGATCATAAACTTCTCCTCCATTGCCTGGCGGTTCGGAGCGGACCAGATGGTGGCCTATGCCACCGCCAAGGGGGCCGTGGTGGCGCTGACGCGTGCGTTGGCGCGGTCATTCGGACCGGATAACATCCGCGTCAATGCGATCGAACCCGGCGCCGTCATGACCGAGCGGCAGCGCGAGCTGTGGTTCAAGACGCAGGAGGCAGTCGACCAGACGGTGCAGCGGCAATTGATCCGCCGCGTCCTGCTGGGCGAGGAGATTGCACGCACGGTGCTCTTCCTGGCAGCCGACGACAGCCGCATGATCACCAAACAGTCCATTACCGTCGATGCCGGTCTGCGCTAGTGACGCCTCTCCGCTCTCCATTGGAACCGCCAAGCTGATGCTTCGTCTCGGCCTCAACCCCTACGGACTGACCTATCATCTCGGACTGCAGGGCCGCGGCACGCCGCGGCACAATCCGCACGGCGCGGGGCTGGAAGGCTTCATCACGCTGGGGCAGGAACTGGGCGCACGCACGCTCGAGATCTACGAACCCTGGTTGACCGACTTGACTGACGCCGAAATCGTCGCGCTGCGCAGGCGTCTTGCCGCGCTGGACATCGTCCCGGTGGTGAGCGGCGGACTGGTGGTGGCAGGTCCGCTGGACACCGCCTTCCGGGCTGCGCGCCTGCTCGAGGCGACGACGATCCGTATCGCACTGACGCCTGTCCTGTGCGGCGACCGCAATGCGTGGGGTCCGAAATGGAGCGAGTTCAACGCAACGATTCGCGCTGCCTTGACGGAATGGGGGCCGCGTGCGGCGGCCGAGGGACGCGTGCTCGGCATCGAGAACCATCAGGACTTCGGCAGCGACGAACTGGTTGCGTTCTGCGAACTTGGCGGACCGGGTGTCGGCATCACCTACGACACCGGCAACACCTTTCCTGTCGGCGAGGCGCCGCTTGCCTTCACGCGCCGGATCGCGCCCCATGTCCGCCACGTTCACCTCAAGGACTATCGCGTCCAGTTCACGGATGAGGGCTACCGTCTGGTCCGCTGCGCGATCGGCGACGGCGCCGTGCCTTTCGCCGAACTGGCAGCCATCCTTGGCGAGCACCACGACACGCTGACGGCGGTGCTTGAGCCCGGCGCGCTGGAGGCTCGTCACGTTCGCTGTCTCACCGACGACTGGTGGAACGGATATGCGCCGAAGACCGCCCGCGAATTCGCGGCCTGCCTGAGTGCTGCGCGCCTGAACCGCCTTGGGGACGACGCCGACTACCGCACGCCATGGGAGCGCGATGATGACGGTGCGCTCGTTTCGTACGAGCTCGACATGATCCGGCGCAGCGCCGCCAACATGATGAAATTCGATTTCATTGCAATGGAGAAATCAGCATGACTGCCCGAGAACTCAGCGGCCTGACCGCCTTCGTCACCGGCTCGGGACGCGGCCTCGGCCGCGTGATGGCCGACCGCTTGGCCGAACTTGGCGCAAACGTCGCGGTCCACGACCTCGATTGGGCCCGGCCATCTCAATATGGCGAATTCGCGGACCTCGGCGACTCTGCCAGGGGCTTGGAGAAGCACGGGACGCGCATCACCGCGGTCACCGGCAACATCGGCGACAAGCAAGCTGTCGCGGAAATGAAGAGGAAGATCGAGGCGGAGCTCGGCGACGTGCACATCTTGGTAAACTGCGCCGGCGGCGACATCGGCGCCAAGGGCGTAAAGCCCAATCCCAACAACGCACTGGACATCGACTACGAAGACATCAAGGTTCTAACCGAGAACAACCTCATCGGCACGATGCTGGTCTGCCAGGCGTTCGTTCCGCCGATGGTCAAGCGTGGCTCGGGCTCGGTGATCAACATCGCCTCGGCGGCAGCGCATATCGGCTGCTCGCCCGAGGTGGTCTACTCGACGCTCAAGGCGGCTGTTGTCCATTATACGCGCTGCCTCGCCAAGGAACTGATCGACGATGGCGTACGCGTCAATGCGGTGAGCCCCGGCGCCACCAAGACGGCGCGGTTCCAGGCGAGCCGCGTGGTCGATCCACAGCGCATGGATTCGAGCAAGAAATCGCTGAACCGGTATGCGGAGCCTGAAGAGATCGCCGACGCGGTTGCCTTCCTCGCCGGTCCGCGCGCGCGCTTCATCAACGGGCAGGTAATCCGCGTCGATGGCGGTTTCACGATCTTTCCAGGTTAGGCCGCGATCGTCCAGATCGGGTACCGGCAGCAACTTCGGCATCGCGCGCTGTAGATAGCTCCGCCCGAGTTCGGCCAGAACTATGCACTGCATTACAGTCGGAGCTTGACAAAAACTGCGGTATAGCGGGTATATTAATCGAATAATATGTCGCCATCCATTGTGAGGAAGGCGGTGGCAAACCTGGAGGAGACCAAGATGCGCCGCTACAAGTCAGTCGGGTTCCTGCACGGTGTGGTTTTAGGCGTGGCCCTGACGACCGCGAGTGCAGCCCATGCCGAGACCCTGACGCTCTATTGGAACGCCGGCCACGCCTATCAAGCTTATGCCGACGCAATAGCAAAGTTCGAGGCCGATCATCCCGGATGGTCGGTGCAGTGGGAGAAATTCCAGTGGCCGGATATGCGCACCAAGCTGGTGGCGGATTTTGCGGCGAAGAGTCCGCCCGATCTTGTCGCCGAACCCGGCGGCTGGGTGCAGGAATTCGGCCAGCGGAATCTGCTGCGGCCGCTGAACGACTTCATCCAACAAGACGGCAAGACGATCGGCTATCCCGACGACTGGCAAGCCTATTCCGTCGAGCGTAACAAGCTCGGCGACCAGTACTATGGCGTCCAGATCCACCTCACCTGCGCCACCCTCGTCTACAACGTCGATATGCTGAAGCAGGCGGGCTTCGACGCGCCGCCTGCGACCTGGGAGGAGTTCCTGAAGGTTGCCAAGGCGACGACGACCGGCGCCCGCTTCGGCTTCGCTCCCAACCCGAGCATCGGATATTACTCGTCGTGGCTGCTGCAGAACGGCGTGACCTACTACGATCCCAAGACAAACAAGGTCAATCTCGACAGTCCAGAGGCGATCGAAGCGATCCAGTTCCTCGCCGACCTGATCCACAAGGAAAAAGCAGCGACCAAGCCGGCGGCGGGTGCTGACTATGAGGGTCCGCAAAAGCTGTTCACGGCCAACCGGGTCGCCATGATCATAACCGGTCCGTGGGACGTGAAGCCGATCCGCTCGGGCAACCCGAAGCTCAACTGGGCGGTTGCGCCATCACTCAAGCACAAGGTGCAGGCGACGTTCGCGGGCGGCGTCAGCGTGATGATCCCTAAGGACGCCAAGCACCCGAAGGAGGCCTGGGAGTTGTTGAAGCGGCTCGTCGCGCTCGACACGGAACTGGCGGCTACCAAGGAAGCGGGCATGACGATGCCGCGCAAATCCTGGGCCAACAACGCCGAGGTTCAGGCCGATCCGGTCATCGGCAGCTTCAGCAAATGCCTGCCTTACGCGCAAGACGTCACCGCCGAGCTGCGCCTCACCGGCAAGCACGCGCGAATCGAGAAGCTCCTGCAAAGCGCGCTCGAGGATATCATCTACAATCAGAAGCCAGCAGCCGAGATCATGCCGAAATTCGCGGCCGAGGCCAACGTCATCCTGGCCAACAACTAGGCCGATGTTTATCAGCGGCAGCACCGATACGGCCGATACGGACATTCGCGTCGGCGCGATGCCGACCCGGCGAACTGGCCGCTTCAGCCGGCGCACCCGGCAAACGCTTCTCGCTTACCTGCTGCTGTCGCCAGCAATCCTCTATTTCTCGGTCTATTTCTTCTATCCGATCGGACTAGAGTTTTGGGCGAGCCTGTACAGCGGCCAGCCGCTGATCGGCGAGAGCCGATTCGCCGGATTGGACAACTACGTTGCTGCGCTCGGCGACGCGCGCGTTCGGCAGTCGCTCTTCGTGACGCTGGCCTTCGCGATAGGCGTCACCGCGGCCAGCATCGCCATTGGCCTCGGACTGGCGGTCGTGCTCAACCGGCCGATCCCGGGGCGCACTCTGATCCGCGCAATCATCTTCTTTCCCTACATCACCTCCTTCGTGATCGTCGCGTTGATGTGGCAGGCAATTCTCGATCCCTACACTGGCATCTTGAACAGCTTCCTTGCCGAGCTTGGGCTGCCGACCCAGAATTGGCTCGGCGACACCTCGACCGCGTTGCCGACCCTCATCGCCATCACGGTCTGGAAGGATGTCGGCTATGCCATGCTGATCTACCTCTCCGCGTTGCAGTCGATCCCGTCCGACTTCTATGATGCCGCATCCATCGACGGCGCCACGCCGACGCAGCAATTCCGCTATCTGACCTGGCCGTTGTTGACGCCGACCACGCTGTTCATCGCGGTCGTCAGCACGATCAGCCAACTGCAGGAGCTGGCGCCGGCCTACCTGATAACCAAGGGCGGACCGGCCGACGCGACGCGGTTCTTCAGCCTGCACGTGTTCGAGGCAGCCTTCTTCGAGCTCAACATCGGCTACGCCTCGGCGCTGTCTTTCCTGATGTTCCTGCTGATCCTGGCCATCACCTTCGTTCAGTTCCGCCTGCTCAACCGCGAAACCACCTATTGAGGTTGGCATGACATTGGCAAAAACGCTCCCGTCCTACCTACTGCTGCTCTTCTGCGTGGCGCTGTCGATCTTTCCGTTCCTCTACATGCTTTCGCTGTCGCTGCAGAGCGATGCCGACGTCTTCAGCGGCATTCCGATTCTGATCCCCGAGACGTGGCAATTCACGAATTACATCGACATCTGGCAGAAGGCGCCGTTCGCGCGTTTCACGCTCAACAGCTTCATCATCGCCGGCGGGATTACCTTCCTCCATCTGATCTTCGATCCGTTGATCGGCTACGTCTTCGCGAAGATGGAATTCGCCGGTAAGCGCGTCATGTTTGTCGCGGTGCTGTCTACGCTGATGATCCCATTCTTCATCCGCATGATCCCGCTCTATGTGCTCACCGCGCGGATGGGATGGCTCAACACCTATCAGGGCCTTATCCTTCCATTCGCCATGAGCGCCTATGGAATCTTCCTGATGCGGCAGTTCATCCGTCCGATTCCCGACGAGTTGCTTGACGCTGCACGGATGGACGGCTGCTCGGAACTCGGCCTTTACTGGCGCATCGTGCTGCCGCAGGTCCGTCCGGCACTGGCGACGCTGGCCCTCCTCACCTTCGTGTTCCAGTGGAACGAATTCCTCTGGCCGCTGGTCGCCGTCAACACCACCGAAATGCGGCCGATCACGACGGGACTGACGCTTTTCAACCAGGAATTCTTCACCCAGTGGAACCTGACGGCGACGGGCGGGATCATTCTCTTCATCCCGAGCCTGCTGCTGTTCCTCTTCACGCAGCGCTACTTCGTCCGCAGCGTGATGCTGGCAGGCATGAAATGACCATTCGGAGCCATTGCACCCTATGACGTCCCGCCGACCGAACGTAATCGTCTTCTTCACCGACCAGCAGCGTTGGGACACCGTTGGCGTCCATGGCAATCCGCTCGAGCTTACGCCAAATTTCGACCGCCTCGCCGGGACCGGCACGTTCGTGGCGAATTCGTTTACCTGCCAGCCCGTTTGCGGACCCGCCCGCTCCGTATTCCAGACGGGGCGGTACCCGACCATCACCGGCTGCTACCGCAACGACATCCCACTGCCGAAGAGCGAGCGCACGCTCGCGCATCATTTCACCGCGGCAGGTTATGACACCGCCTACATCGGCAAGTGGCACCTGGGGTCCGCCGAGCCGGTCACCCAGGAACAACGCGGCGGCTATCGCTACTGGCTGGCCTCCAACATCCTGGAGTTCACTTCCGGCCCCTTCGACACCGTCGTCCACGACAATGACGGCAAGGCGGTGAAGCTGCCGGGATACCGCGTCGATGCCCTAACCGACGCTGCAATCCGCTATGTCGCATCGAGGGAAGACGAGCCGTTCTTTCTATTCCTGTCCTTCCTCGAGCCGCATCACCAGAACCAGACGGACAACTACCCTGCCCCGCTCGGATACGAGGACAGGATCCGCAAGAAGCTCGCCATTCCCGGCGATCTCGCCGCACTTGGCGGCACGACAGCGGAACATTTCCCCGGCTATCTGGGCATGGTCGCACGCCTCGACGAGGCGTTTGGACGGCTGATCGAGGCGCTCTACAGCCTTGGCCGGCTTGACGACACGATCATCCTCTTCACCTCCGACCACGGATGTCACTTCAAGACTCGCAACAACGAATACAAGCGTTCCTGTCATGAGGCGTCGATCCGCGTGCCGACGCTATTCCACGGCCCCGGCTTCCAGCGCATCGGCACATATGAAGGCCTGGTCAGCCTCGTCGATCTCGCGCCGACCCTGCTCGCCGCGGCCGGCCTGAAAGTGCCCAATTCGATGCAGGGCGTCTCGCTGCTCGACGCACTGCAGGGCGAACGGCCGCCGCGCGACGAGATATTCATTCAAATCAGCGAGCACCATGTCGGCCGCGCCTTGCGCACCAGACGGTGGAAATATGAGGTCGAGGCACCGGGAAAAGACGGCTGGCGGGATTCCGGCAGCGATTTCTATGTCGAGGCGAGACTCTACGACCTCGATGCCGATCCAAACGAACTAATCAATCTCATAGCTTCGCCCGATCACGCAGCGACGCGTGCATGGCTGCGAGGCCGCATCGTTGCCCTGATGGAGGAGGCCGGCGAGGCAAGGCCCGAGATCCTTGCCGCCGGGCATGGAAGCTGGAATGAAATCCGGCTGAGCGACAGCTGATCATGTCACGTCGCGCAGCGGATCCAACAATGCACGAGAGAAGTTCCGATCGCAGAAAGGCGCCGACCATGGCCGATGTCGCCCGGCGCGCCAATGTATCGACCGCTGCCGTGTCGTACCTGCTCAGCGGCGACAGCACGCGCCTGAAGTTCGTCGGCAAGGAGGCGCGGCAGCGCATCCTCGAGGCCGTCGCTGAGCTCAACTATGTGCAAAACCGCACCGCGCGGCAGCTGCGCCGCCAGCAGGCCGAGCGAATCTGCCTTGTACTGCCTCGTCTCGGCGTGCCGTTCAGCGACCGGATCGCGCAGGATATCCAATCTGGAGCGGCGCTGAGGGGATTTTCGACAATTATCACCGCGGGAGACACCTGCGAACGAACCGACCGGATCGTGAGGGAAATCGAGAGCGGGCTGGCAGACGGCATTATCGCCGACTGGCAGCATCTCTCCGAGCCCGAGGTGATGCTCTTGGCCGCGCGCCTGGCGGCCGCGGGCCGGCCAGCGGTGATCTTCCATCCGACCATCGAGCCGGCAGGCTTCTCGGTTGTGCGCCAGCATACCGGCAGGGCCGTCTTCGAGGCACTCGACTACCTCTACCGAGCCGGCCATCGCTGCATCGCCTATATGGTGCATGAGCAAGCGGTGGACGGGAGCCGTCTCGCCGCCTATCGCAGCTTCCTGCAAA
This sequence comes from Mesorhizobium sp. M0954, assembly GCF_040319155.1. NCBI lineage: Bacteria > Pseudomonadati > Pseudomonadota > Alphaproteobacteria > Hyphomicrobiales > Phyllobacteriaceae > Mesorhizobium > Mesorhizobium sp. M0954. The sequence goes on along the minus strand of NZ_JAMYNR010000001.1, from coordinate 324,026 downwards.
CACGCGGCCTTCCGCTGCGAGACGACCTGGTGATCGGCGGTGCAGAGGCGCGCAAGGCTGCGTTTGCCAATGCTACGGCGCTGGCCGCCCGCGCGGATCGGCCGACCGCGCTTTTCGTCGAATCCGATCTTGCCGCCGTGACCGCCCTGCACGCATTCGAGGAGGCCGGCCTCTCCGTGCCCGGCGACATTGCAGTCATCGGCTGCGGCAATATCGACGAGGGCGAATTCAGCCATCCGGCATTGACGACAATCGGCCCCGAAACTGCCCACTACGACCATCTTGCCGATCATCTGATCTCATTGATCTCGGCAACACCGGGCGCAATACCTACCCTTTTCAGCGTTTCGTGGCAGTTGGTCCGTCGCGCGTCCGCATGAGCAGGATCGCCGCTATTTGACGCCCACGCTTTCAGGCCAGAGGACCTGGATTTCCTTTGGCAGCGCATCCCGCACCTTTGCCGACTGGCCAAGGTCTATATGCCGTGCAAGCACACGCAGCACTGAGCGTGCCGCATCCTCGGGATCGACAGGACGGGTCGATTTCAATTCATCGGCGATGTGTTGCAGGAACTTCTCGAGCGAGCGTGTCTTGTCGGGCATGTCGGCGGGCCGATAGCGATCATAGTAGGCGCCGCGCACGAGCAGCGGCAGTTCCGCTCCCAATTTGGCCGCCAGTCCGATCTGCAGCCTGTCGCGAAGGGTTCGCAGAACGGCGCCCAATGTATGCCAGGCCACGTGTCGATCCGGACCAAGATCCGCCATGATCTCGTCAAGCCAGATGTTTGTTATTTGCAGCGTTTTGTCAAAAACGTCCAAGCCGGTTGCGCTCATCGTCGCCTCCTCGAAAGGTTCTGCGGGCGAAACGGCGACCGGAGATTATTGTTTCGTGGTCCTGTGAAAATCGTCCTGGCAAAGCGGCGGAAACCGGTTCGGTCGGAGAGCCTGTCGGCGTCAGGTCTGCTCGACACTCTGCATCTGCTGGATTTCGGCGATCTGTCGGAAGCGGCCGTTTTCACCCCGTTGAGTGCAGTCACAGCGGCCAGATTGTCACCCTTTTCATCCCACCGAACGGGCTCGCGATAAGCGATTCCCTTGAAACGGATATTGTGCACCGCCGCCAGAACGTCGCGCCGGCTCGGATGTCCCTTGGATACAGTGCTGGCGTCTTTGATCGCGGCAAGGAGAAGGCAGGCCGAATCGTAGGCATTCACGGCATAATTGCGCTTCGGCTTCGCCGTCCGACGATCTCGCCGGCTTCGGCGAGCGTCGCTTCCAAGCAATCCCTTCGCGCGTCAACCACGCCCGTTCAACCTTCCCACAGTTGTATTCGGCGCCTGCGTTCCGATCATTAAAGTCGGCCTTGCTGATCCGAAAGGTGGTTGTCCTCCGCCTAACTGAGCTTGTGCTCATCGGTTCCGAACGCCGTCTCAGCAATGAGACCAGTCCTCACGTTGCCCGAGCCCGGGTATCTCTTGACTGACTGAGCGGCCCGCGCCGACAATGGCATTGGGAAGATGGCGGGATGGCGCCCACGGTGTTCGGCACCACTTGGCGATCAAGCTGCGAAAGGGCTGTCATGGATTGGAAGCTGGAGCTGGTCCCGGTCCCCGTATCGGACGTCGATAGAGCAATTGCCTTTTATGTTGGGAAGGTCGGCTTTCATCTCGATCACGACCACACCGTAAGCGACGAGATACGTTTCGTGCAATTGACGCCGCCCGGTTCGGCCTGTTCGATTGCCATGGGCAAGGGCCTCGTCGACAGCCCCCCGGGATCCATAAGGGGCCTGCAACTCGTCGTGCCCGATATCGATGAGGCTCACCGGTACCTGGCCGCTCAAGGTATCGAGGTCAGCGATATCAAGGATTTTCCCTGGGGCAGATTTGTCTTCTTTGAGGATCCCGACGGCAACACCTGGTCTGTCCAGCAACTTCCACCTCGCAGCTGAGACGGCACGCTGCGGCAGGGTCGTGCCCCGACACAGATAGCGCGGGATGCACGGTTCAATTCGAACGCATCCCGGCCTAACGCCTCTTCTCGTCGAAGGCGGCATTCCAATTGTGATAAGGCGCGCGATAGGTGGGGATGCGGTCCTCGACATCGACAAGCGCTTCGAACGGTTTGTGCGGTTCGGCCTGATACCAGAAGGCGACCGACGAAATGTCGTCCGAGCGGCGATTGGCGTGACCGTGCTCGATGGTCACCCGGATGCGTTTGTGGAAGATGACCGGGTCCTCTATGTGCCAGCGATAGAGCGTAACCGGCTCGGTCCAGTTCGGCCCGCCGGCGGCGATGATGCCGTGATAGGGCGCGCTGTAGTCCTGTGTCGGGCACCATGCCGTATTGAAATAATCTTCCGTGCCGGTGCCGTGCAGCGTCGGCGGCCAGGCATCGTTGGCGCCGGGGCCGGTCTCGCCGCGATCGTCGATCAGTTCGGCCTTCGGTCCGATGCGCGGATCGGGCTTGCGCACTGTATCCGGCACGGAAATGCCCGGCTCGCCATCGACGAAGATCATGTCGTCGCCCTCGCCATACCAGTCCCATAGTGCGGAACGCCGCCGCGAATAGACGGAATAGAGTACGCCGACATAGTGGCCATGACCTTCCGCCTCCAGGATGGTGTAGTTGCCGTTCCCGTCGGTGTTTTCCCCGCCAAACAGGACCTGCTCGTTGGCCAGCCCCGTCTCGTCTATGCCGTCAGGTCGCTGCTGCCTGTATTGGGCGTGGAAGCGGCCCAGGCCTTCCTCGAGTTCCTCATGCAGTTCGAGATCGACATAGTAATAGAAAAGCAGGTCGTCCTCAGCCTCATTGGTGACGGTGAAGCGCATGTGGCTGGCAAACGGCATCGGAAAGTAGCAGTTGAAGGCCTTGCCATCCTCTGGACTTGCCTGCACCGGCAGGCTGGCAAAATTGCGGGTGCGGGCATGGCCCATGCCGAAGAAATCGCCGATCGGCGTTTCGATGCTCGGATGTGCCTCACCATCCCAATAGGCGCGCAATACGATCTTGCGCAGGAACGCCTCGCTCTCGCAGGCGAGCGTCGCCCAGATATGCGTGACGATGCCGGCACCGTCATGCTCGGCAATCACCACCGTCTGGCCGGGTTCAATGTGCAGCCGGTCGTCATTGCCGCCGGTGCGGTCGTAGCTTGAGAACCGGCGGGTTTTGGCGTCGCGCAATTTGGCGAGCCCGCGAAGCGGCGACAGGCCGGCATTATCCATGTGTTTCTCCTCTTGCTTCAGCGGTTATTTCAGGCCGCTTGTCTTGATGGATTCCATGATCTGGCGCTGGAAGATCACGAAGAGGACCAGCATCGGCACGGCGACGATGGTCGAGGCGGCCATGACATAATTCCAGGCGGCGGCGTACTGGCTCTTGAAGTTCGCAATGGCTACCTGCACCACCCAGAGGTTGAGGTCCGATGTGATCGTCAACGGCCACAGGAAAGCGTTCCAGTTGGCGAGGAAGAACAGGATCGCCAGTGCCGACAGGATCGGCCGGCTGAGCGGCAGGATGATGCTCCAATAGATGCGCCAGTAGCCGGCGCCGTCCATGATCGCGGCTTCTTCCAGTTCCCTGGGCAGCGACAGGTAGTATTGCCTGAGCAGAAAGATGCCGAACGCGTTGAAGATCGCCGGAATGATCAGCCCGGCATAGCTGTCCAACATGTGCAGCGTCCGCGTCAAAATGAACAGCGGCACGATGATTACTGGCAGCGACACCAGGAAGGTCGAGAACATGGCGAGGAACAGAATGTCGCGGCCCGGAAAACGCAGCCGTGCGAGCGAATAGCCGGCCATCGAATGGAAGAACAGCGCAGCGACGGTTACTGTGGCCGACACAAAGAACGAATTGAAGAGATAGCGCAGGAACGGCACCTCGGTCAGCACATAGAGGAAATTGCCGAGCGTCGGCCGTTCCGGAATGAGGCTCGGCGTGAAGACGTCGCTCGCCGGCTTGAGCGAGATGACCAGCATCCAGACAAGCGGGAACACCGTCATCAGGCCAAGCGCTGCGGTCGCCAGCATCCAGGCAAGCCTCGCCGCTCGTATCTGCGAACGGCCGGAATGAGTTCGGCCGTCAGTCATGCTCGAAACGTCCGCCGCGCGTCAGCACGAAGAAGAAGACCGTGACCAGCATCAGCGCCAGCACCAGCAGCGATGCCATTGCCGATGCATAGCCGAAGGCGCCGAACTGGAACGCCTGCTTGTAGATGTAGATGATCAGCACCGAGGTCGAATTGACCGGCCCGCCTTTGGTCATCACATAGATCAGGTCGAAGACCTGGCCGCCGGCGACAGCCGCGACGAGCGAGACCAGGAGGACGAAGAAGCTGGTCGGCTTAAGCAAGGGCAAAGTAATGTACCAGAAGCTTGTCACCGGCCCGGCACCGTCGATCTTTGCGGCTTCGTAGTACTCTGCCGGGATGTCCTGGAGCCCGCCGAGGAAGATCAGCATGTAGAAACCCATCAGGAACCAGACGCTGACCAGCACCAGCGTGAACAGCGCCAGATTTGGATCGCCGAGCAGCGAAATTCCGCCGAGACCGACGAGCGGCGCCAGCCGGCTGACGATGCCGACCTTTTCGACCAGCATGAGCTGCCACACGAGCGCCACCACGACCAGGCTGACCATCTGCGGCGCAAAGAACATCGAGCGCATGACCGCGTTGAAGCGGTTGGTCTTCTGCACCAGAAGCGCCAGTCCCAGTCCGGCGACGTAGAGCGCCGGCACCAGCATGACGGCATAGGCTACCGTCACCTTCACGGACGACCAGAACAGCGGGTCGCCCCACATGCGCCTGTAATTGCCGAACCCGACGAACCTGTAGCCGCCGAAGCCGTTGACCTCGAAGAACCCGACGGCGAGCGACAGCAGCATCGGCACGCCGACGAACACCAGTAGGCCAACCGCATCGGGCAGGACGAACAGCCATGCGGCGCAGCGCTCCCTTTGCTTGGCGGTGAGGCCGCGGGCGGAATTCGCGCCCGCGGCTGGCGGTTTCAACTGATCCATGCTGGAAAGGGCCTAAAGGATCGGCGCGCCGGAATAGGAAGCGAGGAACGCATCGAGTTGCTGACTGGCCGTCGTCGCCGCCTGCTGGGCATCAACCCCGCCAAGCTGTGCCGACTGGATGGCGTCGGAGATGATCTTGTACGCCTCCGGCGGAACCCGCGGCTCGGCACGCGTTCCCGGGTGGATCTCCTTGGCGAAGGTGCCGAACTTGCCCGTGCTGAAGACATCGGCGCCGGCCTTCAGCGCGCTGTTGCGCGGCGGCATGTCGCTCTTGGCGACCGTGCACCAGTTGACGACACGGTCGATCGAGGCCTGGTCCATCGAGGCCAGCGCCCAGGCGCAGAACTGGGCGGAGGCATCTGGGTTCTTGCCCCCGGCATTGGCGACGAAGGCCCAGCCGCCGCCGACAGTGACGTATTTGCCATTGGCCGGCGTCGGCAATTTGAAGATGCCGTAGGGCACGTCCTTGGCGTTGTTGTCCATCGCCGAAATGCCCCAGATGCCGCAGTTCTGCATGGCGCACAGCCCTGCCCCGAGATTGGCGACTATGTCGAAACCACCGCCGACCACTTGACGCGGCGCCACGCCGGTATTGATGGCATCCTGCCAGAGTTTCAGCGCCTGGACGGTGGCCGGCGAATCGAAGGCGCTCTTGCCGTCCTTGCCCTGGAATTCGCCGCCGCCCTGCCACAGGAACGGATACCAGGTGAAGTTCTGGTAATAGCCGGGAGTCGTTTCGAACAGCACGCCGTAGCGACTGGGCGTCGTCAGCTTTTTGGCGACCGCCAACAGCTCGTCCCAGGTCTTCGGCACGTCGTTCTCGTTGAGCTTTGCATCCTCGAAGGCTTTGACCGAATAGTAGAAGGCCATCGGCTCGACTTCCATCGGCACACCGTAGATCTTGCCGTCCACCATGCGGTTGGCGATGACGCTTTCCGGGAAATCGGCTTTGGCGGCATCCTCGATATGCGGCGTCAGGTCGGCAAGCACGCCGCCATTGTAATAACGCAGGAAATCGCCGGGGCTGATGAGGAAGATGTCAGGACCCTCGCCCGACGCGAAGGCCGTTGCCAGCTTGGAACCGGAGATGTACTCGCTGTTGACGACATATTCGAGCTCGACCTTCTGGTCGTGGCCGTCGTTCCAGTCGGCCACCAGCTTCTCGAACCACTGGACCTGCGGCTTCACGTCTCCGCCAGGCGCATAGAACTGCCAGAATTTCAGCGGCGCTTCCTGAGCGCGCACGGCCATCCTGTTGATGAACGGGAAGCCTGTGAGGCCGGCGGCAGCGAAAGTGGCGCCGCCCTGGATCAGCCGACGGCGATTCAGGCTGGCCAATGGCCGGTCGCGGGTCGTTTTGTCAGTCATCAATTCCTCCCTTGGATGTTGTTCGGTCGAACGTTGGCGAAGGGACCTCCGTTCCCTTTGCCGGCATCTGGCGTCACGCGCTGTCGAATGGGCTCAACGCGCATGGGATCACTTCGGTGCGCGGCGCGCCCTCGACTTTGCCGCCCAGCCGTTCGAGCAGCATTTCCGTGGCGCGCTTGGCAAGCATTGTCGGACTGTTGCCGACACAGGTCAGCTTCGGCCTGACATATTCCAGTTGAGGCAGGTCATCGAAGACTGCGATGGCGATATCCTGAGGGATATTGATCCCATGGTCGTAGAATTCGGTCAGCGCACCGGAGGCCATCAGATAATTGGCGAAGAACATCGCCGACGGCAGGTTTCCGCCGTGCTTCTCCCTGAGCCAGGTGACCGCTTCCCGCCCTGACGGGGCAAGATAGCTTCCCTCGAACCGCAGATCGGCGGAGATTGGCACACCATTGTCGGCGAGCCCTTTTTCGAAACCGGCGGCGCGCGCCATCGCCTCCTTGAAAAAGGATGGCCCGGTGACATGGGCGACGCGGCGATGGCCCCTCTTCGCCAGATACTCGCCCATCAGATAGCCGCCGCCGAAATCGTCCAGCTGGACGCTGTCGACAGCATGGTTCGGCAGATGGCCGATGAAGACGGCGGGCAGATCGAGGCTGAGCAGTTCGCTGTGCATGCCGTGCAGCGCGAAGTCGGCAACGATGACGCCGTCGACCCGCTTGCGACCGATCTGGCGCAAATACTCGCGGCCGTGATCCTGTGAATGTCCGCCCGGCACGTCGGTGTTGAAGATCAGCATGTCGAGGCCGACCACTTCGAGCGTCGACTGCGCCGTTTTCACCAGCTCCGGATAGAACGGGTTGCGGATGTCCGGGATCAGCATCGCGATAATGTTGGTACGGCCGGTGCGCAGGCTCTGCGCCTGCGGGTTCGGGGTGTAGCCGAGTTCGTCGATCGCCGCTTGTACGCGCTCACGCAGCGATTTCGATACCCGGTCCGCATGGTTGATGACATGCGACACGGTCGTGCGCGACACGCCCGCTCGCGTGGCAACTTTGGAAATCGTGCTCATGGTGACAGGCTATGGGCACTTGAATGCATTTGCAAATCGATTTTACCGATGTCTCGCAAACTAGGGCCATCAGGCGATTATACAAATGCCAAAAGAAAAGGCCGGGTTGTTAAGCCCGGCCAAGTGTGAAGGTCTATAACCTCCAGAGGGGAACGCGCCGGACGCAATGGGAGGAGACATCCGACGCAATTCGCATATGGGTCTGCATTGGTGGCGTTTCAACGATGCGGCAGTAGACCAACGGCGTTGCTGCCATAGAGCCAGAAACGCAAAGCATTCGAAGGGGCGGTGGATCGCAGCTGCCAGTTGGACACAAAGGTCGCCGAATGCAGGGCAGGCTCCTGGCATAGGGACTTCAGTCTGTAAGCCTATCGACCAAGGACCCGCACAGCCAAACTTTGGTCCGAGGCTGCTATCGCAAAAGCCCGAAATGCGAGAGTTTCAGGAACTGAGTTCCGAGGAGCCCCGTTGCGATGCCGACTGTTACAGGAGGCCGCCATGGACCCGAGCATTCACCAGGCACGTTGGCTGCTTTTTCCGTTATTTGGCCTGTGTTTCGGGGTCGCGGCCATTGGATTTATTGTTGGCTGACGGTGGAAGTCGGCGCTACCGCGGAGAGACGCAACCAAAGGAAGGCAAAAGACTTGCGCAGTAAATAGTCCCTTCCTGCGCTAGCGAGACCCACCAGTTACCATCGTGGGACTGGTGGGCCTTGACGTTCCGGACGCAAACCATTGTTTTAAGCATCACACGAATTCGAACAGGAGGCAGTACGACAGAGCCGTATGATTAAGGGGAGTTCCGACATGCGACGGGCAAGTTCATTGATGACGACCCGGAAACGAAGGACCGGATCTTCACGAGGACGTCGTGTCGGCATTTCTGTAGTCGTCTTGACCTTCATTCTCGTCGTAAGCCCCTATCGCGTCGTGTTCGATGGCCCGCAGGCTGCCTGGGCCAAAGATGGCGGGAACGGCAACGGCAATGGCGGGAACGGGAACGGGAACGGGAATTCGGGCAATTCGGGTGGAAACTCCGGCAATTCGAACTCGAACGCTGGTGCCGGCAAGGGCAAAGCAAAGTCGCAGGACGACAATCTCCCTGATCCCGCCCCTGCGGTAAACCCCGATAGCAAGCCAAAACTCTTTGTCAACGCATCCACAGGAGACCGGGTCGAGGTGAGCGGCCCGAGCATTGGCGTGGTGCATTCGAACGGACTCAGCGAACGCATCGACAGCGACCAATATGAAATGCGGGATGCCGAGGGCCGCATCATCATTCGGCGCCTGGCGACGCGTTCCGATCGGGACAGGTTGCTTGGAATGATCAACTGAGGGCCAGTTCACATGGCCGCGCAGTGCGGCAATTTCGGCTCAAGCATGATCGCGAACAGGCGGATGGCGGCGCTCAGTCGCGTCGCGCAAGGTCATGGCAGCTTCGGTCCTGTTGCTGACGTTGAGCTTGGCCAGGATTCGCGTCATGTGGTGCTTTATCGTCTTTTCATGGAGGTTCAGCCGAAGCCCGATCCGCTTGTTGCTCAGTCCCGCGGCAACCAGCGTCAGGATCTCCCTTTCGCGGCTGGTGAGGTCGGCAAGTCCGTCAGCTTTCGCCGGCTCTTTTGATTGAGCCGAGAGATCGGCCAACAGGCGCGCCGACAATTGTGGACAGACATATCGTTCGCCCGACGCTACCGTGCGCAGGATCGCAGCCAACGTCCTCGACCCGACCCCCTTCAGAACATAGCCCCTTGCCCCGCTCTGCAACGCGGTCATCACGTGCTGGTTTTCTTCCGAAACGGTCAGCATCACAATTTTCAGTGCCGGATGCCGCTCAAGGGCCGGTCCGATCACGCCAAGGCCACCTCCAGGAACCGAGATGTCCATCAGCAGAATGTCGGGCCGCTGGTCTTCGATTATCCGCAGGGCATCGTCTCTGCTGCTTCCTTCACCGACGATCTCGAACCCGCCGATCTGATCGAGCGTGCGCACAACGCCTTCCCTGAACAGCGGGTGGTCGTCGACGATGGCGAGCTTGATGGCTACTGTCATGTCTGCCCCATTTCAACGATGTTGAGGGCCATTCTTACGACTGTGCCACTCTGTGAGGAAGTTACGGTAAACTGGCCCCCGAGGCTTTCCACCCGCTCGCGCAGCCCTACGAGTCCCAGCCTCTCGGGACGCACGATTTGCGGGTCAAAGCCGGCGCCGGCGTCGGCCACTTCGATACAAACGCGCTCGCCGTCGAAATGTTTCTCGACCGACTGACCTTCACCTCCGGCATGACGGAATCCATTGTTCAGCGCCTCCTGGACGAAGCGGAAGATGCAGATCTTGGCCGCCGGCGACAATGGCGCATGGCCGCCGGTCATCGATAGTGTCACTTTGACGCCGGTTCGTTCTTCGTGCGCCCGTACGGCAAGCTGGAGAATTTCACCCAGTTCGGCATGCTCGATATGCGGCAGGACAAGGCCCTTGCTGATGCTCCTGATCTCGCGCATGGCATCGTCCAGATGTGCTTTGATGGCCAGCAATTCCTGTGCACGCTTCGATTGCGGCGTAGCGGGATCGGCAATGACGGGGCTGTCGATCCCCAGCGCCGCGAGAGCAACCAATTGCGCCGGGCCATCGTGCAAGTCCGCACCGATGCGCCTGAGATAGCGTTCGTTAAGTGCGGTGGCACGCTGCGAGGCACGCTGCACCCGCAGCCTCAACAGTCTGTTTTGCGCAAGCAGATCGGAAAGCTCGGCAATGCGCTGCTTCAACGAGCGGCTCTGCGAACTGATCATGCGGCTGCCACGGAACACGATTGCCGACAGCCCGAGAAAGAAGGCCGCTGTGACGGCGGCAACGTCCAGCCAGGTTCGAATGAGTGCCTGATGCAGGTTTCTTTCAAAATCAGTGGCGACCTCGTAGAATTCTGAAACGGCCACCACTTCCCCTGACCATGGCTGCAGCACCGGATTGTAGATCTCGAGAAGATGCAAGCCGCTGGCCCTTTCGGCCTCGCTGTCCGAATCGTCCAGCTTGTCGAACTCCGAGACCATTTGGCCTGCGAATGCCGCCCGGAGATTGTCGCTGGGTTCAAAGCGCTTGCCGATCAATGTCTTGTCGGTCGAATACAGGATGGTTCCGTCGCGACGCCAGAGCTTGAAGGATTCGAGCCTTGTGCCGAGTGCCCCTTGTCCCAGCGTTTCATCGAGCGCGTGGGCGACGCTCTCGTCGAGCACTTCGCTCTTGCGCATATCCGGAAGCAGCGGCGCGATGACGCTGTCCACGTAAAGAGCCGTTGCGGAAGCCGAATTCTGCGTGACCACGGTTTCTATATGGTTCGTGACGGAAATCCCCACCACCACCATGGCTGACAGGGAAAATAGACCGCCCGCGAGCAGGAACTGCGTTGCCAGCGACAGCGCATTCCAACGGTCAACAAGGCTTGTCAGCCTGTGTGGCTTGGTGTTCCGAATGGCCCGCTCGGCAGCACGCCGCACCAGTGGCGCGATTCTGGAGAGCCGGCTAATCCGTTGTCGAACGTCGCTGAAAGACGCCATCCTAGGTGTGTAACCGATCAATCGCGATGGAACTAGGGCCTGATGAGAGGGCGAACAGCGTATCCGGCGCTTTTTTGGGCAAACCGTCTCATTGCGTCGTTCGGTAAAGCTCGGACGCGGCCTGCTTCAGTGCCGCCCGTCCATCCGGCCTCAGATACATCATGTGCCCGCCCTCCAGCACCTCGGTGCGAATGGGCTTTGCGCCGGCAAGCGAAGGAATTTGACCAAGCAGGTAGCGCGAGCCCATGTACGGCGTCACCAGGTCGCTGTAGCCGTTGACGATCAGCACGCCGAGGCTGGGGTTTAGCACGCGCGCCTGTTGAAGGTCGTCCATGACACCCGCATAGCCCTGACGCGTCGCGCTCGTCCCATAGTCCCAATTGCCGCTGACTTCACGGTTGAGAAGCCGATAGCTGATATCCGTGCGGAAGTTCAATTCATCACGCACATAGCCGACGAAAGCGGAGGTGAGCGCCGGCACGCTTCGGTCGAGCACCGGATCGGGACCCTCGACTCCCAGGCTCTCTGGCGCCACGTCCGCTGTCGCGATGTTGCCGTCATAGGCGCTGAGAACATTGCCCTTTGCCCGTGCAAACTCCTTGGCGAACAGCCCTATGGGAATGCGTGCAAAGTGCCGCTGGACGAGATCGAGCGGCAGACCGGTGATTGCGGCGACACGCTGGCTCGCCAGGCGTCCACCCTGCTCCAGCCCACCGGCCAGCGCGGCCAGATAATCGCCGAGCGCATAGCGTTCGACTTCCGCCAGCCGCTCCTGCAGGGCCGGGCCGGAAACGCCTTCGCTGTGTAGGCGCACTGCCGCCAGCGACGGCAGTTCCAGCGCCCAGTGGAGCGGCTGGAACTCGTCTGGGCGCACCAGCGTGAATTCGAGCGCCGGCGAAATCAGCACGACGCCACTCGGGCTGATGCCGATGTCTTCCTGAAGCTTCCTGGCGAGCAATGCTGCTCGAAAGCCGCCATAGCTTTCGCCAGCCAGGAAGACAGGCGATGCCGTACGGTTCGTCTGCGCCAGATAGAGCCGGATAAACGCGCCTATCGACGCGACGTCCTGGCTGACGCCCCAGAAGCTGTGTGCTTCTGTGCCGGGCGCTTCACGGCTGTAACCGGTTCCAACAGGGTCCACAAAGACCAGGTCGGTCATGTCGAGCCAAGTGTCGGGGTTGTCGAACAGCCTCTGCGGCGGCGGCAGGAAACTTCCATCGGCCGCCGTCGCCAGGACCCGCGGACCGAGCGCGCCGAGATGAAGATAAGCGGAAGCTGCTCCCGGACCGCCATTGAACACGAAGGTGATCGGGCGCCGCGGATCCGGTCCCGTTTCTTTCCCGGAATGCAGTGCATAGGCGACGTAGAAAATCTCGGCGGTGATATCGCCTTTGCCGGACGGCAATGACAGCGTGCCGGCCTTGGCCTCGTAATCGAGCGTGCGTCCGGCTATGACGATCGAATGATCGGAAGTCTGCGGCGGTGGCAGGAGCGAGAGAACCCCGCCTGTGGGCGGCGGCCGCTGGGCCGTCTCCGCGTGACCCACCCCAACTCCGGCAACCAACAGCAGAAGAGCGAGGGCGATTTCTTGCAGCTTGATAGGCATGACGTCTCCGGAGCAATTGGCTGGAAACTAGCACACCGTCGGCCGAACCAAAGTCACAGCACCGTGCGCCAGTACATCTGACAAGAAGAGGGGTCGGATTTGGAAATCCGATGCCCAGGCGGAAGATAGGGCGCGAGGGTCACGGCAGCAGCCTCAACCTCTTCCAGCAGATGCGTGCGGCGGATTGGCGGACCAAACGACTTCGTGAATTTTCTGCCGGTTGACTCGATTGGCCCACTTCCTAGGTTGGCATTCGGGGCTCCCGTGCAATCCGAAGTTGGTATGACATCTTTCCACACCCGAAAGCTTGCCTTTCTCCTTCTATCGGCAAGCGCCGCCATCCTGTCTTCCTGCGTCATGCCCGACGACACGTCGAGCACTGCGAAGGAAGACGCCACGGCGGCGGCAGCCCGCAGGGAGATGGTCGGCCTTAGCGAGGCGGACGTTCGAATGTGCGCCGGCTTTCCGACCGCCACTGCCGATGTCGGCAAATCCGGCCAGATCTGGACCTATCAGCGCGTCGTTCAACGCGGCAATCTCAACATTGTCGTTCCGACCGTGGCCATTGGCCCGGTCCCGGCGCTGGGAGGTTCCGTCAACGTCGCCCCCGGCGGCTATTGCAACACGCAAATTCGAATGGTTGACGGTCATGTTGCCGAGGTTGCCTACGCCGGCGACAACAACCTGCCGAACAACCGCGATGCGCTCTGTGTCAGCACGGTAGACGCCTGTGTCGCCTACGCCCGTCAGTATCATCCAGGCAGGACAATGGGCAGATAGCGTGATGAGTGGCATTGCCGCTGATCTGAACGCCTGAGATTTCTGGTTTGCCGGCTAGTATCCTCGATCCCGATCGAGCATCACCGATTTGACCTGACATTCCCCGCTCTCAACCGCCGACCCCATCGCGAATAGCGGAGAAATAGCGGTCGGTTCCGACCTGCCCACCCTTGAGGGCAATTTCCAGCCCATCGATCGCCTTAATGCTTGAATGCGCCACACAAAGTGGCGAGCCCGGCGATGCCGGCAGCGGCATTCGCACAGTCAGCGCGTCTACGCCCATCTGGCCAAGTGCATGGCTCGACGTGTCGCCGCCGGCGATGACCACGCGCAGTAGCTTCTCTTGAAGCGTCAGTTCGCGGAGAACCTCGCCAAGGCCGTGGCCGAGCTTATGGCGGGCGCCTTCCCGGAGATCGATTTCTGCACCGCGGTCGGCCGCAGGCCCGAGCGCGGTGTAGAGGATGACGCTGCGCCCGGCCCGTAGGCTGGAGCGGCCGGTTGCCACCGCGCGCGCAATCGCGTCGTTCGAAGCCTCAGAAACCAGTTCGACTGGGTCGAGCTCGATCCCGTCGAAGCCGTCGGCCAGAGCATAACGGATCTGTCGTTCCGTCGTCGGCGAGCAGCTCCCCGAGACCACGGCGATCCTGTCGGCAGCGCCCGGCGGCGAAAAGGCGGATTTGGTATCCACGATCCGGTTCGCTGCCCATTCGACCAGCAAGGCATATTCGATGCCTGAAGAGCCGACGACGAAATAACCGCCCGGCTTGCGAGCGCGCCAAATCTCCTTGCCGGCAAGTGCCTGGGTTTCCAGGCTATCGACATCGACAAGCACAATACCTGAGCCATTCTCCACAAGCCGGTCGAATGCTTTCGACCGCGACGCAGACTGCAGCGTCGCCAGGTCGACCAGGCCCGAGGCGAGGCTGGTCTGGCGCGACAGATGGATCAGCAGGTCGGATTCGTCCATCGGCGTGGTCGGATGGCGGCTCATCACGGGATGGCGGTCGATGCGGAAATATTTTTCGCGATAGGCCGCGAACAGATGACCGAAGGCGGTGTAGCGCTTCAGCTGCGGCGCGCCGACCACCAGCGGCACGCCCTCTTGCCGGAAAACCGAGCGGCCGATTTCGATCGCCCGGCCGATGCTGCCGATTGCCGGGCTGGAATCGAAGGTCGAGCAGACCTTGTAGTGGCAGATCTCGGCGTTGACGGTCTTCAGCCAGGCGAAGGCATCTCGCAGATGCGTGTCCATCCACTGCGGCGTCTCGCTGCGGCTGGTGCCGGCCAGCCCAAGGGCGCGGCAATGCGCAAATTGCGAAAGCAGCGCCTCGTCCGGCTGGCGCATGAACAGGACGGTCGGCACGCCGCCGAGCTCGAGCGCCTCCATAACGTCGGTCGAGCCGGTCAGGTCGTCGCCATAGTAACTCAGAAGCAGGTTTTGCATGGCGTCAGGCCGCCTCGCCGCCGCCGAACTTCTCGATCGACCGCGCCAGCTCGACATGGCTCAAGGCATAATCCGCCAACGAAATGTCCTGGACCGCCGCCTGCCAGGCCTGCTGCACGGCGCGCACGCCGGCGCCCGGCCCGTCCGGGTGGCTGACGATGCCACCGCCGCAGAGATAGAGAAGATCGACCGTCCGGCCGGTTCGCTGGAAGGTTTCAGGCGCCTGCCCGCCCCACTGGCCGGAGCCGGCGACCGGCAATGCGCAATCGGCCGGCGAAAAGATCGGCGTGGTCACCGCCTTGAAGGATTCGACGAAGGACCAGTCGGGTTCCCAGTATTTTGAGGCGATGCCGTTGATCTGGAACTGGTCGACGCCGAGCAGCCGCCAGAACTGCTGCCAGACCTTGAAATCCATGCCAAGGCCGGGATGACGGGTGAGAATGTCCCAGCCATTGCGGTGGGCATGGAGCACAAGGCTGGAGCGTTTTCGAAGGTAAGCCATGCCGCCGAAACCGATCGAATTGATATTGACCACCGCGCAATTGCCGCCGGCCTTTGCCACCAGATCGTGGTTTCGCATCATCTCGTCGGGATCGGCATGTGAAATGCCGAAGGCATACATGACCTTCTTACCGGTCTTCTGCTCGTGGTCGAGGATCAGCGGCATGATTGCCCTCACCCGCTCCGACAGCGGCGAATAGGCCGGGCTCATCAGCTTCTCGTCGTCCTTGATGAAGTCGACGCCGGCCGCAATCAGCTCTTGCACCATTGCGGCCGTCTCGTACGGGCGGAGTCCCAGCGCCGGCTTGACGATGGTCCCGATGATCGGACGATCCACGACACCGGTCAGCCTGCGGCTGCCCGTGACGCCGAATTGCGGGCCCGGATGCGCGCCCCGGTACTCCTCGGGCAGCCTCATGTCGACGACACGAATGCCGGACAGGCCCTTGATCGAAAAGGTGCCGCCGATGACGATGGTCATCAGCGCCGACAGGTCGGTGCCGATGGCGTCCAGCGGAAAGGCGATGTCGACGTCGGCGCGCTTGACCGGGCCGTTGCGCGCTTCGGGACCGGTTTCGGGAAGAGACGGCCGATCCGCATCCGGCAGATGCCGTATCGCCAGGACTCGCGCTGCGACCCTGGCCTTGAGCTCTTCGGTCTCGCCGGCCAGCGCGACGAAGGTTCCGGTCGACTGGTCGCTTGCGATCTTGGCCGCCAGCGCCTCGATATTGCCCGGCGTTTCGATGCGATAGGTGAGAACAATCATATTCGCGCGGCCTGCCGGGTGGTTCGAAAAAGGTTCCTTGGCCCTTGAAATCTGGTATAATGAGTACATAAGCTTTGCAAGCCCTATCCGGCTTGGCGGTAAGGGCGAGCCGGCAGCAGGCGTTCCGGAATTCACGGCGGAAATGCTAGATAGGGGCCGGTCAAAGGAGTGATTCGCGACGATGAACCGTTCGGAGCCGATCGTCCGGCGCAAGCTTTCCGACGAAGTATTCTTGAGACTGAAGCGCCTGATCACCAGCGGCGAATTGCTGCCGGGTGACGACATGCCGTCGGAGCGCGAATTGATGGAGCGCTTCGAGGTCGGCAGGCCGGCGATCCGCGAGGCAATGCAGGCGTTGAGCAATATGGGCCTTGTCGCGATCTCGCATGGCGAGCGGGCGAAAGTGCTGCAGCTGACCGCCAAGTCGATCATCAAACAGGTCGACGGTGCCGCCAAGATCATCCTGTCGTCGTCGAAGGACACGCTGGAGCACCTCAAGAACGCGCGTATCTTCTTCGAGCGCGGCATGGTCAGGGAAGCCGCGGAGAAGGCAACCGCCGAGGACGTGCAGCGGTTGCGGGCAACGGTTGCCGAGCAGCGCAGCCATCGTGGCGACTCGGAAGCCTTTATATCCGCCGACATGAAATTCCACACCCAGATCGCGGCAATATCCGGCAATCCGATCTATGTCGCCGTCAGCGAGGCAATGCTTGGCTGGCTAAAGGAATACCACACCGAAATGCTGATCTGGACTGGCAAGGAAAAGTTCACGCTGACCGAGCACGAAGAGATCATCGGACGCATCGAGGCCAAGGATGCGGATGGCGCCGAGAAGGCGATGATCAAGCACCTCGAACGCTCGCGTGCGCTTTACGTGATGAACTCCGGCAGCTGAAAATCAAGAGCAAGGTCCCGACCGCAGCGGCCGGCACCTTGCTCTCGGCCTACTGACTGACCACAGATCAGCCTGAGCCCGGACCGACGCAGTTTTCTGTTGCGTCTGAATCCGATGTATGTGCCGCGTGTTTTCATTCAACGATTTCAGCATTTGCATCTTCCCAGCCATGGATTTCCGCGGCCCGCTTTCGTCAGCAAGCCCGCATAGGCCCTCCTGGAGGCGCCGCGCTTGTTCTGGGATTGGCAATTCTTGCAAAGACTATGCTAGGCTTGCCATCCGAGAACGATACTGGAGTACCGCAATGGCTGACAGGGGCCTCCACGTTGTGATCTGGCTGCCGTCGAATTTCTATTCGGCCGTCGTCTCGACGCTCGTGGAAATGTTTCAGCTTGTGAATGACGTCTGCCGTTCGCAGGTTCTCTCCTGTGAGTTCGTTTCAAGGAGCGCGCCGTCGGCATCGAGCACCGGAATTTCCTTCCCGACAAAGGCTCAACCATCCCGGAAAATGGATGTCCTGATTCTCATTGCCATGCCGGGTGTCGAGATTCCGGAGCTTCTGCGCTCGCTCGACGAGGAGAGTGAGCATTCAAAACCGCTGATCGCGCTCGCGCAGCAGCAGGACGCAATCATCGCAGCACATTGCGGCGCGTGTTATCTGCTCGCCACTTCGGGATTGTTGGACGGCAAGCGCGCAACGATATCCTGGTGGCTGAAGAACGAGGCAAGCCGCCGGTTTCCGCAAGTGCGATGGGACGCTTCCCGCCTGCTCATTCGCCAGGACCGCCTTTACACATGTGGAGGCGGGTTTTCCGGACTCGAACTCGCCAGGGCTTTGCTGATCGATCTGGGCTTCGAGAAGGAAGAACGGATCATTCGAAAACTTCTGGTTCTTCCTCCGCCGCGCAAATTCCAGAGTCCCTACGAATTTCCTCTCGACAAAATTTCGAACGAGGCCAGCCCATTCGAGAACAAGCTGCGCGAGCTCTCGAAAGACAAGATGTCAGAAATCGATTTGAAATTTCTTGCAACCGAATTGGCAATGTCTTCGCGAACCCTGTCTCGCAGGGTTTTCGACGAGCTCCAGACAACGCCGGGAAAATGGATCCAGGAAAGGCGGCTGGAGTTGGCAAGGTCCATGCTTGAGGAAACGAAACTGAGCGTCTCAGAAATCTGCTATCGGGTGGGATATCAGGACGTCGCTTCGTTCAGCCGTCTTTTTTCCAAGACAACTGGAATGGCACCAGGCGAGTTTCGAAAGCAAGTCCGGTGACAAGTCGGCAGCGGAAGTGCTGCGGCTACGGGCAACCGCTGCGGAACTGCGGCGATTCATGAACCCCGGCGTGACTTCAGCCAATCCGGACGATTGCGTAGGGCGTCATGACAAGACGGTCTCGGCCCGACGCGTCGCGCTGAATCTGGCGTGACGTTCGTCCATCCCAGATCTTCAGAGGACCCCGATCGGAGCCGAGCCCGGAAACATCGACTGGAAGGTCGTCCGGAGTAAGGTTCGCCAGCCAGACGATGATCTTGCCTGTCTGGGAGTGGCCGGCCAGTGCCAGCACCCGCGTCTCATCGGTCGTTGTCGCCGCCACATGCGCATGGCCGGCCAGATCGCAAAGTCCTTTCACCGCGTGGAAAATCGGCCGGGGTGTACCTTCTTTGACAGGTTCGCCCGACGAGGCCAGCACGCCGAATGGTCCGGTGAAGCTGCAGAGCGTCAGCATTTCGAGCCCGGCCGGCGCAACGCGCGCGGCATAGCCGATCGTCCATGCGGCCCCGAACAGCCCGGCATGGCGAGGGTCGCGGTTGGCCATGGCAATGCGCTGACTGTCAGGATTAGCCTTGGTCGCGCCGCCATAAGGGTTCTGGCGCATGGCAATGGTCGACGGCCCGATCCGATAAGGTATTGTTCCGAAGATCGTTCGTACTGACGCCGTGATGAAAGGCAATGCCTCCAGCGATTGCATGACGCTGAGATCGTCGGCGGCGTGCACGATCGGGCAGGTGCAATGCGTGACGAAATCGAGCAGGTCGGCCGGCACACGCTTGCGATTGAGTTCGGTGAAATAGCTGAACATGCCGCCGCCGAGGCGGCTGTCGGGAAAGGCGCGCCGCGCCGCGGCGTAGACGTCTTCGAGCGGCGGGCAGTGCGGCCACGCGCTGCCCGGTGGCGTCGACTGCCGGTCGACCGAGGGCGAGACGGCAATGGCCGAAAGCTTGAGCCCGGCCTGGCGCACCCTGTCGGCGACGCCTGAAAGCTCGGCGTCGAGATCGCCGTCGCCGGCAATGACACATTCGAGCGTTGTCCGGACCGGATAGGCGGCGGCGAGCCGGGCGTAGGATCGCAAGGCGTCGAGCCCATGGCCACGCGTCGGGTCGTAGTGGAACATCAATTGCTGCGGACCAAGCTCGCACAGCATCGGCAGCTTGCCCAGCGCCGCCTCGACCTCATCCGGGTAGATGATCACGCCAACATCCGGCAGCGCCGGTCCGGCTTGGCCGAGCGTGACGCGAATTGGTTCCGCGATTGCCGCAGCGGCCGGCACTTTCCCGCGACCCTCTATCCGCAAACTAGTGGTCTGGCGGAAGGTCTTGCCGGCAGGCAGCACATAGGGCCATGGCAGCGCGAGCGGCCGGACATAGGTCTTGTAGGAGGCATCCGACCAGTTGCGCTGGTCCTCCATCTCGAAAATGTCGCCTTGCATCCGGCATTCGGCGGTGACGCCCGGCCGGACCTCATAGGTGATCGCCCGCAGATCCTTGAAAGGCTGCCAGGGATCGATCAGCTCCGGAAGCCGCGTCGCGACCACGCTGCCATCGGTATGCTCGACCGTGACCGGGCTGCCGGCCAGCCCGGCAATTGGATGCAGGATGCAGAAGCCGCAGCGATTGGTCTCGAAATCGTTGTCGGGAAGAGCGCTCACGTCGAAGATCAGCTGGCCATCGGCCGAGCCCTTGATGGTCGCACGGAAGTCGAGCCGGCTTCCCTCTGGTCCGAAGCAACCTGCCGAATAGCTGACGAAGAAAGCGTCATCGCCCTGGTCGATGATTAAATCGGTGAGCGCCGGCTCGTAGGTGCCCCAGTCGCGATCCCTGACGATGAAGGCGACGGCGCGCAGAACCTCGGTGCCGCCATGCCGGATGGTGCGCAGATTGCCGTTGACGAAGTCCGCCGTCAGCGCGCCGGCGCGCAGCCTGACCGGTTCGGCTTCAACGGCACGTGTGCCGTAGAGGAGGAAGGCGTCGGCTGTCATTTCAGCAAGGCGTCGAGTTGCACCGGCTCCCGGCTTGCGGCGCCAGCGTACGCAGCCTCGACCAGCGCTAATGTCTTGAGGTTGTCCGCGCCCGAGGTCGCGGGCTCGGTTCCCTTGGTCAGGCAGTCGACCCAATGCTTTTGAATGGCGACGACGCTTTCCTGGATGTTGTGCCACGGCCGTGATGCCCAGGCCAGCAGCGGTGGCGAGACGTCGCTCACAGCTGTCCCGCTCCTGCCGGTGACGGTGAGCCGGTAGCCCTGCGCCAGCCGGATCGTGCCGTCGCTGCCGTCGATCTCGATCAGCGTCTCCGGAAACGGCTCGGTAGCGAGCTTGCTCGCGTAGCTGCAGTCGACCACGGAAGTGGCGCCGCCCGTGTGGTCCATCAGCATCGTCGCAACGTCCTCGCCGGCAATGCCGGGATTGATGCGCGCCGTTCGCGCAGTGACGGTCGAGACGTCGCCCAGCAGGAAGCGGGCTATGTCGAGGATGTGGATACCCAGATCCTCGATGATGAAGCGCTTTCCCGTCGCCAGATAAGGCTGGCCGGAAAACACGTCATAGGCAGAGCGGAACGAGATCCGTCCGAAAAAGGGGGTGCCGATTTCGCCGCTGTCGAGCACGGTACGCACCGCCTGGATCGGCGACTGCCAGCGAAAATTCTCATGCACCATCAGCGGCACGCCGGCGTCAGCACAGGCCTTTACCATCGCCTTGGCGTCGGCAAGCGTCGGCGCAAACGGTTTTTGGCAGATTGCCGGAACGCCGTGCTGCGCCGCCATCTCCACGAGCATTCTGTGGCTTGGTGCCGTGGTGGCGATGTCGACGAAATCCAGCCTTTCGCCGGCAAACAGCGCTGCCGCGTCGGTATAGCGCCGTGCGACCCCGAACTGGTCGCCAATGATCCGTAGCCGGTCCGGATCGCGGTCGCAGATGGCGGTGATCGAGGCGCCCTCTATATCGCGCCAGGCATGCATCTGGTTGATGGCAAAGAAGCCGCAGCCGATCAGCGCTCCACGCAGTTCCGCCATGTCAGCCGGCCTTTGCCATCTGCATCAGCGTGACACGGCTCTGCAGCCGGCGCTGTGCCTGGTCGACGACGACGGCGACGATGATGACGAGGCCCTTGATCACCATCTGCCAGAACGAACTCACTCCCATCATCACCAGCCCGTCCGAAAGGATGCCGATTACGAAGGCGCCGACAATGGTGCCGCCGATCGTGCCGCGACCGCCCGACATCGAGGTGCCGCCGAGCACCGCCGCGGCAATGGCGTTGAGCTCGAAGCTCTCTCCGGTCGCCGGATGCGACGCCATCAGCTCCGACGAGATGATCAGCCCGACGATCGCCGCGCAGAAGCCGGAGAACATGTAGACGAACATCTTCACCATATTGACGCGGACGCCCGAAATCCGCGCCGCCCGTTCATTGCCACCAACCGCGAAGATGTGGCGGCCGAGCGGGGTGTACTTGGCGAGATAGGCCGCCCCTAGCGCAACGACGAGCAAAATCCAGAGCGCAACCGGCAGGCCGAGCAACCGGCCGGCGCCGAGAAAGCCGAATCCGGTGGTGCCGAGCTCCGGCTTGCCGACGAGATTAGGGAAAGTACGGCCGTCCGACGACAGCAGCGCCAGGCCGCGTGCGACGTAGAGCACGCCGAGCGTGGCAATGAAAGGCGCAACGTTGAGCCTGGTGATCAGCAAGCCGTTGACGGCGCCGATCAATATGCCGACGGCAAGCGTGATCAGCGCGATCTCGAAGACGTTGAAATAGATGGTGTAGCCGACCTGCAGGTCGATGCCGTTGAGCACGAGATAGCCGGCCACCATGCCGCACAGGCCGACGATCGAGCCGACCGACAGGTCGATGCCGCCGGTGATGATGACGAAGGTCATGCCCATTGCGAGGAATGCGTTCAGCGCCACATGCTTCGACATCAGGATAAGATTGGCGGCCGATAGGAAATTGGGGGCGGCTATCGAGAAGAATAACAGCACGGCGATCAGCGCGATGAACGTCCTCGCCTTCATCAGCGTCAGCAGGACCGAGCCGCCCGACATGGAGTTGACCGCCGCCTTGGCTGGGATGTCAGTCATGCGTCTTGCTCTCCGTGCGGGACCGGTCCGTGGCCGAAGGCGGAGGCAGCGACGAGTGCGGCCTCCGTCGCCTCGGCGCGGTCGAACATGCCGGTCAGTTTTCCATTGCTCATCACCGCGATGCGGTCGGACAACGCCATCACTTCGTCGAGATCGGAGGTGGCAAACAGAATCCCCAGGCCGTCGCGCGACAGCTTGCGCATGGTGCGGAACACGTCGGCCTTGGCGCCGACGTCGATGCCGCGGCTGGGCTCGTCCATCAACAGCACCTTCGGCCCGGTGAGCAGCGCCTTGCCGATCACCACCTTCTGCTGGTTGCCGCCTGACAGCGACGAGACTTCCTGCGCCGGATCGGCGACCTTGATCGCCAGTTCGCGCACCGTCCGGGCCACCGCCTGTCGTTCGGCGGCACCGCGAATGTGGAACAGGCGCACGAACCGCGACAGGCTGGCCAGCGTCAGATTGCTGGCGACGGAGAGGATTGACACCAGCCCTTCGCGCTGGCGGTCTTCGGGGATCAGCGCCAGGCCGCGCCGGATGCGCCGCGTCGTGTCGCGCTCGTGCACTTTCTTGCCGGCAATGAATATCGTGCCCGTCGAATGGCCGTGGCGGCCCATGATGCAGTCGAACAGCTCGCTGCGTCCGGCGCCCATCAGGCCATAGATGCCGAGAATTTCGCCGGCGCGCAGCGACAGCGAGACGTGATCGACCGCAAGCCCGCCGGTGACGCGCGGCAGGCAGATGTCCTCGGCGCGGAATATTTCCTCGCCCGGCACATGGCCGTCGGCCTTGGCGAAGTCCTTGGCATCCGAGCCGATCATCTGCCGCACGATCCACTGGGTGTCGACGTCTTTCATCTCCGCCTGGCCGGTGATGCGGCCGTCGCGCAGCACCGTGATGGTGTCGCCGATGCGGATCAGTTCCTCGAGCCGGTGCGAGATGTAGACGATTGCCACGCCGCGTGCCTTGAGGTCGGCAATCACCTTGAACAGGATCTCGACTTCCGCCGCGCTGAGCGCCGAGGTCGGTTCATCCATGATCAGGATGCGCGCATCGAGCGAAACCGCCTTGGCGATCTCGACCAGCTGCTGCTGGCCGATGCGCAGATCCTCGACCAGCATGTCGGGCCGGATGCCGGCTTCCAGGCGTTCAAGGAACTCCGCCGCGCGGCGCTCCTGCTCCTTGCGGTCGATCTTGCGGAAGCGGTTGGTGATCTCGCGGGTGGCGAAAATATTTTCGGCGACAGTCAGATTGCCGAACAGATTCAGCTCCTGGAAAACCATGCCGATGCCGCGGCTCACGGCATCACCGGAAGACGAGAATGAAACCTCCTCGCCGTCCAGCAGGATGCGCCCGAGCGTCGGTTGCTCGACGCCGGCGATGATCTTCATCAGCGTCGATTTGCCGGCTCCGTTTTCGCCGACCAGCACGTTGACCGCGCCTTTGCGCACCTCGAAATTCGCCCGCTTGACCGCGACGGTGCCGGAATAGACTTTCGAGACGTCCTCCAGCTTCAGGATGACATCTTGATCGCCGCTCATGACTTCGGCCCGATCTTTGCCTCCGCCGGCGTCACCAGCGGCAGGTCCTGGCCACTGCCCGGCGTATAGGCGCCAAGTACCTCGACGCTGCGGCCCTCGAGTGCCTCGCGCGGCAGCTTGGAAAGCACGGTCTTGTCGGCATAGGCGTTGAAAGCCTTGCCGAACTGGGCGAAGTCGATCTGGTTGGTGAAATCGTTGAACTGGATGAAGTCGAGGCTGTCGCGCAGCGCGGTTCCGCGCATGGCGGGTCCGATCTGCACCCGCGCGTCCGCCTTGCCGTCGCCGTCGGCATCGACGTCCATCGTCGCCGCGCGTGACTGTGTGTTGGCTGCCACGACCTTGCCCTCGAGCCGAACGGCGAAGGTCCATGGCGAATTCGCCTGCTTCTTCGGGTTGCCGTATTTGGCGCCGGCAGCGGCGGGATCGGTCTTGGCCAAGGTGTGAACCTCGGCAAACGGCCCGGCCTTCTGCTGCAGATAGGGTATGACTTTCGCCGCCCAGATGTCCGCGACCATCTTGTCGGGATCGAATGCGGAGCCAGTGCCGCCGTTTTCCGCCGACGGCGTCGGCAGGATCTTGCAGGCGGTCAGGCTGCCTATTGCTGCGAGGAACAACGCGACAAGGATCGGCCGGGTCAGCGTGTTGAACATGTCGGCTCGTTCGGCATGGCGGTCAGGAGCACCCAGAGAAATGGAGGCAAGGGCGAAATGGAAGCAAGGGACGAACCGGAGGCTCGTCCCTTGCTGCTTGATGTTACGCCGGCTCAGTTGGTGAGCGCGAACGTCTCCAGCTTGGCGGCATTGTCGCCATTGACCAGGACGCAATCCATCAATTGCTTTTCCTCGGCCGGAGACTTCTTGTTCTTGATGAAGTCGTTGGCCTGCTCGACCGCCATCTGCGCCTGCGCGAAGGCCGGCTGCAGGACTGTCGCCTTGATGCCGCCGGAGGTGATCGAGTCGCGCACGTCGTTCGACCCGTCGAAGCCGACGACGATGACGTCCTTGCGGCCGGCAGCGGCAAGTGCCGCATGAGCGCCCATCGCCATCGTGTCGTTGCCGGAGATCACGCCCTTGATATCGGGATTGGCCTGGAGGATCGATTCCATCTTTGAATAGGCCTCGGTCTGGCTCCAATTGGCCGACTGCTGCGCCACCATCTTCAGGTCCGGATAGTCGTCGATGACGTCGTGGTAACCCTTGGAGCGGATGCCGGCATTGGTGTCGGATTCCTTGCCGACGAGCTCGACGAAATTACCCTTCTCGCCCATCAGCTTGACGAATTCCTGCGCGCCGAGCTGGGCGCCCTGATAATTGTTGGAGACGATCTGCGCGACGGCAACGCCGGTGGCATTGATCTCGCGATCGATCAGGAAGGAAGGAACGCCTGCGTCCTTGGCCTTCTGCACCGCGGCGACGGTGGCGTCGGCGCCGGCATTGTCGAGGATGATCGCCTTGGCGCCGCGGCCAATCGCCGTGTCGATCAATTCGGACTGCTTGTTGGCGTCGTCGTCATGGACGAGCACCAACGCCTCGTAGCCGAGTTCCTTGGCCTTCGCCTCCGCGCCGACAGCTTCCGCCTTGAAGAACGGATTGTCATGCGAGGGCGTGATGATGGCGATCAAATCCGCCGCATAGGCGGGTGCGGCGGTGCCAAGCGCCAGCATGCCGGCAAAAGCCGCAAGCGTCATTCTGCGTGTCAGTTTCATGTATTCCTCCCGTTGAAAATCCGTGCCTTATCCCAAGGCTATATGCATTCGATTTCGTTAGCCGGCCGTAGGCGGCGGGTCGCGTCAGATTCACAAGCCCTTGGCCGGCTTCACCTCGAAGGATCGCTCCCCCTATCCTCCACTCATCCAGCGCCTGATCCTGCGGCGAAGCTTGACGGTCCGATCCATCAAACAGCTAAGCCAACTGGTATAATGAGTCAATGACAATTTCAGGTGACATGTTCCGGAGAACGCGTCGCTGCCCTCAAGTGATGCGCTGAATGCTCGCGGCAATCTCCTCCGGCTCGAACACCCGCTTCCAGTCGTCGCGCATCAGCACCGGCTTGCCGAACTCTATCGCCTTGTTGCAGGCGTCGGAGAACACGCCTTTGGTTTCGCCGAAGATGACGGCGCCAAGCACGTTCATATGCCCAAGCAGGAAATCGAGCGCCGCCTGCTTGTCGACCCCGCGCGCCACCACCTCGTCGACGGCCTCTTTCATGATGACGAGCAGCGAGGCGCACACCGTTTCAGAAAGGCCGGGCTCGAGCAGCGCCATCTGATCGACCGTGACGCGATGCGAGCGCATGACCGGCGCCCAGATGATCTTTGCGATCGCCTCACCCTTGGCGAAATCTTCCTCGGGTCCCTGCATCAAGGCGCTGACCATGTGCTGCTTGGCCTTGACGCCGCCGAAATAATCCTTCTTGGCCGCCATGTCGGTCTCGTCGTTGAAGATCGGCGGATGGCACGGGTGGGTGACGAAATAGGTCAGGTCCGGCCGCTTCGGCAAATGCCCGGCGAAAGGTGCCGCGGCGTCGAGCACGACGACCATCGTGCCTGATGCAAGCTTGCTCTCGATACTCGCCGCGACCTTGCCGATGTGCGTGTCCGGCACCGCCAGGATCACCACATCGGCTCCATCAAGCGCCTCATCGGCGCTGACGGCATCGATGCCGAGGCCCGACTTAAGCCGCTCGCGGCCGGCGTCGCTGACCTCGACATGGCGTATCGTATAGGGAGATCCGCGAAAATTGGTCGACAGACGGTAACCCATTTTGCCGCCCGCACCAAACAGCGCAATCGTTGTCATGTGTCCGTTACTCCTGAATTCCAACGACGGCCCTGCCGATCGTCATCCCATTGACTTGTATGCACATTGCCGCCGGTCGGCGGATTAGAGAACGCAGGGGAGCCGCCGCTCAAATGACGATGCCATGGACGATGTCTCGGGCGCCCGGATGTCCAGCACAGCGCAGCTACGCGGAGCATGCTACCTTAGGTACACATTATACCAGCATACCAAATTGGCAAGCGGCCATGGCACGGCTCTGACCACTTGCTTGGCCGTCGTTTACCTCCTGTTCAACGGCAAGGAGCGATCATCGCGCTGAACCGCCGATCGGCGGAATGATTCGCAGCCGACAAAGGCCCATGCTCGAAACTTCACTCTACAGCCCGGTCAAGACCTTCCTGGAAGGCCTGGGATTTATGGTCAAGGGCGAGATCGGCGGCTGCGATCTGCTGGCGCTGAGTGCCGACTCTCCGCCGATCGTCGTCATCTGCGAGCTGAAGCTGAAGTTCAACCTCGAACTGGTGCTCCAGGGCGTCGACCGTATGGCGGCGAGCGACGAGGTCTGGCTAGCGGCATGCATGTCGGCCCGTGGCAAGGGCCGTGAGAGCGATGTGAGATACCGCAATCTCTGCCGTCGGCTCGGCTTTGGCCTGCTTGGCGTGCGACCGAACGGCGAGGTTCAGGTGCTGCTCAGCCCGACGGCATTGGCTCCGCGTCGGGATCCCCGGCGCCGCTCGAAGCTAATTGACGAACATCGGCGTCGGCAGGGCGATCCTGTCGCCGGCGGCGGCTCGCGTGCGCCGATCATGACCGCTTATCGCCAGCAGGCGCTGGCATGCGCCGCAGCCCTCGCCGATGGCCCAAAGCGGCCGCGTGACTTGAAGCCCAACCTGCCGAACGCGCCTAAGATCCTGCTGCACAATGTGTATCGCTGGTTCGCGCGCACCGATCGCGGGATCTACGAACTGACCGCTCAGGGCCGTGAGGCGTTGCAGCGCTGGCCGCAGCCCGATCGCAGCCACACCGCTGCCTGAGACAGGCAACGCCGGATTTCGCGCCCTGCTTTCCGCGACAATCACGGCTTTCGGCAAGACATCACCTCGTCACGGAACCATATTTCGACACGATGGTTTTGTCGTCACCGAATTGATCGTCCGCTGAGCAAACGGAAGGAACGGCTATGCGCCTATCGACGACAATTGCCACACTTTCGGCACTGGCCCTTGCCTCGCCGGTCTATGCGCAATCCGTGGCACCAGAGCTTGCCCCTGTCCCGCCGACGGCCCCGCAAACCCTGCCAGAGCAAGCCACGCCCGAAGGGACCACTCCCGACCAGGCTACACCTGACCAAGCCTTCTCCGCCCAGAATTTCACCGCAGTGACAATCGTGGCGATGGAGGATCTGCCTCCTGACATCAAGGCACAGGCGGAGGCCGTCGTCACCCAGACCAGCGCCGAGGATTTGCGCATCCTGCAAAGTTCGATCGACGCATCGCCGCAGGCGGCATCGGCGCTGGCGGCGAACGGGCTTAATTCCACGCAGGTCGTCGCAGCCAATATCGACGGCGACGGCACGCTCACGCTGATCATCCAGACGACGACGTGAGCGGCTGAAAGCGGACAAGCCGGCTCCGGCACGGAACCAAAGCCCGCTTGATCGCGGAGGACTGTCATGGCCGAGGCTGCAGTTCGCAACTTCACCATCAATTTCGGGCCACAACATCCCTCCGCTCACGGCGTCCTGCGGCTGGTGCTCGAACTCGACGGCGAGATCGTGGAACGCGCCGATCCCCATATCGGCCTGCTGCATCGCGGCACCGAAAAGCTCATCGAGTACAAGAACTACCTGCAGGCCTTGCCCTATTTCGACCGGCTCGACTACGTCGCGCCGATGAACCAGGAGCATGCATTCTGTCTCGCCGCCGAGAAGCTCCTCGAAATATCGGTTCCGAAACGCGGACAGCTCATCCGCGTGCTTTTCTGCGAAATAGGCCGGCTGTTATCGCACCTCCTCAACGTCACCACGCAAGCCATGGACATCGGCGCGCTGACGCCGCCGCTCTGGGGTTTCGCCGAGCGCGAGAAGCTGATGGTCTTTTATGAGCGCGCGTCCGGCGCCCGCATGCACGCGAATTATTTCAGGGTCGGCGGCGTGCATCAGGATCTGCCGCCGGAACTCCTAGACGACATCTGGAAGTTCTGCGATCCGTTCCTCAAGGTCTGCGACAATCTCGAAGAGCTGTTGACCGAGAACCGCATTTTCAAGCAGCGCAATGTCGATGTCGGGGTGATCGGCCTCGATGATGCCTGGGCCTGGGGCTTTTCCGGCGTGATGGTGCGCGGATCGGGCGCGTCCTGGGACCTGCGCAAGGCGCAGCCATACGAATGCTATTCGGAGATGGATTTCGATATCCCAGTCGGCAAGCATGGCGACTGCTACGACCGCTATCTCGTCCGCATGGAGGAAATGCGCCAGTCGGTCCGGATCATGCGGCAATGTCTGGAAAAGTTGCGCTCACCAGAAGGCCAGGGACCGGTCGCGATTCCGAGCCACAAGATCACGCCGCCGCCGCGTGCCACGATGAAGCGCTCGATGGAAGCGACGATCCACCACTTCAAACTTTATACCGAAGGCATTCGCGTGCCGAGCGGTGAAGTCTATGCCGCCGTCGAGGCGCCGAAGGGTGAATTCGGCGTCTACCTCGTGTCGGACGGGGGCAACGTTCCCTACCGATGCAAGATCCGCGCACCTTCCTTCGCCCACCTGCAAGCGATGGATTTCCTGTCCCGAGGCCATATGATCGCCGATGTTGCCGCGATCATCGGCTCGCTCGACATCGTGTTCGGAGAAATCGATCGCTAGTTTAGCCAGGTCGCAGGATCTTCCCCGATCGCAGGATCATTCGTCGTTAGTAGCCGCGCAGGCAGGCCTGGACGGCGCTCGACCGCCGGTCAGACGAAGGCTCTCACCTGTGGCGGGCCAGCTCAAATTCTCACATCAAAGACGGACGCATGGCCGCGACAAGGCGCAGCCAAGCGTCGAGGAGTTTCACAATCTGCGCGGCCCGACGGCGCACGAGCCCTTCCAAGTTCGGAAGCGCTCTCCACGGCGCGGAAAGAACGCGTGTTCCGCCGTTCCTCGTACCGCCTCAATGCACGATCAAGCCCTTCATCCAGGCAACAAATCTGTTGCCGCGAACTATCCCGCGCACCCTGGCAGCGGCCCATCTCGCTTGCATCGTAGCGCCGACATGGCAATGGCAGACGATTTGGTGCAACTGCCGGTCGCTCAGTTCGAAGAAGCGCTTTGCCTCACCATAGGTATCATCGCTGAGGCCCATGGCACGCAGAACCGGATCCTCGAAGGCGACAGTGAGCGGCGTCCCAGCGCCACGCGATCTGTCGCGCGCTTCCCTGTTCATATATTCGGTGCCTGGAAGCGCCCCAAGGCATCGCGTCGGGTTTTGTTCGAGAAGTTCCGCCCAACGTTCAATCCGCTGGGTTCGAGTCATCGCCGGATACGCCGCGAAGGACTCAACTTCCGCGACGGCCTGCAGTTGGTCGAGTGTTTGATGTTTCATGGTCGGCTCCTGTCGACAGGTGAATTCGCCCACGCCTATATGAGCAATTATCGCGCCATGGAGCGCTGACAAGGCCGGACCGCCGCAACATGAGGCGTACGGATCACCTGCCCGGTGAAGCGGCGCTCGAATTCCGACGCGCCCCCGCCTGTGTTCGATGTCGACCGGTTAACCGAACCCGTTTCCGGACAGGAACTTTTGCGGAAGCTTGCCGTTTGGCTTTGCGTCCGCTTCGGCGGCTGCAATATCAATCTTGAAAGCAATTCCGTTGGACACGAAGCCTCAACGCGTCGAGCAAGACGTCGAGCCTGTAAATGAAACCCGGGAGCAACCGGCCCCGGTTCGAGAATCTCGTGAGCGATCGGCAGAGCCCCGGCAGGAAAAACCCGACGGGAATGCCTCGCAACGAAAGGCCGGTCTGCTCGGCTTTCCCAGGCGCCATCCCTATGCGGCCGCAGCCATCGCGCTTGCGCTGTTGCTCGTCGTGGCAGGCATCGCGATCTGGTGGCTGAACGCTCGCCAGTACGAATCGACCGACGACGCCTTCATAGATGCGCGCACAGTGACGATCGGTGCGCAAATAGCCGGCCGCCTTACCGAGCTGGCGGTTACCGACAATCAGCATGTACAGGCGGGCGATGTCCTCCTGCGTATCGACGACAGCGACTATCAGGCAAACCTGAAGCAGGCCGATGCCGGCGTCGCCGCGGCCGAGGCCGAAATCGTCAATGTCGCCGCCCAGATCGAGGCTCAAAACGCAAAGGTAAACGCTGCCCAGAGGCAGGTTGCACAGGCCAAGGCAGCGCTGGATTTCGCCAAGGCCGAGGATCAACGCAATCGCGAACTCCTGGCCAGGGGCACGGCAACGCAGCAGCAGGCGCAGCAGGCGGCATCGACGTTGCGTCAGGACCAGGCCGCGCTGGACAGCGCCGAGGCCAATGTCGCCTCCGCAAAAAGCCAGGTTTCGGTCTTGCAGGCACAGGCCAGGAGCGCCGAGGCGCAGCTCGAGCAGGCCAAGGCCAGCCAGGAGCAAGCCCGCACGACGCTGTCACGCACGACTATCACAGCACCCGCAGCCGGGCGGGCAACGAGCATTTCTGCGGCTAACGGCACCTACGCCCAACCTGGCCAGGTATTGATGATGTTCGTTCCCGACGAGGTCTGGATGAAGGCCAATTTCAAGGAGACGCAGCTCGATCTGATGCGGCAGGGACAGCCGGTCGACATCGACATCGACGCCTACCCGGACAAGTCCTTCCATGGTCGCGTCGACAGTATTCAGGCCGGCAGCGGCACCGCCTTCAGCCTCCTGCCGGCCGAAAATGCCACCGGCAATTTCGTCAAGGTGGTACAGCGCGTGCCGGTCAAGATCGTCTTCGACAAGCCGCCGGATGTGCTTCTCGGGCCGGGCCTGTCGGTGGTGCCGACGGTCAAGGTGCGATGAGCGGCGAAACCGCCAGAAATCAGGGTGAAAGCCGATCCGCCGCCGGGACGCACAATCCCTGGCTTATCGCCGTCGTCGTCTCCATCGCCACTTTCATGCTGGTGCTCGACACCTCGATCGCCAATGTCGCCCTGCGCAACATCGCCGGCAGCCTGGCGGCCGGAATGGACGAAAGCACCTGGGTGATTACCACCTATCTCGTTGCCAACTCGGTGATCATCCCGGTCAGCGGCTGGCTGGCAAGCGTCATCGGCCGCAAGCGCTACTACATGCTCTGCGTTGCGACCTTTACCGTCGCGTCGCTGCTGTGCGGACTGGCGCCCAACCTGGAACTGCTCATCCTGTTCAGGGTCCTTCAGGGACTCGGCGGCGGCGGCATGGCGCCAAGCGAGCAATCGATCCTTGCCGATACCTTTCCGCCAGAAAAGCGCTCGCAGGCCTTCGCGCTTTACGGCATTGCCGTCATCGTCGCACCGACGGTCGGGCCGACGATCGGCGGCTGGCTGACCGACCATTTCTCCTGGCACTGGATCTTCTTCATCAACGTGCCGTTCGGCATCCTGTCGCTGGCCCTGGTGCAATGGCTGTTGGTCGAACCGGACGTACTCGAACGCGAACGCAAGGAACGGCTGAAAGGCGGCCTGAAGATCGACGGGATCGGGTTCGTCCTGGTAGCGACGGCATTGGGGTGCCTGGAGATTTTTCTCGACCGGGGCCAGCGCTACGATTGGTTCGCCTCGGATTTCATCACCACTTTCGCAGTGATTTCCGCGATCGCGTTCCTGCTGCTTATCCCATGGGAACTCAGTCGCAGCGATCCGGTCGTCGACATGCGCCTATTATTCACGCGCCAGTTCGGCACGGCGTTCCTGGTCATGATGGCGGTCGGTGCTATCCTGTTCAGCACCACCCAGATCGTGCCTCAGCTGCAGCAGACGACATTTGCCTACACCGCGACGCTCTCGGGCCTTTCGATGATGCCGGGCGGCATCGCCATGTTGATCTTGATGCCGGTGTCCGGATTTGTAGGCAGCATCGTGCAGCCCAAATATCTGATCATGATGGGCATGTCGGTGGTCGCAGTGGCCCTTTGGCATATGACCTCGCTTACTCCGGACGCCAGCTTCCGCTTCTTTGCCTTTGCCCGTGTTTTCCTGATGGTCGGGCTGCCGTTCCTGTTCATTCCCATCTCGACCGCGGCCTATGTCGGCCTGCCCCCGCAGAAGACCAACCAGGCATCTGCGCTGATCAACGTTGCACGCAATATCGGCGGCAGCATCGGCGTCTCGCTGTCCAACACCGTCATTGCGCAAAGCTCCCAGATCCATCAATCGAATCTGGTCGGCCACACCGTGCAGTCGTCGCCCGCCTATCAGCAGGCGCTTCGGCAGGCGACCGAGCATTTCGTCGCCCAGGGTTCGCCAATGGTCGAGGCGAAGCAGCAGGCGATCGCCTGGCTTGGTCAGTTGATCGCTCGCCAGGCCACGCTGCTCGCCTATGTCGATGTCTTCCGCTACTGCGCGGTGGCAACCGCCCTGCTCGTTCCGCTGGCGCTGCTGCTGCGGTCAAGCAAGTCAGGCGGCAGCCAGCCGAATCCGGAGATGGGCTGACCCGCAGGCGCGACGGTGTAGTTCCAAAAACGGGCAAGCCGGGAACCAGCCGACCCGTTGCGTTGTTCTGCGCCAAGAGGAGATGATTACGATGGCCACTATTCCCACACCCGAGCCAACACCGACCCCGGTGCCACCGCCTCCCATCCCCGATCCCAAGCCCGTGCGTGAGCCGGACCCCGACAGGCTCCCCGACGAAGATCCCGTTCCCAACCCGGATGAAAACGACATTCCACCGAAGCGGATGGCTGTTACCCGGCAAGTGCCATGATCGTTCTGCAGCGTGCACGGGCGATTGCTTGCGCCAGTGGCGCTGCCTGTCAGATTTCGAGCATGGCGTAGGGGCGGCCCGTCGGCTTGGCGACATGCATGGCAACGTTATAGACCGACGCCCCGCCCGGCGTACGGCCCTCGTAGGCGCCGCGATGCGCATGACCATGCACCACCGCACTGACCTGGAACCGGTCTATTGTTTCGGCCAGGCGTGACGAACCGAGAAATGGGAAGATCTCCAGCGGCTCGCCTTCGACCGTCTCGACGACAGGCGCGTAGTGCAGAACGACAAGCGTGCGTTTGGCGCGGACCTGCCGCATCGCGTTTTCAAGCCGCATCGCTTCGTTCACGCTTTCCGCCACCATCGACTTGATGGCCGGTTCGCCGAAGGAGCCGAGCATGCGCGATCCAAAACCGCCAACGAAACCCTTGACCCCGACGAACCCGACCTCGTGAATCTCCGTCGCCTCGCCATCGAGCAGATGAACGCCCGCCTGGCGCAGAATGTCGGTGACCTGCTCGACGGCGCCTGACTCATAGTCGTGGTTGCCAAGTACGGCGACGACCGGGATCGTGCAGGCACGCAGTTCCTCGGCAAGGATTTCGGCCTCCCGAGGCTTGCCGAGATTGGTAAGGTCGCCGGTCAGCACGAGAACCTGGGCTTCGCGCGACATCTCGCCGAAAAGATCGCGGTACGACGCCTGGTCCTCCTTGCCGACATGCAGATCGCCAATGGCGGCGATCTTGAGTGTGCCGCCGTTTTCCGCCTTTGCCGAAGCAGGTTTGAGTTCGTCAGCCATCGCTATATTCTCCTTCACCGCCGACGTCGGCAAAGCCCCATTCCTTGACGTCGATCTCATAGTCGGTTCGTGAAAGCATGCGCCCGCGGCAGATCCGCATCCGGGAAGGCGGCAGTTCGCGCTGTTTGGCCAGCCGGTCGAGCAATTCGTCGAGCAGCCACGCCGGCACACGGTCTCGCTCCGTCGGATAGATCCATCGGAAGTTCAAGAGATGCATCAGCAAGACTTCCCAATGGACTTCCATGTAGGAAAGCAGCCTTTGCCAATCGATCTGGTCGTGCGCCTTGAGGATGGTGTGCGCGACGTCGGCGCCATCGTGGCGGCGGCGGTCCTGGATGAAGCTTTTGGACCAGATAAGCTCGGTTGGGCCGATGATCCGCACCTGGCTGCCCAGCAATTCGCCCTGACGGGCGTGCTCCAGCCACAGGTCGTCGACGGGCATTGTGCCGTTCATCGAGGCGAAAATGACGTCGAAAAAATGCGTGCCCTTGAACACTTTGCCGAGCCACCGGTCGTCCTCGACCACGACGGCGTAACCGATCCGCTTGAAATGGGCGAGGATGCGCGGGCAGTCGCCGGCCTTGCAGAAAATATCGAGATCCTTGGTCAGGCGGGTGATCCCGGTATAGGCGCTTACGGCATAGGTGCCGGCGACGAGAAAGGGGATGCCGGTCGTGACAAGCTCGCGGATCGCCTCGATATAAAAGACCTCCGCTTCGGCATTGCGAGGCGTCGGGGCGGCTTTTGGATCGACCGACGGAACGGATGCCGGGATGGCGCTTTCCGGTGGGGGATTAATGATCATAGCTATGGCTCCTGGCCCGGCAGACCAGCAGCCGCCTGTATCTAATAGCCAAGCACGCCCAATGGTTCCCGCCGTTACGCGGCACTGCCGCTCCCGCCGCTGCATCAGGCGAACACATCGCCGTCGCAGGCCTTCGAAGCGGTCATGGCTGTCGCCGTCGCGGCAGTGATGAAAAGACATGCGACCGGTTATTTTGGCGTCAGGATCGCAGTGCAATCAGCCTCAAGCGCGTCGAGGCGGAGTAGGCCCGCTATCATCCTCAGGTCCGGAAAGGATTGGCTTCAACATGGTTCCGGAGCTGTCGGAGGCGCTGCGCACCCGGCGCAACAGCCATTTGAGCGCCCGTAGCCAAACCGACTCTGTTTTCCGTAACGGTGCAGGCGGCGTGGCGAAAAGGCCATTCTCCATTTTGTAGTTCCTCACAGTCTCAGTCCAAATCAGCGTTCTTCAACGAGCAAAGCTTGTGTTGGTTCCGCGTCGCCATCGGCGGGAGCACGGGCTGGACGGGGCGAGGCCATCATTGGCGGGTTCGAGCGGGCTAGCCTTCTGCAGGGAGATCAGCGCCTCGCGAGATCAGCCTCGGCGATCAAGTGGCGGAATTCAGCTACCAGCCGGCGGGATTCGGCTCGTATCCTGATGCGCCGGCTCTGGACACGACCCGCGAAGGCTGAAATTGTGATCGTATTTCCAGTTGCAAATTTGGTTGGGCTCGGCGGGGATGGCGCTGGTTTCTGAAGACATTGCCCGCCATCCGGCGCTGCGTCGCCATGTCCAGGCTCAGTCGCGGACGCTTCTCCAGACCTATGAAGCGAACCCGCGGCTGGCCTCCGTATTCGCCACCCAACAACGTTGGCTGATGGCCCATATCGGTCTTGCCTTGTATTTCAATCGAGAGCCGGACGATCATCGCAAGGGACTTACGTCCGCACGGTTCATGGACGACATCTGCCGGCATTCGGTGGCCAGCCGCAACACCGCCGACGCCTTCCTGAAGGAGATGCTGCATTACGGCTTCATCCGGCATCTGCCGATCAAATGTGGGCGCATCCGCCCCTTTGAGCCGACCGCGGGCACTCTGGAGACGGTTGCCGGCTGGGTCATGGCTCATCTCAGAACGCTGGACAGCCTGGACAGCCTGGACAGCGGATTTCGACTGGCTGCATTCGTCGCACAACCGGACATGCTCGCCAAACTGCAGCCGCTGGTGGCCGACGGCCTGCTTTCGTCGCATGCCGTGCGGGAGCCGAGACAGACCTTTTCCTTGTTCACCTGGCTCGACAATGGCGGCATCGTCATGGATTGGCTGATGTCCGGCGTCGACCCCGATCATGCCGACCTGGACCGAATCCCGACCGGTGTCGTCTCAATTGGAGATTTCGCGAACTGGCTCAAGCTTTCCCGCACCCACCTGTCACGCAAATTGCGCGATGCCGAAGAACTCGGCAGCATCGGCTGGCTGGGCCAGCGCGGTCACTCGGTCATGTGGGTGTCGAGCGAGTTCTATCAGGAATACATGACCGCCCAGGCCATCAAGCTCGCCATCATCGATGCAGCCTTCGACAACTGTGTTGTAACTTCGCAAGCCAGCTGAACCGCGAGCCGACCGCCGTCGTGGCAGCCTTGGCGCCGCCGCGACGGAGATCTGGCATTTCAATCGATGTCGAACGACACGCCCTGCGCAAGCGGCAGCGCCTTGGAATAATTCACCGTATTGGTGGCGCGCCGCATATAGGCCTTCCAGGCATCGGAGCCGCTCTCGCGGCCGCCGCCGGTTTCCTTCTCGCCACCGAAGGCACCGCCGATCTCGGCCCCTGACGTGCCTATATTGACGTTGGCGATACCGCAGTCCGATCCGTCGACGCTAAGAAAGCGCTCGGATTCCTGCAGGTCGCGGGTAAAGATCGAGGATGACAGCCCCGCTCCCACCGCATTGTGTTCTTCTAGCACGGTGTCGAAGTCCGAATATTTCATCACATAGAGGATGGGCGCGAAGGTTTCCTCCGTCACCGGCGAAACCTGCCGCGGCATTTCGACCAGCGCCGGACGCACATAGTAGGCGTCGGGGTGACCGTTCTCGACCCGCATTCCGCCGGTTATCTTACCGCCATGCGAAGCCGCCTCCTCCAGCGCCTTCTGCATATTCTCGTAGGCAGCCTTGTCGATCAGCGGGCCAACCAGAGCGCTTGTCTCCAGCGGATTGCCGACCGAGACGCTCTCATAAGCCTTCTTCAGGCGCGGAACGAGCTGGTCATAGACGCTCTCATGCACGAACAGGCGCCTGAGCGTCGTGCAGCGCTGGCCGGCCGTGCCCATGGCGCCGAAGGCGATAGCGCGGAGCGCCATGTCCAGATCGGCCGTCGGGCAGACGATGCCGGCATTGTTGCCGCCGAGCTCCAGCACGGCACGGGCAAAGCGCTTCGCCAGCCGTGGGCCGACATCCCTGCCCATGCGCGTCGAGCCGGTGGCCGAGACCAGCGGCACCTTGGGATGATCGACCAGGATCTCGCCGACGGCGCGATCGCCGATCAGCACGGGCGCCAGTCCCTGCGGCGCGTCAGCACCGAAACGCTTTACCGCGCGTGCAAAAATCGCCTCACAGGCGAGCGCCGTCAGCGGTGTCTTCTCCGACGGCTTCCACACCACCGCGTCGCCGCAGACCAGCGCAAGTGCTGCGTTCCACGACCACACCGCGACCGGAAAGTTGAAGGCCGAGATGACGCCTACGACGCCGAGCGGATGCCAGGTCTCCATCATGCGATGGCCGGGACGCTCGGTGGCGATGGTCAGGCCGTACAATTGCCGGGAAAGACCGACGGCGAAATCGCAGATGTCGATCATCTCCTGCACTTCGCCAAGACCTTCGGATGGGATCTTGCCGACTTCGATCGATACCAACCGGCTAAGCTCGGCCTTGTGTGTGCGCAATTCCTCGCCGAGCAGCCGCACCAGTTCGCCACGCTTGGGAGCTGGCACCTGCCGCCACGCCAGGAAAGCTCTGTGGGCATTGTCGATGGTCGTTGCCGCATCGGCCGGCGAGATGGTCTTCAGCGCGGCGATCTGCTCGCCGGTCACCGGGCTGCGCACGATAAGATCGCCGCCCGTAAGCGCGCGCTCGGCAACGCCCAGTTTCGCCAGAAGCCCGGCCGTTTCCTTCGCAATCGTCATTTTCATCCCTTTCAGATTCCGTCGCTCATATGGCGTCGGTCCAAGCCTTGCGCCATACCCACTCCCTGCCGGTCGGCACACCAGGCGCTGTCATGGCGTGGCATTACGCGTTTCAGGGAGAAATCGCCACCCCGGCATGGTCCAAGCCGGCGTCCGACTGTTGAACCAGCCAGATAGAGCGAATCAGTGTGCCGTCTTGGCGGTTTCCCGCACGGCGCTTTCTTTCATCAGCCGGTCGATATGCATGCGGATATGCGCTGCCTCGGCGGCCGTATTGGCGAGCGCGATGGCGCGGTCGAAAGCGACACGCGCCTCCTCGCCGCGGCCAAGCTGCATCAGCAGTCCGCCCTTGAGGCCGAAGAAATGGAAATAGCCGGAAAGCCTTCCCTCCAGCGGCTCGATCATGGCGAGTGCGGCTTCCGGTCCACGCACCTTGGAGACCGCGACGGCGCGGTTGAGCATCACCACCGGCGACGGCTGCATCTGCTCGAGCAGGCCGTAGAGCAGGTCGATCTCGTTCCAGTCCGTGTCCTCGGGCTTTTCCGCCCGCGCATGCAGTGCGGCGATCGCCGCTTGCACCTGGTAGGGACCGGGCTTGCGATGGCGCAACGCCTTATCGACCAGCGCCAGGCCTTCATCGATCATCTTGCGGCTCCACAGGCTGCGGTCCTGGTCTTCGAGCAGCACGATCTCGCCGTTCTCGTCGAAGCGAGCCGGCGAGCGTGCATGCTGCAGCAGCAACAGCGCCGTCAGCCCCATGATCTCCGGCTCGGTCTGGAACAGCCTGAGCAGCAGCCGGGCCAGCCGGATCGCCTCTTCGCAAAGCGGCGCACGCGCCGAAGCCTCGCCGCTGTTGCTGGAATAGCCTTCGTTGAAGATCAGGTAGACCATGGCGGCGACGGCGGCGAGCCGTTCGGAGCGCTCGACCGCTCCCGGCGTCTCGAACGGCACCCCGGCGTCGGCGATACGCGCCTTGGCGCGCGTGATACGCTGCTCCATGGCGCTTTCACCGACGAGGAAGGCGCGGGCGATCTGCTTGACCGTCAGGCCGGAGACGATGCGCAACGCCACCGCGATCTGCTGTGTGGCCGGCAGGTCGGGATGGCAGCAGATAAACAGCAGCCGCAAAATATCGTCGCGGTAATGCGCCCCGTCCAGCCGCTCGGCGACGTCGCTCTCGGCATCCTCCAGATCGGAGATCTGGTCCTCCTCCGGCAGCGGCGCCTGCTTGGCGCGCTTGCGCACCGCATCGATGCCGCTGTTGCGGCCGACGAAGATCAGCCAGGCTGCCGGATCGCGCGGCGGACCGTTTTTCGGCCAGTTGTTCAGTGCCCTCAGGCAGGCGTCCTGGAATGCTTCCTCCGCCGCGTCGAGGTCGCGGAAGTAGCGCAGCAATGCCCCCATCGCCTGCGGGCGAGCGGTGCTGATTGCCGTGCTGATCCAGGCGAGTTCGGTCATGCGGAAACCTTGGCGGGATTGAACAGCGAGACCGGCCGGATTTCGTAGGAGCCGCCGCTCGGGTTGACCTCGGAAAGCTCGCGCGCGAAGTCGACGGCCTCATCGAGGTCGGCGCATTCGAGCGTGTAAAAGCCGAGGAACTGTTCCTTGGTTTCGGCAAACGGGCCGTCGATGACGATCGATTCGCCCTTGACCTTCCTCAGCGTCGTCGCCGCGGTCGTCGGCAAGAGCCGCGCCACCGGGCCAAGCCGGCCCGCCTGGGCATATTTTTCCTGCACACCCAGAAGTTTTTCCATGACGGCGTCGTCCTGCTCCTTGCTCCAGGAGCAGACGACGTCTTCGGAGGCATAGCAGAGGATCGCGTAGAGCATGGGTCGTCCTTTTCTCTGTCAAAGGACGAAACACTAGGACCGATGCCGACACGGCGTCGACAA
This sequence comes from Mesorhizobium sp. M0954, assembly GCF_040319155.1. Taxonomy (NCBI): domain Bacteria; kingdom Pseudomonadati; phylum Pseudomonadota; class Alphaproteobacteria; order Hyphomicrobiales; family Phyllobacteriaceae; genus Mesorhizobium; species Mesorhizobium sp. M0954. The sequence continues at coordinate 283,778 of NZ_JAMYNR010000001.1, read as the reverse complement.
AAAAATACGCTCCGTCCGGCGTCATTCCCTCGCCTTCAGCCATCTCAAGACCAAGGCCTCCTCGTCGTCGAGCCCGGCGATCGAGCGCTTGCCTTGGTTGGCATCCGCCATTTCGTCCAGCAGCCGTCCTTCGGGCCAGGCGCGGAACACTTCCGGATGGATGTAGCATTGGCGACAAACCGCGCGCGTATTGCCGAGCCGCTCGGCAACCTTGTCGATGACATTGTTCATCACCCGCTTTTGCTGCGCCTGGCTTTCCGGACGTTCGGTTTGCGCAAACAGCGACGCCGCATGGATGGTGCCACCCCAGGTTCTGAAGTGCTTGGAGCTGAACTCCGCTCCGGCATTTTCCCTGATATAGCGGTTGACGTCGTCTGAGCGCACCGGATGCCTGTTTCCGTCCTCGTCGAGATACTGGAACAGTTTTTGGCCCGGCAGGTCCTGCGCTCCACGCACGACCTTGGCAATCCGGCGATCGACAAGTTTCAATCTCCATTCCTTGCCGGATTTACCGATGAAGGCAAAGCGCAGGCTCGAGCCCTTGATGTCGACATGGCGGTCACGCAGCGTGGTCAGCCCAAAACTCTTGTTGTCGCGGGCATAGGCGGCATTGCCGACACGGATCATCGTGTTGTCGAGCAGCCAGACGATAGCCGCAACGACGCGTTCCAGCGGCAGGCCGTGACGGCGCAAATCGACCTCGATCTGCCGCCGCAGTTCGGGCAGGCTTTCGGCGAAGGCAATCAGGCTCGAATATTTGACGCCGTCACGCTCCTCCGCCCAGTGCGGGTGATAGCGGTATTGTTTGCGGCCGCGCTGGTCCCGACCGGTCGCCTGGATGTGACCGTCGGCATCCGGCGAGATCCACACATCCGTCCAGGCCGGTGGAATGGCGAGCGCCTTGATGCGTGCCAGCGCCTCCCCGTCGACAATCCGCCCGTCGGGTCCTTTGTACGAGAACCCCTTGCCCGAACGCAGCCGGCGAATACCGGGTTCAGTGTCGGTGACATAGTTGAGCGAGGCCCGAACGGCCGAGGCTTGCGCGCCGTTCTCCAGCGCTCCGTTGTGCGGCACCGCGTTTTTTGGTGCAGCTTTCCTCACAGCCGATTGGCCAGACGACGACCCGGATTTGTCCAGCATGTCCTCTCCACGGAATTTCCGTAGATAAGCCGCTTGCCGGCTGCGGGTTCCAACGCCTCTTGATCTCTTGGTCCCAGAACAGCCTATCGACGTCGCCGTGCGTCGAAGACGTGCGTCGTCACGCCTTTTCGAGCACGACCGGAACGACGTCGACCGCCTGCTCGCCGACCTGTCCACCGGTGGTTTTCAGCACGCCGACGATCGGCGCCACATCGGAGTAATCGCGGCCGTAGCCGACCGTGATATGGTCGTTGCTAGCCCGCATGCCATTGGTCGGATCGAATTCCTGCCAGCCGGCATCGCGCCCGCACCACACCTTGACCCAGGCGTGCATGGCGTCGGCGCCTTCGAGCCGCGGCTTCCCGCGCGGCGGGATGGTGCGCAGGAACCCGCTGACATAGCCCGCGGGAATACCGAGGCCGCGCAGGCCGGCGATCATGATGTGGGAGAAATCCTGGCAGACGCCGCGCTTCAGGCCAAAGGCGTCGCTGGCCCGCGTCTGCACGGTGGTCGCCTCGCCGTCATAGGTGAAATCGCGGTGAATGCGGTTGCACAGAGCCATGGCCGTGCCGACTGTCGAACCGCCGGCACTGCCTTTCGCATAGGCAGTGATTGCCGCGTCGATGCCGGCATGATCGCTGGCGGCCAGAAAGTGATGCGGCGAAGCCGGCGCCAGCGAGTGCACTGCGCCGAGTTCTTCCCTCAGCCGGCGTATGTCCGGCGATACGTCGAGCCCGGGTTCGGGCCGCGACACTGAAACACGCGCGCTCATCCTGATGTCGAGCGCATCATGCGCGTCACGAAAGGCGATCGAGGTGACACTGTTGCCGAAAAAGTCGGAAAAGTCGGAACGTTCGCTGGGCGCCGGCACAAAAGACAGTGAAGCGGCGATGACGCGCTGCACGCCAGGGATGGTCGGCGGCAGCACGCGCACCTGATGGCGGCCACCGCCGGCCGCCGCATCATAGTCGTAACGCAGGTGAAGCCTGATGTCGTAGAGCATGCTGTCTCTACCCGAAATAGGCTTTGGCGAGGCTGTTGTAGAGCCCGCCGATTTCATTGGCGAGATCGCCGAGGGCCTTGGCCGTCATGTCCGAGGGCTCCTTGATGGCGATCGACGTGTTGAGCTGCAGGATTTCCTTGGCCGCCGGCGACATATGGCCTTCAGCGCCGACAGCGGGCAGCAGCGCGATTTCGGCCTTCAGCCGTTCGAGCTGGAAAAGGATTGAGCGCGGGTTGAGCGGATCGAGCGCCAGAAGGTCGACCACGGTGCGCCGCCCCGCCTGCACCGGATACTGCCGACGGTGGGTCATGACGCTGTCGCCGATCTCCAGCACCATGTCGAGCGCACCTTCCGGCGCCTGGGCTCCGGTCAGCCGGGCGAGCGTGCGGGCGATCTGGATGCCGCGTTCGAGCCTGCGGCCGATTTCCAGGAAACGCCAGCCGGCAAAGCGGTACATGTTCTCGTGCAGCAGGCCGGAAAACCCGGCCAGCTTGCGCAGGATGACCGTCATTGCCCTTGTCGCGTCGTCGCCCGGCGCCACGGTCGCGGCAAATTGATGGATGGTCTTCGACAGATCCTTCAATGCCAGCCAGCCATCGGGCGAGAAGCGGTCGCGGATCTGCCCGGCGCTGTAAACGGCGCTGTCCAGCGTGCCGATGAGCCCCAATGGGATTGCCGTCTCGACGTCGATGCCGAACGGCGCGAGATAGTCGCTGATATCGGCGAGCAGCGGCATCTCGGGATCGGATGTCTCGGCCAGCCGCACATGGTAGGCGCGCAGGATGCGCACCGTGTCTTCCGATCGCTCGATATAGCGGCCGAGCCATGTCAGGTTCTCAGCCGCGCGGCTGGGCAGGCTGCCCGGCAGGGTTCGGGTGAAGCTGTCGTGCTCCTGCGGCAGCAGTGTCTCGCGCTCGACCGGCCTGTCGCTGACCACCCAGACATCCGCCGCCTGGCCGCCGCGCTGCATGGCGATGGCCGTCGGGTCGAGCGAAAAGCCGACACGGGCAAACCCGCCCGGCATCACGGTCCAGCCTTCCGGCGTCCGCGCCAGATAGACGCGCAGGCTTGCCGGCCGCGGCTCCAGCCAACCGCCGACATAGACAGGCGTGGTCGACAGCGTCACCGCTTCCTGGCCGACGAAGTCGCCGCCGTCCCGTTCGATCCTGGCGACCAGTTCGGCCCGTTCCTCGACCGACAGCGCCGACCCGAGCTTGGTCGAGCCGTCGTCCTCGAAGGCAAGCCGCGTCGACAGCGCCGGGCCGATCACCATGCTATCGATGTTGGCGAGCACATGTTCACGCTCCGTCTCCTGCCCGCACCACCATGTCGCGACCGTCGGCAGCAGCAGTTCCTCGTTGCGCAGGGCGCGCGAAATCTTGGGCAGGAAGGCGAGCAACGCGCGCGTCTCCATCAGGCCGGAGCCCAGTGCATTGACGGCCGAAACCGCCCCTTGCCGAACCGCCTCGACCAGCCCCGGCGTGCCGATCTGCGAGTCCGGCCGCAATTCAAGCGGATCGGCGAAGGCGGCGTCGAGCCGCCGCCACAAGACGCTCACCGGCATCAGCCCCGAAACCGTGCGCACCATCAGCCTGCCGCCGGAGACGGTCAGGTCCTCGCCCTCGAGCAGCATGATGCCGAGATAGCGGGCGATATAGGCATGTTCGTAATAGGTTTCGTTCAGCGGTCCCGGCGTCAGGATGGCGACACGGCCGCCGGCTTGCCTGGCCATGCCGATCAGCGCGTCGCGGAAGCGACGGAAGAAGCCGGCCAGGCGGTGCACATGCATTTCGCCGTAGATGTCGGACAGCGCCCTTGTGGTGGCGACGCGGTTTTCCAGCGCAAAGCCGGCGCCCGACGGCGCCTGTGTGCGGTCGCCAAGCACCCACCAGCGGCCGTCCGGGCCACGACCGAGCTCGAAGGCGCAGAAATGCAGGAAATGGCCGCTCGCCGGCCTGGTGCCGACGACCGGCCGCAAATATTCCGGGCTGGCCGCGATCAATCCGGCCGGCAGAATGCCTTTCTCGACCAGCCGGTTCGGCCCGTAAATGTCGGCGATGGTCTCCTCGAACAGATCGGCGCGCTGGACCAGGCCGGCGCTGATGTCAGCCCATTCCTGCTCCTCGATCAGCAGCGGCACATGCGCCAGCGGCCATTCCCGCTCGTTGGCGCCGGCTTTGTCATAGACGCGGTAGTAGACGCCGGCGTCGCGCAGGTACTGGTCGGCGCGGGCGAAGCGCTGGGCAAGCTTTTCCGGCCCCAGGTCCTCCAGTGCCTCGATGAAGTGCCGCCAGGCCGGCCGCGGATTGCCCGACGCATCGACCATCTCGTCGACGACGCCGTCGATCGGCTGGTAGTGCTCCAGCAGACTATGGGTCTGCGGCTTGCTGCGCAGCCTTTTGTGATTCCCCTTCGCCATGGCTGATCAGAGTCTTTGCGGCCGCCGAAGGTCAAGGGTCATCGGGAAATCTTCAGAGGCTTCTTCGTTGCGCAGCACGTAGCTGGACGGCGTATGGCCACGCGGCTCGAAGCGAGCGAGTCGCCGCGCCTCCGCTTCGTTGCCATTGACCGGGAAGGTGTCATAGCTGCGCCCGCCGGGATGCGCGACATGGTAGACGCAGCCGCCGACCGCGCGGCCCGACCAGCGATCATAGATGTCGAAGACCAGTGGAGTGTTGACCGGCAGCGCCGGATGCAGGCCCGACGCCGGCTGCCAGGCCTTGAAGCGCACGCCGGCCACCGCGATCTCGCGGTTGTCGGTCACCTTCATCGGCACGACGCGGCTGTTGCAGACGACGGCGTGACGCTCCGGGTTGAGCCCCTCGGTCTTCACCTGCAGCCTTTCGACGGAGGAATCGACAAAGCGTACGGTGCCGCCGATCGCGCCTTGCTCGCCCATCACGTGCCACGGCTCGAGCGCCTGCCTGAGCTCCAGCTTGACGCCGGCTTGGCTAACCTCGCCGCAGAACGGGAAGCGGAATTCGAGCTGGGCGTCGAACCATTCCGGACGGAATGCAAAGCCGTTCCGCTTGAGGTCGTCCAGCACATCGAGAAAGTCAGCCCAGACATAATGCGGCAGCATGAAACGGTCGTGCAGCGAAGTGCCCCAGCGCACGAAGCGGCCGTCGAGCGGGTTCTTCCAGGCCCGGGCGATGATGGCGCGCACCAGCAATTGCTGCGCCAGGCTCATGCGCGCGTTGGGCGGCATCTCGAAGCCGCGGAATTCGACCAGCCCAAGCCGGCCGGTCGGCCCGTCCGGCGAAAACAGCTTGTCGATGCAGATTTCCGAGCGATGGGTATTGCCGGTCACGTCGGTCAGAAGATTGCGGAACAGCCGGTCGACCAGCCACGGCAGGGGTGCCGCGCCCTTGTCCGGATGCGGCACCTGCGCCATCGCGATTTCGAGTTCGTAAAGCGAATCGTGGCGCGCCTCGTCGAAGCGCGGCGCCTGGCTGGTCGGGCCAATGAACAGGCCGGAGAACAGATAGGACAGCGACGGATGCCGCTGCCATTGCAGCACCAGGCTCTTCAACAGGTCGGGGCGGCGCAGGAACGGACTGTCATTGGGCGTTGCGCCGCCGACGACGACGTGGTTGCCGCCGCCGGTGCCGGTGTGGCGGCCGTCGATCATGAACTTGTCGGCGCCAAGCCGCGTCTGCCGCGCCTCTTCGTAGATCGCCGTGGTCGTCGCCACGCAATCCTGCCAATTCGCAGCGGGGTGGATATTGACCTCGATGACGCCGGGATCGGGTGCGACACGGATGACATTGAGGCGCGGATCGTGCGGCGGGCCGTAGCCTTCTATATGCACCGGCAGGCCGATCGCCCTTGCCGCGTTCTCAGCCGCCGCCACCAGTTCGAGATAATCCTCCAGCGCCTCGACCGGCGGCATGAACACACAAAGCCGTCCGTCGCGCGGCTCGACCGAAAGCGCCGTGCGCACGGCGCCGCCGATCTCGGTGATCTCCTGTTCGACGCGGTCCTGCTGGCCGGTAACGGCCGTAAAGGATACCGCCTGCTGGCGTCGTGCCATCTCGTCGGCGCCCTCCAGTTCGGCCGGAGAAGCAGAACCGGGCAAGATCGCCTCGCGCGCCGGCAATGGTCCGCGCGGCAGCGATGGATCGACCGGGACTATGTAGGGGAACTGCGCCGGCGGCACATAGGGCAGCGTGCCGAGCGGCAGGCGGTAGCCGACCGGCGAATCGCCGGGCACCAGGAACAGCCTGCCGCGCCGCGTCTTCCACTTCTCCGAGCGCCAGCGCGGTCCGGACGCCTGGCTGTTCCAGCGCTGGACAGGCAGCACATAGCCCGACGGCTTGGTCAGCCCGCGTTCGAACACCCGCGCCATGCGGCTGCGCTCCTCGGGGTCCTCCAGCTTCGAATTGGAAGGATCGACGTTGTCCGGCAGCTTGCCTTCCTTGAGCAGCCATTCGGCGGGATCCTCATAGGCTTCGCTGACCATCGTCTTGTCGATGCCGAGTTCGTCGGCGATCGCCGTCAGCAGGCCTTCGGCCTGCTTCGGTCCGACATCCGCCTCGCTCTTTTCATGCGCGATCAGCGACGGGTCGCTCCACACCGGCTCGCCGTCGGTGCGCCAGTAGAGCGAGAAGGTCCAGCGTGGCAGGCTTTCGCCGGGGTACCACTTGCCTTGCCCGTAATGCAGGAAGCCGCCCGGCGCGAAGCGTTCGCGCAGCCGGCGGATCAGGGCATCGGCCTTTTCCCGCTTGGTCGGCCCGACGGCGGCGGTGTTCCACTCTGCAGCCTCGAAATCGTCGATCGAGACGAAGGTCGGCTCGCCGCCCATGGTCAGCCGCACATCGCCGGCCTGGAGCGCAGCATCGACCTGGACCCCCAGCGCGTCCAGCGCCTGCCAGCTCTCGTCGGAGAACGGCTTGGTAATGCGCGGACGCTCGGCGATGCGGTCTACCCGCATGTCGAAGCCGAATTCGACATTGGCGAAGCTCGCCATGCCGGAGATCGGCGCGGCATTGCGGAAATGGGGCGTTGCCGCGAGCGGCACATGGCTTTCGCCGGTGAGCAGGCCGGAGGTCGGGTCGAAGCCGATCCAGCCGGCGCCCGGCAGATACACCTCGCACCAGGCATGGAGGTCGGTGAAATCGGTCGCCGTGCCGGGCGGCCCGTCGAGCGCAACGAGGTCGGGTTTGAGCTGGATCAGGTAGCCGGAGACGAAACGCGCGGCGATGCCGAGGTTCCTCAGTATCTGCACCAGGAGCCAGCTCGAATCGCGGCACGACCCCTTGCCGGCGGCCAGCGTTTCCTCGGGCGAGAAGACGCCGGTTTCCATGCGCACGATATACGCGATCTCGCGCTGTAGCCGCGCATTGAGGTCGACGACAAAATTGACGGTGTTGGTCGGGTGGCGCGGGATGGTTTTCAGGAATGCCTCCAACAGCGGCCCCGCCGGTTCCGGCGTTCGATAGATGGTCAGATCGTCCCGGATCTCTTCGGGGTATTCGAATGGAAACGTCTCGGCCGACGGTTCGACGAAGAAATCGAACGGATTGTAGACCGTCATGTCGGCAACGAGATCGACCTCGATCTTCAGTTCCGTCACCGGCTCGGGAAAGACGAAGCGGGCCAGGAAATTGCCGTAGGGGTCCTGCTGCAGATTGACGAAGTGATTTGCCGGCCCGACCTTCAGCGAATGGCTGAGCACCTTGGTGCGGGAATGCGGCGCAGGCTGCAACCTTATGACTTGCGGGCCTAAGACGACCGGCCGGTCGTATTTGTAATGGGTCAGGTGATAGACGGCTGCCAGAATTGCCATGGTGCCCCTGAAGTCGGCGTTTCAAAAGGAGTTCGCTGAACCCTGACACGAATGCTGACCATTCTCCAAGCAGAGATGTTGCGCTGCACCTAAATCAAGCAGCTTTCATAGCTCACGAAACGGAGCGCCGACCCCGGGATTCCGCAGTGTGGCGGCAAGACGTTGCAACGCTGCAGAGCCGAAGTCCGGCGGGTCAGCACCGGGCGCTTCCCGCCGATATCGATGATCGGCAGCACACGCGATGCTTCGTCGAAAAGAGCGGAAAAGAAAAACCCGCCTCGGCGGGCGGGTCGTTGGAGCCAATTAGCACCATACCCAAATTAGTAGCATAGCTGCCGGCACAAAGCAAGAACAAAATGTGGCATGGTCGACGAAAGTTGCCGATCTCCCGCTTTGCGAGGGGAGATACCAGGCACGGGCATCCTGGAAGCGGAGCCTGAACCCTAAAAGAATGCCTGCAACCCGGTCTGCGCCCGTCCGAGGATCAGCGCATGCACGTCATGCGTGCCCTCGTAGGTGTTGACGGTTTCCAGGTTCTGGGCGTGGCGCATGACGTGGTAGCCGATCTGGATGCCGTTGCCGCCATGCATGTCGCGGGCCTGGCGGGCGATGTCGAGCGCCTTGCCGCAATTGTTGCGCTTGACGAGCGAGATCATCTCCGGCGCCATCTTGCCTTCGTCCATCAGCCGCCCGACGCGCAGGCTGCCCTGCAGGCCGAGCGCGATCTCGGTCTGCATGTCGGCGAGCTTCTTCTGGAAAAGCTGCGTACCGGCCAGCGGCTTGCCGAACTGCTTGCGGTCGAGGCCATACTGGCGGGCGCGGTGCCAACAATCCTCAGCCGCGCCCATGGCGCCCCAGGAAATTCCGTAGCGTGCCCGGTTGAGGCAGCCAAACGGCCCTTTGAGACCCGAGACATTGGGCAGCAGCGCGTCGTCGCCTACCTCGACGCCTTCCATCACCACTTCGCCGGTGATCGAGGCTCGCAGCGACAGCTTGCCACCGATCTTCGGCGCCGACAGCCCGTTCATGCCCTTTTCCAGGACGAAGCCGCGAATCTGGTTGTCATGCGCGCCCCCACTTTCGTCGGACAACTTTGCCCAGACGACGAACACGTCGGCGATCGGCGCGTTGGAAATCCACATCTTCGAGCCGGAGATCCTGTAGCCGCTCGCAGTCTTCTCGGCCCGCGTCTTCATGCCGCCCGGGTCGGAACCGGCATCAGGTTCGGTCAAGCCAAAGCAGCCGATCCATTCGCCCGACGCCAGCTTCGGCAGGTATTTCTTGCGCTGTTCTTCCGAGCCATAGGCATGGATCGGATACATTACCAGCGACGACTGCACGCTCATCATCGAGCGATAACCCGAGTCGATCCGCTCCACTTCCCGCGCGACCAGCCCGTAGGTGACGTAGTTGGCGCCGAGCCCGCCATATTCCTCGGGGATGGTGATGCCGAGCAGACCGGCCTCGCCCATTTCGCGGAAGATCCCGGCGTCGGTCTTCTCCTCGAGATAGGCTTCCTCGATCTTAGGAGCGAGCTTGTCGGCGGCAAACGCCGCGGCGCCATCGCGCACCATGCGCTCGTCCTCCGAAAGCTGGTCCTCGATCAGGAAAGGATCATCCCAGACGAATGCGTTCTTGTCGGCGGCCATGGCTCTCGGTCTCCCAAACTCATGCATGTCGCCCAAAGCTTGCCCGCGGGCCTGACCCGAGGGTGTTCGGCAGCTTGGGGATAACGACATGCATCGAAACAGAAATCTTGAAACGCGCGGCTTATCGGCTCCCGTCCTGAAAAAATCAAACGAAATAGCTTCGCCGATCCATGAGCATTGGTGATGGATCATCAATGTCGAGCGCCGCCGTCTGACCTGCCACAGCCGGCTCGCGAAATTATTTCCGCTTCAACGCATCGGCCAAAGCGGCGCCGAACGCGCCCTGCTGCACCGGCCGCTCCGGCTGGCGTTGGGGCGCGGGCGCGCGCGGCACCGGCCTGCCGCCATTGTCGCGCGGCTTCGGTGCGCCACCGTCACCATCCTTGCGCATCGACAGGCCGATGCGCTTGCGCTTGATATCGACGTCGACGACACGCACCTTGACCACGTCGCCGGCCTTGACCACCTCATGCGCGTCCTTGATGAACCGATCGGCCAGTTGCGAGACGTGCACCAATCCGTCCTGGTGCACGCCGATATCGACGAAGGCGCCGAAAGCCGCGACATTGGTGACGGTGCCTTCAAGCTGCATGCCGGGCTTCAGATCCTTGATGTCGTCGATGCCGTCGGCAAAGGTCGCGGTCTTGAAGCCGGGGCGCGGATCGCGGCCGGGCTTTTCCAGCTCCGCCAGGATGTCGCGCACCGTCGGCAGGCCGAAGCGCTCATCGACGAAGACGCGCGGATCGAGCGCCTTGAGTGCGGCGCTGTCGCCCATCAGCGAGCGGACGTCGCGCCCGCAGGCCGCGACGATCTTCTTGGCAACGCCATAGGCTTCCGGATGCACGGCCGAGGCATCGAGGGGTTCGCTGCCGTTTGGAATGCGCAGGAAGCCGGCGCATTGCTCGAACGCGCGGGGTCCAAGGCGGGAGACCTTCAACAGTTCGCGGCGGCTGGCGAACGGGCCGGAGGCATCGCGATGCGCAACGATCGCCTCGGCCAGCGATGCGCCGAGACCCGAAACCCGCGCCAGAAGCGGCGCTGAGGCCGTGTTGAGATCGACGCCGACGGCGTTTACCGCATCCTCGACCACGGCTTCCAGCGAGCGGCCGAGGCGGTACTGATCGACGTCGTGCTGGTACTGGCCGACGCCGATCGACTTGGGCTCGATCTTGACCAGTTCGGCGAGCGGATCCTGCAGGCGCCGCGCGATGGACACTGCCCCGCGCAGCGACACGTCGAGGCCGGGAAATTCCGCCGCCGCCGTTGCCGAGGCGGAATAGACCGAGGCGCCGGCCTCGCTGACGATCACCTTGAGCGGCTTCGGCCCGGACCCGGCAGGCATGTCAGCCAGCATGTCGGCCACCAGCCTTTCGGTCTCGCGGCTGCCGGTGCCGTTGCCGATCGAGATCAGCTCGACCTTGTGCAGCCGGATGAGCTTGGCCAGTTCGGCCTGCGTGCCGCGCACGTCGTTCTTCGGCGGGAACGGATAGACCGTTGTCGTCGCCAGCAGCTTGCCGGTGCCGTCCACCACCGCCACCTTGACGCCGGTGCGAATGCCCGGATCGAGCCCCATCGTCGGCCGTGAGCCGGCAGGGGCGGCAAGCAGCAAATCCTTGAGATTGCGGGCGAAGACATGGATGGCTCCTTCTTCGGCCCGCTCGCGCAGATCGCGCATCAGATCGAGCGTCAGGTGCAGCGACAGCTTTGTGCGCCAGGTCCAGCCGGCGACCTCCATCAGCCAGCGGTCTCCCGGCAACTGGCGGCCGATGGCGTAGGCGTCGGCGATCATCCGCTCAACCGGTTTCACCGGAGAGGCGTCATCGGCATCGACTTCGATGTCGAGTGACAGAACCTCCTCGTTGCGGCCGCGCAACATGGCCAGCGCGCGATGGCTCGGCACGTTGGCCCAGCGCTCGACATGGTCGAAATAGTCGGAAAATTTCGCGCCGGCCTCCTGCTTGCCGTCGACGACGCGCGAGCGCAGAAAGGCGCGTTCCTTCATGTAGGTCCGCAATCTGCCGACCAGATCGGCATTCTCGGCGAACTGTTCGGACAGGATATCGCGCGCACCCTCGAGCGCCGCCTTGGCGTCGGCCACGTCCTCGCTGATGTAGGCCAGCGCCAGCTCGGCGGGTACAGCCGTACGGTCGGCGAGAATAGCTTCCGCCAGAGGCCCGAGCCCGCGCTCGCGTGCGATCTCGGCCTTGGTCCGGCGCTTCGGCTTGTAAGGCAGGTAGATGTCTTCGAGTTCGGCCTTGGTAGCGGCTGCAGCGATCTTTGCTTCGAGCTCCTCGGTCAGCTTGCCCTGCTCGCGGATCGAACCAAGGATGGTGTCGCGGCGCGCGTCGAGTTCGCGCAGATAGGCCAGCCGCTCGGCGAGGTCGCGCAGCTGCGTGTCGTCGAGGCCGCCGGTGACCTCCTTGCGGTAGCGCGCCACGAACGGCACGGTCGCGCCGTCGTCGAGCAAGCCGATCGCCGCCGCAGCCTGTTCGGGCCGCGCGGCGATCTCGGCGGCTATGATGGTTGCGATGCGCTTGATGTCGGCTGCCATGTCGTACCTGTCGCTAGTCGAAACGAGCAGCGACCATAGGCGCAGAGCACTGCCGCGCCAACCGCGCCATTTTCAACCCGGCGAGAGGTCCACAGGAAAGGTCGGGCTGTCTGGATGGATCAGACCATCCGGCTCAGCGCCTCGAAGAAGGAAATCATATCCAGATCGAGCGGATCGTCGACCGGTACCGGCTGCGACGACATCTTTGCGATTACCATTTCGGCCTTCGGATTGACGTAAAGCCACTGGCCGTGGATGCCGATGCCGCAGAAGGCGCCGCTTGCCGCGCCCGTCTGGTACCATTTGTTGCGATAGCGGCCACGCGGAAACAGGAACGCCATCGTGCCGCGCCGCCAGGCCTCGGCGTCGCCGCCAGTTTCGGTCGTGTCGCGCATCCAGGCTTCCGGCACGACGCGGCGGCCATTGGCCACGCCGCCTTGCCGCATCATCTCGCCGACGCGTGCAAGGTCGCGCGGCGTCACCGAAATGCCGCCAGCGGTGCGCGCCGTGCCTTCCATGTCGACTGTCACCGAGGCGTCGCCGACGGCGCCGAGCGGCTCCCATAATTTTTCGCGCATCAGATCGTCGAAACGCCGGCCAGACGCACGTTCGAGCAGGATGCCGAGCAGGTCGGAATTGGGCGAACGGTAGCGGAACGTCCGGCCATGCGGCTCGGCCAGACCCTGCAGCGTCATGAGGAAAGTGGCCAGGCTCTCGATGCCCCCGCCTGGATTCCACAGCATGGCGCGGCGGTAGCGGGCGAAGGCGCTTTCCGGATCGAGATAGGCCTCTTCGAAATCGAGGCTGACACTCATGTCGAGCACGTGCCGCACACGCGCATCGCCATAGGCCGAGCCGGCGGCTTCGGGCAGATAGCGGCTTACCGGAGCCTGCGGATCGAAAATCCCCTCGCCTTCCAATATGCCGGCAACAATGGCGGTCAGCGACTTGCTGATCGAAAAGACGATGTGGCGCGCCCCAAACTCCATATGCGGCGCGAACCAGTCGCCGACGAATTTGCCGCGTTTCATGATCGTCAGCGCGTCGGTATCGGAGCGCGCGAGAAACGCCGCGACAGTCTCCGCGCCGCCTGCAAGAGCGACTTTTTCGCCAAGTAGCCCGCCGAAATCCTGGGCCGACGCTTCGCTGCTGCCCGGCTGTGCCGCCACGGCAGCGCTCGGCACCAGCTCGCCGACATTCTGGAACGACCACCGGCTGAACGGGCTTTCCCGCCAATTGCCGAGCAGCACCTCCTTGCGGGCAAAGCCATATCTGGTCTCGAACGCGGTCTTGCCGGCCATAGCCGCTTCCTTCCGGGTCTTTGGCGTTCTAGGCGAGCGCCGCGGCGATGGCGTGCACGGCTTTCAGTGTCGCCACCGATAGGCGACGTTAAAAAAATGCGGACAAAACGGACCCGGCCGGCGCCTGCCGCCGGGTCCATCACGATGCGGTCACTTCTGCAGTTCGGTCCAGATCTTGCTGTAGATTGCCTGCACGTCCTCGGAACACAATTTTTGCAGCTCGCCATGCGCCTTGACGTCTTCCGGGATGATGACTTCCGGCGCATCCTTCATATCGGCCGGCATGTACTTGTCGGAACCGGCAATGCCGTTGGCGTAGCGGTGGAAGGCGGATAGGCCGGCGGCATTTTCCGGATCCATGATGAAGTTCTGGAACAGCTTGGCGTTCTCGACATTCTTGGCTTCCTTCAGGACCATGACATTGTCGCTCCAGAGGCCAAAACCTTCCTTGGGATAGAAATAGTGGATCTTGGGGTTCGCCAGCCGCTGGCGCAGGGCTGAGCCGTTCCAGTCGCTGGTCGCCTTGAAATCGCCGGCGCCCATTTTCTCGATGGTATTGTATTCCATTGCGATCCAGTTCGGCTTGGCAGCAACCAGCGTGTCACGCACCTTCTTCAGCGTTTCCTTGTCGCTGGCGCATTGCGCGGCGCCGACATATTTGGTCGCCGCGAACATGACGTCGTTCATTTCCGGCACGACGTTGACCTTGCCCTTCAGTTCGTCGGGCGTGTTGAAGATGATGCCCCAACTGTCCGACGGCCCCTTGTAGACATCGGTGTTCACCACGATGCCCACCGTGCCCCAGGCCCATGGCACGGAATATTTGCGGCCCGGATCGAAATCGGGATTGGCCCATTCCGGCGCCACGTTCTTGAAGTTCTCCATCTTGCCGGGATCGGTCTCCTGAACGAGGCCTTCCTTGATCCAGATCGGCACGAAGGTTTGCGAAGGCACCGCGATGTCGAAGCCGGTGCCGCCCTGGCGAACCTTGGCCAGCGCCGTATCGTTCGAATCGTAATCGGTGATGGTCACCTTGATGTTGTATTTCTGCTCGAACTTCTTGATCACGTCGGGGCTGGTGTAGTTGCCCCAATTGTAGATGTTCAAAACGCCGTCCGCGAAAGCGCCGCTTGTCGAGGCGAGCAGCGCCAACCCGACGGCGGTCGCTGATGTCTTCCAGTTCATGTTTTAGCTCCCATTTTCGATTTTCAGTCCCGTTTCCTGCTGATGAAGAAAAACAACGTCACGATGGCGACCGACAAGAGCAGGAACACGGTCGATATCGCGTTGATCTCCGGCGTTACCCCTCGACGTATCTGGCCAAGCATGTAGGTCGGCAGCGTGTCCTGGCCGCCCGATTTCACGAACTCGGTGATGACGACATCGTCGAGCGAGATTACGAAGGCCAGCATCAATCCGGCCAGGATGCCGGGCCAAAGCAGCGGCAGGGTGATGCGGCGGAACGTCTTCCACGGCGTCGCATAGAGATCGGCGGCGGCCCGTTCCAGCGTCAGGTCCATGTTCTCCAGCCGCGCCCGGATCGGCAGGTAGGCGAACGGAATGCAAAAGGCCGTATGCGCCGCGATTAGGTAGCCGAGTCCGGAATAGCCGGTGAATATCTTGATGCGCGAGAAAAAGATCAGCAGCGCCACGCCGGTGACGATCTCCGGCACCATCAAAGGTTGGTTGATGGCGGCATATTTGAAGGTCAGGCCGGGATAGGGCGGCGTGCGCGTGGTGGCGAGCGCCGCCATGGTGGCGAAGATCGTGGCCAGGATCGCCGCGATGGCGCCGATCTGGAAGGAGCGCACGGTGGCGTCGATGACTTGCGTGTTCTGCCACGCCGACTGGAACCATTTGAGCGAGAAGCCGCCCCATTCCGACGTCGAGGTCGCGGCGTTGAAGGCATAGACGACCAGCACGACGATGGGCAGATAGAGGACGACGAAGCAGGTCGCGGCGATCGCGGTGAATCCCGGCTGATGCTTGATTGCGAAGCTGCTAGCCATGACGCATCTCCGACCGGCCGGTGTTACGCACATAGGCGAGCAGCGCCACCATGACGATGACCATGACGGCGATCGACAGCGCCGAGCCGAGCGGCCAGTTGCGGCCTTGCCCGAACTGCAGCTCGATCAGGTTGGAAAGCATCATGGTCTTACCGCCGCCCAATAGGACCGGTGTGACATAGGCGCCGAGCGCCGGAATGAACACCAGGATGGAGCCGGCGATGACGCCCGGCTTGACCAGCGGGAAAATGATACGCCTGAGCACCTGGAAGCGTGTCGCATAAAGATCGTAGCCGGCTTCGACCAGCCGGAAATCGAGTTTTTCCATGCTGGCGTAGATCGGCAGCACCATCAGCGGCAGATAGACATAGGCCATGCCGATCAGGATCGCCGAATCGGTGAACAATATCTGGATCGGCCCCGAAATGATGCCGAGCTTGAGCAGCACCGTGTTAATCAACCCCTCGTTGCGGATGATCTGCAGCACGGCGAAGGTGCGGATCAGCAAGTTGGTCCAGAACGGTATGGTGATCAGGAACAGCCAGAGATCGCGCGTCTTCTCGCTGCGCGTCGCCATGAAATAGGCAGTAGGAAAACCAAGCGCCAAAGTAGCGATCGTGGTCACGATGGCAAGCTTGATCGAGCGCCAGAAGATAGTGACATGGGCGGCAGCAATGGAAAGCGTGTCGTCGAAGATGTCGCGTTCCATGAACACCGATGTCCAGGCCTCGGGCGAGAATTGCCACTTCACGTCGCCATAAGGGCCGGGCGTCAAAAACGAATAAACCAGCACGATCAGCAAGGGACCGGTTGCTGCAAGGAAGATGATCAGCAGGGCCGGCGCCGACAGCAGCCAGCGGTCGCGGATGTCGCGCCGTTCGGCCGCCTTGGCGACTTCTTCCGCGCTCGCCATCAATCCCTCAGCACTTGCGCGGCGTCGTTGCCGATCGAGACGCCGACCTTGTCGCCCCGCTCGAAACCGCAGCCTGCGCTGCGCGTGTTCTGCTGGCGCACGGTGAAGGCTTCGCCGCTGTCCAGTTGGACATGAATATGCGTGTCGGTGCCGAAATAGACGATGTTTTCGACGGTTCCGGAAAGATCGCCCTTGCCGCCGGTCAGCTTGGCGTGTTCCGGCCTGACCACCAGCGTCGCATTCTCCTTCGGCTGGAAGCCCTCAGCCACCGTCGCGTCGATCGTCGCGCCGGATTTTAGTGTCGCGCGCGCCTTGCCGTTGCCGATGCCGGTGATGGCCGCGGTCAGGAAATTGGTTTCGCCGATGAAGTCGGCGACGAAGCGCTCGGCCGGCTTGTCATAGATGTCCCAGGGCGTGCCGACCTGCAGGATCTTGCCGGCCGACATCACGGCGATGCGGTCGGACATGGTCAGCGCTTCTTCCTGGTCATGGGTGACGAAGATGAAGGTGATGCCGGTCTGGTGCTGCAGCCGTTTCAGTTCGATCTGCATTTCCTTGCGCAGCTTGTAGTCGAGTGCCGACAGCGGCTCGTCGAGCAACAGCACTTTCGGCTGCGGCGCCAGCGCGCGGGCCAGTGCGACGCGCTGCTGCTGGCCGCCGGAGATCTGGCTGGTGCGGCGGCCGCTCAGCGCCTCCATCTTGACCAGCTTCAGCATCTCGGCGACGCGTGCCTTGATTTCGGCTTTCGGCTTGCCCAGCATCTCCAGGCCGAAGCCGATATTCTCGGCCACTGTCATGTGCGGGAACAGCGCATAGGACTGGAAGACGGTGTTGACCGGCCGCTTGAACGGCGGCAGCGGCGCGATGTCGTGGCCGTGCAGCAGGATTTCGCCTTCACTGGGAAAATCGAAGCCGGCGATCAGCCTAAGCAGCGTCGTCTTTCCGCAGCCCGACGGCCCCAGCAGCGTGAAGAACTCGTTCTCGCGGATCGACACCGAAACCGTGTCGAGAGCGGCGACTTGTGCGTCCCCGGTACCGAACACCTTGCGGACGCCGCAGACCTCGATTGCACTCTTACCCGGTTGATCCGGCACGCATTACCCCATTTTCATGTCCGCTCTTGATGGCGGATCCAGTTCCCATTCGATTGTCAGCATATGCCGGTCGGCTTGGCAACCATGCATCTGGATCTCGGTTCAGAACGCAAGCCCCATGCCATAGTCAGCGCCATCATCAACCCCGGTAAGTGATCTTGCCGCCGCAGATGGTGCTGACCGGACGCACCTTGTGCAAGGAAGCCGGTTCAGTTGCCTCGATATCGGCCGACAGCACCACCAGATCGGCCAGATAGCCTGGTTTCAGCCGGCCCTTACGGTGTTCCATGAATTCGGCATAGGCGCCTTCGACCGTATAGCCCGCAAGCGCTTCCAGCAGCGAGAAGCTCTGGTCGGGGTCGCCCTCTGCCCAAGGCTTGCGCAGCACCGCCGCCCGAATGCCCAGGATCGGGTCGACCCGCGACACCGGCCAGTCGGAAGCGAAAACGACATGCGCGCCCGCCTGCTTCAGCGTCCGCCAGGCATAGCTGAGCGGCCATCTTTCGCGGCCAATGCGCGAGAGCGTCGGCTCCAGCGGGAAGTCCATGGCGCCGGGCGGGTGCGGCGGCTGCATCGAGGCGACGACGCCGAGTTCGGCAAAGCGCGGCACGTCGGCGGCAGTGGTGACCTCGATGTGCTCGACCCGGTGCCGGCTGTCGCGCCTGCCGTTCTTCCGCCGCGCCGCCTCGTAACCGTCGAGGACCGCGCGCACAGCGCCGTCGCCTATCGAATGCACGGCGATCTGCAGCCCGCGCCGGTCGGCCTCCACCGCTACCTCGCGAAATGCTCTGGCGTGAACAGCGGCTCACCGCGCCAGCCCGGCCGGTCGGCATAGTCGTCGACCATGACCGCGGTCCAGCCTTCCAGCACGCCGTCGTAAAACATCTTGACCATGCCGGACGACAGCCATTCCGATCGATAGGAGTTGGCCATGCTCGATGCCTTTTCCAGCTTGTCGAGCGTCATGAAGTTCTTGAAATGAAAAGGTATCTTGGTGCGGCAGAGCAGCCGCCCTTCCTGCTCCAAACCGGCAAGCAGTTCGAGTTGGTAGAGATTGCCGTCCATGTTCTGGATCGAGGTGATGCCGTGGCGGGCGCACCATTCCAGACCGCGATGCATCAGGTCGCGATCGGCCGCGACTTCGGCTGCGGAAGGGTACGGCTCGGGCTCGCCGCCTGTCGCAAGGCCGAGCCGCACGCGGTTCTGCCCGGAAAGCTCGAGGATCGGCCCGAACGCCTCTCCCTCGCGCAATTCGCCCGCCGCGAGGCCGTCGGCGCCCATGACGATCTCGTTGCCGGGGCCGAGTTGCTTGCCGTGCAGGATGCCAGCCAGCTTCAGCGCCTTGGTGTTGGCCCACATCGTGTGGTGATCGGAAGCCGACATCGCGAACGGCCGGTCGGCGATGATGCGGTCGAGATGATGGCGGGTGACCGGCTCTTCCTTGGAAAGGATAGTGTAGTCGACGCCGGCCCCAAGCAGCAATTTGGCGTTCGGCCGTGCCGCAGCGTAGGCGCGGATCGCGTCGCTCAGCGCATCGAAGCCATGCACGCCCTGAAGGTGCAGATTGTCCAGTTCGGCGGCGCCGCCGAAAAGGTGCATATGCGCTTCGATGAAGCCCGGCACCACCGAACCGCCTTGCGCATCGATAATCTTCGTGGCCGGCCCTTTCAGCGTCTCGATCGTCCGGCGATCGCCAACCGCCAGGATGTTGCCGTCCTTTATCGCCACCGCTTCGGCTGTCGGATTGCCTTCGTCCATGGTCAGCACACGGGCATTGGTGACGATCAGGTCGGCATTTGAACTCATGATTACCCGCAGGTCGGTTGCGCTGCCGGCAGGCTAGACGACCGGCTGCCGGGCCAGCAAGCCATGGCTGGTTGGCCCAGCGCCTTGTGAAAGGCAGTGCAGGACGGTTAGGGTCGCCGCGTCTCACCACGGAACAATTTCATGAAGACTGTTTTGTCGCCTTTCCATGCCGGCCATTCCGGCAATGTCGAATTGATCGCCGGCGCCATCGTGCCGGCCTTTGAAAAGCCGTCGCGCGCCGAGTTCATCAGGGCGCGGGTGGAGAGCGAGAAGCTCGGTCCGATCCTGCCGCCGGAAAGCCACGACCTCGCCGCCGCCAGGAAGGTGCATGCCAGCGACTATATCGATTTCCTGCCGACCGTGTGGCCGCTCTGGGAAGCATCGGGCCGCAGCGGTTCGGCCATTCCCTTCACCTGGCCGACGCGCGGCCTGCGCGG
The DNA here is from genome assembly GCF_040319155.1 of Mesorhizobium sp. M0954. Classification (NCBI taxonomy): domain Bacteria; kingdom Pseudomonadati; phylum Pseudomonadota; class Alphaproteobacteria; order Hyphomicrobiales; family Phyllobacteriaceae; genus Mesorhizobium; species Mesorhizobium sp. M0954. Next base: position 264,087 of record NZ_JAMYNR010000001.1, on the reverse strand, counting down.
CGACGTGCGCCCGAAAGGCATCGATGCGCTGCTCGGCTTCTACTCCTTCGACGGTGGGGCAACGTTCGTCAAAGGCACATGGGATGCGATCAAGTCGTCCTATGACGTCGCGTTGACCGCCGCCGCGCTGGTCAAGGCCGGTGAGCCTTCCGCCTTCGCGCTGTGCCGCCCGCCAGGGCACCATGCGGGGGCGGCCTTCATGGGCGGCTATTGCTTCATCAACAACGCCGCCGTCGCCGCGCAATGGTTCCGCGACCATGGCGCCGGGCGCGTTTCGATCCTCGACATCGATTATCACCACGGCAACGGCACCCAGGAGATCTTCTATCGCCGAGGTGACGTTCAGGTGCTGAACCTGCATGGCGATCCGATGACGGAATATCCCTTCTTCCTCGGCCATGCCGACGAACGCGGCGAGGGCGACGGCGAAGGCTTCAACGACAATTACCCGATGCCCTTCGGCACCGGCTGGGACGTGTGGAACGCCTCACTCGAGGACGCTTGCACGAGGCTTTCGGCTTATGCTCCTGACGTCGTCGTGGTTTCACTCGGCGTCGACACCTTCGAGAAGGACCCGATCAGCCAGTTCAAGCTGAAGACCTCCGACTACCCCAGGATCGGCCGCCGCATCGCCAGGCTCGGCCTGCCGACGCTGTTCGTCATGGAAGGCGGCTACGCCGTCGAGGAGATCGGCATCAACGCCGTCGGCGTGCTGACCGGCTTCGAGGACCGCTAGAAGTGCCGCCGGTGCCTGCCAATCAGATGGCAGCGCTCGGCAAGCGGTACCGCCTGCCTGACCGATCGTTCAGCCTGCGGCGGCACGCGCTGACCCGCCCGCTATCTTGTTGTTGGACCATGATGTTTTTCCAGAATGCGTTCGCCCTTTGCGAAATGATGTTCTATTTTTTGAACCCACGGCTTGCAGGGCCTATTGATCGGAAGAACAAACGCATTTGAGCCCGGGAAAGCATTTATGAACGACGACACACCGGAAAGCGAAAGCGCCTCGGCGCTGGCGCCGTTCCGGCACGGCATCTTCCGGGCGGTGTGGTCCGCCAGCCTCGTCTCCAATTTCGGCGGCCTGATCCAGGGCGTTGGCGCCGCCTGGATGATGACGACGATCGCCACCTCGTCCTACCAGGTTGCATTGGTCCAGGCCTCGACCACCTTGCCGATCATGCTCTTCGCGCTGCTGGCCGGCGCTATCGCCGACAGCTTCAACCGGCGCAAGATCATGCTGATCGCGCAGATCTTCATGCTCGTCGTCTCGGCTCTCCTGACCGTCTTCACCTATCTCGACCTGATGACGCCGTGGACGCTGCTCGCCTTCACCTTCCTGATCGACAGCGGCACCGCGCTCAACAGTCCGTCCTGGCAGGCTTCGGTCGGCGACATGGTGCCTCGCACCAAGGTGCCGGCGGCGATCGCGCTCAACTCGATGGGCTTCAACCTGACGCGCAGCGTCGGCCCGGCGATCGGCGGCATCATCGTTGCCGCGGCAGGCGCTGCCGCGGCCTTCGCCGTCAACACGCTGAGCTATGTCGGCCTCATCGTCGTGCTGGCCCGCTGGAAGCCGGAACTGCCGGCCTCCGCCTTGCCGCGCGAGACGCTGGGCGCCGCAATGGGCGCCGGCCTGCGCTACGTCGCCATGTCGCCCAATATCGGCAAGGTGCTGGTCAGGAGCTCGGCTTTCGGCTTCAGCGCCGGCGCGGTCCTGGCGCTGCTGCCGCTGGTCGCGCGCGACGTCGTCAAGGGCGATGCCTTGAGCTACGGCATCATGCTCGGCGCCTTCGGCATCGGCGCCGTCGGCGGCGCGCTGACCAGCGTCAGGCTGCGGCAGCTGCTGTCCAGCGAAACCATGGTGCGCATGGCATTCGCCGGCTTCGCCGTCTGCGCCTTCAACGCCGCCGTCAGCAATCATGCCTGGCAGACGTCGCTCGGTCTGCTGCTCGGCGGCGCCTGCTGGGTGACCGCGCTGTCGCACTTCAACGTCACCGTGCAGATGTCGACGCCGCGCTGGGTGGTCGGCCGCGTGCTTTCGGTCTACCAGACCGCGACCTTCGGCGGCATCGCGCTCGGCAGCTGGGTCTGGGGTGTCGTTGCCGACGCGCATGGCGCCGAAGTCGCCCTGATGGCGGCCAGCGTCGCCATGCTGGCGGGAGGCGCCATCGGCCTGCTGCTGCCGCTGCCGCAGCAGGCCGTGCTCAACCTCGATCCGCTCAACCGTTTTCAGGAGCCGCATCTGGCGCTTGATCTCAAGCCGCGCAGCGGTCCCATCGCCATCATGATCGAATATGTCATCCGCAACGAGGACGTACCGGAATTCCTCGCCACCATGGCCGAGCGCGGCCGCATCCGCCGCCGTGATGGCGCCCGCAACTGGACCTTGGCGCGCGATCTCGAAAATCCCTCGATATGGATCGAGCACTACCACACGCCGACCTGGGTCGAATATATCCGCCACAATCGGCGCGCCACCTACGCCGACGCCGTCATCGGCGAGCGCATAAGGGCGCTGCACAGCGGCAACGAGCCACCGCGCGTCCGCCGCATGATCGAGCGCCCGACGACAGCAGGCACGGCGCTGGTGATGCCGAAGGGACCGATCGAGCATTAGTGGCTGGCGGTGCGTCCAGTTGGACGAGCAAAGGAAATTGCGGCGCCTGGCCCAATCCGCGAATGCACGAACAGGATGGCCATTGTGGAGAGACGGTTATATCAGTTGGTGTGACTATGACCACTAAGGGGAGACGATGCGTTACATACGTCCGCTTTCAATTGAAGACGCCGCCGGCCTGTTGGCCGGTTCAGCCGGCACGGCCGCCATCCTCGCCGGAGGCAGCGACCTCTTGGTGAGAATGAAAGGCGGCTTTATCGAACCCGACCTGATCGTCGACATCAAGGCGATCGACGGGCTTGGCGAGATCAGGGAAACAGCCGAGGGCTTCAGCATCGGCGCGGCGGTCCCCTGCGCCGTGCTGGGCGAGAACACGGCCCTGCAGAAGGCATGGCCCGGCGTCGTCGAAGCGGCCAAGCTGATCGGCTCGAAGCAGGTGCAGGGACGCTGCACCATCGTCGGCAATCTGTGCAACGCCTCGCCGGCCGCCGACAGCGTGCCGGCGCTGGTGGCCGCTGGCGCCAAGGCTGTGGTCGTCGGCCCGGGAACCAGGCGCACGATTGCCGTGCAAGCGGTGCCGACTGGGCCGGGCAAGACGTCGCTGGCCAAGGGCGAGATCATCGAGGCAATCCTGCTCGACAGCCGTCTACCGCGTTCGGGCGATGCCTATCTGCGTTTCATTCCGCGCACGGAGATGGACATCGCAGTGGTAAGCGCCGGCGTGAACTTGACGCTCGATGAGCAAGGTCGCGTCAAATCCGCCCGTCTGGCGTTGGGCGCCGTGGCGCCGACGGTGATTCTGGTCGAGGAGGCCGCCGAGGTTCTCATCGGCTCCAAGCTGGACGAAGCCACGCTGGACAGGCTCGCCAAGGTCTGCTCGGGTGCCTGCCGCCCGATCGACGACAAGCGCGGCACTATCGAATTCAGACGGAAAGTCGCGGGTGTGCTGGCCAAGCGGGCCGCCACGACCGCCTATGCACGCGCAGGAGGCAAATGATGGCTGGTGTGGCAGTATCAACGACAATCAACGGCGACAATGTCGAGTTCCTTTGCCAGCCGGACGAGACGCTGCTTGATGTCCTGCGCGATCGCCTGGGGCTGACGGGCGCCAAGGAAGGCTGCGGCACCGGCGACTGCGGGGCCTGCAGCATCATCCTCGACGATCGGCTGGTGTGCTCGTGCCTGGTGCTCGGCGCGGAGGCCGAGGGCCGGCGCGTCGAGACCATCGAGGGCATGGCGCATGGCGACAGGCTGCATCCGCTGCAGCAGAAATTCCTGGAGCACGCTGCACTCCAATGCGGCGTCTGCACGCCGGGCTTTTTGATAGCGGCGAAGGACCTTTTGGCCAAGAATCCCGATCCGACCGAGGAGGAGATCCGCTTCGGCCTCGCCGGGAACCTCTGCCGCTGCACCGGCTATGACAAGATCGTGCGTGCCGTTCAGGACGCCGCCAGCGTGATGAAGGGAGCATGACGATGAATTTCGATCCGCGTTACTCCGGACGCAATTTCACCGCTGTCGGCACGCGTCCCATCCGTCCCGACGGCGTCGACAAGGTGACGGGCCGCGCACGCTATGGCGCCGACTTCAACATGGCCGGGCAACTGGTCGGGCGCGTTCTCAGAAGCCCCCATGCGCATGCCACGATCAGGAAGATCGACACGTCGAAGGCGGAGAAGCTCGCCGGCGTCAAGGCCGTGATCACCGCGGCCGACCTGCCCGACCTCACCGACGGCGATGCCGCCATGTACGACATCCTCGACAACTGCATGGCGCGCAAGAAAGCGCTCTATGACGGCCATGCCGTGGCCGCGGTGGCTGCGGTCGATGCCCGCACGGCGAGGCAGGCACTGAAGCTGATCGAGGTCGACTACGAGGTGCTGCCGCATGTCACCGACGTCGACGAGGCGATGAAGCACTCCGCACCTCTGGTCAACGACGCCATCTTCACCGAGGGCCTCGAGCAAAAGCCCCTCAAGCCTTCCAATGTCACCAAGCGCACCCAGTACGGCCATGGCGACATCCATGTAGGTTTCGGCCAGGCCGACTTCGTCGTCGAACGCTCCTTCAAGACCGAGCAGACGCACCAGGGTTATATCGAGCCGCATGCCTGCGTGGCCAGTGTCAGCTCCGACGGCACCGCCGACCTGTGGGTCTGTACGCAAGGCCATTTTGTCTACCGCCAACACTGCGCCCAACTGCTTGGCATGGAAGCCTCGAAGCTGCGCGTCACCTCCTCGGAGATCGGCGGCGGTTTCGGCGGCAAGACCCATGTCTGGGCCGAGCCGGTGGCACTGGCGCTGTCACGCAAGGCCGGGCGGCCGGTCAAGCTGGTCATGACGCGCGACGAGGTGTTCCGCGCCTCCGGCCCGACCAGCGCCACCTCGATCGATGTTCGGATCGGCGCCCGCAAGGACGGCACCATCACGGCGGCCGAGGCGACGCTGCGCTATAGCTGCGGCCCCTATGCCGGCACGTGGGCCGAGATCGGCGCCATGACGGCCTTTGCCTGCTACAAGCTCGAGAACGTCAGGACGGTCGGCTACGAAGTGCTGGTCAACCGGCCCAAGACCGCGGCCTATCGCGCGCCGTCGGCTCCGATGGCGGCGTTTGCGGTGGAAAGTGCGGTCGACGAGCTGGCCAAGGAGATCGGCATGGACCCTGTCGAGTTCCGGATCAGGAACGCGGCGCAGGAAGGCACCAGATCGTCCTATGGACCGGTATATGGCCCGATCGGCATCGGGCCGACGCTGGAGGCGGTGAAGAACCATCCGCACATGAAGGCGCCGCTCGGCAGGAACCAGGGCCGCGGAATGGCCTGCGGCTTCTGGTTCAATTTCGGTGGCCAGACCTGCACCGACCTCAACATCGGCATGGACGGCTCGGTCTCGCTTGCCGTCGGCACGGTCGATGTGGGTGGTTCCCGCGCGTCGCTTTCGCTGGTCGCGGCGGAGGAGCTCGGCATCCCCTATGAGCAGGTCAAGGCGGTGGTCGCCGATACCTCCAGCCTCGGCTACAACGACATGACGGACGGCAGCCGCGGCACCTTCTCCTCCTCCATGGCGACGATCTCGGCCGCCCGCAACGCCATCAAGGTGTTGCGGGAACGCGCCGCACAGATGTGGGACATACCCGTCGACGACGTGGTCTGGGAAAAAGGTCACGCGATTGCCAAGGGCGAGAAATACGGCAACCTTGCAGCATTGTCGCTGAAGGAGATCGCAGCCGCGTCAGGGAAGACGGGGGGACCGATCGCAGGCCACAGTGAGCTCGTCGCCGACGGCGCCGGCGTCTCCTTCGCTACCCATATCTGCGATATCGAGGTCGATCCCGAGACCGGCTCCACCAGGGTGCTGCGCTACACCGTCGTCCAGGACGCCGGCAAGGCGGTGCATCCGACCTATGTCGAGGGGCAATACCAGGGTGGTGCCGCGCAAGGCATCGGCTGGGCGCTCAACGAGGAGTATATCTACGGCAAGGACGGGCGGCTGCAGAACCCTGGCTTCCTGGATTACCGCATCCCGGTCTGCTCGGACCTGCCGATGATCGACACGCAGATCCTCGAGATCCCCAACCCAAACCATCCCTACGGGGTGCGCGGCGTCGGCGAGACCTCGATCGTGCCGCCGCTGGCGGCGATCGCCAATGCGGTGTCGAACGCCGCGGGCGTGCGCATGACCCATATCCCGATGTCGCCGCCGCGCATTCTGGCGGCGATCGAGGCGGAACGGGGAGGCTGATGGTCGAAGTAACGCTCTGGGGGTCGCTCGGCGCGATCGCCGGAGGCAAGAGCAAGGTCGAAATCGAGGCGAAGGATATTCGGGAGCTGTTCAGGAAACTGGCTGAACAGTATCCCGGCCTCGAGCCATACATCGATCGCGGCATCGCCGTCGCCATCGACGGGACGATCTATCGCGACACCTGGTCGAAGGAACTGCCGGAAGGGGCGGAGATATTCCTGCTGCCGCGCCTTGCCGGGGGATGATTTGGGCTCGAGCTCAAGCCGCGCTCCGTGCGGCCAATGCTCGTTTATGAATTCGCGGCCCAGCAGGTCTATCATAACCCGAACACTACAGTGGAATTGCGGTCACTTCTTTGGCCGTTCGGATCACGAACATCGTGTGGTATCGCGCGACGTTGCTTCGGTCTCGGAACAGTCGCTCGCACAGTGCATCGAACTCTTCCATATCCGTCAGGCGGAGCATGAGGACGGCATCGGTTTCGCCGCTTACACTGTAGGCCTGAGTGACGGCCGGTTCCTGGGCGGCCAACTCGAGAAAGTCCCGCATATACTGCTCACCATGACGCTCCAGTTCGACGATGACGATCGCCTTCAAGCCCCGGCCAGCCTTTGCCGGTGCGAGAAGCGCGACGACGCGGCTGATGACACCACTTTTCTTCAGTCGTCGTATGCGGCGCAGGCAGCTCGAAGGGGAAAGCCCGATTAACCCCGCCAGTTTGGCGTTAGTTCGTGAGGCATCATCCTGGAGCAGGTTGAGAAGCCTTCTGTCGATCTTGTCCATGTTGGTCGCGCTCAGCGTCGGTGCGTTGCAATTTTATTGCACGGAATCGCAAACTTTGACCACAAATGCGAAGCGTCTCACGCTACTCAGATGGCTCCAGGGATGATGGAGCAGCATGATGGCAATTTGCGTCGCCTTCTATCGCAAGACATTGGAGACGCTTGAAATCTATTGGGAACTGGTTCGCGTGATCGTTCCGGTTGCGATTGCCACGCGGCTGCTGCAGGACCTTGGCGTCATCCAGGCGATTTCTCCGTTCTTCTCCCCGCTCATGTTGCAGGTGGGGTTGCCACCGGAACTCGCCTTTGCCTGGCTGACGGGATTGCTGGTCGGGATCTGGGGCGCGCTTGTGATCGTATTCACCTTGGTTCCGGTTTCGGCGCTCAGCACTGCCGACATGACGGTTCTTTCGGCTCTCTTGCTGTTTGCACATGCCATTCCGATCGAGCAACGGATCATTCAGAGGGCCGGGCCGAGCTTCCTGGTCACCGCGGCGCTTCGTATTGGCGGGGGTTTGGTCTTTGCTGTCCTTCTGCATCAGATATTCGCCGTGACCGGATGGCTGTCAGGACCGGTGAAGCCGGCGTGGATGCCGACGAATGAAAGCACCGACTGGGGCGGCTTTCTCCTGGGTACGCTCAAAACCCTGGGCATCATGCTCGTTGTTCTGCTTGCGCTGAGCTGGGTGATCGAGCTTCTAAAGATGTCGGGCATTTTGGAGTGGATGAACAGAGGGCTTGCACCGCTCTTTCGGCTCGCCGGCATCGAAAAGCAGACGGTACCTTTCGCCGCTGTCGGCCTGTTTCTCGGGATTTCCTATGGCGCAGGACTGCTGATCCGCGAGGCGCGCACGCCTAGCGCGGAGCCGCGTCAGATATTCCTTGCCTGCGTGTTCATGGGTTTTGCCCATAGCCTCATTGAGGATACGTTGGTCGTCGTCACGCTTGGCGCTGATGTTACGAGCGTGCTTCTCGGTCGCCTAGCGTTTGCCGTGCTCGCGATCGCCGTGATCGCAAAAGTAATCAAGGCGGTTCCCGACGCTTTTTTCTTCAAGACACTCTTCCACAAGGAAGAAGACAGTTCGCGCAATCGGATTTCGGAGCCGGCGATTAGCGGGCCGTTGACGTGAGCCCTCCTTACGCAGCAGCCGACATGTGTGTCGCATCGCTATCCGGACAGGACGCGGCTACCCCTCGCCCGACAGATCCGGCCGCGACTTGTCGAGTTCCTCGGCATAGCGCCGCATCAGGTGGCCTTCGGTCAGCAGCCCGACCACCTTGCGATCGGTGAAATCCTCGACCACCGCCAATTCCTGGGCGCCGGCGCGCTGGAAGGTCTCGGCCGCCGATTGCACGTTCATGCTCGGCACCAGCACAGCATCCCTGAATTTGGCGAAGGACAGCACCGGCAACCATGCCCGCGTGATGCTGCGGCGATAAAGCCCATCTTCACCTCGGGGAACTGCGTTGACGTAAACGTCAACCCGAAGCTATATGCGCCGGCGGCCGTGGCTGTAAAACCAGGCAAGCGGCTTCGGCCAGATCGAAGCGCCGGCGCGCGACAAACGCAAGCAGACGAGGAGAACCGCCATGAGCGTTCAGGAGATTGCCGACAACATCAGGTCGCGCGTGGCGAGTGCCGGGTTCGATCGCTCGGTGAAATTCGACACCGGCAGCGACGGCGTCATCGTTATCGACGGCGCCGATGTCTCGACCACCGATGCGCCGGCCGATTGCACCATAAAGCTGTCGCTCGACGATCTGGACTCGCTGATATCAGGCGACCTCAACCCGACGATGGCCTTCATGTCCGGCAAGATAAAGGTCGAAGGCGACATGAGCGTCGCCATGGCGCTGAGCCAGCTGATCGGCTGATCCACTCCGGTCAGGGATGAAAATAAGCCGCCGTGCAATGGGCGGCTTGTTTCTGATCCGTCACGCAGCGAGCGGCAGCCTCTGTGCCTTCAGCTTGCGCCCTGCCGCCTTCAGAGTGCCTTGCGCGCCGTCGAGCGCGCCGACAACCAGTTCCCGCGCCAGCAGGCGGTGCCGCTCGTAAGGCCCCGGCATGGCCATCGAGCCGGTCTTTGCGGCCGAAAAACCGAAGCGCTCGTAATAGGGCGCGTCGCCGACCAGCAGGATCGCCGCATGGCCAAGCCTCTCGGCCTCAGTGACCGCATGGCGCATCAGCGCCGAGCCGATGCCGGCATTTTTCAGCGCCGGGTCGACCGCAAGCGGGCCGAGCAGCAGCGCTGCCTTGCCGCCCTCGCCCAGCACCACGTCCCACAGCCGCACCGTGCCGGCAACAGTGCCCGACGCATCGCGCGCGACAAAGGCCAGGCCCTCCGAAGGCCGGCGGCCGCGCCGCAGCTTTTCCGACGACTTCTTCCGGCGCTTCGGCCCCATGGCGCGATCGAGCAAAGCCTCGCGCGCCGGGACGTCGGCGGCGCTTTCGGCGACGACCGCAATCTCCCCCCTCGAGGGGGAGATGTCGCCGAAGGCGACAGAGGGGGTTGTCGCGCGTGAAGCGCCGGCCTCCATCTGCGGCAGTAGGCCGAGTCCAGTCGAACCGACCCCCTCCGGCCGCTTCGCGGCCATCTCCCCCTCGAGGGGGGAGATTCCCACGCCTTCAACGATGAGATCTGCAATGTTCATTTCCGCGATCCTTCACAAGCGGATTGTTTCCACAGGCGAGCCCGGGCGGGCGACAGGGGCCCACCGGGGATGATCTGAGCAACTCTTGCGAGCCCTCAGATCACGTAGGATCGGAGAGGCTCGAAGCCGTTGAAGGCGACAGAGGCGTAGGTCGTCGTGTAGGCGCCGGTGCCCTCGATCAGCACCTCGTCGCCGATGGTCAGCGACAAGGGCAGCGGGTACGGCGTCTTTTCGTACATCACGTCGGCCGAATCGCAGGTCGGGCCGGCGAGCACGCAAGGCGCGGTCTCGCTGCCGTCATGCGCGGTGACGATCGGGTAGCGGATCGCCTCGTCCATCGTCTCGGCGAGACCGCCGAACTTGCCGATGTCGAGGAACACCCAGCGCACATTGTCGTTGTCGGCCTTCTTCGAGATCAGCACGACCTCCGATTTGATCACCCCGGCATTGCCGACCATGCCGCGGCCCGGCTCGATGATCGTCTCGGGGATGGCGTTGCCGAAATGCTTCCTGAGCGCCGAGAAGATCGCCTGGCCATAGGCCTGCGCCACCGGCACGTCCCTGAGATAGCGGGTCGGGAAGCCGCCGCCCATATTGACCATCTTCAGCACGATGCCTTCGTCGGCGAGCGTCGCGAACACCTTCTTGGCGTCTGCCAGCGCGCGGTCCCAGGCGGTCAGGTCGGTCTGCTGCGAGCCGACATGGAATGACACGCCATAGGCGTCGAGGCCGAGCGCCCTGGCATGGCGCAGCACGTCGACTGCCATTGCCGGCACACAGCCGAACTTGCGCGACAGCGGCCATTCGGCGCCCTCGCCATCGGTCAGGACGCGGCAGAACACGCGGGCGCCGGGAGCGACGCGAGCGATCTTCTCGACTTCCTCGACGCAGTCCACCGCAAACAGCTTGATGCCGAGCTGGTAGGCGCGCTGGATGTCGCGCTCCTTCTTGATGGTGTTGCCGAAGGAGATGCGGTCCGCCGGCGCACCGGCGTCCATCGCCATCTCGACTTCGGCAACGGAAGCGGTGTCGAAGGACGAGCCCATCGCAGCAAGCAGGCGCAGGATTTCCGGCGCCGGATTTGCTTTCACCGCATAGTAGATCTTGGAATCGGGAAGCGCCTTCTCGAAAGCACGGAAATTGTCGCGCACGACATCGAGGTCGACGACGAGGCACGGGCCGTTCGGACGTCGGGTGGCGAGAAAGTCAAGGATGCGCTGGGTAGCCATCGGGTCTCTCCATCAGCGCCTTTCGGCGCGCACAAAGGCTTGCGGACGCGGGCTCTCGGCCTCGCGAACACGCGGTGGACAAAGGCGGGACGGAAATCCATGGAACCAGCCGGTGGAGACCCCGGAACCATGAAGCGCCGTCTCGCGGCGGTGAACCTTGGCCTTGCCCGGCCTCGGTTCGCTTTGTCTGCCTTGGCTTGGATGGGAGACCCGTCCGCACTGCCGGCAATGAAGGTGTGCCTCTTCAGTAACCCCGATCTTTGGACGACCGGCAGAACACCAGAAAGGCCCGCACCGTCGTTGCTTCAAGGTGTCCTCGGTTGGCGGTTGGCCGCTAAACCGACTGGAGGGGTTGGCTCCAGTTACCTTACCGATTACCCTCACCATTCGAGGATCGGCGGACACCCACAGGCACGTGCGACTTTGGGCAAGCGCGATATAAGATCGAAAGATTTCACAATCAATAAAAATCGTATGGCAGGTTGTAAAATTTGTGGCATCGAACAATGCTGCGGCAACCAGAAGAAAAATGCTGCGGCAAGCACATCCGGATATCGAACGCATGACAGGCACTCGCGGCCCGCTGAACGCTTTTCTCGACCTTGATCAAACCCCTGTAGCCAATGCGAAATCCGGCCCGCTTGCCGGCTTGCGGCTTGCCGTAAAGGACATCTTCGACGTCGCCGGCTACCGCACCGGCTGCGGCAATCCGCAGAAATACCGGGACGCTTCACCGGCCATGGCGACCGCGCCGGCCGTCCAGGCGCTGCTTGATTCGGGCGCCCGCTTCGTCGGCAAGACGCAGACCGACGAACTCGCATTTTCCCTGCTGGGGCTGAACGCGCATTTCCCGTCGCCCATCAACCCGGCAGCACCCGACCGCGTCACCGGCGGCTCGTCCTCCGGTTCTGCCGCGGCAGTCGCCGGCGGGCTGGCCGACATTGCAACCGGATCGGACACCGGCGGCTCGATCCGAGCGCCGGCAAGCTTCTGCGGCCTGATCGGCCTCAGGACGACGCATGGCCGCATCCCGCTCGACGGCACCATGCCGCTGGCGCCTTCGCTGGACACGTTCGGCTGGTTCGCAAGCGACATCGTCATCTACGAAAAGGTCGGCACGGCGCTGCTCGGCGACGATCCGCATTCCCACGAACTGAGACGCCCCGTCGCTCTCGCTGCGCTGGACGGCCTCGTGCTCGGCCCGCACGAGGCCGACGAATATCGCGCCATGCTCCGCAGTGTCGCTTCGGTGCTGGGCGCACCGCGCAGCGTCGGCCCGCTGTCGCATTCGACCGACGATCTCTATTGGTGCTTCCGCAAGCTGCAAGGCTATGAAGCCTGGCAAAGTCACGGCGCCTGGATCGCCGGCGGCGACCGCATGCTGGGACCCGGTGTCAAGGAGCGTTTCGAGCACGGCGCGACAATCGACGCGGCAACCGCGCAATGTGAAACGGAACGTCGCGTTTCGTTTCGCCTCGAACTGGCCGGCCTGCTTGGCGACGACGGCGTTCTTGTGCTTCCGACCGCTCCTGGTGCCGCGCCGCTCAAGGCCGCGTCATTCGACGATTTGCAGACCTATCGCGAGCGGGCGCTGAGACTGCTCTGCCTTTCCGGCCTGTCCGGCTTTCCGCAAATCACGCTGCCGCTCGGCAAGACCGGCGGGGCGCCGTTCGGCCTTTCGCTGCTCGGTCCGAAGAACAGCGACCGGCAGTTGATTGCGCTGGCCGCCCGCATCCTTTCGGCCCACCAAGGAGGCGCATGACATGGATACGCTGACCCGCATGCGCGCCTTCATCGACGTGGTCGAGGCCGAAGGATTTTCGGCGGCGGCGCGCAAGATCGGCCGCTCGAAGGCGCTATTGTCGAAATATGTGCGCGAGCTGGAGGACGAGCTCGGCGCGCTGCTGCTCAACCGCACCACCAGGCAGTTTTCCCTGACCGAGGCCGGCCACACCTATTACCGGCGCGCCTCGGAGATCGTGCGCGAGGTCGACAGCCTTGCCGATGCGGTGCGCGAATCCTCCGGCGACGTGCGCGGCAGGATCAAGCTGTCGGCGCCGCGCACCTTTGCCGACGCGCCGATCGGCCAGTCGCTGATCGACTTCGCCAAGCAGCACCCCGACATCGTGCTCGACATCCATCTCGACGACCGTTTCGTCGATCTGGTCGAGGAGGGCTTCGATCTGGCGGTGCGCATTTCGCGGCTGGAAAATTCCTCGTTGATCGCCAGGCGCCTGGCGCCATTTTCGGTACGGCTTTGCGCGTCTCCTGAACTGATCGCCAGGCACGGCATGCCGGTCAGGCCGCAAGACCTTGCCCGCGTGCCTTGCATCATCGACACCAATGGGCGCTGGCTCACCAACTGGCCGTTCAAAGGCGACAGCGGCGATACGGTGAGCGTTTCGGTTTCCGGCCCGATCGAGGTCAACAGCCCGATGGCGGCAAGGGCCGCTGCCGTGGCTGGATTGGGATTTTCCGTCCTGCCGGATTTCATCGCCGCGCCCGACATCGAAAGCGGCAAGCTGCTGACTGCGCTGGATGACCGCATTCTGCCCGGCGGCGGCATTTTTGCCGTCTATCCGCACCGGCGCTATCTGCCTGCAAAAGTTCGCGTTTTCGTCGACTTCCTGGTGCAGTGGTTCAAGACGCTGGACAACGCATGAGCTTTCAGCCGCGTTGCGGTCCCATTTTCGCCCGCTTTCTGGTAACTGTCGGCAATTCACCGAAGCCGATTGAATCGCGACCGAGAATGCACCTGAAACGGCAAGCAATGATGCTGGCTTCGGCCTTGACCGCGACGTTTGCCGCCGTCGGACCGGCTGAGGTGCATCCCCACGTCTTCGCCGAAGCCCGCCTCGAAGTGGTCCTCGGCCCGGATCACCAAACTGTGAAGGCATTGCGCCATGTCTGGCGCTTCGACGATTTGTTTTCGAGCACGGTGATGATGGAGTTCGACAAGAATTCCGACCTGAAACTCGACGACAAGGAGCTGAAGGATGTCGCCGACACCGTCCATGCCTCGCTTGCCGAATTCAACTATTTCCAGCTCGTCACCGTCGACGGCAAGGACGTGGCAATGACCCCGCCGCCGCATTTGATGGCCAATTTCGACAATGACCAGTTGATCATCCTGTTTGAATCTGAACCGAAGGTACCGATCAAACTGAGCGGCAAGATAGATATCGGCGTCTACGACCCGACCTTCTACACCGCGATCGATTTCACCGAGGATGCCAATCTGCAGGTCGATGGGTTGCCGCCGACCTGCACCAGCAAGGTTGTCCGCCCGAACCCGGACGAGGCGATCGCCCAGAACCAGAAGACCCTGACCGAGGCCTTCTTCAACGATCCGACAGGCACCGACATGAGCAAGATCTTTGCCACCAAGCTTGAACTGACCTGTCAGCCGGAAGGATAGATCCAGTGACCAAACCGTCCCTGCGTTTGGCATTCGGTCTTCTGGCCGCCGCCTTTGTGATGACGCACTTTCTCGGCTCCGCCCACGCCCAGAGTTCACTCGGCATCGGCACCAATGACGGCATGGCTCCAACCGCCACCGGCCCGTTCGCCCACATCCTGATGTGGATCAATCTGCGCCAGCAGGAATTCTATCATGCGCTTGCCGGCGCGATGAAGGCGATGCGCCAGGACGGCAGCAAGTTGTGGCTGCTCATCGGCCTGTCCTTTGCCTATGGCATTTTCCACGCCGCCGGCCCCGGTCACGGCAAGGCGGTGATCTCTTCCTACATGGTGGCCAATGAAGTGGCGCTCCGGCGCGGCATCATGCTGTCCTTCGTCTCGGCCCTGCTGCAGGCGCTGACCGCGATCGTGGTGATGCTGGTCGCCTATTTCTTGCTGCGCGGCACTGCCGTCTCGATGACAGACGCCGCATGGTTCCTTGAAATCATGAGCTATGTCTTCGTCACTCTGTTCGGCGCCTGGCTGCTGTGGCGCAAGGCCGGCCCGGCCATCCTTCGCCTGTTCGGCGCAAATCCGGGCTACAGCCTCTCGGCTGCCCATGCCGGCCATTCACATGCCGGCCATTCACATTCCGCGCATGCCCATGCGGCACATTCCCACGCGCTTGATGCGCATGACCACCACGATCATGCGCATGACCACGGCGCCCACGACCACGCCCATGCTGCGCACGATCACCACAGCCATGCGGCGGGCGAGGTCTGCGAGACGTGCGGACACTCGCATGCCCCCGACCCGGCGCTGCTTTCCGGTGATCGCTTCGATTGGCGCACGGCCTGGTCGGCGGTCGCTGCCGTCGGTATCCGCCCCTGTTCCGGCGCGCTGATCGTGCTGAGCTTCGCCTTGCTGAACGGGCTATGGTTCGGCGGCATCCTTTCGGTGCTGGCCATGGCGCTCGGCACCGCAATCACCGTCTCGGCCCTGGCGACGCTTGCGGTGACCGCCAAGAACTGGGCGGTGTATTTCGCCGGCGACGGCCGCATGGGCAACCGCATCCATTCCTTCGTCGAGATCGGCGGCGCCGCCTTCGTCTTCCTGTTCGGCCTGCTGCTGCTTTCGGCCAGCCTGACTGGCGCCTGACCTCGTTGCGTCCGATCGGGGCGCTTTAACTAGGGATATTGCCCCCCAACTCGTCTTCGATATGGACGCGGATGATCTCGTCGAAGCTCGTTTCGGCGGCAAAGCCAAGCTCCCTCGAGCGCCGCGCCTCGAAGCGCGTCGGCCAGCCCTTGACGATCGCCCAGATCGTCTCGTCGGGCTCCTCGCGGATCAGTTTCACCGCCTTGGCGCCGGCGACACGTTCCAGCGCTTCGATCTGTTCGCCGACGCTGACGGCGACGCCCGGCATCGCCAGGTTGCGGCGCGGGCCGACGGCACTGCCGTCGATCTGAGCCGCATGGATCAGGAAATTCACCGCCGAACGCGGGCTGGCGTGTGTGTGGACGACTGAGCGCGGCACCGGCAGGATCGCTTCATGGCCGCTCAGCGGCTCGCGGATGATACCGGAGAAGAACCCTGAGGCCGCCTTGTTCGGCTTTCCCGGCCTGACGCAGATGGTCGGCAGCCTGATGCCGATGCCGTCGAAGAAACCGCGGCGCGTATAGTCGGCAAGCAGCGCCTCGCCGATCAGCTTCTGCGTGCCGTAGGAGGTCAGCGGCGTCGGGTGGAACTCGTCCGGAATGATGTCGGGAAACGGTGCGCCGAACACGGCGATCGACGAGGTGAAGACGACGCGTGGCGTATAGGCGGCCAAGCGGATGGCATCGAACAGCGCCCTTGTGCCGTCGAGATTGACGCGATAGCCGAGATCGAAATTAGCCTCCGCCTCACCCGACACCACGCCGGCGAGATGGAAGATCACGTCGGGGCGCGGCGCGACCAGATTTGCGGTCGCTCCCGGTGCGACAAGGTCGCCGGTGTGGAGGGTAATGCTGACACCTTCGAGCACCGGCGCTTGCGGCGGCACGATATCATGAAGGTCGAGCGCGGCGATCTTGCGGCCGCCGAGCGTCCCGTCCTTGGCCAACCTGGCGATGAGTTTGCGGCCGACCATGCCTGCCGCGCCGGTAATCAGAATGCGCATGTCACTTTCCCTTTTTGCGCTGGCTGCGGCTACGCAGCCAGAACACGACGAAGATTGCCACCATGAAGATCGCCGCGACGACACCGGCAAGCACCGTCGAGACCTTGCCGACCGCCAGCATCACTGTTGGAAGATAATAGGCTGCGATGCCGAACAGCAGCAAAACCCAGGCGGCGCCGATCGCCGCATTGCGGGTGTCGCGGTCCATTACGCGGCGCCAGGGTGGCGAGAGTTCATGTCGATCGTTGCCAATGCCCAGAACTCCCGAAGTCAGTGCTAATGGCCGCGGTGCGGTGCCGCATCATGCGCGTGATCGTGCTCGTCATCATGCTCATGGCTGTCCGCACATCGGCCGAATTCCGGTTCAACCGTGGCATGGGCTATGCCATGTTCCGCCGCAAGCCGCTTCTTGATCGCGCTGACCGCCATATGCGCGTCGACGCCGTCATTGAGGCAGGCATGCAACGTCGCCATGTTGCTGGAACCGTCGATCGACCAGACATGCATGTGATGCACCTCGCGCACGCCCTTGATTGTCGCCTCGATGTCCCTGGCGATCAGGTCGCGGTCGAGGCTTGCCGGCACGCCCTCGAGCAGGACGTGGGCGGCTTCGCGCATCAGCGACCAGGCCGTGGACAGGATCAGCAGCGAGACCAGGATCGACAGGATCGGATCGATGGGCGTCCAGCCCGTCGCCAGGATCACCAGCGCCGCGACGATCGCCGCTGCCGAGCCGAGCAGGTCGCCGAGCACGTGCAGGATGGCGCCGCGCATATTCAGGCTGCCGTGGTCGCCGCCATGCAGCACGTAGAACGAGCCGAGATTGACCAGCAGGCCGGCGATGGCAACGACCAGCATCGGCCCGCCGAGCACGGGCTCAGGGGTCAGCAAACGCCCCCAGGCCTCATAGACGATCCACAGCGCAATGGCGAAGATGGCGATGCCGTTGGTGTAGGCGACCAGTGTCTTGACCCGGCCGAAGCCGTAGGTGAGGCGCACGGTCGCCGGCCGGCTCGCAAGGTGAAAGGCATACCAGGCAAGGCCGAGCGCGACGCAATCGGCAAGCATATGGCCGGCATCCGCCAGCAGCGCCAGTGAACCGGTGAAGATGGCGCCCAGCGTCTCCGCGACCATGAAGCCGGCGGTCAGGCAGGCAGCGATCAGCACGCGCTTCTTGTCGGTCGAGCCGTGCACATGACCTGCGCCATGGCTGTGGTCGTGGCCCTGCGCAGCGTGGTCGTGGGTATGCGCCATCTATAGCCCCTGCTAGAGCCTGATCTATCCCGGCAGACTCGGGATGGAGGCTCTGTCTTCTCGTTTGACCATAATCCTATCCGAAAACCGGATACCACTTTTCGGGAGCATGGTCAGGCGCCGAACTCGGCGCGAAAATCCTCGAGCCGCCGCTTCTGCTGGCCATCGCTGTCGAAATTGGCCGGATCGAGCCACGCTTCATAGGCTCTGCGCAGATCAGGCCATTCCTTGTCGATGATCGAATACCACGCGGTATCGCGGTTTTCGCCCTTGACCACAAGATGCTGACGGAAAATGCCCTCGAACTTGAAGCCGAAACGTTCCGCCGCGCGCTTCGACGGCTCGTTGCGATTGTTGCATTTCCATTCGTAGCGGCGGTAGCCAAGCTCGTCGAAGACATACTTCATGAACAGGAACTGCGCTTCCGTCGCCGCCGGCTTTCGCGAGATCAACGGGCCCCAATAGATGTTGCCGATCTCGATGACGCCGTAGGCGGCGTCGATGCGCATCAGCGTCTGGCGCCCGGCGACCTTGCCGCTGGCCTTGTCGATGACCGTGAAGAACAGCGGGTCCTCGCTGGCTTCTGCCTTGTCCAGCCACGGCTGGAAGGCGGCACGGCTCTCCGGCGGGTAGTCTGGCAGCCAGGCGAAGCGGCCGCCGGCATCGGCCACCGACGAGGCCTCGAACAGGCCGTCACCGTGTTTTTCGGCGTTGAGCGGCTCCAGCCTGACAGTTCGCCCCTCCAGCACCTTGCGTTCGGGCCGCGGGCGCGGTTGCCAATTCTTGAGATTTTCCGACACCGAAAACTCCAATCCGTTTGACTTTTGCGGGCGGACGCTCACAAAAACGCACGCTCGCTGAAAGAACCACACGGACGGGAAAAATGCTCCACACGATTTCGGCCTTCGACCGCCTCGGCGAGGAAAATGCGTTCGCGGTGCTGGCGCGTGCCACGGCACTTGCCCACCAGGGCCGCGATATTGTCAATCTCGGCATCGGCCAGCCCGACTTCAAGACGCCGCAGCACATCGTCGAGGCCGCGATCAAGGCGCTGCGCGATGGCCATCACGGCTATACGCCGGCCAACGGCCTGCTGGCGACGCGCGAAGCGGTGGTACGCCGCACGCTGGCCACCACCGGCGTCGAAGTCTCGCCCGAAGCGGTGATGATCCTGCCCGGCGGCAAGCCGACCATGTTCGCGGCGATCCTGATGTTCGGCGAGCCGGGCGCCGAAATCCTCTATCCCGATCCCGGCTTTCCGATCTACCGCTCGATGATCGAGTTCACCGGTGCTGCCCCCATCCCGGTGCCGATGCGCGAGGAGAACGGCTTTGCCTTTTCGGCCGCGGAGACACTGGCGCTGATCACCCCGAAGACCAGGCTGCTGATCCTCAACTCGCCCGCCAACCCGACCGGCGGCGTCACGCCGCGCGCCGAGATTGAAAAGCTGGTCAAGGGGCTGCAAGCGCACCCGGACGTCGCCATCCTCTCCGACGAGATCTACGACGTGATGACCTATGACGGCGAGACGCACTGTTCGCTGCTCGCCTTCCCCGAAATCCGTGATCGGCTGATCGTGCTCAACGGCTGGTCGAAGACCTGGGCGATGACCGGCTGGCGCATGGGCTGGTCGATCTGGCCGAACGGCGACAAGGGCGCGCATCTCTATGACAAGGTGCGCAAGCTGGCGGTCAATTGCTGGTCCTGCGTCAACGCGCCGAGCCAGTATGCCGGCATAGCCGCCATCGACGGCCCGCAGGACGACGTCGACAAGATGATGCGCGCCTTCGACCGCCGCAGGAAGGTCGCGGTCGAGGGGTTGAATGCCTTGCCGGGCGTTTCATGCATCACGCCGAAAGGCGCCTTCTATGCCTTCCCCAATGTTTCCAAGACCGGCTGGAAGGCCAAGAAGCTCGCCTCGGCGCTGCTCGAGGATGCCGGCGTGGCGCTGATCGGCGGCCCCGATTTCGGCATTCTCGGCGAAGGCTATGTCAGGCTGTCCTACGCGAATTCCGAAGAGAACATCCTGCGCGCGCTGGAGCGGATCGAGGCGTTCCTGGCGAAGTGAGGACGACGAAAGGAGACGCCAGATGTTCTATGCCATTCTTGCCTATCACGAGGAAGAAGCGATCACGGCACTGACGCCTGAGCAGGATGCGGCGCTGATGACCGATCTTCTCCAGATCAACGATCGGCTCTACCGGCAAGGCACCCTTGGGCCGGCGGCCCGGCTCGGCGCGACACAAGACGCCTGCACCTTGCGCGGGCCAGGCACCGGAATGGTTATCGACGGCCCCTTTGCCGAGACCAAGGAACAATTGCTGGGGCTCTATGTCGTCGACTGCGCCAACCGTGACGCCGCCATCGACATTGCGCGCGACCTTCGCCGCGTCAATCCGACCGCCGTCTACGAAATCCGCCCGATTTCGCTCTATCTTCCCGGCGTGCCGCTTCCGGTCACCCGGCCCTAGGACGTAGACTCATAGCTACGTGGCCAGATGCGGATTGCGACCAGT
Organism: Mesorhizobium sp. M0954; assembly: GCF_040319155.1. Classification (NCBI taxonomy): domain Bacteria; kingdom Pseudomonadati; phylum Pseudomonadota; class Alphaproteobacteria; order Hyphomicrobiales; family Phyllobacteriaceae; genus Mesorhizobium; species Mesorhizobium sp. M0954. The sequence goes on along the minus strand of NZ_JAMYNR010000001.1, from coordinate 243,734 downwards.
TTTAGGGCGGCAAGAAAGTTCTCAGCCAGCTTGTCGTAGCGCGTCGCGATGCGACGGAACTGTTTGGCTTTGTTGAAGAAGCGCTCGATCAGGTTACGGGCTTTGTATAGGAAGGGCTGAAGCAGATCGGGGCCTTGCGATAGGCTTTGGGCGGGATATTGGCCCAAGTGTTCTGGTCGGTGATGGCAGTGCGCAATGCGTTGGCATCGTAGCCCTTGTCGGCGAGCAGCATCGCACCTTCAGGCAAATCTTTGATCAAGTCCGCTGCGGAGGCAGACATTTGGCTATGAAAGTGCCGTCCAGACCACACTCTCAAGATCGGGAGAGTAGCGGGCGATGATAGCCTCTTGATCATTTTCCTGCGTGAGAATTATCTGCTTCCCAGTAGCATCACCGAGCAATCGCATAAAGCGGTCAAGCTTCTCAACCTCGGTTTTTCCGCTGACTTGCCTTGGATCGAAGTCGAACTCAATTTCGACAGCGCTGAAGAAGTGACATGCAAGCTGGATTGGCCCGACGTAAAAAGACAGTAAGCTGCCAGTTTCGCTTTCCAGGGCCGCTTCGACGCCCAAAGGCATCGACTCGATCTTGCCGGAGACGCTGAAACTCGCAGGCGGGGTCCATTCGAGGAGGATGTCCCAGACGACCTGCCAATCTGCCTCAGACGTGTTCAGAACGTAGATGTCTCGCCAGTAGCCGTCCCAAGCGAAATCCGATGCTATCTGTTCCCAATTCATGCAGGAACCATTCTCTATGAATGCAGTTCTAGCATGACATACGCCATGAGCGCTTTCCACAAATCCCAAGCCCGCTTTCCACCTATCCCGGTCATTCCGCATTTATGAGTTTACGGCCTAGTCTTGTGCATGTCGCCCAAAAGTGCGCAGCGGTTTTGGGACAACGACATTTATGCAACCTGGACCGGTTGCCTACCCTCGCCCGACAAATGGCATCTTCGTCGCCATCACGGTCATGAACAGCACGTTGGCGTCGAGCGGCAGGCTGGCCATATGGAGGACGGCATCGGCGACGCGCTCGACATCCATCACTGCTTCGGCGGCAATGGTGCCGTTGGCTTGCGGCACGCCGACCGTCATCGCCTGCGCCATGTCGGTCAGCGCGTTGCCGATGTCGATCTGGCCGCAAGCAATGTCGAAGGGCCTGCCGTCCAGCGCCAGCGTCTTGGTCAGCCCGGTGATGGCGTGCTTGGTCGCCGTATAGGGCACCGAGCCCGGCCGTGGCGCATAGGCCGATACCGAGCCGTTGTTGATGATGCGGCCGCCCATCGGCTGCTGCCTGCGCATGGCGCCGAACGCGGCGCGAGCACACAGGAACGAGCCGGTGAGATTGACCCCGACGATGTCGTTCCACACTTCGACCGGGATGTCGTCGATCAATGTCGATTTGTAGCTCGTGCCGGCATTGTTGAAGAGCAGGTCGACGCGCCCGAAAGCCGCCGCCACCGTCTCGAACAGATCGTCGACCTGATCGGCCTTGCTGATGTCGCAGGCGAAGGCCAATGCCTTGGCCTGCGTCGGCCCGGCCGCGGCGATCGCATCCTCCAGCACCGGCTTGCGGCGACCGCAGAAGACCGTATTCCAGCCGGCCTTGAGCAGCGCCGTGGCGACGCTTTTGCCGATGCCCGTGCCGGCGCCGGTGACGATGGCGGTTTTATAGTCGGTCATGGCTGTACTCCCTGAAAGAGATGAGGCATCGCAAATGACGGGAACCATGGCAAGCCGGCCCAAAGCCTGTGCTCACAAAAAGGGCGGCCGTTGGCGACCGCCCCTGATCCGAACCGGGCATGGGAGGAGGAAAGCCGATCCGACTGACTGAAATCATGCGCTCACCGGATTAACGAGAAGCTAACGCCAACGGCGCCGAGCTCCGAGGCTTCCTCTTCGAGCTACCAGCGCGAGCCTGCGACCGGCTTGGCCGTGCTGCCCGCTACCGGCACCTTCGCCGCCGTCACCGTCGCCTCGACATGGTCGACCAGCGCATCCGGCAGGCCGAGACGGCCGGCAAGCAGGTCGAGATAGCCGCGTTCGGCCCGCGTGTCCGGATCGATGGCAAGACGCGAGGCGGTGTAGAGTTCCAGCTTTTGCGCATCGGTCTTGGCCCCGGCGATCAGCACATCCAGATCGAGCGGCGCCTCCAGTTCCGACATCAGGAATTTCTCCGCTTCGGCGCCGACGCCGGCGAGGCTGAGCTTGCCGGCGATCTTCTGCCGCTCTTCGTCATCGACGTGACCGTCGGCCTTCGCCGCCGAGATCATCGCCCTGACCAGCGTCAGCGTGAATTCGTCTTCGCCCTGCGGCGCTTGCGACGGATGGAAGGCGGTATCGGCCGGCGGCGGCAGCAATTCCGGTTCGCCTGCAGCTTGCGTCTCGGCCGGCGCGTTGCCGTTCTTGTAGTTCTGGTAGGCCTTGTAGGCGAGGCCGCCGATCGCAGCCAACCCACCAAGCTTCACCGCCGCACCGGTGACCTGGCGGCCTGGGCCGGTTCCGAGCAGCACCGCGGCCAGCGCACCGGCTGCAAGCGGATTGTCCTTGGCCATCTGCACCGCCTGCCCGGCCTTGTAGCGGACGGTTGATCCGGTGCCGGGGACTTGCGAGCCGAGCAGATCGTCGAGGAGCTTCTTGGGATCGAACATCTATGCCTCCAGAATTGGCCCGGCCGAAGGTGCGCGGGCAGGGTTTCGACGTCGAAGACCTAGGTCCCGCAGTTTGACATTACAATGACGCGGCGCGTCCTTTTGCCCGCTGCCACGCATGACCTCGCACCGACATCTGCTTGGATTTCACGCGGAAATTATAGTGCTGCAGCCTCCTTCCGCGTCAAAAAACGCGCGGTGCTGTGGACATCGGACGTGTCGAAACCAGCTTCGACTTCGAGTAATGTCCGGCATGTCGCTTGAGAGGAGCCTGGCATGACCGATGAGACAGACCGCCAGCCGGCACGCGATCCCCAGGAGCTGGAGCGCCTGTTGATTTCGCGGCAATGGGTCGGAGACATTGACGGCATGGCCGCGCTTTTTGAGCCGCATGCAGTCATCGACAGCGGTGGCGGACACCTGACGTTCGGCCGCGAAGCCATCCGGGCACTGTTCGCGGAGATCACCGCAACCGGCCGAAAATTTCAGTCCGAAGATCAGCGCCCGGCTATCATCAATGGCGACCTGGCGCTGACCTCGACCCGGCTTCCCGACGGCACCATCACCACCGAGGTCGCGCGCCGGCAGAGCGACTGGACATGGCTGTGGGTCATCGATCGTTTCTCTGTTGCTTGACGTGAAGTTGCTTAACGTGAAGCTAACTTCCGATGTGGCGGTCGCCGCGTGCTTGCGCCAGCTCGACCTGGTGCTGGCGCTCGGCGTAGCGGGCGCGATCTTCGTCCGAGCGGGCATCGAAGCAATGCGGGCATGAAACGCCGGTGGCATATTGCGGCGACAGCCGGTCTTCCGCGGCTAGCGGATGCCGGCAGGCGCGGCAGAGTTCGGCCTCGCCTTCGACCAGCCCGTGCGATACCGAAACGCGCTCGTCGAAGACGAAGCATTCGCCTTGCCAGAGGCTCTGTTCGGCGGGCACATCCTCGAGATATTTCAGAATGCCGCCCTTGAGGTGGAACACATCCTCCAAACCGAGCGACTTCACATAGGCTGTCGCTTTCTCGCAGCGAATGCCGCCGGTGCAGAACATGGCGACCTTGCGCCGGTCGAGCTCGTGCCGATGCTGCTCGACCCAGGCCGGGAATTCGCGGAAGCTGTTGGTGGCGGGATCGACAGCGCCCTTGAAGGTGCCGAGCGACACCTCGTAGGCATTGCGCGTGTCGATGACGATGGTGCCCGTATCCGAGATCAGTGCATTCCAGTCGGCCGGCGCGACATAGGTGCCTGCACCTGCCGCCGGATCGATATTCTCCACGCCCATGGTGACGATCTCGCGCTTCAACCGCACCTTCATGCGGTGGAACGGCATCGTTGCGGCGTTGCTGTATTTGATCTCGAGGCCGGCGAGACCGTCGATGGATTCGAGATGATCGATGAGCGCCGCGATTGCCGGTTCACTGCCGGCGACCGTGCCGTTGATGCCCTCACGCGCCAACAGCAGCGTGCCTTTGATGCCGCGTGCGCAGCAGAAGGCGGCGAGCGGCGCGCGCAGCGCCTCGAAGGTGTCGAGCCGGGCGAAGCGGTAAAGCGCGGCAACGCGGAAGGCTTGGCTGGGAAGTGTCATCACCAAGCCACTAGACGCTCACGACAGCCGGATCAAGGCAGAGCCGGGAGCGGTCTGACCGCGGAAGGTTTCGAACACCACGCGTGACATCGCGACACGCCGCGTTTCGTGGACAGAAAAACCGCCTTCTGCTAACCGGTCGACTTGATCAACAGAGGAGAGAGACGACGAATGCCCAGCACGACCGAAAAGCTCCTGTCGCTCCTCAACGGCCAGCCGGTCATACCGGTGCTGAAGATCGCCAATCCCGCCGACGCGGTGCCGCTGGCCCGGGCGCTGGCCCGCGGCGGCCTGCCGGCGATCGAGATCACGCTGCGCACCGCCGACGCGCTGGAGGCGATCCGCCGGGTGGCGGGCGAGGTTGAAGACGCCGTCGTCGGCGCCGGCACCATCCTGGACGCCCGGCAGTTCGGCGAGGCGGCGGCCGCCGGTTCGAAGTTCATCGTCAGCCCCGGCATCACCCGCGAGCTTCTCGCGGCAGCCAAGGACAGCGACGTGCCGTTGCTGCCCGGCGCCATCACGCCGGGAGAGGTCATGGCCGCCCGCGAAGCCGGCCTGCGCTTTCTGAAATTCTTCCCGGCCGAACAGTCGGGCGGCATCGCTTCGCTCAAGGCTTTCGCCTCGCCGCTTGCCGACGTGAAATTCTGCCCGACCGGCGGTATCACCGGCAAGAATGCCGCGGACTACCTCAGCCTGCCCAACGTCATCTGCGTCGGCGGTTCCTGGGTGGCGCCGGACGATCTGGTCAAGGCCGGCAAATGGGACGAGATCGAAGCCTTGGCGCGCGCGGCAAGCAAGCTCGGGCGCTAGCATCTTCTGCATCAAAAGCCGCCGCCGATCTGGTTCGCCGGGCTGGTTCCCGCTCATGGGCTCGAACCACGATTCACGCCTTCAAAGGGCGCTGTCCTACCATTAGACGAAGCGGGAGAATGCCGACCAGTGGTTAGCATCCCTGGATGAAGGAAGCCAGTGCCGGCGGTGGAGGCCGCGCGAGGTGCCCAGCGCGGCCTACTCGGTCTTGAAGCGGGCAACCGACATGAACTTGACGGCTTTGCCGGTGAACCGGTTTGCGTCGGCCATCTCGTTGCCCGGCTGGAAGCCTATCGTATAGACCTCGCTCGGTGCCGTACGGACGAAGTCGTAGGCGTAGCGCGGCGCCGTTGTCGCATCTGAAACAGCTGCGACATACTCACCGCTGTGCAGCGCCCACCGGGCGGCCTGCGGCGCGGCGGCGACCACCACCGGCTTGGGGCCGGGCTTCAGGTCGCGGGCGGTGGCCCTGGGTTCCTTGCGTGTGGTCTTCACGCCTGCACCGATGACGGCGGCCGGATCGGAGCCGGCCGGGCGGGCAACGATGGCCTCGCGCGGCGATGCCCCGTCGCTCGATGCCCCGTCGTCGCTCGCCGGTTCCTCGAACACCGATGCTTGCTCGGAAAGCGACGCGACCTTGTATTCGTCGGTCGCGCTGACCCTTTCCAGAACGGCCTTGACCTCGTCGGGCTGGGAACTGTCGGGCCGCGCCGACGGCAACACCGAGAATGCGTCGGTGGCGGTGTTGCTCCGCTCGGCCGCACTCGCCAGCGCCAGCAACACTTGCTTGTCCTGCGGCGCAAGACTAGCAGGCGAAAGATCGGCCGGCAGCGAATGATCGGGCCGCCAGCTCGGCACGGGAATGTTGTTTGCAGCGACCTGCACCGGGCCGGCCGCAGCAGACGGGTCTGCTATGCCGAACGGAACATTTGCCGGCGCCACACTTGCCGGCGCTTGCGCGGTCGCCACCGCCTGTTCAGTCGATCCAGCCGCATCCGCCACGCCGAACGGAACGTTCTCAGGCGGCTGGCCGCCGACGTCCGTCTTCGGGCGCGGAGCAAAATCCGGCAGCGGGATGCTGCGGGCAGGCAATGCCGCGATGATCGTCTCCGGCGTGTCATCCTCCGGTTCAGGCGCAGGCGCCGGAGCATCGGCGACTTCCGGAATCTGAGCGCGCTTGGCATCCTGAGGCGCGACGATGGCAATGCCAGGCAGGTTGCTGCTCTTGGCGGACGGCGCCGGCTTCACGTTACGGGGCTTTGGCGCCGGCTCGGCCATCGCCACGTCGGCGCTGTCGTCCGCCTCGTCGTCGCCACCGCCGAACAAGGCTGCCAGGAACCCACGGGATTTTTTGCCGCCGCCGCTTGCGCTGGCCAGTTCGATGGCCGGTGCGCCGGCGCCCTTGCGGGCCTTGTAGGAGGCGAGCGCCTGTTGATAACCAGGCAGCGGCTTGCCGTCGCTCGGCACATGCAGCGTCTTGCCGTTGGGGAACACGCGCGCCAGTTCCTGGCGGCTGATGCCGGGCCAGTGGCGCACATTGCCGACATCCATATGCACGAAGGGCGAGCCGGAGCTGGGGTAGTAGCCGACGCCGCCGCCCTGCATCCTGAGGCCGACGTCGCGCAGCTTCTTCAGCGGCACGCCGGGAATATAGAAATCCATCGCCCTGCCGAGCATGTGCTGGCTTTTTTCGGCGACGCCCCTGCTGCGGCTGCGCAGCATCGAATTCGTGGCCGGCGAACGATAGCCGCAGACGACCTGTATGTAGTCGGTGGCGCCGCTCTCCCGATAGGCCTCCCAGACCAGGTCCAGCAGGCGCGGATCCATCTTGGTCGGCTCGTTGCGACGCCAGTCGCGCAGGATGATGTTGATCTTTCGCAAGCCCGCCTGGTCGTAGCGGCCGTTGCGCTTGTAGACGATCTCCGCCTTTTCATGCGTGTGGAGATGATAGAGCTTCAGCGAACGTGTCTCGGCGCTGGCGCCGGTTGCCGCCGCTGCAAGGAACCCGACGGCAACAATCACCGCTGCCAGCCATCTCGGCCAGACGCTCATGTGATAATGCCGCCCGTTTTCGTGTCGTTCGATTCTGTTCAAATCAAAAGGCCTTGCAGGCTGCCGTTTTGTCCCCGGATTTGACCAAACGGATGCGTGGTGTGTGCATCCGAATATCGATCCTAATGGTTAATCATCGCTTATTGAAGCCGAAATGCGGTAACACGGTGGCGATATCCCGCCAAAAATATTGCGCAGGATATCTTGGTAAACCGCTGGTTTAGATCATGTTTTGGCGCCAGCTCGAAACACGATCTGTTACCGTCCGCCTTAATACGTGAACACTGTGGCGAACACATCATTTCGAGGCGCAGTTGCGTGGAATGATGTCCGGATGAGAACCGGCTTGGCCCTGTGACTCAGGAAGCGAGCCGTTCGACGCGGCCGGTTTCCGGGTCGATGCCGTATTCCTTGAGCTTGCGGTAGAGCGTCGACCGGCCGATGCCGAGGCGGCGGGCGACTTCGCTCATCTGGCCGTTATAGTGATCGATGGCGAGCTTGATCATTTCGAGTTCGACGTCGGCCAGCGCACGCACATTGCCGCGCTCGTCGAGCGCCCGCAGCGTGCCGAAACGAGGCTTGGCTGGTGCATCGGCGTCGGCGGCTGCGATGCCGCCAGCGGCCGATATGTTGTCGCGCGGCTGGCTGCCCGAACCCACTCCGGAAGCTGGCCACCCTGGAGTTGGCCCCCCTGAAGCTGGCCACCCTGGAGCTGGCAAGGCGATACCCGAATCGAGATTGACCGTGCCCTCGACTTGCGCCCGGATCTGCGGGAATTCTTCTTCGGTCAGCATGTCGCCGTCGGCGAGCACCGAGGCCCGGAAGACGGCGTTTTCGAGCTGCCTTATGTTGCCCGGCCAGTCATAGGCCTGCAGCATGGCAAGCGCCGCAGCCGAGATGCCTCGCAGGCGGTGGCGCGGATCGGCGGGCGCCACCTTCTCCATGAAGTGCTCGACCAGATAGGGGATGTCGTCGCGACGGTCGCGCAATGGCGGCACGAAGATCGGATAGACGTTCAGCCGGTAGAACAGGTCCTCGCGGAACTTGCCGTCCTTGACCTGCTGCAGCAGGTTGCGATGGGTTGCCGAGATCAGCCTGATGTCGACCCTGACGGTCAAGCGGCCGCCAACCGGATCGACCTCGCCGTCCTGTACGGCGCGCAACAGCTTGACCTGCACGTCGAGCGGCAGGTCGCCGATCTCGTCAAGAAACAGCGTGCCGGTGTGCGCTTCGACGAACTTGCCGGTATGTTTTTCGGTGGCGCCGGTGAACGAGCCCTTCTCGTGCCCGAACAGGATCGATTCGACCAGATTGTCGGGGATGGCGCCGCAATTGACGGTGACGAAGGGTTTCGAGCGGCGGTCGCCGCTGCCCTGGATGGCGCGCGCCACCAGTTCCTTGCCGACGCCGGATTCACCTTCGATCAGGATCGGAATGTTGGACGCCGCCGCCTTGCTGCCGAGCCGGATCACCCGATCCATCGCCGGACTGTGGGTGATCATGTCCTTGAACGTCAGATGGCCGCCGCGCTGCCGTGACGAGCGCTTCACTTCGCCTTCGAGCGCTTCGACCTTGAGGGCGTTGCCGATCGACGCCTGCAGCCTGTCGGGAGAGGCCGGCTTGACGACGAAGTCGAAGGCGCCGTGACGCATTGCCGAAACGACGGTTTCGATGCCGCCCTGTGCGGTCTGCACGATGACGGGAATGTGGATGCCACGCTCGCGCATCGCCTTCAGCACGCCGATGCCATCGAGGCCCGGCATCATCAGGTCGAGGATGATCACCGACACGTCGCGCGCATTGGGTCCGTCGACGAGATGGAGACCGGCCTCGCCGCCATCGGCGACGATCGCGGTGTGGCCGAATTTCGTCACCGCCGCCTCGAGCAGCCTGCGCTGCACGGGATCGTCATCGACTATGAGTATGGAAGCTGCCATGACTGATCCGACCGTGCCCGCCCGAGAATGCGCCCTATGGATCATCTTGGCACAGGGTTCTAAATAAGCTTTCAAAAAACCCGGTGAATGAATTCCTTAGGATTTGACCGGCTTCTCGTTTCCTCGAATTTTTGTGTCTGGAAGGATCGGCAATGCGCATGGTTTTTGCTCGAAAGCTGGCGGCGGCGCCCGGTCAGGGCGTGGCGGAGCTTGGCGACCTGCCGGAATGGAATCTAGCCGATCTCTATTCGGGCATGGAGGCGCCCGAGTTGAAGCGCGACATCGCCAAGGCCGCCGCTGATGCCATCGCCTTCGAGAGCCGTTGGAAAGGCACGCTCGCCGCCGAGGCCGGGCGTGGCGGCGCCGGCAGGCTTGGCGAGGCGCTTCAGGTCTATGAAGTGCTGGAGGAGCTGATCGGCCGCATCGTCTCCTATGCCGGGCTTGTCTATGCCGGCAACACGTCGGATCCGCAGCGCGCCTAGCTCTATGGCGACATCCAGGAAAAGATGACCGATGCCAGCGCGCACCTGCTGTTTTTCGCGCTCGAGCTGAATCTCATCGACGATGGTGCGATCGAAACCGCACTCGCCGCCGATCCGGCCTTCGCCCATTACCGGCCCTGGGTGCTCGATCTGCGCAAGGACAAGCCCTTCCAGCTCGAAGACCGCATCGAGCAGCTCTTCCATGAAAAATCGATCACCGGGCGCGGGGCCTGGAACCGCCTGTTCGACGAGACGATGACCGATTTGCGTTTCGACGTCGACGGCGAGGAGTTGACGCTTGAGCCGGCGCTCAATCGCCTGCAGGACGCCGACGGCGAGGTGCGCCGCCGGGCGTCCGAGGCGCTGGCCACGACCTTCCGCAAGAATTTGCGCGTCTTTACGCTGGTCACCAACACGCTGGCCAAGGACAAGGAGATCTCCGACCGCTGGCGCGGCTTCGAGGACATTGCCGATTCCCGCCATCTCGCCAATCGCGTCGAACGCAGCGTGGTGGATGCGCTCGCCGCCGCGGTTCGCGACGCCTATCCACGCCTGTCGCATCGCTATTACGCGATGAAGGCGCGCTGGCTCGGCATGGAGGTGATGAACCACTGGGACCGCAATGCGCCATTGCCCGAGACCCCACAGGCGGTCATCGGCTGGGACGAGGCCAAGAACACCGTGCTTTCCGCCTACCAGCGCTTTTCGCCCGACATGGCGGAGATCGCCAGAACTTTCTTCGACCGCAACTGGATCGATGCACCGGTGAGACCCGGCAAGTCGCCTGGCGCCTTCGCCCATCCGACCGTGCCTTCGGCGCATCCCTATGTGCTGCTCAACTACATGGGCAAGCCGCGTGACGTGATGACGCTGGCGCACGAGCTCGGCCACGGCGTGCACCAGGTGCTGGCCGGCGGCCAGGGCGCCCTGATGGCATCGACGCCGCTGACGCTGGCCGAAACCGCATCGGTGTTTGGCGAAATGCTGACCTTCCGCTCGCTGCTCGAGCAGACCACCGACAAGCGCGAACGCAAGGCCATGCTCGCCCAGAAGGTCGAGGACATGATCAACACGGTCGTGCGCCAGATCGCCTTCTACGAGTTCGAGCGCAAGGTGCATGCCGAGCGCAGGAGCGGCGAACTGACCTCCGACAAGCTCGGCCAGTTCTGGTTGGAAGTGCAGGCGGAAAGCCTCGGGCCGGCGATCAAGCTGCGCGAAGGGTACGAGGTTTTCTGGACCTATATCCCGCACTTCATCCACTCGCCTTTCTACGTCTATGCCTACGCATTCGGCGATTGCCTGGTGAACTCGCTCTACGCGGTCTACCAGAACGCCGAGCGCGGCTTTCAGGAGAAATATTTTGCCATGCTGCGCGCCGGCGGCACCAAGCATCATTCCGAGCTTCTAGCGCCGTTCGGCCTCGACGCGGCCGACCCTGCCTTCTGGCAGATCGGGCTTGGCGTGATCAGCGGACTGATCGACGAGCTGGAAACACTGGACAAGTGATGCGCAACACTGGGCGATGCGCAACACCGGATGACCGGGTTTTCCAGAACAGTTTAGCAGCAACGCATATTGGCGATGGTCTATTCTTGTCTTGGTTATTTGTTCTTAAATAACTTTCCATGGAAGTTTTCCGTTAGATTCCCGTAAGCTGTATGATAGCGTCCGCCCTCAAGCTCAGCCGGGCACGAATGGATCCGGTCGGAAAATCCCGACCGGCCATGGCGTGTCGGCGGATGCGACAACGGTTGTTGGCCAGGGGCAAACCGGTCGCCGACAGCTCGATCGAAGCCGGCTGTTCTGCAAATTGCGGAACCACCATCGAATGGTCCTTCGCCGAGGTCATGGCTCTACAGGCCAGGGCGGACGGATCGGACTGGAGAGAGAAAGACAATGGGCACTTTTTTCTACATGCTCCTGGCGTTCCTGGTAGGTGTGTTGGTTGGCTGGTTCATTTGGGGACGCCTGCGTGGCGAACTCGACAGTTTGCGCGGCGATCTAGACCGCACGCGCAGCGAACGCGACAGATTGCGGGCCGATAGCGACCGTCTGACCGGTGAGTTGGATGCATGCGGCCGCGCCCGCGCCGATCTCGAACGCCGGCTGGGCGAGGCGAAAACCACCCAGGCGCCAACCGCGAAGGCGGCAACAGCTAAGGCGCCAGCCGCCAAGGCCGGTGCGACCAAGGCGGCGATGCAGGCGCCGTCAACGCTGATTTCGACATCCGCACCGGCCAAACCGGCGCCGAAGAAATCTGCAACGGCGAAGGCCGCAACCGCGCCACGCGCAAATGCCGCGAAAACGGCAACGCCGAAACCGCCTGCATCGAAAGCGAGCGCCGCGCCGACGACCGCGCCGGCGGCAAGCAAGGCTGCGCCATCTGCAAAGAAAGCCGCGACCGGCAAGGCAACAGCCACTGCCCCAGGCAACGCCAACGATCTGCGTCGCCTGATCGGCATCGGCCCGACCAACGAGCGGCTGCTCAAAGGGCTTGGGGTCACGACCTATGCCCAGATCGCCGCCTGGACGCCCGACGATGTCAAGCGGATCGAGGCGACGTTGAATTTCGACGGCCGCATCGAACGTGAACGCTGGATCGAGCAGGCGAAACTGCTTGCCGCCGGCGACGAAAAGGAATTTGCGCGCCGCTTCCCGACCGCGGGAGAAGCCAGCAACACCTGATCCATCGCAAGGCGGCATCTGGAACAAGGCGGCGCCCTCTGGCGCCGCTTTTGTTTTTGCCGCCGCGCCTTTGCGTCTTGGGACGCCGTTCCCTCGATTGCGCACGGTCGAGCCCCCATATAGATCGATCGCTGGTGACCGCAGCATCCGAGCCTTATGTCCCTGCCCCTGCCCTTTGCAATTTTCAGGAACGACGAGACCGCGCGGCAGCTCGTTTTCGACCGGCCGGCCGAGATAATCGCAGCGCATGGCGAGGCGGATTTTTTACCGGCGCTGGAAGCCGCGCAGGCTGCACATGACGGCGGCAAATGGCTGGCCGGTTATTTCTCCTACGAGGCCGGTTACCTGCTCGAACCCAAGCTCGTTCCGCTGCTGCCGGCCGGCCGCCGCGCCCCGCTTTTTTGCCTCGGCGTGTTCGATGCGCCGGTCGAGCAGACGGTCGCGCCAGGCGATCCGCCGGCCAGCAACGGCCCAATCTTCGACGCCAAGGCAGCCTGGTCTTCGGACGACTACGCCAAACGCTTTGCCAGGCTGCATGACCACATCCGCAAGGGCGACTGCTACCAGGGCAATCTGACCTTTCCGGTCCATGCGCAGTGGTCGGGCGACCCGCTGGTCGCCTTCAACGCGCTGACCGAACGCCAGCCGGTGAAGTATGGGGCGCTGGTCGCGCTCGGCGATCCGATCGTCTTGTCGCGTTCGCCCGAACTGTTCTTCGAGGTGGACGCGGAAGGCATGATCGAGACGCATCCGATGAAGGGCACCGCGCCGCGCGGCGCAACAAAAGCCGAGGACGATCGCCTGAAAGCGTTCTTGCGCAACGACGAGAAGAACCAGGCCGAGAACCGGATGATCGTCGATCTCCTGCGCAACGACATCTCACTGATCAGCGAGGTTGGCACGCTCGATGTGCCGGAGCTTTTCCGCATCGAGAGCTACCCGACCGTCCACCAGATGGTGAGCCGCGTGCGGGCGAAACTCTTGCCCGGCCTCGCCATCCATCAGATTTTCGCCGCGCTGTTCCCCTGCGGCTCGATTACCGGCGCACCGAAGATCCGCGCCATGGAGATCCTGCGCGAGCTGGAAAGTGGCCCGCGCGATGTCTATTGCGGCGCCATAGGCTGGATCGCGCCCGGCGGCCGGATGCGTTTTTCCGTGGCGATCCGCACCATCTCGCTCTTTGCCAATGGCGAGGCGGTCTACAATGTCGGCGGTGGCGTCGTCTTCGATTCGACAGCCGAAGAGGAGTACCAGGAGTGTCTGCTGAAAGCCCGTTTCGCGACAGGAACACTGCCGATTTCGAACTGATCGAAACAATGCGCTGGGAACCCGGATCGGGTTTCCTCCGTTTCGACCGCCATCTCGCGCGGCTTTACGGCTCGGCAAGCGAACTCGGTTTCGCCTGCGATCCGACAAGGGTCGGCGAAGCGCTGATGAATGCGGTCGGCCACCAACAGATCGCGTTGCGCACCCGCCTCGTCCTGTCGCGCAAGGGCGAAATGGCGGTGTCGGTGCAGCCCTACGAGCCGCTCGCCGCAGACAAGGTCTGGACCCTGCAGCTGGCGCGCGTGCGGCTTGATTCGAGCGATATGCTGCTGCGCCACAAGACCAGCCGCCGACAAACCTATACGCGCGCGCGCGCCGAATATCTCGCCGGGCGCGCCGACGAGGTGCTGCTCGCCAATGAGCGCGGCGAAATCTGCGAGGGCACGATCACTAATGTCTTTGCCGATTTCGGCGACGGCGTGCTGGCCACGCCGCGGCTCGATTGCGGCCTGCTGCCTGGCGTCCTGCGCGGCGAACTGCTGGATCAAGGCCGCGCCGGTGAAGCGGTCTACACGTGGAACGAACTGAAATCGGCCAAGGCGCTGTTCGTCGGCAACTCGCTGCGCGGATTGATCCCGGCGCGGCTGGGCTGAAGCATCTGGAGACAACAATGTTCGTGGTTTCGCTGAACTACAAGGTGCCGCTGACCGAGATCGACCGCCTGCAGCAAGCGCATGTCGAGTGGCTGAAGGCCTGCTATGCGCAAGGTATCTTTGTCGCCTCCGGGCCAAAGCGGCCAAGGACCGGCGGCATCATCATCGCGCGTGGTCCACGCGAAGTGCTCGAAGCCAGACTGGCGGACGATCCCTTCGCCAAGGCAGGTGCCGCCGATTACGAAATCACCGAATTCACGGCGAGAATGGCCGCCGCCGCACTGGAAGCCTACAAAGAGGCATGAGCTTCCGCCCGCCGACCCACACACCCTATGACGGCTCGTCGAAACTGTTCACCATCGGGCTGAAGCCGCTCAATCTCGATAGCTGGATCGAGGTCGACGAATATCTGCTGCCCTATCTTGCCGAGAAACGCCGGCTTTATGCGGAAATTCCCGGCAAGGTTTTTGTCGAGGAGCAAACAACGCGCGACGCTCAGCGCGAAGTGCTCGATCTGCTCGGTGCGCATCTGGCGGCGAACTTTCCTGAGACCCACAGGCGTACCGACAATGCGATCGAGGTGATCGGCGGCATCGACAATCTCGAGGGCTCAGGCACCTCAGCTTCTTTCAGCGATGCGCCGCTTGTCGCGGCCTCGTTGCTCGTCCAGGAGGATTTGATCCTGATGCGTCGCGACGAGAGCGGCTGGCGTCTGGCGGCCGGCTCGCTCTGCTTCCCGTCGTCATGGTCGCTGATCGAAAAATTCGGCAAGCCGCTGCAGCAGATCCACGCGCCGGTACCGGGTTTCGGCCCGGGCACACGCCCGGCCGATCTCATCAACCGCATGTTCGACGGCCTCCAGGGCCAAGCCGTCGAGCGCTACAACTGGTCGATCCAGGCGGGCGACGCACTCTACCACCCGCTCTCCAACCTCGAACGCGTCGACCGCGCCAGCAATCGCCCGTCGAGATTCCCGGATGGCGACATCGACGCCCATGCCTTTATCCGCGTCGAGCGGCAGACGCTGAGAAAGCTCCCCGTTTCGGGCGACGTACTCTTCACCATCCGCATCCATCTCGACCCGCTCGCCGTGCTGGAACGCCACCCCGACCGCGCGGCGCTCGCGGCGTCCTTGGCCGAACAACTTCTGGCGCTGGACGAGGCACAACTCGACTACAAGGGGATGACCGCCGACCGTGACCGGCTGGTGGAAACACTGAAAATGATCGCTGGGGGGAACAATGATCCAGCATCTTAGCAGGCCGGTCACGTTCATGGCCGCGATCCTGGTGCTGTCGACAGCAGCCGAGGCGGAGCCGGTGACTTATGCCGGCAAGCTTGGAAAGGCCGATATCGTCGTCGAATTCACCGGCGACCCCGCGGCGCCCGGCGGCCCGCTGGCCGGCCGCTATTTCTACCGCTCGAAGGGCGTTGACATCCCGCTGCAGGCCCGGTCTCAAAGGGGTAGCAAGTTCGAACTGGCCGAGGAGGAGGCATGCGGCGCCGACAATTGCGATGACGGAAAGGCCGCGCCGATTGCCGCTGTGTGGCGCCTGGCCTCATCCAGTAACGGCAAGACCCTTGAAGGCAGCTGGAACGGAAAGAAGGCGCTGCCGCTCAGATTGGAACGGGTCGCAAGTCGGCAAGTGACCGGGAACGAGCCCGGCACCCCGCTCGATCTCTACGATTTCAGCTTCATGAAGTTCTTCGCCAATGACACGCCGCTCACTATGGAAACGTCCCCTTATGACTATCTGCGGATGGACACTCAGCTCGATAACGGCAAGACGACTGGTTGGCCGGACGCAACCTACCGCTATGTCGTCGACCCCCGCACCAGGTTTGCCACGCCGCGCATTGTCGAACTGTCCGGCGACGTTCCGATCGAGGCCGCGAATGCTCTGCTGCAAGAGAGGCACTGGCGCGCAAACATCGGCGCACTGGGCTGCGTGGCGGCGCAATATGCCGGTTTCAACGACGGCGGGCCAATTGACGGTATGAACGGCGGCACGCTCGGCGGCTATGAGGACAGCACATTCGAAGTGACGTCGCTGACTCCGCGGCTGATGAGCTGGCGGGAGTCCGGCAGCATCTTCTGCGGCGGAGCGCATCCGACCAACTATTCGGACGCCTACATCATGGATGTGCGGCGCGGCGTCCTGCTTGGCCTTCAGGACATTTTCTCGGATACGGTGGATGGCAAGCCCGGTCCTTCCCTGGCCTCCTTCGTCAAGCAGCGGCGCAAGAAACCGATCGATCAGACCGATATCGATCACGAAGCCGAATGCGGCATTGACGATCTCATCGGCGAATATCTAGCGGTCAGCCTCTGGCGTGAGGGCGACAAGCAGGTTCTGGTTTTCGGGCTCCAGACCCTGCCGCATGCCATCCAGGCCTGCGCCGACGATCTGCTGGAACTGCCGGTCTCCGAGGCACGTGACCTCTTCAAGCCTGCATTCGCAAGACTGGTCGAGCCGTAGCCGGGATGGCGCGGCGTGAGGCCGGCCGTCCGCTTTTCGCTTTATTGTGACAATGATCTATGGTTTGTCGCGCCGCGGCCAAGCCGCTGTTCCGAAGCGTTTTTTGAGGGAGTAATCGATAAATGGCGAATGAAAACTGGCCCGTTTACGGTGAGATCACCGGCCCTGTAGTGATGATCGGCTTCGGCTCGATCGGACGGGGAACGCTGCCGCTGATCGAGCGCCATTTCAAATTCGACAAGTCGCGCATGACGGTCATCGACCCGCGCGACACCGACCGTAAATTGCTCGACGAGCGCGGCATCACTTTCATGCAGGATGCGGTGACCAAAAACAACTACAAGAAGCTGCTGACACCACTTTTGACCAATGGCGGCGGCCAGGGCTTTTGCGTCAACCTTTCGGTCGACACTTCCTCGCTTGAGCTGATGAAGCTCTGCCGCAAGCTTGGCGTCCTCTATATCGACACGGTGGTCGAACCCTGGCTCGGCTTTTATTTCGACGAGAAGGCCGACAACGCCTCACGCACCAACTATGCGCTGCGCGAGACCGTGCGTACTGAAATCGCGAAGAACCCGGGCGGCACCACGGCGATCTCGTGCTGCGGCGCCAATCCCGGCATGGTCTCGTGGTTCGTCAAGCAGGCACTGGTCAACCTCGCCACAGATCTTGGCCTCGACTTCTCGGAACCCGCGCAGCACGATCGCGAAGGCTGGGCCAGGCTGATGAAGAAGGCCGGCGTCAAGGGCATCCATATCGCCGAGCGCGACACCCAGCGCACCAAGAAGCCCAAGCCGATGAACGTGTTCTGGAACACCTGGTCGGTCGAAGGCTTCATTTCGGAAGGGCTGCAGCCGGCCGAGCTCGGCTGGGGCACGCATGAGGCGTGGATGCCGAAGAACGCCAAAAGCCACAAGAACGGTTCGAAGGCCGCGATTTATCTGGAGCAGCCCGGCGCCAATACACGCGTGCGCACATGGTGTCCGACGCCCGGCCCGCAATACGGTTTCCTGGTGACACACAACGAAGCGATCTCGATCGCCGATTTTTTCACCTTGCGCGGCAAGAAGGGCAAGGTGCAATACCGGCCGACCTGCCATTACGCCTATCATCCCTGCAACGACGCAGTGCTGTCGCTGCACGAGATGTTCGGTGTCGCCGGCAAGGCTCAGCCCGTGCATCACGTGCTCGACGAAAATGAACTGGTCGATGGCGTCGACGAACTCGGCGTGCTGCTCTACGGCCACGCCAAGAACGCCTACTGGTACGGCTCGCAGCTGTCGCTGGCCGAGGCGCGCAAGCTGGCGCCCTATCAGAATGCTACGGGCATGCAGGTCACGTCGGCGGTGCTGGCCGGCATGGTCTGGGCGCTGGAAAATCCCGAGGCCGGCATCGTCGAGGCCGACGAGATGGATTACAAGCGCTGCCTCGACGTGCAGGGCCCCTATCTCGGGCCGGTCAGGAGCTATTATACCGACTGGACACCGCTCGACAATCGGCCTGGTCTGTTTCCCGAGGATCTCGATACCAAAGACCCGTGGCAATTCCGCAACATCCTCGTTCGATAGCAGCGTTGCCTCGACACTCGGCCAGCTTGCAATCGCCCGGAAATCGGGCGATTGAAGAGGGGCGGCCTAGAGCCACGTGCGTCCATTTGGACGCACAAAGTACGCTCTAGCACTTTGAATGTGCGCATCGTGCTTTCCGAAAATCGGATCGATTTTCGGGCCGATGCGAGAGGAGAGGATCTTGAAGATGACGATTGCGCAAAGACTGCTTTCGGCTGGCATTGCCGCGGCCGCTACGGTCGCGTTGGCGGCCTGCACGACAACCGGCCCAGGCGAGCCGCCGGTGATCACGGCCAAGGGGGTTGAAGGCTCCTGGATCGACGCGCAGGGCACGGGCTTGTCCACCTTCAAGGGCGGCAGCTTCGCGACCGTCGCAACCGACACCGGCCAGAAGCTTGCCGATGGCAGCTACACCATGACCGGCGGCACCTCGGTCGAGATTCATGGCACTTCGCTGATCCGCCAGACGCCGATCAGCTTCAACTGCCTGATGGTCTCCACCAGCCAGCTCAATTGCACCAGCGCGAGCGGGCAGAATTTTGTGCTGACCAGGCGCACCTGAAATCCGATTCCGAATTTACTTTGCACAAGGGCGGCGGCTTCAAGCCGCCGTCTTCTTGCGCCGGCAAAGCTGATGCCGATTTCCGCTTGCATCGACTGAAACGCGATGTGAACATAGCCCAAGAGGGCTGTTACATCCCAGTCAAACAAGAGCGTTAAACGCCTCTGGTCAAGTTATCCGGGAGACGAGAATGAAGAAGATTGCTGCCATCGCCGCGCTGTCGGCATCGGCGCTTGGCCTGTCGGCAGGGGTATCCTTTGCCGACTACACGCTCAACATCCTGCACATCAACGACTGGCACAGCCGCATCGAGAGCAACAACAAGTACGAATCGACCTGCTCGGCCGAGGAGGAGACCAAGGGCGAATGCGTCGGCGGTGCCGCCCGCCTGGTCACCGCGATTGCGCAGGAGCGCAAGAAGCTGGAGGGCCAGAACGTGCTGCTGCTCAGCGCCGGCGACAATTTCCAGGGCTCGCTCTTCTACACGACCTACAAAGGCAAGACCGAAGGCGAATTCCTCAACCAGATGAAATTCGATGCCGAGGCTCTCGGCAACCATGAGTTCGACGATGGCGAGTCGGCGCTGGCGCCGTTTCTCGACATGATCCAGTTTCCGGTGCTCGGCGCCAATGTGAAGGCCAATGCGCAATCCAAGCTCGGCGACCGCGTCAAGCCGTCGATCGTGGTCGAGGTCGGCGGCCAGAAGATCGGGATCGTCGGAGCGGTCACCAACGACACGCCGGAGCTTGCCACCCCTGGCCCGAACATTGCCATTGAAGATGACGTCAAGTCGATCACCGCTGAGGTCGAGAAACTGAAGCGAGAGGGCGTCAACAAGATCATCGCGGTCACCCATATCGGCTACAAGCGCGAGCGCGACGTGATCGCCAAGATCCCGGGCATCGACGTGGTGGTCGGCGGCCACAGCCATTCGCTGCTGTCCAACACCGACCCCAAGGCGGAAGGCCCGTATCCGACGATGGTCGACAATCCGGACGGTTACAAAGTGCCGGTCGTGCAGGCGGCGTCCTATTCGAAATATCTCGGCGAGTTCAAGGTCGTGTTCGACGACAACGGCGTCGTCAAGGAGGCAAGCGGGGATCCCATCCATCTCGACAAATCGATCACGCCCGACCCCGCCGTGCTTGCCCGCATCAAGGAACTCGGCGCGCCGATCGAGGCCTTGAAGAACAAGGAAGTCGCCGAGACCACCAAGGCGATCGACGGCAGTCGCGAAAACTGCCGCGCCCGCGAATGCGAGATGGGCAATCTGGTCTCCGACGCCGTCCTCGACCGGGTCAAGGGCCAAGGTGTCGAGATCGTCATCTCGAATGGCGGCGGCTTGCGCGCCTCCATCGACCAGGGCACCGTCACCATGGGCGAGGTTCTCACCGTCCTGCCGTTTCAGAACACGCTGGCGACCTTCCAGATCTCCGGCAAGGATTTGGTTGCCGGCCTCGAAAGCGGCCTCAGCCAGGTCGAGGACGGCGCCGGGCGCTTCCCGCAGGTTGCCGGCCTGAAATATGCGTTCGACAAATCGGCGCCGCCTAACGGACGCGTCAAATCGGTCGAGGTCATGGAAGGCGGCGCCTGGACGCCGATTAAGCCGGACAAGGATTACCTGGTCGCCACCAACAACTATGTCCGCCAGGGCGGCGACGGCTACAAGGTGTTCGCCGAGAAGGCCAAGAACGCCTATGATTACGGCCCGGGGCTGGAACAGGTCGTCGCCGACTACCTAGGCGCGCACCGGCCCTATACGCCGAAGCTCGACGGCCGCATCACCGAGATCGCCGCGACCGTGGCCCCGGCCGCAGAACCTGCCAACCCTGCCGAACCGCCAAAACCTGCTGAGGCTGCGCCGGCAAAGCCAGTTGAGCCGGCAATGCCCGAAATGCCGGCCGGCTCCGGCGACATTTCCAAGACGCCGCCGGCCGTCCCGGCTGAAACAGCGCCGGCACCCGCACCCGCCGAGCCGGCCCAGCCGGCGGCACCTGCGGCTCCGGCCACACCGGCTCCGGTGACCCCTGCTCCGGCTGAGCCGGCACCGGCCGAAAGCAGCCATGTAATCGTCGCCGGCGATACCTATTGGGATCTCGCGGTGAAGGCTTATGGCGACGGCACCAAATGGAAAATAATCTCCGATGCCAACAATGCCTACGAGCCACGCCGCCTTCCGGTCGGCGCAACCTTGACGATCCCGGCGGCCTCGAAGTAATCCGGCCGCAGGAACGCAATGCACCCGCCCGGCAGACCGGGCGGGTGTTGCATTTCTGGGATAAGGTGCGGCCAGACGCAGCATTTGAAAACCGGCGCGGCATCGCTACTTTCGCCGCGGCACCGTTGGTTCGCGGTGTTGGAGAACCTCATGACGCTTGCCAACCCTGCTGAAATCAAAGCCGAGCAGACTGCCGCCTCGCCGTCGGCAGGGCGCCCTCTGGTCAGGACCGGCAAGGTCGGTGTCATGCTGATCAATCTCGGCACCCCGGACGGCACCGGGTTCAAGCCGATGTGGCGCTACCTCCGGGAGTTCCTGTCCGATCCGCGCGTCATCGAGCTCAACAAGGCGATCTGGTATCCGATCCTCTACGGCGTGGTCCTCACCACCCGGCCGAAGAAATCAGGGGCCAACTATGCCAGGATATGGAACCGGGAGCGCAACGAGTCGCCGCTGCGAACCTACACCCGCGCCCAGGCCGAGAAGCTCGGGCTCGCGCTCGGCGAGCTACCCAATGTCGTCGTCGACTGGGCGATGCGCTACGGCAACCCTTCGACCGAGAGCGTGGCCGAGAGACTGGTCGAGCAAGGCTGCGACCGCATCCTGTCTTTCCCGCTCTATCCGCAATATTCGGCGACGACGACTGCGACTGCCAACGACCAGCTGTTTCGCGCGCTGATGAAGATGCGCCGCGCCCCGGCCATTCGCAGCGTGCCACCCTATTACAACGAGCCGGCCTATATCGAGGCGCTCGCCCGTTCGATTGAAAAGCATCTGGCTAGCCTCGACTTCGAACCGGAAATTGTCATCGCTTCCTATCACGGCATTCCGAAACCCTATTCCGACAAGGGCGACCCCTACCAGGCCCATTGCCTCGAGACGACCCGACTGCTGCGCGAAAAGCTCGGCTGGGATGAAAACAAGCTGATTACCACCTTCCAGTCGCGCTTCGGCGCGCAGGAGTGGCTGCAGCCCTACACCGACAAGACGGTCGAAAGACTAGGGCGCGAAGGCGTGAAATCGGTCGCCATCGTCAATCCAGGATTTTCCGTCGACTGCATCGAGACGCTGGACGAGATCGGCAGGGAAGCGTCCGAGACCTTCCATCATGCCGGCGGCGAAAAGTTCGCACACATCCCTTGCCTCAACGACAGCGCCGAGGGCATGGCGGTAATCGAGGCGATGGTGCGGCGCGAGCTGTCCGGCTGGGCCTGAACAGATCACCCGTCTATGCACCCGCAATCCGTGATCACCTGATTGTAACATTGCTGAAACACACTTAAGTGTTTGATGGGAATCGGTCGCGTGGAATATCCAACATGGCCGGCCTTTGAGGGGAGAGCCAAATGGGTTTCAGTGGTTTTGATATCGCGCTTCTTGTTCTTGTCGCCCTTGTCGTGCTGGTGCTTATCAAGGGCATCCGAACAATTCCGCAAGGCTATAATTATACCGTCGAACGTTTTGGCCGTTACACCAAGACATTGAACCCAGGCCTCAACCTGATCGTGCCTTTCGTCGACCGTGTCGGCGCCAAGATGAACATGATGGAGCAGGTGCTCGACGTTCCGACGCAGGAGATCATCACCCGCGACAATGCCACCGTTGCCGTCGATGGCATCGCCTTCTATCAGGTGCTCAACGCGGCGCAGGCCGCCTACCAGGTCTCCGGCCTGCAGAATGCGATTCTCAATCTCACGATGACCAACATCCGCACCGTGATGGGCTCGATGGACCTCGACGAACTTTTGTCGAACCGCGACGCCATCAACGAGCGCCTGCTGCGCGTCGTTGACGAGGCGGCGCATCCCTGGGGCATCAAGATCACTCGTGTCGAGATCAAGGACATCAACCCGCCGGCCAATCTCGTCGAATCGATGGGCCGACAGATGATGGCCGAGCGCAATAAGCGCGCGCAGATCCTCGCCGCCGAAGGCCTCAAGCAATCGCAGATCCTGGAGGCCGAAGGGCGCAAGGAAGCCGCCTTCCGCGATGCCGAGGCGCGCGAGCGCTCGGCCGAGGCTGAAGCACGCGCCACGCAGGTGGTGTCGGAGGCGATTTCCAAAGGCGACGTGCAGGCGCTCAACTACTTCGTCGCGCTGAAATACACCGAAGCGCTGACCAGGATCGGCTCAGCGACAAACAGCAAGCTCGTGCTGATGCCGATGGAGGCCTCATCGCTGATCGGCACGCTCGGCGGTATTGGCGAAATCGCCAAGGAAGTTTTCCGAAGCGAAGGCACCGCCGGTGCCGCACGACAGGCCGCCCGCCCGCCGGTCGTTCGTCCGAGCGAAACCTGAGGCCACAGCCATGCTCGACCGCATTGTTTCCGAACTCGGCCCGTGGAGCTGGATGGTCCTCGGCTTCGTCCTGCTGGTAATGGAGGTCATCGCGCCGGGCATTTTCATGCTGTGGATCGGCATTGCCGCGCTGTTGATCGGCGTCGTCTCACTGCTCATCTGGGATGCCGGTTTCTGGACCTGGCAAGTCCAGGTCCTCGCCTTCCTCGCTCTGTCGCTGGTCTCGGCCTATGTCGGCAAGCGGCTGGTGGGCGGGCGCCATGATGAAACCGACCAGCCCCTGCTCAACCGTCGCGGCGCACAGATGGTCGGCCGGACGGCGACCCTTGCCGAGCCGATCAAGGACGGGCGCGGCCGCATAAAGCTGGGCGACACGTTGTGGCGCGTCTCCGGCCCTGACCTGCCGGCCGGCACGCAAGTGCGCGTGACGGGCGCCGCTGATACCGACCTGGAACTGACGGTCGAGGCGGTCTAGAAGCCCGCTAGGCAGCACCGATGCGCAGCAGGTCGTGCAGATGGACGAGCCCGATCGGCCGCCTGCCTTCGACCACCATCAGGCTGGTGATAGCCGAGTCGTTGATTGTCTGCAGCGCCGTCGCAACAAGCGTGTCGGGCGAAGCCATTTTCGGCTCTCTGGTCATCACCTGATCGACGCTCATTGCCAGGAGATCGCTGCCGATATGGCGCCTGATGTCGCCATCGGTGATGATGCCGATCAGCTTGCCGTCCGCGGCAGTCACGGCCACGCAGCCAAACCCCTTGCGCGACAATTCGAGGATTGCCTCGCGCATGCCGGTACCTGACGACACCAGCGGCAGCCTGTCGCCGACATGCATGATCTCGCGGATCTGCGTCAGGTTGGCTCCGAGCTGGCCGCCGGGATGGAACGTGCGGAAATGGTCCGGGGTGAAGCCGCGTGCCTCGAGCAGCGCGATGGCCAGCGCATCGCCCATCACCATTTGCAATAGTGTCGAGGTCGTCGGCGCAAGCCCGTGCGGGCAGGCTTCCGGTGCTCGCGGCAGCAGAAGCACAACGTCGGCCGCGCGCGCCAGAGCCGATTTTTCACCCGCGGTGACCGCGACCAGCGGGATCGAGAAGCGCCTCGAATAGGCGATGATGCCCTTGAGCTCAAGGCTTTCGCCCGACCACGAAAGCGCGATTATGGCGTCGTTTCTGGCGATCATGCCAAGGTCGCCGTGATTGGCTTCGGCAGGGTGGACGAAAAAGGCCGGCGTGCCGGTCGAGGCGAGCGTTGCGGCGATCTTCGAGCCGATATGGCCGCTTTTGCCAACCCCGGTGACGATGACGCGGCCATCGATCTGCGACACCATGCCGACGGCTCGTGCGAACGGCTCGGCCAGCCCGTTTTCGAGAGCGTCTGCCAGTGCCGCGACGCCGGCCTGCTCCGTCGCCACGGTTCTCAGCGCCGAGGCAATCGCGGCCTGCCCGTCATGCCGCTTCCTGTCTGGGGATTTCACGTTCATGGACGATGCGATTAGCGCTTCGGCGCGCGCCTGTCCAACGGAATTGCCGTGCCGAACCTCCTGATGGGCCATGCCTCAACGCTCCGTTAACCATCCCCATTTACGGTTTCGTAAGTATGGCGCGCGTGCGCCGCGCAAGCAGTGGTGCCGATGTCCGGGTTTCAGCCTCAAAACAAAATGGGACGAAAGGGCAAGGCGGTCTGCGCTTTGCTGCTGGCAACCAGTGTCTTTGCGTTGTCGCGGCCGGCACTGCTTTGCGCCCAGGAAACCGAGCTGCGCGGCGAGGTTTCGGAATCGACAATCCTGGACGAACAGCAGTACAAGATCAGGCAATCGAGCATAGCCGGAACCCAAGCCGCGCAGGCTGCTGCAACCGCCAACGACAATACGCCGCTGCCTACCTATCGCCCGGCCAGCCAAGGGGCGTTGCCTGACGACGGCACGGGCGAGGCGGCCACAACCGGCGGCACTTTCGATCAACCAGCGGCCAGCGGCGACCCATTTCCCGACAACCCTGCTCCGCCACCCCGACGGCGGCCAAGCGCGACGCCACGCGCCGCCAATGCGGCCAACGCCGAAGACGAGACCGCTGACAGCCAGAAGCGCAAGAGAGCCGCGACTGCAGCCGCGGCGGCGACCGATGACACCGATACCGCCGCTATAGACGAGCAGGATACGGTCAACCGCCGTGCCGTCACCATCGATTCCGCCGAGAGGCTCAGGCTCGACCCCGGTGCCGAGCGCACCGAAGCCATCGAAGGCCAGAACAAAAAGAACGAGGACGACCCGTTCGCCGCCACCGGCATCAAGCTCGGCTCTTTCGTAATCCGGCCGACGCTCGAGCAAGGCCTGACGTCTTCGACAAACGCCGATTCGAGCAGCCTCGGCAAGCCGGCCTTGCTGTCGGAAACGACACTGCGCTTCAACGCCGTCTCCGACTGGAGGGAGAATTCGGCGACGGTTGAGGGCTATGGCATCTTCCGCGAAACCTTGTCCGGCTATGACATTCACGAGGCGCAAGGCCGCGTCGACGGCACACTCAACATCGATCTCGACAATGATCTGCGCGCCATCGCCAAGCTGGGCTATGAGGCCGTGCCCGAATCGGCCTCGGCGCCGGACGCGGTCGTCGGCGCCGTTGGCCAGCCGGTGCGCCAGACCGTGAACGGCAGTCTCGCCGTCGAGAAGGATGCCGGCAAGATGCGCTTCGCGCTGACCGGCGCGATCGAGCACGACATCTTTGGCGACGCCAAGCTTTCGTCGGGCGGATCGCTGTCGCAGAAGGGCCGCGACTCGACGCTCTACACGGCCATTTTGCGTACCGGTTACGAGATCTCGCCTGCCATCACCCCGTTCACCGAAATCGAGATCGGCCGGCGCGCTTATGATTTGCGCGTCGATCCAAACGGCTTCCAGCGCTCCTCGACCAGGCTTGGCGCACGGGCCGGCGTCGAGCTCGATCTCCGCGAGAAGCTTACCGGCGAGTTCTCGGTCGGCTGGCTGCGCGAAGCTATCGACGACGATGCCCTGCCGGCTATTTCGGGCGCGACGGTCAATGCCGATCTCAAATGGTCGCCGGAACGCGGCACCACGATCGGGCTCACCGCACAGACGACCGCCGAGAACACGACGAATGCGGGCGAAAGCGGCGACATGCTCTATTCCGGCAGCCTCACCGGCGAGCGGCAGATCCGCGCCAACCTGACCGGAAATGCCGCTCTCGGCCTCGAATGGCGCGACTATACCGGCTCCGACGATCATGATTTGACGCTGAGCGCCGAGGCTGGGCTGACGTGGTGGCTGAACCGCTACACCGGGCTCACCACCCGCGCCAGGACTGAAAAACTGACCAGCAACCTGATTGGGCGCGACTACACGGCCAACAGTATCTTCGTCGGCTTGAAGTTGCAGCGCTAAATGCATGTCGCGCAAAAGTGTGCAGCGGTTTTGCGATAACGACTTGCCTAAAACAAGAACCTAAAGCGCGTCGCATGAGGCCGGTCGAACGCGGCGCGCTTTAGCCGATCAGCGCGGCAACCGGTGTTGAAACTACAAGGCTATGCCGCGGCGTTCTGACGGCGCGAGTTCGTCGAGAAGCGTGCGAATGACACCGGCCATGCTCGCATTCATGTCTCTGCGCCACAGTGCGAAGGCAACGTTGGCCTCGACGAAGCCTTCGGGCGAGCCGCAGTCGAACGTCCGCCCGCGGTAGTGGTAGCCGTAGAAGGGCTGTTGCTTCTGCAGCTTCAGCATTGCATCGGTGAGCTGGATCTCGTTGCCGGCGCCTTTTTCCTGACCTTCGAGTATCTTGAATATCTCCGGCTGCAGGATATAGCGCCCGTTGATGTAGAGGTTCGACGGCTCCGTGCCGGTCTTCGGCTTTTCCACCATGCCGGTGATGCGGAAACCGTGATGCGCGTCCTCGCCGCGGCCGACAATGCCGTATTTGTGCGCCTCGGCCGGATCGCATTCCTGCACGGCGACGATGTTGTTGCCGGTCTCGGCGTAAAGCTCGACCATGTCCTTCATGCAGCTTTTTTCCGACTGCATGATCATGTCGGGCAATAGCAGCGCAAAGGGCTCGTCGCCGACGAGCTCGCGCGCGCACCAGACGGCGTGGCCAAGGCCGAGCGGTACCTGCTGGCGGGTGAAGCTGGTCTGCCCCGGCGCCGGTTGCAGCCGCTGCAGGCGGGCGAGCTGGTCGTCCTTGCCGCGCTGCGCAAGCGTGTCGTAGAGCTCGAACTGGACATCGAAGTGATCCTCGATGACCGCCTTGTTGCGGCCGGTCACGAAGATGAAATGCTCGATCCCGGCATCGCGCGCCTCATCGACCACATACTGGATGACCGGCCTGTCGACGACCGTCAGCATTTCCTTGGGAATGGCCTTGGTAGCAGGGAGAAAGCGCGTGCCGAGACCGGCAACCGGGAACACTGCCTTGCGAACTCTCTTCATGTGCCAATTATCCATTTGCATGCCTGTTCGGCAATCCCGATTCGAGACATTTTCATGCCGAAATCGAGGATTACTGAACGGCGGGTCATAAATCTCAGCTGGTAAAGCATTGACGCATCTTTTCACCCCGCACGGCACCTATGGTAAACCAAATGCTAACCGGGTTCGGCGATGAATAGTCTTCCTGAGATGAAGAAGGAGGAAAAGATGTCCGTTCGCAACGCCGCAAGGCGCTTCACCAGCGTCCTGACGGCCGCCAGCCTCTCGCTTGCTTTGCTCATGCCCAGCGGGCCGGCTTTTGCCGATGCCGGCTTCCGCCAATGGGTCGCCAGCTTCCGTGCTACCGCCGTGGCGAGCGGCGTTTCCGGCTCCGTCTACGACCAGGCATTCAAGGGCATCAACGATGCTGACCCGGTGGTACTGGAAAAGGCCCGTACTCAACCCGAATTCACCGCACCCGCCTGGGATTATTTCGACAACCGCGTCCATGACCAGTCGGTCGCCGTCGGCCAGCAGATGGCAAGGAAATGGAAGCCTTGGCTGGACAGGATCGAGGCAAGATACGGCGTCGACCGCTACATCCTGCTGGCCATCTGGTCTATGGAATCGAACTACGGCGAAACTCTCAAGCGCGATGATATCATGCGCAATGTCGTGCGCTCGCTGGCGACGCTTGGTTATGCCGATCCGAAGCGAGCGAAATTTGCCCGCACCCAGCTGATCGCGGCGCTGAAGATCCTGCAGACCGGCGACATCGACGAAAGCCATCTCAGCGGCTCATGGGCCGGCGCGATGGGCCATACCCAGTTCATCCCCACCAGCTACCAGTCCTATGCGGTCGATATGGACGGCAACGGCAAGCGCGACATCTGGAATTCGATTCCCGACGCACTGGCGACAGCCGCCAATTTGCTGAGGAAGAACGGCTGGCAGGCAGGCAAGACCTGGGGTTATGAGGTCAGCCTTCCGGACGGCAAGAAGCTGCCCGGAGGCTCAAAGTCGCTGTCGCAATGGCAGGCGCTGGGGGTCAGCCGTGCCAACGGCAAGCCGTTCAAGAACGGTGCGGACAAGGCGACGTTGAAGCTGCCCGGCGGCAGCGGCGGGCCGGCTTTCCTGATGATCAAGAATTTCTCGGTCATCAAGCGTTACAACAATGCCGACAAATATGCGCTCGCCGTGGGCCTTCTTGCCGACGAAATTGCCGGCTATGGCGGGCTTGTGCAGGACTGGAAGCGACCGTTTACCAAGCTCTCCTTCGAGGAAAGGCAGGAGCTTCAGAAGCGACTTTCCGAGCACGGCTATTACGACGGCAAGTTCGACGGCAAGATCGGTGACGGATCGAAAACCGCCATCATGGCCTTCCAGGCAAAGGCTGGCTTGACCCAGGACGGGTATCCGAGCAAGGAAGTGCTGAAATGGCTCAGGCAGAACTAGAGCCGGTTGCGGGATGGAGAGGGTGATTGGTTTCGGCTGCGCGCATCCGGTTAATCGTTCGTCGCGTGCCGATCCTCGTTCTGGCGATCGCCGTTCTGGCGGTCGGCGGCGCCAGTGCCTTTCATACCGCGGCCATGGCGCAGGAGCCGGAAAGTCGTGGCTGGTCGCTGCGCGACCTGTTGTTTCCGCGCAGAAGCGAGCGGTTTGAGCAGCCGCCGCCCGAATACCAGCGAGAATTCCAGAGAACAAAGCCCAGGCCCAAGCTGAGAAAGCCCCGGTCAGTTAGCCGGCCGCCGCCGGCCGAGCCGACAACCCCAGTGGCCGAGAAGGCGCCGGGTGCACGCGTCGTTCTGGTGGTCGGCGATTTCATGGCGTCTGGGCTGGCTGAGGGGCTCGACGCCGCGTTTGCTGAAAACACCGGCGTCAGGATCGTCGTCCGTGCCAACGGATCGTCGGGCTTCGTGCGTGACGATGTCTACAACTGGCCAGAACAGGTCAAGTCGCTGATCGCTGCCGAAAAACCGGCAGCCGTCGTCGTCATGCTCGGATCCAACGACCGGCAGCAGATGCGCGTCGGCGATGTACGCGAGCAGCCGCGATCCGAAAACTGGACCAAGGAATACGAGCGCCGGACCGATGCGTTCGGCAAGGCCATCGCCGCAACCAAGGTGCCGTATCTGTGGGTCGGCATGCCG
Organism: Mesorhizobium sp. M0954; assembly: GCF_040319155.1. NCBI lineage: Bacteria > Pseudomonadati > Pseudomonadota > Alphaproteobacteria > Hyphomicrobiales > Phyllobacteriaceae > Mesorhizobium > Mesorhizobium sp. M0954. Next base: position 213,924 of record NZ_JAMYNR010000001.1, on the reverse strand, counting down.
GCCTTCCGGGTCTCGAAAATGACCTCCGACATGCTGGCCTTCAACGACATCTTCCGCTCGTCCGCCGAAAGCCACGGCGGCGAATTCGTCGACGTCTGGGACGGGTTCGTCGACGAGAACGGCGCCTTCATCACCAGCGGACCGGACATCAACGGCCAATCGGTGCGCCTGCGCTCCGACGACGGCATCAACATGTCGAAGGCCGGCAAGCGCAAGCTCGCCTTCTATACCGAAAAGCCGCTGATGAAGATCCTGGGGCTGGCCGCGCCAGGAAGCGTGGTGACGGCTTCTGCCCCGGCCGGCGCTCCCGTCGAGGCGCCGGCACCTGCCGCGGCACCGATAGCTGTCGATCGCACCGTGCCGATGCTGCTCAGCGATCCGGCGCTGGACGGCGGCTCGGAACTTCTCGGCGCCGCCCCGCCGGCAAAAGCTGACAAGAATTTGCCGGGCGAAAGGCTGATCGTCGAGGGCAAGGCGCCCGACGCCTCACCGGGCCGCGCCGACGATTTCTCCTGGCCGCCCAAGACACAGCCTGCGACGGCGGCCGCATCCGATACGACGACGGCGATCCGCCAGTAAACAGAACCTCTTCGGAACGGGCTCAGCGCGGCAGCACGCTCGATCCCATCAGCGCCTCGTCGATGGCGCGCGCCGCCTGGCGACCCTCGCGGATCGCCCAGACGACCAGCGACTGGCCGCGCCGCACGTCGCCCGCCGCATAGAGCCTTTCGACGCTGGTCCTGTAGTCCCGGTCATTGGCCTCGACATTCTTCGAACGGCGGCTGTCGATGACGATCTTCATCTGCCCGTCGAGTTCCGAGATCGGCCCGCGAGCGGCTGGCCCGGCAAAGCCGATGGCGATGAACGCGAGATCGGCGCGGATGACGAATTCCGTGCCCGCGATCGGCTTGCGCTTTTCGTCGACCTCGCAGCATTTGACCCCGGTCAGCTGGCCGTCTTCGCCGATGAATTCAAGCGTCGCCACCTGGAATTCGCGCTCGGCGCCTTCGGCCTGCGACGACGACGTGCGCATCTTGGTCGCCCAGTAGGGCCAGACCGACAGCTTGTCCTCCTTTTCCGGCGGCTGCGGCCGGATGTCGAGCTGGGTGACGCGCACCGCGCCCTGGCGGAAGGCGGTGCCGACGCAGTCTGAGGCAGTGTCGCCGCCGCCGACGACGACGACGTGCTGGCCGCCGGCGACGATCGGGCGCGACGGCCATGCCACCGACTGGATCGGCTCGCCGCCGATACGCTTGTTCTGCTGCACCAGATACGGCATGGCGTCGTGCACGCCGTCGAGATCGTCGCCCGGGATGTTGGCCGGACGCGGCGTTTCGGAGCCGCCGCAATAGAGCACGGCGTCATATTCGGCGAGCAGTTCGGCGACCGGCTTGTCGACGCCCACATTGACGCCACAATGGAAGCTGACACCTTCGCCCTGCATCTGCTCGATGCGCCGGTCGATATAATGCTTCTCGATCTTGAAATCGGGGATGCCGTAGCGCATCAGCCCGCCCGGCCGGCTCTCGCGCTCATAGACGTGAACGTCATGGCCTGCGCGGCCGAGTTGCTGGGCAGCCGCCATGCCTGCCGGCCCCGAGCCGATGATCGCGACGCGCTTGCCGGTCTTCCGTTCCGGCGGATAGGGCCGGATATGGCCGGTTTCATAGGCTTTGTCGGCAATGGCCTGCTCGATGGTCTTGATGGCGACCGGAATATCCTCGAGGTTCAGCGTGCAGGCTTCCTCGCAAGGTGCGGGGCAGATGCGGCCGGTAAATTCCGGAAAATTGTTGGTCGAATGCAGGTTGCGGATCGCGTTTTCCCAGTCGCCATTGTAGACGAGGTCGTTCCAGTCCGGGATCTGGTTGTGGATCGGGCAGCCGGTCGGTCCATGGCAATAAGGAATGCCGCAATCCATGCACCGCGCGGCCTGTTTCTCGACCTCCTTGTCCGACATCGGCAGCGTGAACTCGCGGAAATGCCGGATGCGGTCGGAAGCCGGCTGGTACTTGTGCACCTGCCGGTCGATCTCGAGAAACCCTGTTACCTTGCCCATAGTCCAGTCCCTGCTGTCCGGAAGGCACGCCTGGCGACGCACCCGTTAACCTCATAAGGCAGCTGTGGCAACCTTCAGTCCGAGGTCAGGATTGTTGATGAAGATGGTTGCCGGGACGCATGGCCTCCCGGCAATTTCCAAATCTATTCCGCCGCCACGTTCATGCGCATCCGCTCCATCTCGATCAGCGCGCGGCGGTATTCGACCGGCATGATCTTCCGGAATTTCGGCCGGAAAGTCGCCCAGTCGTCGAGGATTTCGCGACCTCGTACCGAGCCGGTGTAGTGGACGTGGTTGGAGATCAGCTGGTAGAGCCGCTCCTCGTCATGGCTGGTCATATCGCCGGATACGTCGACACGGCCCTTATGGTCGAGATCGCCGCCATGGTGGAGCAGCTTTTCCATCAGGTCGTCCTCTTCCGGAACCGGCTCCAGCTCGACCATCGCCATGTTGCAGCGTTCGGCGAAATCACCCGCCTCGTCGAGCACATAGGCGACGCCGCCCGACATGCCGGCGGCGAAGTTGCGGCCGGTCTGGCCGATGACGACGACGATACCGCCAGTCATGTATTCGCAACCATGGTCGCCGACGCCTTCAACGACGGCGGCGACACCCGAATTGCGCACGGCAAAACGCTCGCCGGCAACGCCGCAGAAATAGGCCTCGCCCTCGGTTGCGCCGTAGAGCACGGTATTGCCGACAATAATGGATTCGGCAGCAACGATTTTCGTGTTCTCCGGCGGGCGGATGACAATGCGGCCACCCGACAGGCCCTTGCCGACATAGTCGTTGGCGGCGCCCACCAGTTCGAACGAGACACCGCGCGCCAGGAAGGCGCCAAAGGACTGGCCGGCCGTGCCGGTGAGCTTGACCGAGATCGTGTCCTCGCGCAGGCCCTTGTGCTTGAAGCGCTTTGCCACCTCGCCCGACAGCATGGCGCCGGTCGAACGGTCGACGTTGCGGATCGGCAGTTCGATACTGACCGGCTGCCTGGCTTCGAGCGCCGGCTTTGCGAGTTCGATCAGCTTGCGGTCGAGCACGTCGTCGATCGGATGCTTCTGCCGCTCGGTCCAGTGCACCGCCTCGTGCGGCGCATCGGGCTTGTAGAACATCTTGCTGAAGTCGAGCCCGCGTGCCTTCCAGTGCTGGATCAGCTCGCGCTTTTCCAGAAGGTCGGTGTCGCCGATGATCTGGTCGAGATGGGTGTAGCCCATCTCGGCAAGCAGCGCCCGCACCTCTTCCGCCACATAGAAGAAGAAGTTGATGACGTGCTCGGGCGTGCCCTTGAAGCGCTTGCGCAGCACCGGGTCCTGTGTCGCGACGCCGACGGGGCAGGTGTTGAGATGGCACTTGCGCATCATGATGCAGCCGGCCGCGATCAACGGCGCAGTCGAAAAGCCGAACTCGTCGGCGCCGAGCAGTGCGCCGATAATGACGTCACGCCCGGTGCGCAGGCCGCCATCGACCTGCAGCGCGACGCGCGACCTGAGGCCGTTGAGCACGAGCGTCTGGTGCGTCTCGGCAAGGCCCATCTCCCACGGGCTGCCGGCATGCTTGAGCGAGGTCAGCGGCGAGGCACCGGTGCCGCCGTCATAGCCTGATATGGTGATGTGGTCGGCACGCGCCTTGGCGACGCCGGCCGCAACCGTGCCGACGCCGACTTCCGAGACCAGCTTGACCGATACGTCGGCCGCCGGATTGACGTTCTTCAGGTCGTAGATGAGCTGCGCCAGATCCTCGATCGAATAGATGTCGTGATGCGGCGGCGGCGAGATCAGGCCGACGCCCGGCGTCGAGTGCCTGACCTTTGCTATGGTCGCATCGACCTTGTGACCCGGCAGCTGGCCGCCCTCGCCTGGCTTCGCCCCTTGCGCGACCTTGATCTGCATCATGTCGGAATTGACAAGATACTCCGCCGTGACGCCAAAGCGTCCCGAGGCGACCTGCTTGATCGCCGAGCGTTCGGGGTTCTTGCCGCCGCCCGGCAGTGGCAGATAGCGATCGGCCTCTTCGCCGCCCTCGCCGGTGTTCGACTTGCCGCCGATGGCGTTCATGGCGCGCGCCAGCGTCGTGTGCGCTTCCCTTGAGATCGAGCCGAAGGACATCGCCCCGGTCGAGAAGCGCTTGACGATATCGGCCGCCGGCATCACCTCGTCGAGCTTGACCTTCTTACGCCCGGTCTCTTGCGCAAGCTTGATCGTGAACAGGCCGCGAATGGTCTGCGCCTGCGCCGTCTCGCTGTCGATCTGGGCGGAATAGTCCTTGAACGTCTCCCACGAGCCTTGGCGCACGGCGTGCTGCAAGGTCGCCACTGCGTCGGGCGACCAGATATGGGCCTCGCCGCGCATGCGGAACATGTATTCGCCGCCGACCTCGAGGCTGTTGCGCAGCACCGGGTCGTTGCCGAAGCCGTCGGTGTGGCGGCTGACCGTTTCGGCGGCGATCTCGTCCAGCCCGACGCCTTCGATCAGCGTCGCCGTGCCGGTGAAGTACTTCTGCACGAAGTCCGACTTGAGCCCGATGGCGTCGAAGATCTGCGCGCCGCAATAGGACTGGTAGGTCGAGATGCCCATCTTGGACATCACCTTGAGGATGCCCTTGCCGATCGACTTGATGTAGCGGGAGACGACCTCGTAGGCATCGACCTCCGCTGGCAATTCGCCACGCTTGTGCATGTCGAGCAGCGTGTCGAAAGCGAGATAGGGATTGATCGCCTCGGCGCCGTAGCCGGCGAGACAGCAGAAATGATGCACCTCGCGCGGCTCGCCGGATTCCACGACGAGCCCAACCGAGGTGCGCAATCCCTTGCGGATCAAATGATGGTGCACGGCCGCCGTTGCCAGCAGCGCCGGAATGGCAATGCGATCCGGGCCGAGCTGACGGTCCGAAAGGATGATGATGTTGTAGCCGCCGGCGACCGCCGCCTCGGCGCGCTCGCACAGCCGGTCGATGGCGCCCTGCATGCCGGCCGCGCCTTCATTCGAACCGTAAGTGATGTCGATCGTCTTGGTGTCGAAACGGTCTTCGGTGTGGCCGACGGAGCGCAGCTTCTCCAGATCGCCGTTCGTCAGGATCGGTTGGCGCACTTCGAGCCGCTTGCGGCGCGAATTGCCGACAAGATCGAAGATGTTGGGCCGCGGCCCGATGAAGGACACCAGGCTCATCACCAGCTCCTCGCGGATCGGGTCGATCGGCGGATTGGTGACCTGTGCGAAATTCTGCTTGAAATAGGTGTAGAGCAGCTTCGATCTGTCCGACATTGCCGAAATCGGCGTGTCGGTACCCATCGAGCCGACGGCTTCCTGGCCGGTGGTCGCCATCGGCGACATCAACAGCTTGGTGTCCTCCTGGGTGTAGCCAAACGCCTGCTGGCGGTCGAGCAGTGAGACATCCCTGCGCAGGGCGCGCGGCTCGACCGGGTTCAGATCCTCGAGGATGAGCTGTGTGTTGGCGAGCCAGCTCTTGTAGGGATGCCTGGTCGCGATCTCCGACTTGATTTCCTCGTCGGAAACGATGCGGCCCTTGTCCAGGTCGATCAGCAGCATGCGGCCGGGCTGCAGCCGCCACTTCTTGACGATCCTTTCCTCCGGCACTGGCAGCACGCCGGCTTCCGAAGCCATGATGACGCGGTCGTCATCGGTGACGATGTAGCGCGCTGGCCGCAGCCCGTTGCGGTCGAGCGTGGCACCGATCTGGCGGCCGTCGGTGAAGGCAACCGCCGCTGGCCCGTCCCACGGCTCCATCAGCGCTGCGTGATACTCGTAGAAGGCCTTGCGGTCCTGACCCATCAGCTTGTTGCCGGCCCAGGCTTCCGGGATCAGCATCATCATGGCGTGGGCGAGCGAATAGCCGCCCTGCGTCAGGAATTCGAGCGCATTGTCGAAGCAGGCGGTGTCCGACTGCCCTTCGTAGGAGATCGGCCACAGCTTCGAGATGTCGTTGCCGAACAGTTCGGAATCGACCGAGGCCTGCCGCGCCGCCATCCAGTTGACGTTGCCGCGCAGCGTATTGATCTCGCCATTGTGGGCGACCATGCGGTAGGGATGCGCCAGCTTCCACGACGGGAACGTGTTGGTCGAGAAGCGCTGGTGGACCAGGATCAGCGCCGTCTCGAAACGCGGGTCGGTGAGGTCCTTGTAGTAGGCGCCGACCTGATAGGCCAGGAACATGCCCTTGTAGACGATGGTCCGCGACGACATCGAGACGACATAGAAGCCGTTGTCGACGCCTTTGGTCTCCTCATGGATGCGACCGGAAATGACCTTGCGCAGGATGTAGAGCCGCCGCTCGTAGTCGTCGTCGTTCTCGATCTCGGCGCCGCGGCCCAGGAACACCTGCCGGTGCACCGGCTCGGAAGCGGCGATGTCGGGCGCCTTGGACAGCGACGAATTGTCGACCGGCACGTCGCGAAAGCCGAGCAGCGGCTGGCCCTCGAGTTGCGCCACCTCGGCGATGATGCCTTCGATATGCGCCTGCAGCTCCGGGTCGCGCGGCATGAACACCTGGCCGACGGCATAGTGGCCGGGCTTCGGCAGTTCGACCCCTTGCTTGGCCATCTCCTCGCGGAAGAAGCGGTCCGGCAGCTGCACCAGCACGCCGGCGCCGTCACCCATCAGCGGATCGGCGCCGACCGCGCCGCGATGCGTCAGGTTTTCGAGCACGGCAAGGCCGTCCTCGACGATCTGGTGCGACTTCACGCCCTTCATGTTGACGATGAAGCCGACGCCGCAGGCATCATGCTCGTTGCGCGGATCATAGAGGCCGTGCGCGGCATAGCCGGTGTTGGTTCGCCGAATATTGGTCAGGGACGGATTTTTGACGGCTGCCGCTGTCGTCTGCGCGGCCTTCGTCGCAGATGGCGTCATGTCCGTCATCGTCCTGTCCTCCGTTCCGTCCCCTTCGGGCGCTGGTTTCCGTCGGGAAGCGCGTGGCTCCCCTTTCAATCTGCGGCACGTCTTGCGAAATTCTTGCCGACCGTGCGGCTTTCCGCATGGTTCGCATATGGTATTCGTACAGGCCGGAGCCAGACTGTCTAGCTGTCGCTCGCGGCAATGGCCGCAGAGGCGCAATCATATGCCAATGCGGCCAGTTTTGTGCGACAAAATAAGACAGCACTACTGTCCTAAATTTTTATGACAGAAATTTTGGATGCACACAAGACCGATTCACAAATTTCTTGAAGCTTTCGCGACAGAAAATTGCGCGGAACGCCGTGTCAGCGTAACCTTCCGTCGCTGCATCTACGCTCATGCGTTTCACTGGCTTTAGCGGATTTTCGGTATCTGCCCCTTGCGGCCGGCATGCGAAAGCGGCCAAGCTCGCACCGATTTCCCCAGCATAGGCAGACGCATGATTTTCGCTTCCGACAATTGGGCAGGCGCCCATCCCCGTATCGCTGCCGGCCTGTCGGCCCATGCCGACGGCTTCTCCACCGCCTATGGCGACGGTGCCCTCGACAAGACCGTTTACCAGCGCTTCAATGAGATCTTCGAATGCGAAGTCGCGGTGTTTTTCGTCGCCACCGGCACCGCTGCCAATTCGCTGTCGCTGACTACCTATAACAAGCCAGGCGGCATTTCCTTCTGCCATCGCGAATCGCACGTCATCGAGGACGAATGCGGTGCACCGGAATATTTCACCGGCGGTTCGCGGCTTTATACAGTCGAAGGCGCACTCGGCAGGATCGATGCCGGCAATCTGGAACGGGCGGTGGACCGTTTCGCACCCGAAAACGTCCATTCCGGGCGGCCGGTTGCCGTTTCGATCACCCAGTCGACCGAAGTCGGCACCGTCTACACGCTGAACGAAATCGCCAGGATTTCGGCGATCGCAAAGCAGCATGGACTGCCGCTGCACATGGATGGGGCCCGCTTTGCCAATGCGCTCGTCGCGCTGGAAACGACGCCGGCCGAAATGACCTGGAAGCATGGCGTTGACATCCTCTCCTTCGGCGGCACCAAGAATGGCTGTTGGTGCGCCGAGGCGATCGTGCTGTTCGACCTCGAGCGAGCCAAGGAATTGGCCTTTTTGCGCAAGCGCGCGGCCCAACTGTTCTCGAAATCGCGCTTCATCGCCGCGCAATTCGATGCTTATTTCAGGGGTGGACTGTGGCTCGACACAGCACGGCACGCCAATGCGATGGCGGCACGGCTTGCCGCGGCGATAGAAGATTCCCCTTCGGCCCGGCTGGCCTGGCTGCCGCAGGCGAACGAGGTCTTCGCAGTCATGAAAAAGGCCGAGGCCGAAAGAATGCAAGCGGCAGGGGCGGCCTTCCACGACTGGCACAGGCCGCTCGGCTACGACGGCTACATTGGCGAAGACGAAGCGCTCTATCGGTTTGTCACCAGCTTCGCGACCACGCCCGACGAGGTCGACCGTTTCGGCTACCTGCTCGCCGGATAGCAAGCCTTGCCCACCAGCAAAAAGAGCGGCGCATTGCTGCACCGCCCTTTCTTCCCGGGGAGTTGGCGTCCCGGAGTTTAGCTGCCTGGCTTAGGCGGCAGTCTTGGCCTCGATCTGCTTGGCCTTGGTCGGAGCCGAGGTGATCGCGATCTTGCGCGGCTTCAGCTCTTCGGGGATGTTGCGCTTGAGGTCGACGAAGAGCAGGCCGTTCTTCAGCGCGGCGCCGACAACCTCGACGTGATCGGCAAGCTGGAAGCGGCGCTCGAAGGCTCGGCTGGCGATACCGCGATAGAGCAGTTCGGAGCCTTCGCCATTGCCTTCCTCCTTGCGCTCACCCTTGACGGTCAGCACATTGCGGTGAGCTTCGATCGAAATCTCATCTTCCGAGAAGCCGGCCACAGCCATCGAGATGCGATAGGCATCCTCGCCCGTGCGCTCGATGTTGTAAGGCGGATACGTCTGGCCTTCCGGCTGCGCAAGCGAATCGAGCATGGTGAACAACCGGTCAAAACCGACGGTCGAACGGTAGAGCGGGGAAAAATCAACGTGACGCATGGTGTGTTCTCCTGTTGAGCAACAAGGTTGCGTATGGCCGGTGCGAAACCCGTGACGGCGTTCCGGATGGGCCAGCGGCCCCGACATTGGCGACCGCATGACAAATTTGGGAAGCCGACGACGGCATTTCAAGATTTTCCCGCGCCCGAACGGGACCGGTCCCGGCCCATGTCCCGCCGATGAACGGCAGATGAACCGTGGCTTCGGCGAGCGTTCAGCCAGGCGGCATTAAAACTGTTCTCGAGATCACGAACAGGTCGCCGGAAAGGGCGACACGACGAGGCCGAACCGGGTGTAACGTCCCTTCCTCCCGGTCGACAGAGGCCGGAAGCACGCCAAGGCTGCTTCCGGCCTTACTTGTTCGCTGCCTGGCGGTCGACCTCCCCGGCGTCCCGAATTCCTTTGCTTTTGGCGCATGGGCGTTTATGCCTGACTTGCGCCCACGCCGGCACCGACACCAACCAAAAACCGCATGACCGATCTACTCCACCAGCCCCCTCTCTTCCAGGAAACTCCGGGCAATCCGCTGCCGGAAAACGCGGCCGGCGGCTTCTTCACCACGCGCGACGGCAAGAAGATCCGCTATGGGCTGTTTGCCGCGGTTGCCCGCCCGATGAAGGGCACCGTCGTCGTCCTGACCGGCCGCAACGAGTGCATCGAGAAGTATTTCGAGACCATTCGCAACCTTGCCGACCGGGGCTTTGGCGTGGCAACCCTCGACTGGCGCGGACAGGGCGCTTCCGACCGGCTGATCGGCGACCGACAGCGCGGCTTCGTCCGGAGCTTCTTCGATTACACCGGCGATCTGGAGCAGTTCTTCGAGGAGATCGTGCTGCCCGATTGCCGAGGACCCTACTACATACTAGCCCACTCGGCCGGCGCGGTGATTGCGCTGCTCGCCGCGCCCTCGATGGCGAACCGCGTGCGCCGCATGGTGCTGATCGCACCGTTCTTCACCGTGCCGGACCTGCCGGTTTCGGTAAAAACCGTCCGCCGCCTCTGTTCGCTGTTCTGCCTTCTCGGCCTTGGCCGGCTCTATGCCGCATGGGGGCCGCGGCCCAAGGAATCGGTGCCCTTCGCCATAAACAAGCTGACCAGCGACCCGGAACGCTATCGGCGCAACACGCTGATCTACGAAACCTATCCGCAGCTGGCGCTCGGCGGACCGACGATCCGCTGGCTGAAGGCGGCCACCGAGGCATCCTTGATCGTCAGCGACCCGGATTTCATGGCTAAGATCCAGGTGCCCTTGCTGATGATCGGCGCCGGCGCCGACCAGGTCGTCTCGACCAGGGCAGTCGAAGCCTATGCGAGGCGTCTGCGCGTCGGCTCGCTAGTGATGATCGACGGCGCCCGCCATGAGATCCTCCAGGAAGCCGACCTCTATCGCGAGCAGTTGCTTGCGGCATTCGATGCCTTCATCCCCGGAACCGGCGACGCTGTTTGACCGCTTTGCCGGCGCCCGCCAACAAAGCCCGCACGGGTCGCTTGTCCGGCGCAGCCCCTTATTCCCGTTAAGGCATCGAGCGCTAGGTTGCTGCCAAAGAGAATGGAGGCCATTTGCCGGGAGAAAAACGACCATGAACGCATCGAACACGCTGTCACGTCAGGGGCATCGGCTACTGCAGATTGGCGTCGCGCTGCTGCTGTTTTCGTCATTCGAAGGGTTTGCAATACCGTATCTCGCCGCACCGCGGCTCGGACTGTCCGCGCACACGCTCAGCGCCCTGGAGGGCGTTCTCTTGCTGGCTCTAGGCCTCACATGGTCTAGGCTCAATCTCGGCGCGGCGACGTCGCGGATTGCTTTCTGGCTGCTGATCTATTCGGCTTTGGCGATCCTGGCCGCCTACGTGATCGCCAGCGCCTGGGCGGCCGGCAACGAGACTATGCCGTTGGCGGCCGGAGCCTTCCACGGAAGTGCCTTTCAGGAAGCTGTGATCAAAGGTGTGGCGTATTCGTCCGCGCCGACCGGCCTCATCTCTTTCGTGCTCATTTTGTGGGGCCTGCGTCTCTCGGACGCTTGGCCTGCCGACAGCTAATGCATGTCGCGCAGCGGTTTTGCGATAACATGCATAAAACAAGCGCGTCCCATGAGTTCACTCAAACGCGACGCGCTTTGCTTTAGGACCGTACCGCGGTTTCCGTCGGATTTGCGCAAAACAGACGCGTGGGTGCACCGGATGCTCAGCCGCGCAGCGCCGCCATCGCGGCTGCGTGCAGCTCCGGTGTCGCCGCCGCCAGGATGTCGCCGCCGTTTTCCGCCGGCCCGCCTTCGAAGGTGGTGACAACGCCGCCTGCCTTCTCGATGATCGGGATCAGCGCGACGATGTCGTACGGTTTCAATCCGGGATCGGCAACGATATCGACGCTGCCCGCCGCCACCATCGCGAAGGCATAGCAGTCGGTGCCGTAACGGGCGAGCTGGACCTGTTGCTCGAACAGGTCGTAGCGCAGGCGCGCGTCTCCCTTGAACAGCGCCGGCGTGGTGGTGAACAGCGTCGCCTCGGCGAGATTCGTCGTCTTGCGCGTAGCGAGTTTTCGGGGGCCACCGGGACCTTCATAATGCGAGCCGGAGGCATTGGCGTAGAACAACTCGCCGGTGAAGGGCTGCGACATCATGCCGGCGACGGCATCGCCGTCGACCGTCAGCCCGACCAGCGTGCCCCATACCGGCAGGCCGGAAATGAAGGCGCGCGTTCCATCGATCGGATCGATCACCCAGACATGCCGGCTGGAGATGTTTTCGCTGCCATGTTCCTCGCCGAGAATGCCGTGATCGGGGTATTGCGCTGATATCAGCGCCCGGATGGCGCGCTCGGCCTCGCGGTCGGCCTCGGTGACCGGGTCGAAGCTGCCGCGCTCCTTGTTGGTGACCGCGCCCTGGTTGCGGAAGCGCGGCAAGGTCTCGGCTGCGGCGGCACGCGCAATGCGCCGCATGAACTCGATGTTGATGTCCAACTGATTCTCCCGCTCCAGCATGTTTGGAGATACCCGTTTGCCTACGGATTTATGCCGAAACAAGGGCGTTCGGAGCCTTTCGCATGGTGCCAACTGTTGCTCGAATGCAACGCCGCCGTCATGGAAATGCAGTTTCCACTTCACAGTGAATTAAAAAAGCCGGAACGCGCCTTGACATTTGTGCAGCGCACAATACGTTTGTTCTCGGACAGGGGTTCCTGTCCATGCCCTCCTTGGGCGTTTCCTCCCTAGACTTCGACCGTGTCGTGCAAACGATGCGGTCTTTTTTTACGCTGCCGCATGAGCGGCGGTACCGCGATTCCGCGGCTATTCGGCGGCCAGCGGCAGATCCATGAAATTGTGATCGGGCATCGCCATCAGTTCGGCCGAAAACCGCGCCAGATCGTCGGCCAGTGCGTCGAAACCAGCCGATCTCTGGAACGTCCGCTCATTCATGTAGAGCCCGCGATTGACCTCGATCTGCAGCGCATGCAGATGGCGCACGGGGCGGCCATAGTGCTCGGTAATGAAGCCTCCGGCATAGGGCTTGTTGTGGGCGACGCTGTAGCCCATGCCGGTGAGCAGGCCGATCGCCGTCTCGGTCAACGCCGCCGCGGCCGAGATGCCGAAACGGTCGCCGACGATGAAATCCGGCCGCAATCCGCTGTCGCCGACCCTTATGCTTGCCGGCATCGAGTGGCAGTCAATCAGCACGGCGTAGCCGAAGCGCGCATGGGTTCTGGTCAAAAGCCGTTTCAGCGTCTCGTGATAGGGCTTGTAGACCGCTTCGATGCGCGCCACGGCTTCCGCCAGCGGCAAGCGGCCGGAATAGATGTCGAGCCCCTCGCCGACCAGCTTGGGCACGGTGCCGAGCCCGCCGGCCACCCGCGCCGAGCGGATGTTGCAGAATGACGGCACCGGTTCGGCGAACATGCGCGGGTCGAGTTCCCACGGCTCCCGATTGACGTCGAGATAGGCGCGCGGGAAGTTTGCCGCCAGCATCGGCGCTCCGAGCGCGACGGCGCCGCCGAACAATTCCTCGACATAGCAGTCCTCGGAGCGGCGGATGGCGTTGCGGTCCAGCTTGGCCATAGCCATGAACCGGTCCGGATAGTAGCGGCCGCTATGCGGCGAGTTGAAGAGGAAGGGAACGCGCTGTTCGGCGCCCGATCGGATTTCGAAGGGTGGAACGACCGAAAAATCCTCGGCTGCCGTTTTCAATTTGGACGAACCCGGGAATACCAATGCATCATGATGGGAAAGTGCCACCTCGCCGCCCGCATGTCCAGCCGCCGAAGCGCCAGCCAAATCAGGATTGTGCGGCCAACGTTCACTTGATGTTTACCGTCACCTCCTCATATACAGCATGGTTAACGGGCTTGCCGCACGGCATTGTCGGTTGGGTGATTCGGACGGGACAACATGGCACGCATTCTGCTGGCGGAAGACGACGACGACATGCGCCGGTTCCTCGTCAAGGCGCTGGAGCGCGCCGGTTATCAGGTCAGCGATTTCGACAATGGCGCCAGCGCCTATGAGCGGCTGCGCGAGGAACCTTTTTCGCTGCTTTTGACCGACATCGTCATGCCCGAGATGGATGGCATCGAGCTCGCCCGACGCGCCACGGAGATCGATCCCGACCTCAAGGTGATGTTCATCACCGGCTTCGCCGCCGTCGCGCTGAACCCTGATTCCAAGGCGCCGAAAGACGCCAAGGTGCTATCGAAGCCGTTCCACCTGCGCGACCTGGTCAACGAAGTCGAAAAGATGCTGCAGGCCGCCTGACGCGCTTTTTGTCGCGTCTTGACCGACGCCGCAAGCCAGGCGTTCTTTCCCTTTTCCCGCTATTGACGTGCCGAACCAAAAATGGTGTATGCGCGGCTTCGGATGGGCGTGTAGCTCAGCGGGAGAGCACTGCATTGACATTGCAGGGGTCACAGGTTCAATCCCTGTCACGCCCACCATCCAAATAATCCCTCAATTGGCCGTCGGTATTTTTCGTCGACTGATGTTCCCGGCCAATACCGGCCCTCAGGCCGCACCGAGGCGCAGATCGCCGGTCTCGACGTGCTCCAGAAACCAGGCATAGGTCTGTTCCAATCCGCTGCGCAGCGAGTAACGCGGGCGCCAGCCGGTGGCGAACAGACGCGACACGTCCATCAGCTTGCGCGGCGTGCCGTCCGGCTTCGTCGCATCGAATGTTATTGCGGCATCGGCGCCGGCGACCGACACGATGGTGCGGGCAAGATCGGCAATGGTGATGTCTTCCCCCGAGCCGACATTGATGTGGCTCTCGCCCGAATAATTCTTCAGCAACCAGACCAGCGCGCCGGCGGCGTCGTCGACATGCAGGAATTCGCGCATCGGCGTGCCTGATCCCCACACCTCCAGGCTCTTGCGGCCGGCGCGCCTGGCCTCGTGCGCCTTGCGCATCAGAGCGGGCACGACATGGCTGGAATTGAGGTCGAAATTGTCGCCCGGGCCGTAGAGATTGGTCGGCATCGCCGAGATGTAGTCGACGCCGTACTGGCGCCGATAGGCCTGGCACAGTTTCAGCCCGGCGATCTTGGCGATCGCATACCATTCGTTGGTGGGTTCGAGCGGTCCGGTCAGCAAGGCGTCCTCGGAGATCGGCTGCGCCGCGAATTTGGGATAGATGCAGGATGAACCGAGAAACAGCAGCTTCTGCACCTCGTTGCGGAAGGCGCTGTCGATGACATTGTTCTGCATGACGAGATTGTCCTGCAGAAAATCGACGGGAAGCCTGTTGTTGGCCAGGATACCGCCGACCTTGGCCGCCGCCATCACCACTGCATCCGGCTTGCGGTCGGCCATCCAGCGCCGCACGCCGGCCTGGTCGAGAAGATCGAGCTCGGCGCGCGAGGCGGTCAGGACCTCGCAATCCTCATCGGCCAATCTGCGCAGGATAGCCGAGCCGACCATGCCGCGATGTCCGGCCACGAAAACGCGCTTGCCCTGAAGGTCGAAGGTCATCAGCTTACCCCAATGCAGAACGGCAGCTATGCCAGTTGGCCGGCGGAGCGCCGGATCGGCTTCTCTGTTGCCGGACGCATACCGCATACAGATTTGCCCAGACAAGGCAAATCGCAAAGCCACCCGAAGCAACCTTTGGATCGGACGCTGTAGCGCTCGCGATCAGACGCCCGCTACCGTGCAGAGGCTTGTCATTCTGGCAATGGCAAGCTCGGGGTCGGCCAGCAACCCTGCCTGGTCGGCAAGGCGAAAGACATCGGCATAGTGACGGATGCCGCGCGCCGATTGCATGCCGCCGACCATCGAAAAATGCTCCTGATGGCCGTTCAGCCATGCCATGAAGACGATGCCGGCCTTGTAGTATTCGGTCGGCGCCTCGAAGATCTTGCGCGACAGCGGCACTGTCGGAGCCATCAGCGCGTCGTAGCCCGCGCGGTCGCCGTCGGCCAGCTTTGCCAGCGCCGCATTGGCGACCGGCGCGATGGCATCGAAAATGCCGAGCAGCGCGTGCGAATGTCTGTCGCCGTCGCCGGCGATCAGCTCGGGGTAATTGAAATCGTCGCCGGTGAACATCAGCACGCCCTCGGGCAGCCGATCCCTGAGCGCAATCTCCTTGCCGGCATCGAGCAGCGATATCTTTATGCCTTCGACCTTGCCGGCATGGCGTTCGATGATCGCGACCAGCGTCTCCAGCGCAGTTTCGAAGTCGCTGCTGCCCCAGTAGCCTTTCAGCGCCGGGTCGAACATGTCGCCCAGCCAGTGCAGGATGACCTTGCCGGAGACCTGGGACAGGATGCGGTCGTAGACGCCGATATAGTCGTCGGGGCTTTTGGCGACCGCCGCCAGCGCCCGGCTGGCCATCACGATCGCCTTGCCGCCAAGCCCTTCGATGAAGCCGAGCTGTTCTTCATAGGCCGCGATGACATCGTCTAGCCTGCTGGCGCCCCCCGGCGCCAGATGGTCGGTGCCGGCGCCCGACGCAAGATCGGCGCCTTCGACGCTGTGCGCCTCGGCGATCGAGCGGCGGATCAATTCTTTGGCATTCGCCCAGTCGAAACCCATGCCGCGCTGAGAGGTGTCCATCGCTTCGGCGACACGGAAGCCAAGCCGCCAGAGGTGACGGCGAAACGCCATCGTCTTGTCCCAGTCGACCGCGGGCCTCGACCACGGATCGGTCATGGCGAGGGGATCGGCAACGACATGGGCGGCGGCGTAGGCGATACGCGAGAAGCGAGCGCCGGCCACAGGCTGCACCGGCTGGCCGACAAGCCGGTAGCGGACACGGCCGGCGCCTTCCCCGGGCAAGGTGATGTCCATGGCTCTCTCCCTTGCCAACGCCTATTAAATGGAACGTTCCAACAAATCAAGATATTTTGACTCCTGCCTCGTGCAGCGAAAATTGCTGCATCGCAGCAGCCGAAAGCCCTGCTTGCCGGAGAATTGCGCCACCGAGCCGCATTTTTCCCGGCTTCGCAAAAACGCGATTGACTCAAATGCGCCGCAGGGATTAGATCGTTCCAATAAAATCGCACAAGAAACCACCGGGAGGACAGATCTGGATGGCCAGCCGGGCCAAGGCAACGATACTCGACATCGCCCGTGAGGCGGGCGTGTCCAAATCGACGGTATCGCTGGTGCTGCAAGGCAGCGGGCTGATCCGGCCCGAAACCGCGCTCAAGGTGCGCAAGGCGATCGAGGACGTCGGCTATGTCTACAACCGCGGCGCCGCCAATCTGCGCAAGGCCCATTCCAACGTCATCGGCATGGTCATCAACGATCTCACCAATCCGTTTTTCGCCGAGCTCGCGGTCGGCATGGAGCGCGTCTTCCAGTCGGCCGGAGTCGTGCCTTTCATCGCCAATACGGCTGAAAACCCGGTGCGCCAGGAAGAGGTTCTGAAATCGTTGATGGAGCAGGGTGTCGCCGGGCTCGTCGTGTCGCCGGCGCGCGGCACCACGCCTGGTGCGTTCCGTCGCCTTGAGACCGCAGGCGTTCCGGTCGTCTTCGTCATGCGCCGGCTTCCCGAAAGCCGTATCCCGGTGATCACGCCCGACAATCATCGCGGCGCCTATCTCGCCACCGCCCATCTGATCGGCAAGGGCCACCGCCGGCTGGCCTTCTTCGGCGGCTCGTCCGACCTTGTCGTCTATCACGAGCGCCTGGGCGGCTTTCGCGAGGCCTGTGAAGCGCTCGGCATCGATCCGGCCGACAGGCTGGTCTTCGAGGGCGAAACCAGCCGCAAGGGCGGTATTGCCTGCCTGGAAACCGCACTTGCCATGGCCGCGCCGCCGACCGCGGCCCTTTGCTTCAACGATGCGGTCGCCTTCGGCGTCTTGCTGGCGCTGCGCAAGCGCGGCCTGGAACCCGGCGCGGACTTTGCCGTCGTCGGCTTCGACGACGTCGCCGAGGCCGAGCACTATATGCCGGCGCTGACCAGCGTCGCGGTGAACACCGCCGGCCTCGGCGAGCGCGCCGCCCATGTCGTGCTGAAGATGATCCAGTCGCGCACCACGCGCGCCGAGGATCATATCGGCGCCGTCAACCTCGTGGTCCGGGAAAGCTGCGGCCCCGATCGCAATGGAACTCGGCGTGCAGGAATGGGAGACGCGGCATGACCGTCCGATGGGGATTGATCGGCGCCAGCACGATCGCAAGACAGTTCATGATCGGCGCCATCCGCGCGCAGAAGGACGGCGAGATCGCCGCGGTGATGAGCTCCAGCCCGGAGCGCGCCGCCAATTACGCCGGTGAAAACCGCATTCCGGCGGCGGTCTCGACGCTCGACGCCCTGCTCAAATCCGATATCGACGCCGTCTACATCTCGACCACTAACGAATTGCATCTCGAACAGGCACTCGCCGCCATCGAGGCGGGAAAGCATGTGCTGTGCGAAAAGCCGCTGGCGCTGACCAGCGCCGACGCGCGCAAGATGGTCGCGGCGGCCAGGGCCGCCGGCGTTGTGCTCGGCACCAATCACCATCTGCGCAATGCCGGCTCGCATCGGGCGATGCGCGAAGCGATCGCTGGCGGCCGCATCGGCAGGCCGATCGCCGCGCGCGTCTTCCACTCTGTCTATCTGCCGGAACACCTGCAGGGCTGGCGCATCACCAGGCCGGACGCCGGCGGCGGCGTGGTGCTCGACATCACCGTCCACGATGCCGACACGCTGCGCTTCGTGCTCGGCGACGATCCGGTCGAGATCTCGGCGTTCACACAATCGGCCGGCATGGCCGCCGGCGGGCTGGAAGACGGCGCCATGTGCCTCTGGCGCTTCGCATCGGGCGTCATCGCCCAGTCGCACGAGGGCTTTACCACCAAATTCGCCGGCACCGGCTTCGAGGTGCATGGCAGCGAAGGCTCGCTGATCGCCAAGGACGTAATGACGCAGAAGCCAGTCGGCTCGGTGTTGCTTCGCACGGCACAGGGTGAGGAGGAATTGAGCTTCGACCGCGAAGACCTCTATGCCCGTTCGCTGCGCCAATACCACGCGGCGATCCGCGGCGAGGGCCAGCCTTCCGCCACCGGCGAGGACGGCGTCTGGTCGCTGACATCAGCCGAAGCGGCATTGCAGTCGGCCAGGTCTGGCAGGGCCGTTGCCATCGACCCGAAGCTCGGGAGCGCAGCGTGAGCAAGCTCGTTTCCGCGGCTGAGGCTGCCGGCCTGATCAGGGATGGCGTGGTCGTTTCCGTGTCGTCGTCGAGCGGCCTCGGCTGCCCGGATGCGGTGCTTGCCGCCATCGGCGAGCGCTTCGACGCCGACGGCCATCCCAAGGACATCACGACGCTGCACCCGATCGCCGCCGGTGACATGTACGGCATCAAGGGCATCGACCATGTAGCCAAGCCCGGCCTGTTGAAGCGCACTTTGTGCGGCTCCTATCCGTCCGGGCCTTCATCGTCGGAACCGCCGCAGATCTGGAAGATGATCGGCGACAATACGGTCGCCGCCTATAACGTGCCGTCCGGCATCCTGTTCGACATGCATCGCGAGGCCGCCGCCAAGCGCCCCGGCGTGCTGACCAAGGTCGGGCTCGATACCTTTGCCGACCCGCGCCATCAGGGTTGCGCCATGAACGCTGCCGCCAGCGAGCCGATCGTTTCGGTGCAGCAGTTCGACGGCGAGGAATGGCTCTATTTCCGCTCGATCGTACCGCAGGTCGCGATCATCCGCGCCACCACGGCGGACGAGCGCGGCAACCTTACCTATGAGCATGAGGGTGCCTATCTCGGCGGCCTCGAACAGGCGCTGGCCGCCCGCAACAATGGCGGCATCGTCATCGCGCAGGTCAAGCGCGTCGTCGAGAACGGCACGCTGAAGCCGCACGATGTGCGCGTGCCCGGCGTGCTGGTCGACCATATCGTGGTGGCGCCCGACCAGTTGCAGACGACGCTGACGCCTTACGATCCGGCCATCTCCGGCGAGATCTTCCGGCCGCTGTCGAGCTTTCGCAACGCCGAGATGAACGTCCAGAAGGTCATTGCGCGCCGCGTCGCCATGGAGCTTGCCGACGGCATGGCGGTCAATATCGGCTTCGGCATCTCGGCCAATGTGCCGCGCATCCTGCTCGAGGAAGGCCAGCACGGCAAGGTCACCTGGGTCATCGAACAGGGCGCGGTCGGCGGCGTGCCGCTGCTCGATTTCAAGTTCGGCTGCTCGTCGAACGCCGATGCCTTCATGCCTTCGCCGCACCAGTTCATCTATTTCCAGGCCGGCGGCTTCGACGCCTCGCTGCTGTCCTTCCTGCAGATCGACCGGCACGGCTCGGTCAATGTCTCGAAGCTTTCGGCGCGGCCGCATGTCACCGCCGGCGCCGGCGGCTTCGTCGACATCACCGCGCGGGCGAAGAAGATCGTCTTTTCCGGTTTCTTCAATGCCGGCGCCAAGTTGTCGCTTGCCGGTGGCGGCATCCGCATCGACCAGGAGGGCAAGGTCAAGAAGGTCGTCGGCGAGGTCGAGCATATCTCCTTCTCGGGCAAGCGTGCCGTCGCGCAGGGACAGGATATCACCTATGTCACCGAGCGCTGCGTGATGAAGCTGACGCCTGCGGGGCTGATGGTGACCGAGTTGGCGCCGGGCATCGACCTCGAGCGCGATGTGCTGGCGCAGGCCGAGATCCCGCTCGCCGTCGCCAACGACCTGAAAGTGACGCCGGATGCGCTCTACCGGGACCGGCCGATCGGCCTATCGCTCAATGGCGGCGCGTCGCTTGGAGGCGCACATGGCTGAGCGTCTGGTAACCTTTGAAACCGACGGCGCCATCGGCATTGTCACGCTGCGCCGGCCGGAGAAATTCAACGCGCTCGATATTCCGATGCTGCGGGCGCTGGAAGCGGCATTCGACGAGGCCGAGACAGCAACCGGCGTCCGCGTCGTGCTGGTCTGCGGCGAAGGCAAGGGCTTTTGCGCTGGCGGCGACGTCGAGGCTTGGGCGGAAATGAGCGCTGCCGATTTCCAGGTGCAATGGGTGCGCTACGGCCACCGCGTCTTCGACCGGCTGGCGCGGCTACGGCAGCCGACGATCGCCGTTCTTGCCGGCCATGCGCTGGGCGGCGGGCTGGAACTGGCGGCCGCTGCAGACTTCCGCGTGGCGGAAACACAGGTGAAGCTGGGGTTCCCCGAAACCTCGATCGGCGTCGTTCCCGGCTGGTCCGGCACCCAGCGCGCCGTGCGCCGCTTCGGTGCGCAGGCAGTGCGGCGGATGGCGCTCGGCGGCGAGGTGTTTCTGGCTACCGATGCGATGGCAGTGGGGATTGTCGACCGGGTGGTCGAGACCGGCAAGGCGTTCGCCGAAGCCAAGGCCTGGGCCGGCAAGATCGCCGAGCGCGGCCCGCTCGCGACCGAAGCCGCCAAGCTGATGATTGCCATCGCCGAGGGCGAAGAGAGTGCTGCCGCGACCGAAGCGCTGGCCAGCGGCTTCATCGCGCTGACAAGCGATCTCAGGACCGGCGTCGAGGCTTTCAAGGCCAAGCAGAAGCCGGCGTTCTCAAGATTTTAGGAACCTGGAAATCACATGAACGCACCCCTCAACATCGCCATGCCCGC
The DNA here is from genome assembly GCF_040319155.1 of Mesorhizobium sp. M0954. Taxonomy (NCBI): domain Bacteria; kingdom Pseudomonadati; phylum Pseudomonadota; class Alphaproteobacteria; order Hyphomicrobiales; family Phyllobacteriaceae; genus Mesorhizobium; species Mesorhizobium sp. M0954. The sequence continues at coordinate 192,917 of NZ_JAMYNR010000001.1, read as the reverse complement.
CGAGGCAGCCGCAGCGCCGAAAAGCTACCGGCTGCTGATCGGCGGCAGGTTCGTCGACGCCCAGGACGGCCGCACGCTGGAGCGCAGCAGCCCTGGCCACGGCTTCACCGTCTCGCGCTATGCACAAGCCGGCGCGGCGGACGTGGAGGCTGCGGTACAGGCCGCGCACAGGGCCTTCGAGACCGGCCCGTGGCCGCGCATGAAGGCCGCCGAGCGCGCCGCGATCCTGCTCAAGGCTGCTGACCTGATCGAGGCGCGGCTGGACGAGATTGCCCGGCTCGACGCACTGGAATCCGGCAAGCCGATTGCGCAGGCGCGCGGCGAGATCGGCGGCGCCGTCGATATCTGGCGTTATGCCGCGGCACTTGCCCGCACGCTTCACGGCGAAAGCTACGCCAATCTCGGCGATGCCATGCTCGGCGTCGTGTTGCGCGAACCGATCGGCGTCGTCTCCATCATCACGCCGTGGAATTTCCCGTTCCTTATCGTCAGCCAGAAACTACCCTTCGCGCTCGCCGCCGGCTGCACGGCGGTGGTCAAGCCGAGCGAGATGACCTCGGCCTCGACCTTTGTGCTCGGCGAGATCCTGATGCAGGCCGGCCTGCCGGATGGCGTCGTCAACATCCTTGCCGGGTTGGGCGCCGATGTCGGCGCACCGATGGTCAGCCATCCGCTGGTCGAGATGGTGTCGTTCACCGGCTCCACCCGCGTCGGCAAGATGACCATGGCGTCTGCCGCCAACTCGCTGAAGAAAGTCGCGATGGAGCTCGGCGGCAAGAACGGCCAGATCGTCTTTCCCGATGCCGACCTCGAGGCCGCCGCCGACGCGGCGGTGTTCGGCGGCTTTTTCAATGCCGGCGAATGCTGCAATGCCGGCAGCCGGCTGATCGTCCATGAGGCGATCGCCGACGAGTTCCTCGGCGCCGTCAATGCCCTCACCGCCAAGGTGGTTGTCGGCGACCCGCTCGACGACCGCACCAAGGTCGGCGCGATGATCTCCGCCGACCATATGGCCAAGGTCACCGGCTACGTGACGGCAGCGGAAAACGGCGGCGGCCGGATCTGTAGCGGCGGCAATCAGCTTGCTTCGAGCGCCGGCCAGTATCTTGATCCGACCATCGTTCGCGATGTCACCGAAGACATGGCCATTGCACGCGAGGAAGTGTTCGGTCCGGTGCTCTCGGTGCTGACTTTTGAATCGATTGAAAGGGCGTTGCACATCGCCAACAACACGCCCTATGGTCTGTCGGCGGGCGTGTGGAGCGCCAGCATCGATACCTGCATGTCGGTGGCGCGGAATGTGCGTTCGGGAACCGTTTGGGTGAACACGTTCATGGAGGGTTACCCCGAGCTGCCTTTCGGCGGCTACAAGCAGTCCGGTCTCGGACGCGAACTCGGCAAGCGCGCCGTCGAGGATTATACCGAGGAAAAGACAATCCAGTTTCATCGCGGCCAGCGCACCGGATGGTGGGTCGGCTGAGTTGGGAAGAACCCGGCGGGCATCCGCCGGTCGTGTAAGTTCAACAAGGGAGGAAGTACATGTTGCGCAAACTGCTTATCGGGACGGCTCTCGCATCGGGCGTTGCGTTCGCGGCCCATGCCGAGGACGTCAAGGAAGTCCAGATGCTGCATTGGTGGACGTCGGGCGGCGAAGCTGCCGCTCTGAACGTGCTCAAGCAGGATCTGGCCAAGGAAGGCTTTGCCTGGAAGGACGTGCCGGTGGCCGGCGGCGGCGGCGACGCTGCCATGACCGCGCTGAAGGCGATGGTGGCAGCGGGCAACTACCCGACCGCCTCGCAGATGCTTGGCTATACCGTGCTCGATTACGCCGCAGCCGGCGTTATGGGCGACCTGACCGAGACGGCGATAAAGGAAGGCTGGGACAAGTCCGTTCCCGCGGCCCTGCAGAAATTCTCCGTCTATGACGGCAAGTGGGTCGCGGCTCCGGTCAATGTCCACTCGGTCAACTGGCTATGGATCAACAAGGCGGTGATGGACAAGATCGGCGGCACCGAGCCCAAGACCTTCGACGACTTCATTGCGTTGCTGGACAAAGCCAAGGCGGCGGGCGTCATCCCGCTCGCGCTGGGCGGCCAGAACTGGCAGGAAGCGACAATGTTCGACTCAGTCGTGCTGTCGACCGGCGGGCCTGAGTTCTACAAGAAGGCCTTCAACGACCTCGACGAGGAGTCGCTGAAGTCCGACACGATGAAGAAGTCGTTCGACAATCTCGCCAAGCTCGTCACCTATGTCGACCCGAACTTCTCGGGCCGGGACTGGAACCTCGCCACCGCCATGGTCATCAAGGGCGATGCGCTGGTGCAGGTGATGGGTGACTGGGCCAAGGGCGAATTCAACGCCGCCAAGAAGGTCCCGGGCACCGACTTCCTGTGCTACCGCTTCCCGGGCACCGACGGCAGCGTCGTCTACAACTCCGACATGTTCGGCATGTTCAACGTTCCGGAGGACCGCAAGGCCGCCCAGATCGCCCTGGCCACCGCCACGCTGTCGAAGAGCTTCCAGTCGGCCTTCAACGTCGTCAAGGGGTCTGTTCCGGCCCGCACCGACGTGCCGGACACCGATTTCGACGCTTGCGGCAAGAAGGGCATGGCCGACCTGAAGGCCGCCAATGAACGCGGCACGCTGTTCGGTTCGCTGGCGCAGGGCTATGGCGCGCCTCCCGCGGTTGCCAACGCCTACAAGGATGTCGTCTCGAAATTCGTGCACGGCCAGATCAAGACCTCGGACGAGGCCGTGACCCAACTGGTCAGCGCGATCGAAGACGCCAAGTAAGGCACCCGCCCATGTGAATGATCTCCCCGGCGCAAGCCGGGGAGATCCCCTGCGGCGATGTTTTGCGGTTGCGCCGACCGGCACGCTTTCGTGCCGCAGAGCCCGAGACAGCAGAATTCCGGACCCGCCATACGGAATGGACAGATGAGCACAGTTGCTGAAACCAGTATCACGCTGACGCCGGAGCACGATGCCCGTCCGGGCGCCACGGTGCGCTCGCGCCTTCAGGACGCGCTGCCGAAGCTCGTGCTGGCGCCGAGCTTCGCCGCCACAATCGTCTTCGTCTACGGCTTCATCCTGTGGACGATCTATCTGTCCTTCACCAATTCCAAGACCTTTCCCTCCTATGCGATCACCGGGCCACGCGCCTATCAGCGGCTATGGCGCTGGACTTTCGAAAGCGATCCGCCGTCCTCCTGGTACACGTCGATCACCAATATGGGGATTTTCGGCTTCCTCTACATTTCCATCTGCCTGGCGCTCGGCCTGTTCCTGGCGATCCTGCTCGACCAGAAGATCCGCGGCGAAGGTGTGCTGCGGCCGATCTACCTCTACCCGATGGCACTGTCGTTCATCGTCACCGGCGTTGCCTGGAAATGGTTTCTGGACCCCGGCCTCGGCCTCGAGCAGACACTGCACCAATGGGGCTGGACGAGCTTCCATTTCGACTGGATCAAGAACAAGGATTTCGTCATCTACACGGTGGTCATCGCCGGCGTCTGGCAGGCGTCGGGCTTCATCATGGCGATGTTCCTGGCCGGCCTGCGCGGCATCGACGGCGAGATCCTGAAGGCGGCGCAGATCGACGGCGCCACCACCTTCCAGCTCTACCGTCGCATCGTCATCCCGCTGCTGCGGCCGATCTTCCTGTCCGCCTTGATCGTCCTCGCGCATCTCGCCATCAAATCCTACGATCTGGTGGTCGCGCTGACCAGCGGCGGGCCGGGCGGTTCGGCCTGGCTGCCGTCCAACTTCATGTATGAGTACACCTTCAAGCGCAACGAGATGGCCGTCGGCTCGGCCAGCGCCGTGATCATGCTGATGACCATCACCGCGATCATCGTTCCCTATCTCTATTCCGAGCTTCGGGAGAAGCCGCGATGAGCGCCGTGGCCACTCCTGCTCGCCAGAGCACTGGCGGTATCAGCGCCAGGACGGTCAACCGTATTGTCATCTACGGGCTGCTGGCGCTGTTCGCGCTGTTCTATCTGATGCCGCTGTTCGTCATGCTTGTGACCTCGTTCAAGACCATGGACGAAATCCAGAACGGCAACATGCTGGCGCTGCCGCAGGAGCCGACCTTCGCACCTTGGATAAGGGCGTGGAGCGAGGTTTGCTCGGGTCTCACCTGCGTCGGCATGAAGGGTTATTTCTGGAACTCGATCAAGATGGTGGTTCCGGCCGTCATCATCTCGACCCTGCTCGGTGCGCTCAACGGCTATGTGCTGACGAAGTGGCGCTTTCGCGGGGCGACGCTGGTGTTCGGGCTGATGCTGTTTGCCTGCTTCATTCCGTTCCAGTCCGTCCTCTTGCCGATGGCAACGATCCTCGGCAGCCTCGGCCGGTTCGGCGTCAAGCTGCAGAACGCGACCGGCCTCACCTTCGGCTTCGGCAATCCGACCGTGAATCTGGTGTTCGTTCACGTCGTCTACGGCATCGGATTCACCACCCTGTTCTTCCGCAATTATTACGAAGCGTTTCCGAACGAACTGGTGAAGGCGGCGCAGATCGACGGCGCCAGCTTCTTCCAGATCTTCCGGCGCATCATGCTGCCCAACTCGCTGCCGATCATCGTGGTGACGGTGATCTACCAGTTCACCAACATCTGGAACGACTTCCTCTTCGCTTCCGCCTATGCCGGCTCAGGCGACGTGATGCCGATGACGGTGGCGCTGAACAATGTCGTCAACACCTCGACCGGCGTCGTCGAATACAACGTCAACATGGCGGCGGCGATGATCGCCGCGCTGCCGACGCTCCTCGTATACGTGCTCGCCGGCCGCTATTTCGTGCGCGGCCTGATGGCCGGCGCCGTCAAAGGATAATCGCATGGCTTTTCTGGAAATTGACGGGCTGAAGAAGCGTTTCGGAGCGGTCGAGATCCTGAAAGGCATCGACCTCGACCTGGAAAAGGGCGGCTTCCTCGTGCTGGTCGGGCCTTCCGGTTGCGGCAAGTCCACGCTGCTCAACACTATTGCCGGCCTGGAAACCATCACCGAAGGGGAAATCCGCGTCGACGGACGCACGATCAACGATCTCCACCCCTCCAAGCGCGACATCGCCATGGTCTTCCAGAGCTACGCGCTCTATCCGAACATGACGGTTGCCGGCAATATCGCCTTCGGCATGGAGATGCGCGGCGTGCCGGCCGGCGAGCGCCAGAAGGCAATCGACAAGGTGGCGAAGGTCCTGCAGATCGGCCATCTGCTGAAGCGCAAGCCAAGCCAGCTCTCCGGCGGCCAGCGCCAGCGCGTTGCCATGGGCCGGGCGCTGGTGCGTGATCCAAAGCTGTTCCTGTTCGACGAGCCTTTGTCCAATCTCGATGCCAAGCTGCGTGTCGACATGCGCATCGAGATCAAGCGCCTGCATGCCACCACCGGCACCACCATCGTCTACGTCACCCACGACCAGATCGAGGCGATGACGCTGGCCACCAAGATCGCGGTGATGCGCGACGGCGAGGTGCAGCAGTTCGGCACGCCAGCCGAAATCTATAACAATCCGGTCAACCTGTTTGTTGCCGACTTCATGGGCTCGCCGGCGATGAACCTGATCCCGGCGACGATCGGCAGCAACGGCAGCGGCTTCTCCGTCGTCATGGAGCGCGAGGCGCGCCAGCCGATCTCGCTGCCGCTGGGCAATGCGCCGGCCGGCCTGTCGGCATTCCAGGGAAAACCGATCATCTTCGGCGTCCGCCCGGAAGCACTGACCGATCCCGAGGGTGCCGAACGCAACGCCTCGAACATCGCCCGCGCCGACTGTCACATCGAGGTCATCGAGCCGGCCGGCTCGGATACGTTCGCGGTCACCAATCTCGGCGGCAAGGCGGTGGTGGCGCGGCTGCGCGCCGATGCCAAAATCCAGCCCGGCACGGTCACGCCGCTCGCCTTCAACCTGACCAAGGCGGTGTTCTTCGATCCGGCGACCGAGAAACGCATCGTCTAACGGCCATGACAAATCCCGACATCGTCATCATCGGCTCCGGTATAGGCGGCGCCACGATCGCCTCCGGCCTTGCCGGCGGTGGCGCCTCGATCCTGATGCTGGAGCGTGGCGAACCACTGCCGGCAACGCCGCACACACGCGACACCCACGCAATCTTCGTCGATGGTCATTATCGGCCGAAGGAGATGTGGCTCGAGGCCGGCGGAGCGCCTTTCAACCCGGGCAATTACTACTATGTCGGCGGCAATTCGAAATTCTACGGCGCGGTGCTGATCCGCTACCGCAGGGAAGACTTTTCGGAGATGGAGCACTATGGCGGCGTCTCGCCGGCCTGGCCGTTTTCCTACGAGGAATTCGAGCCCTGGTATTCCAGGGCCGAGCAACTTTTCCGCGTGCGCGGTGCACTCGGCGAAGACCCGACCGAGCCGTTCCACTCTACGCCCTACCCTTTCGGGCCGGTACCAGACGAGCCGTCGATCGCGCGTGCGCGCGCCGAGTTGAAGAGCCTAGGCCTGCATCCGGCATCGCTGCCGCTCGGCGTCGACATCGAAGCCTGGCTGAAAGACGGCAGCACGCCGTGGGACGCGTTTCCCAACACCGGGACCGGCAAGGTCGACGCCCAAACGGGACCGCTGGCCGCCGCCCTTGCCGACCAGAAGATCAAGCTCGAGACCGGCGCCCATGTCGAATATCTCGAGGCATCGCCGGATGCGAGGACAATCATCGCCGTCCATTATCGACAGAACGGTACGCTGAAGAAAGTCGCGCCGAAGCTGGTCATCCTGTCGGCCGGCGCAGTCAATTCCGCCGCCATCCTGCTGCGCTCGCCCACCCCTCAGGGCAGAGGCGGTGGCAAAGGCCTGGCCAACCGTTCCGACCAGGTCGGCCGCAACTTCATGAACCACAATTCGAGCGCCATGCTGGCGATCGATCCGCGCCGCAGGAACAAGTCCGTCTACCAGAAGACGCTGATGCTGAACGATTATTATCTGTCCGACGGCAAGGGCGGCAAACCGCTCGGCAACGTCCAGCTTCTAGGCAAGATCGACGGCAACATCCTCAAGGCCAATGTCAGGCGCGCGCCCAAATTCGCGCTGGATTTCATGGCCGGCCACGCCGTCGACTGGTATCTGATGTGCGAGGACCTGCCCGATCCCGAGAGCCGCATCATGGTCGACGGCAAGGACATCGTCATGCAGTGGCGGCGCTCCAACATGCAGTCGCTCGACGGACTGACCAAGGTGATGCGCGAGAATTTCCGCGCCTGCGGCTATCCGATCGTCCTGTCACGGCCGTTTGACAAGCGCACGCCCTCACATCAGTGCGGCACGGTGAAGATGGGCAACGATCCAGCGACCTCGCCGCTGGATCCGTTCTGCCGCTCCTTCGACCACAGCAATTTGTTCGTCGTCGATGCTGGCTTCCTGCCGAATTCGGCCGCCGTCAATCCGGCGCTGTCGATCGCCGCACAGGCGCTGCGCGTCGCCGATCATATCCGCAAGACGGAGCTTGCAACATGAGCCGCCCGGCAGCGATCGTCACCGGCGGCGCGCGCGGCATCGGCCTTGCCTGTGCCGAGGCGCTGGCCAGCGCCGGCTTCGATATTCTGGTCGCCGACCTTGCTGACGAAGCCGCAGACGGGCTCGCCGCCGACATCACCGGGCGCGGCGCGAAATTCGCCTATGTCAGCGGCGACATCGCCGACCTCGACGGCCACGCAGCGCTGATTGATGCCGCGACAAGCGCCTTCGGCCGCATCGACTGCCTGGTCAACAATGCCGGCATCGGCACTGTCCTGCGCGGCGATCTGCTCGAGCTCAAGCCGGAAAATTTCGACCGGGTGCTCGGCATCAATCTGCGCGGCACCGTATTCCTCAGCCAGGCCGTCGCCAAAGCGATGCTCGGCCTGCCAAGCGATGGTGCGAGATCGATCATCACCATCACTTCGGTCAGCGCCGCCATGGCCTCGCCGGAACGTTCCGATTACTGCATCTCCAAGGCTGGGCTTTCGATGTGGGTGAAGAACCTGGCACTGCGGCTCGCCGCCGAAAATATCGCCGTGTTCGAGGTGCGCCCGGGCATCATCCGCACCGACATGACCGCCGGTGTGACCGCCAAATATGACGGGCTGATCGACGGCGGGCTGGTGCCGGCGATGCGCTGGGGCGAGAGCGAAGATATCGGTGCCGCCGTGGCGGCGCTCGCCGGCGGCAAGTTCGGCTTTTCGACCGGCTCGGTCATCAATATCGACGGCGCGCTGTCGGTGCCGAGGCTATGAACAGGTGATGCCATGACCGACTACATAATCGTCGGCGCCGGCCCGGCCGGGTGCGTACTCGCCAACCGGCTGAGCGAAGATCCGTCGCATCAGGTGCTGCTGCTCGAAGCCGGCGGCAAGGACTGGCATCCGTTGATCCACATGCCGGCCGGTTTCGCCAAGATGACCAAGGGCATCGCCGCCTGGGGCTGGTCGACGGTGCCGCAAAAGCACATGCAGGACCGTGTCTTCCGATACACGCAGGCCAAGGTGATCGGTGGCGGCTCTTCGATCAACGCCCAGATCTACACGCGCGGCAACGCCCGCGACTACGACGCCTGGGAGAAGGAAGAAGGCCTTGCCGGCTGGGGCTATCGCGACGTGCTGCCCTATTTCAAGCGCGCGGAGAACAACCAGCGTTATGCCAACGATTTCCACGGCGACCAAGGCCCGCTCGGCGTATCGAACCCGATCGCGCCGCTGCCGATCTGCGAGGCCTATTTCCGTGCCGGACAGGAGATGGGCATCCCCTTCAATCCCGACTTCAACGGGGTAGCCCAGGAGGGCGTCGGTTATTATCAGCTGACGCAGAAGGACGCGAAGCGCTCCTCCGCCTCTGTCGCCTATCTCCGGCCGATCCGCGAGCGAAAGAATCTCACCGTCAGGACCGGCGTTCTGGTGACGCGCATCGTCGTCGACAAGGGCCGCGCCGTCGGCGTCGAGATCGTCGACAGGCCGGGCGGCCAGCCAACGATCCTGCGCGCCGAGCGCGAGGTGATCGTCTCGTCCGGCGCCATCGGCTCGCCGAAGCTTTTGCTGCAGTCGGGCATCGGCCCGGCCGACCATCTGAAGGCGGTCGGCGTGACACCGGTGCACGATCTGCCCGGCGTCGGCTCCAACCTGCAGGATCATCTCGACCTGTTCGTCATCGCCGAATGCACCGGCGATCACACCTACGACAACTACGCCAAGCTGCACTGGACGGCGTGGGCCGGGCTGCAGTATCTGCTCCTGAAGAAAGGCCCGGTAGCCTCCAGCCTGTTCGAGACCGGCGGCTTCTGGTACGCCGATCCGACCGCCGCCTCTCCCGATATCCAGCTGCATCTCGGCCTCGGCTCCGGCATCGAGGCCGGCGTCGAGAAGCTGAACAATCCGGGCGTGACACTGAACTCGGCGTTCCTGCGCCCGCGCTCGCGCGGCACCGTGCGGCTGAACAGTGCCGATCCGGCCGACCGCCCGCTGATCGATCCGAATTATTGGTCCGATTCCTATGACCGCGACATGTCGATCAAGGGGTTGAGGCTGGCGCGCGAGATCATGCGGCAGAAGGCGCTGGCCCCCTTTGTGCTGCGCGAGGTACTGCCGGGACCCGACCTGCAGAGCGGCGACGAGCTGTTCGACTACGCTTGCCGCAGTTCCAAGACCGACCACCACCCGGTCGGCACCTGCCGCATGGGCCACGATGCGATGAGCGTGGTAACGCCAGATCTCAGGCTGCGCGGTATCGAGGGCCTGCGCGTCTGCGACGCCTCGGTGATGCCGCGCATCCCCTCCTCCAACACCAATGCCCCGACGATCATGATTGGCGAAAAAGGCGCCGATCTGATCCTTGGCCGCGAGCCGCTGCCGCCGGCGGTGTTTTCCACCAACCGAGCGGCATGAGGGACAAAGAATGATCAGGCACTGTGTCTTCGTCAGATTTCGCAACGATGTCGCCGACGCCGAGCGCGCGGCAATCCATGCCGATCTCGAAGCGTTGCGGGCGGTGATCGACGGCATGGGCAAGGTCGAATTCAGCGCCAATACCAGCCCGGAACCCTTCGCCCGCGGCTTCACGCACGGCTTCACCATCGACTTTCGCGACCCTGCGGCACGCGATGCCTATCTGGAGCATGAAGCGCATCAGCGAGCCGGCGCAAAACTGGTCGCGGCGCTCGAAGGCGGCCCCGACGGGCTGATGGTGTTTGATCTGGAGATCGCGTGACTATCCCATTCTCAGCGCAACGACGCCGGCAACGATGCTAAGCACCGCGGCACCTCGCCATGCCGTCATCTTCTCGCCGAGCGCGAACACCGAGATCATCATGGCGAACAGGATCGATGTTTCGCGCAGCGACGCCACCGAGGCGATCGGCGCCTTGGTCATCGCCCACATCACGATCCAGTAGGCGCCGCCGCTGAGCACGCCGGTATAGGTTCCGGCCTTCCAGTCGCGCGCCAGCACCGGCAGCGCCTGTGGGCCGCGAAAGACGACGCATAGCACCAGCGCCCACAGCGCATCGCAGACGAACAGCCAGGCGGCATAACTCGACGCGGTGGCGGCCAGCCGCGCGCCGCTGCCGTCCGACAGCGTGTAGCTGGCGATGAAGATCGATGTGCCCAACGCGAAACCGACGGCGCGCAGGTTCAATTTCTCCAGATGCGCGCCGCCGCGAAACGACAGCACCAGCGTGCCCGCCGACAACAAGAGGATGCCGAGAATGGCGAGCGGCGCCGGCATCTCGGCAACCACCACAACGCCCCCCAAAGCGGCCAGCAATGGCGCGGTGCCGCGCGCCAGCGGATAGGTCTGGGCGAAATCGCCGGTCTTGTAGGCGCCGATCAGGAACGTCCTGTAGCCCATGTGGAAGACAACCGAGGCGAGGATGTATGGCCACACTTCCGGCTTCGGCACCTCGACGAAAGGCAACGTCACCAGCGCAGCGGCACCCATGCCGAGCGTCATCAGTGTGATCGACAGGAAACGGTCGAGGTGGACCTTGACCAGCGCGTTCCAGATCGCATGCATGGAAGCGGCGGCGAGCACCGCGAAAAAGACAAACAGGCTCATCGGCGGTTCATCCGCCGCCCGTCCCGATGACGATCGGCGTCTCCAGGTCGATATCGACCCAGAGCGGAAAATGGTCGGAAGCGATTTGGCCGATATCGGCGCTGACCGAGCGCACGCGCCCGGCAAACATGCCGCCGACGAAGCAATGGTCGAGCCGGCGCTTTGCCAGCCTGCCATCGATAGTCTTCACATGGGTGTGGAAATCCGCTGTCGGTTCCATTGCGACGGCGGCGGCATCGACAAAACCGTCGAGATAGGCGGCACCGCGATGATAGGGCGCGCTGCCGATAAGGCGCCGGTACTCGGCGCTGTCCGGCTCCATGTTGAAGTCGCCCAACCAGATCGCCGCTACGGGGTTTTCTGGCTCCTGTTCGCCATTGCTCCAGTTGCGCGCCGGCTCGTCGTCAGCGCCGCTCCATGGACCGCCCTGGGACGGCGCACGGCGATGCTCGGCGAGCAAATAGTCGATCTGCTCCAGCCGCTCCTCGGCCGCGATATGCGCCAGATGCAACGACAGCACCCGCACCGGACCGGCAGGGGTGCGGATCATGCATTCGAGTGCGGCATTGCGGGTGTTGAGCGGCCGCAGCGTGCGCCTGAGCGGCAGCGTATGCAGCCGCGACCAGACGATCGGAAGCTTCGACAGAACCATGGTGCCGAATTGCCGCCGCCGGTTGACGATGCGGCCTACACGCCGGTGGCTGGCATCCATGTCGAAGGCCGGCCCGTAGACCCAATGGTAGTCGGGCAGAAATTGCGAAAGAAGTTCCGGCTGGTCGTCCTCGTTGCTGCGCAACCAGTGCCGTTCCACCTCCTGCAAGGCGATGATGTCGGCGCCGGCCACGACCTTGGCGCAACGCGCCAGGTCGTAGCGGCCATCGCTGCCGAAGCCATACTGGATGTTATAGCTGACCAGCTTCATTGCTTATTCGGCTCAGTTTCCTGCTGGCAGTAGCCGTTCGCTGACAGCCTTGCAATGTGCAGCCGGGCGGAGGGAGCTTGGGCCAGATGCTAAGTGGTCAGCGGCTGGAACCGACCGGGCGGGGATGCTGCCAGTTCCGACCAGTCGATTTCTTCCTCAAGGCGGTGGTAGGCTTCGTCGCCGATCGTTCCGTCGATGCGCAAACGCTCCAGCGCATCGCGCTGGCTCTTGATGGCGTAGAGACGCAATCTGTCATACTCGGTCGCCGCCTGGGCATCCTCGGGGTTTTCGGCGATGGCGCGCTGGGCGGCATATTGCTCTCGCACCGCCCCGGCCGCGCTCGATGTCTTGCCGCTGAGCACGTCCAGCGCCGCCTGCATGATGGCGACGCGCGCCTGCGCCACCTCCCGGTCGACCGTCCGGTCGAGGTCGAGATTGAGCAGAAGCAGCAACGGTTTCAGGCTGACGCCTTGCAGCACCAACGTGCCGAGCACGACCGTGAAAGCGGCGAGCACGATCGGATCACGGCCCGGAAAGTCGGCCGGCAAGGCGAAGGCTGCCGCAAGCGTCACCAGACCACGCATGCCGCACCAGCCGATGAGCACGCCGCCGCGGAATGTCGGTGCGTCCTTCCGCCTGTCCTCGTCGCCCAGACGGGCCAGCGCTCTGAGGATCGCGCCGCAGCCCAGAACCCAGACGAGCCGTGATACGATGACGACGGCCAGCACAGCCAGGGCAAAGACGAACGCCTCGCTTTGTCCTTGCTCGGCAAGTCGCCCGACGATGGACCGCGCTTGCAGGCCCATCAGAACGAAGGCCAGCACGTTGAGCACGAACACCGCCGTCTCCCAGACCGAGTAGGAGCTGACACGATTCCTTGCCGGCATGCGGCGCGGCGATGTACGTGCGATCGTCATGGCATAGACGACGATCGTGATGATGGCGGAAAGCCCTATCCTGTCGGCCAGGATCCAGACGCCGAAGGTTGAGGCGAATTGCACCACGGTGCCGCTCGCCGGGTCGTCGATGCGGCCGAGTATGGCGAGAGACAACCGGCCGAGCACATAGCCTGCGGCAAGGCTGCCGACCGTCGACAGCAGGATCATTGGAACGGCACTGCTCAACAGGATGGAGCCGGCGGCTGCGGAAACCGACATCCTGTAGATCAACAGCGCCGTGGCGTCGTTGAGCAGGCTCTCGCCTTCCAGGATGGCGGTGATGCGGTGCGGCACCTTGAACTGTCCGAGCACGGCCGCCGCCGCCACCGCATCGGGCGGCGCCACGATCGCGCCGAGCGCTATGGCCGCGGCAATGGGCAGGTCTGCCATCGTCCAGCCGACCAGCGCGACCGTCACGGTGGTGAAGATGACGGCGCCAAGCGCCAGCAGGATGAGCGAAACCTTGTAGCGGTTGAGATCGCGCAGCGACGTGTCATAGGCCGCGTCGAGCAGAACCGGCGCGATGAACAGAGCGAGCGCCAGCCCCGGGTCGATCTCGATGGTCGGGGCAAACGGCAGGAAGGCGATGCCGGCGCCGGCCAGCGCCAGCAATGACGGATAGGGAATCTGCAGACGCCGCGACAGCGCGGTCAGGGCGACCGCGATGAGAAGCAGGACAAGGGTGAGTTCAAAAAGCGCCATGCCTTATCGTAGCGGTGAAGCCGGTCGATTGGCACTGCAAAAACGACGACGGCTTTGGCTGTTCGTGAATGGTGAATGGCTGCGTGCAGAGCAATTTCGGCGCGTAAAGCGCATTCTTACTATTCACTGTTCACTATTCACTCTTCTCCTAATGCAGCACCAGCATGTCGCCCGACGAGAACGAAATCTCGGCCTTTTCGCCGACGGCCGGCGGCGGTGTGGCCGGACTGTTGAACGTGTCGAGCGAGACCGTGCTGCCGCCGATGCCGACGCGAACCCGGATGACCGAGCCGAGGAAATGCACCTCGGCGATTTCGCCCCAAAGGCTGGAATCGCGACCGGGGTGTCGGCCGAGCGAGATCGCCTCGGGCCGCAACGCCAGCGACAGCGTGTCGCCGGATTTCGAGCCGTTGAGCTTGCCCTTGAGCGAGACCTCTTGCGAGTTGACGCGCACCTTGCCCGAAGCGGCGTCGGTGACCGTGCCTTCGAGCACGTTCAGCGTGCCGACGAAATTGGCGACGAATTTGGTTGCCGGCCGGTTGTAGATCTCGAACGGCGTGCCGACCTGCTCGGCCTTGCCGCCATACATGACGGCGATGCGGTCGGAGATCGACAGCGCCTCTTCCTGGTCGTGGGTGACGAAGATGGTGGTGATGCCGAGCTTCTTCTGGATCGAGCGGATTTCCTCGCGCAGCGACACGCGCACCTTGGCGTCGAGCGCCGACAGCGGCTCGTCGAGCAGCAGCAGTTTCGGCTTGGGCGCAATCGCCCGCGCCAGCGCGATGCGCTGCTGCTGGCCGCCGGACAGTTGGTAGGGATAGCGGTCGCCCATCTGCGGCAGCTTGATGATGTCGAGCATCTCGGCAACGCGCCTGTCGGCATCGGCCTTCGGCATACCGGCGACCTTCAGCCCGAAGCCGATATTCTGCGCCACGGTGAGGTTCGGAAACAGCGCATAGGCCTGGAACACCATGCCGATGTTGCGCTGGTTGGGCTTGAGCCGGGTGACGTCCTTGCCGGCCACGACGATCTTGCCGGCGGATGGCTCTTCGAAACCGGCGACCATGCGCAGCACCGTCGTCTTGCCGCAGCCCGACGGTCCGAGAAAGGAGACGAATTCGCCCGGCTCGACGTCGAGGTTGAAATCCTGCACCACAATGGCGGCGCCGAAGGATTTCTGCACATGCTGGATTGAGAGGAATGGCTCGGCCATGGCTTTTTCCTTCGGGTCAGTTCGGACGGTTCGCCGATCGCGGCGCGAAGCGCGACAGGATCTGGATCAGCGACATGCAGCCCCAGGTAATGGCAAAGGCGATGATGGCAAGCGCCGCCGGCTCATAGGCGCGATTGGCGCCGACGTTCTGCAGATAGGGTCCGAAAGCAGGCCGGTTGAGCAGGCTGGCCATGGTGAATTCGCCGATGACGATGGCGAAGGTCAGGAAGGCGCCCGACAGCACCGCGATCAGCACGTTGGGCAGGATGACCCGAGTGATGATCGTGCCCCAGCCGGCGCCCAGAATCTGTGCCGCCTCGGTCAGTGTTCGTACATCGATGGTGCGAAGCCCGGTATCGACGGCGCGATACATATAAGGCAGCGCCAGCGTCGCATAACCGATGACCAGCAAGGCATTGGCTCCTGTCTCGCTGGCCAGGAACGGCAGCGGTGAGTTCGACCCGTACATTCTGATGTAGCCGAAGACGATAACGATGGCCGGAATGACCAGCGGCAGCAGCGTGATGAACTCGACGACGGGCCTGATCTGCGGCAGCCGCAGACGAATCCAGTACGCCGCCGGCACCACCACCAGCACGCCAAGGACGATGGTGAAGATGGCTGCGACCACCGAATAGATGAAGGTCGCCTGGAAGCGGGGATCGCCGAGCACGACCTGATAGGCATCGAAGGAATACGCGCCGCGCCGCATGCGCATGGAGAATTCCACGGTCGCGATCAGCGGAATGAAGAAATAGGCCGCGCCCAGCGCGAAGACGATCCAGGCCCAGAATCTGCCGGACTTCATTTGAGCCACCTCTCAGAGCGCGTCCGGAACCAGATGTAGAAGACATTGGCCAGCCCAGTGATGACGATCATGCCGAAGGCGATGGCGTAGCCGAGATGGGCATTGTGCAGCACGTCACCGCGGATCTGCGCGTAGAGCAGGATAGGGACGATGTTAAGCGAGGAGCCGGTCAGAGCGTAAGCGGTGGCGATGGCACCGAAGGCGTTGGCGAACAAGAGGATGACGGTGCCGAGGAAACTTGGCCAGATCACCGGAATGACGACCATGCGCCAGAACTGCGCCTGGGTCGCGCCAAGCGTTGCCGCCGCTTCGCCCCATTCCTTCTTCAGCCCATCGATCGCCGGCACGATGATCACCACCATCAGCGGGATCTGGAAATAGACATAGGTCAGCGTCAGGCCCCAGAACGACAGGATGTTGAAACCATGGGCATAAATGTTGAAGCCGACCAAGACGTTGAGCAGCACCGTGGCGAGCCCGAGCCGGCCGAGCGTCGCGAGAAAGGCGAAGGCCAGCGGCACGCCGGCAAAATTGGAGGCCACGCCGGAAAAGGTCAGTGTCGCCGAGCGTATCCACTCCGGCAGCCCGCCGCGCACGATGGCGATGGCAATGGCAAGTCCCGCGAAAGCACCGATCAGCGACGAGGCGAGGCTGACCTTGATTGAGATCCAGTAGGCGGCAACGATCGACGGCTGCGCCAAGGCCGCTATGTTTTCGAAAGTGAATTCGCCGGCATCGTTCCGGAATGCGCCCAGCATCAGATAGAGCGTCGGCAGGATCAAGAACATGATGGCGAAGATGAAGAAAGGCGCAACGCCAAGCCATTGCGTCGGCAGCCGCATGCTGCGGGCGTCGGCAGGAGGCGCGGTCTTCCCGGCAACAGCGTGATCGGACAACGAGATATCGGTCATGCGCCGGCTACCGTCCTGGAGGTATGCCGGGCGGCGATCTAAGCCGCCCGGCTGATCTCAAGTCTTACTTGACGTTGGCGCCGACGACGGCATCCCAGTTCTTGGTGATGGCTTCCTTGGCCTTGCCCTGCTCGTCGAGCGTCGGGAACACCGCGGCTGCATAGGACTCGGCCGGCGGCAGCTTGGCCATCACGTCAGCCGGGAGCTTGCCATTCTTGGCGAGGTCGTTGAAGCGGATCGGGTGACAATAGCCCTTCAGCCAGCCGATCTGGCCTTCGTCGGAATAGAGATATTCCAGCCACAGCTTGGCAGCATTCGGGTGCGGCGCATAGGCGCTGATCGCCTGAACATAGACGCCGGCGACGACACCGGTCTTCGGCACGACGACGTCGACCGGCGGATTGCCCTTCAGCGTATCACGGCCGGCAAGCGCGTTATAATCCCAGGTCACCAGGATTGGCGTCTGGCCTTGAGCAAGCGTCGCGGGCTTGCCGATGACCGGCACGAAATTGCCGGCGGCGTTGAGCTTCTTGAAGAAGTCGAGACCAGCCGCGCCGGCGGCTTCGCCGGCAGCCGCACCGCCGGAAAGGCCGGCGGCATAGACTGCCTGGATGGCCTGGTTCGAAGCACGCGGGTCGCCGGCGAGCGCCACGGTATTGGCGAATTCCGGCTTCAGCAGATCGGCCCAGTCGGCCGGCGCTTCCTTGACCAGGTCCTTGTTCACCAGAAACGAAAGCACGCCGTAGTAGTCGCCGGTCCAAAAGCCTTCGGCATCCTTGGCGCTGTCCGGGATCGAGTCCCAGGTTGATACTTTATAAGCCTGGATCAGGCCATCCTTCTTGGCGGTCGGGCCGAAGCTCAGGCCGACGTCGATGACGTCGGGCGCTTGCGGGCCCTTGTTGTCCTTGTTGGCCTTGATCGCCTCGACCTCGTCGCCGGAGCCGGCATCGGGGTTGAGCTCGTTGACGGTGATCCCCGGATATTTTGCCTTGAAGCCGTCGATGACCGCGCCGTAGCCGCACCAGTCATGCGGCAGCGCGATGGTGGTGAGCTGGCCTTCAGCCTTGGCTGCGGCGACCAGTTCATCCATGGACTGGGCCGACGAGATGGCAGAGGTCGCCATCAGGGCGACGGCCGAAAGGGAAAGCAGTTTTCCCGTGAATTTGAACATGTGTTCTCTCCGTTGAACTGACGCCGTTGGACGCCTGCGATGCGGTATCGTTTTCGTGTGACAGCCAGATGAAAGCTTTGTGAAAGCGATGCCCCGCAGTATGAAAAAGTAAACTCTTTTTAACCGGCTGTAGCAATCGCTTCGCGATTCTTTTTCCGGCTAACTAGTTTCGATCTTGCCTTTCATCTTTCCCCCTTTCCTTTGCCTCTTTTCCCAAGTCGATTTCCGATGCGAAAATTGTCTCAGACGGTGCCGGCGATGGCGTTTTCGAGCAGCGTCAGCGCCGCCTTCTTGGTCAGCTTGACCGGGTTGCCGCCGGCGGTCGGATCGACCACCGCCATGTCGGCAATCAGGCCCTTGCGCTTCTTGTCCATGTCGAGCCCCTTGATCAGGCCGGGCAGCGCATGCGGCACCTTGAGCTCCTTGCGCAGCTTGATGATCGCCTTGGCAAAACCGTCGAAGCCGCCCTTGATGCCGCAATAGGCGGCAAGCCGGGCGATGCGCGGCTCGATCGCCTCGCGGTTGAAGGCCAGCACGTAGGGCATGAACACGGCGTTGGTCATGCCGTGGTGGCTATCGTAGAGCGCGCCGATCGGATGCGACAGCGAATGAATCGCTCCGAGCCCTTTCTGGAAGGCGGCCGCTCCCATGGCAGCGGCGCTCATCATGTTGGCGCGGGCGACCAGATCCTTGCCGTTGGCATAGGCTTTCGGCAGGTTTTCGAAGACCAGCCTTATGCCTTCCACGGCGATGCCGTCGGCCATCGGGTGATAGCCCGGCGCGCAATAGGCTTCGAGACAGTGAGCGAGCGCATCCATGCCGGTGCCGGCGGTGATGAAGCCCGGCATACCGACCGACAGCTCCGGATCGGCAATGACGATCGCCGGCAAGAGCTTTGGATGGAAGATGACCTTCTTGGTATGGGTCGCTTCATTGGTGATGACGCCGGCGCGGCCGACTTCCGAGCCGGTGCCGGCGGTGGTCGGCACGGCGATGATCGGCGCGATCGCATCGGCATCGGCGCGTGTCCACCAGTCGCCGACGTCCTCGAAATCCCAGACCGGCCGGGTCTGCCCGGCCTGGAAGGCGATCAGCTTGCCGAGGTCGAGCGCCGAGCCGCCGCCAAAGGCAATGACGCCGTCATGCTTGCCCTTCTTGAACACGGCAATGCCGGCGGTCAGGTTGGAATCCACCGGGTTCGGCTTGACCTCGGAAAATACGCCATAGGGCACCTTGGCGTCGTCGAGGATCTTCAGCGTCGAGGCCACCACCGGCAGCCTGGCCAGTCCCGGATCGGTGACGAACAGCGGCCGCTTGATGCCGGTCGCCGCCAGCACCTCCGGCAGCTCCTTGATGCGTCCGGCGCCGAAGCGGACGGTCGTCGGGTAATTCCATTTGGAAACGAGTTTTGTCATTTCGACCTTCTTGACTGCTTTCGTGCTCTCGGATGTCGTCAATTCACAAAGGTATTGGCCACACGGTCTGACCGCATCATGTACGGAATCCAGATGGCTGCGGCCCAGACGGAACGGTAAATTCCGCGCATCGTTTCGCTGTCGAACGCATCAGCCAAGGTTGGAAAGCTCTCGCGAAAAACCAGATGCGCAGCCCATGGGTCGAGGATGACATATACCGGCATCGCGACTGCCCAAATCATGTACCAGCCCGGGAATATCTCCCAGCGCTTGAACATGAAGAACAATAACAGGACCGGGGCTGTAAGGCTTAGAACGCCTGCTGTCACCAGTTCGGCAACGAGCAGCGCACCTTGAGAAAAACTGAAGGCCTGCCAGTCGAAGCCGAGATAGTCGGTATTGTGCAGTTGTACCAACCCCAGTATCGGCGTGAGCATCAACCCGAGCATCGGCAGGACAAGCCATCCGCCGATACCCTCGGGACGCTCACCATCTGGCAGCGCCGATTGTTGTGTATCCGCCATTACTCCCCCTCAACAGCGATCGCATGCCTGTCGATCGCCACCTTAGATCACCTCGCGCAGATGGTATGATTTCGGCCTGGTCAGATTATCGTAGCCGATGGCCGACAGTGCCGCGCCCTTGCCGGTGTCCTTGACGCCGGTCCAGACCAGCGCCGGGTCGAGATAGTCGCAGCGGTTCATGAACACGGTGCCGGTCTCGACACGATCGCCGATCGCCGCCGCATGCTCAATGTCGCGCGTCCAGATCGAGGCCGTCAGCCCATAGGGGCTGTCGTTCATCAGCGCGATCGCCTCCTCGTCGTTGCGCACCTTCATGATGCCGACGATCGGGCCAAAGCTTTCCTCGCGCATGACGCTCATCTGGTGGTCGACCTGGGTCAGCACTTCCGGCGCCAGATAGGGCGAACCTTGCCTGTCGTTGGCCACCTTCATATCGATGTGCGCCCTGGCGCCCTTGCGCAACGCCTCGGCCTTCTGCTCGCGGATCAGGTCGGCGAAGCGCGCCTGCGCCATCGGCCCCATGGTGGTCGCCTGGTCGAGCGGATTGCCGACGACGTAGTTCCTGGTCTCGGCAATGAAGCCCTCGACGAATTCATCGTAGACCGTCTCATGCACATAGACGCGCTCGATGCCGCAGCAGCACTGGCCGGAATTGTAGAAAGCGCCGTCGACCAGATTGGCAACGGCATGGTCCATCTTTGCGTCCGGCAGCACATAGGCCGGATCCTTGCCGCCGAGTTCGAGGCCGAGCGTCATGAAGGTGCCCGCCACCGCCTTCTCGATGGCGCGGCCGCCGGCGACCGAGCCGGTGAAGTTGACATGGTCGATCTTGCCGGAGCCGAGCAGCCTTTCGGTCTGCGCGTGGTTCAGGACGAGGTTCTGGAACAGGCCCTTGGGCAGGCCGGCCTTATCAAACGCCTGCTGAAACCGCTCGCCGACCAACAATGTCTGTGCCGCATGCTTGAGGATGACAGCGCTGCCCGCCATCAGCGCCGGCACGATGGTGTTGACGGCGGTGAGATAGGGATAGTTCCACGGCGCGATCACCATGACCACGCCGAGTGGCACCTTCTTCACATAGCGGCGAAAGCCGTCCTTCGGATTGGAGGCCATGACCGGCTTCAGGGCCGCCTCGGCGATCTCGACCATGTAGCTGACGCGTTCCCTGACGCCGCCGAACTCGCCGCCATAGCGCACCGGCCGGCCCATCTGCCAGGCGATCTCCGGCACGATCTCGTCGGTCATGGCGACCAGCGCTTCCAGCATGGCAAGCATGTATTTGCCGCGCTCGATGACCGGCGTCTCAGCCCACTTCTCCTGCGCCGCCTTGGCACGTTCGACCGCGGCACCGATCGCCTGGTCGGTGGCAAGAGGCCGTTCGGCATAGATCGAACCGTCGACGGGGGATTTTATCTTGACCGTTTCGGTCATGCCTTGGGTCCTCGCATTCTACAATAATGTCGTTGGTTAGCGCCGCCCCTCATCCGCCTGCCGGCACCTTTTCCCGTATACTGACGGGGAGAAGGGACAAGCTCAGCGCCGGGCCCCCTCTCCCCCGTTCTTCACGGGAGAGGCTGAGGGTGAGGAGCGGCGCCAACGTTGCCAGATTATTCAATACCGCTCGAACCCCCTGTGCAGTTCCCAGTCCGTAATCCGGCGGTCGTACTCGAACTGTTCCCAGTGTGCCGTGTGGACGTAATGTTCCAGCACATCGTCGCCGAGCGCCTGCCTCAGCATTTTCGATTCCGCCAGCGTCGCGGTGGCGTCGCGCAATGTCTTTGGAATTTCAGGCAGCTGCGAGGCCTGGTAGGCATCACCGACGAAGGGCTTCTGCAGTTCAAGCTTTTCATCGATGCCGGCAAGCCCGGCCGCGATCAGCGCGGCGAAAGCCAGATAGGGGTTCAAATCGGCGCCGCCGATGCGGCATTCCATGCGGATGCCCTTGGTGCCCTCGCCGCAAAGACGGAAACCGGCGGTGCGGTTGTCCTCGCTCCACATGATCTTGGTCGGCGCAAAGGTGCCGGCCTGGAAGCGCTTGTAGGAGTTGATGTAGGGCGCCAGGAACCAGGTGAATTCCTTGGCATATTTGAGCTGCCCGGCCGCCCATTGCTGGCCGAGCGCCGACAGCGTCCACTCGGCATTTTTGTCGTAGAACAACGGCGTCTTGCCGTCGGCGCTCCACAGCGAATTATGGATGTGGCTGGAATTGCCGGCGAGCCCGTAATTGTACTTGGCCATGAACGAGATCGCCTTGCCTTCGGACTCGGCGATTTCCTTGGCGCCGTTCTTCAGGATGACGTGGCGGTCGGCCATGTCGAGCGCCTCGGCGTAGCGGACATTAATCTCTTCCTGGCCTGGCCCCCACTCGCCCTTCGAATTCTCGATCGGGATGCCGGCCGCCTCCATCTCGTTGCGCAGCCGGCGCATGACGCCTTCTTCCTTGGTGGTGATGCCGATCTGGTAGTCGCCGATATAGGGCGATGCCGTCTCGAGGCCCTGCCAGTGCTTCTTGCGGGCGGAATCGTAGGTTTCGCTGAACAGATAGAATTCGAGCTCGGAAGCGAAATAGCCGATATAGCCGCGATCCTGCAGCCGCTTGACCTGCTTCTTCAGCATGGCGCGCGGCGAATGCGCCAGGTCATCATGGGTATGGTGGTCGAGCACGTCGCAGATCACCAGCGCCGTCTTCTCCAGCCACGGAACGCGCCGCAGCGTCGCAAGGTCCGGCTTCATGACGAAATCGCCATAACCCTTCGACCAGCTCGCCGCCTTGTAGCCGGGCACCGGTTCCATATCGATGTCTGCGGCCAAGAGATAGTTGCAGCCATGCGTCTCGTCATGCGCGGAATCGACGAAATAGCGGGCCAGGAACCGCTTTCCCGCGAGCCGCCCCTGCATGTCGACGATGCAGGCCAGCACCGTGTCGACCTCGCCGCCGGAGACCGCTTGCTTCAACTGATCGAACGAGAAATTTCCGGCCATTCCTTTGGCACTCCAGCGCTTGTCGTTTCGGGCTTGTCACTTTGAAAAGGAAACGGAAACCCATGGCCGGCACGATGCCGGCCATGCTCATCAGAGAGCGTCAGGCGCCGGCCTCGCCGACAGCTATCTCGGCTGCCTTGATCGCCGCCTGGCGCTTCGCGATCTGGTCGCCGATGGGCGGACCCTGGAAGCGGCGGTTCTCGAAACCGAACCAAAGCACCGCGGTCAGCACGATGAAGCCCAGGGTGATATAGAGCACCTTGTCGTTCGGCGGCTGGATGGCGATGTAGAAGATGATCGCCATGCCGATGATCGACAGGATGCAAAACAGCTTGAACAGGCCGGCGCCGAGATTCCATGGGCCGGGATTCGGCCATTTCGCCGTTCCGAAAGCCGTCATGCCGAGCGCGATCGGAATGGTGAAGGACAGGAACAGGAACACCAGCGTCGAATTGACGACGATGGTGTAGATGTTGGTGCCGCCGATCGAAATGAACTGGGCAAGAAAGACATAGATGATCTCGAGGATCGCAGCGGTCCAGATGGCATTGACCGGCGTGCGCCAGGTTGGGCTGACTTTGGCGAGCCCGGCCGAACCGACCGGCATGCCGCCGTCGCGAGAGAACGCAAACAGCATGCGCGAGGCCGAGGTCACCGTGGCGAGGCCGCAGAGGAACTGCGAGATCAGGATTGCCAGATAGAGAAGTTCTTTCAGCCAGCCCGGTAGGATTGCATCCATTGTCGAGAAGAATACGCTCCAACCCTGCTTGGCGCCTGCCGCCAGGTCCGGAATTGCCAGAACGATCGCGCAGACCATCGCCCAGCCGATCAGCGACGACCAGAGCACGGACGAAATGATCGCCCGCGGAACGGAATGCGCTGCCTTCAGCGTTTCTTCCGAAGTATGCGCCGACGCATCATATCCGGTGATGGTGTAGACCGGCAGCAGCAGGCAGAGCAGGAACAGGTAGCTCATGGAATCCGACTGTGGGAAGACACCGCCGCCGGCATCACCCGAATAGTTGGTGAAGGTCCACAGCCGCGTGATGTCGATTGCGGGCGCAAACACTAGGCAGGCAATGATCAGCACAGCTGTTGCGCCAAGGATCAGGAAGCCGGAAGCGTCAGTCAGCATGGCGGTCAGCTTGATGCCGAAGTGATTACAGAGCGCCTGGATCGCGGTGATGACGGCGACAAATCCGACAATCTCGCCCGGAGTACCGGTAATGCCGAACCAGCTCCCGAACGTTCCAACGAAGAAGAAAGCAGTACCGATGTTGATGGCGCCGAGCACGGTGATCAGGCCGAGCAGATTGAGCCATGCGGTGAGCCAGCCAGTGAAACGGTTCCCTAGGATGGATGCCCAGTGATAGAGGCCGCCGGCGGTCGGAAATGCAGAGGCGATCTGGGCCATGGCGAGCGCGAAAAATCCCGAAACCATGCACCCGACGATCCAGCCGATGCCAGCGCCGGCGCCACCGATGGACGACGTCGCCTGCGCGAAGGAATTGATGCCGCCTGAGAGGATGCAGATGATCGAGAACGAGATCGCGAAATTCGAGAAGCGGCTCATGCTTCGCGACAGTTCCTGAGCATAGCCCATTCCGTGGAGAACTTTCAGGTCCTCCTTCTTGTCAACTTCGCTGTAACCCGGTGCTACCATTTTAAAGTCCCCTTTTGGTTTCTTAGCTGGCCGATTGAACTGACTTTCCGACTGCGCTTGGTCTGGAGGCCTTGGCCGCTTCGGGCTCCAGATTGAGAAAAATACCTGCGAGCAGATCCGCCCATTTCCGCTGCCCGGCTGCGCCGGCGATCTCGTCGTTGCGGATTTCAATCATTGCGCAGGCCAGCCCGCGCGAGCGCGCATGGCGTTCCAGCGTGAAATAGACCCGGTCGGCCGGCGAATAGGGTTCGTTGACGCCGACGCTGACGCCGGCAAGCCGCTTCAGTGTCGCGATCAGCGGCGCCGCCAGCCGGCGATCCTCGTCGTGGATGATGCCGATGTGCCAGGGCCGGCTTTTGCCTTTGTAGAGCGGCGTGAAGGAATGGATCGAGACCAGCCTGGTCTCCCGCCCGGCCGCCAGGCGCTCGTCGATGACCGTTGCGATCCGCTCGTGAAACGGTCGCCACGCCAGCGCGATGCGCGCCTCCCGCTGGTCGGCCGAAAGTCCCTGGTTGGCCGGGACCACGGTTTTTTCGCTGGCGCTGACCGTCACTATCAGGTCCGGCGCGTCGAGCGGGCGGTTGCAGTCGATGATGAGCCGCGAGATGCAGGTCTCGACCAGCGTCGCATCGAGCGCCTCGGCCATGCGGCGCGCCACCGGCAAGGCGCCGGGATCCCAGGCGATGTGGCGGGAAAGTTCCTCGGCGGCAAGGCCGAGCGTTCCAAATTCCGGTGGAAGGAAATTGGAGGCGTGGTCGCAGGTCAGCACGAAAGGGCTTGATCCGCCGGGGTTCGTCACCCTTACGGTTTCAGGCGATGCAAGGCTGGCGGGCCGTGCTGTCTCCATTGTCTGCTGTCCCCGGGGAGCGCTGTATCGTATGTTACGTATTTTGCCTCATTGCGTCCCTGCGGATGATTTCATACAGTTTGGCCGGCTTTGTCAAACGCGATTTCGATAATGCGCTAACGGCACGGCCAGGGTGGGGAAAAAGCATGGTTTCGAGCATTGCCGAACTGATCTCCGACCGTATCGGCACCATGCCGGCCGGCGAGCGGCGCGCAGCGCAAGCGCTGATCGCCAGCTATCCGCTGATCGGGCTGAAGACAGTCGCCGAATTCTCGGCTACGGCCGGCGTATCATCGCCGACGATCCTGCGTTTCGTCGCCCGGCTCGGCTTCCAGAACTATCCGGAATTCCAGTCGGCGCTGCAAGACGAGCTGGCGGCACAATTGCAGTCGCCGGCTTCGCGCACGCTCAATCCCCCCTCGCAGGGCAGCAGCGCCGTGTCGCCGATGCTGGAGGCGACCCTCGACAACATGCGCGAGACATTCCGGCATCTCTCGGACAAACAGCTTGCCGACATCGTCGCCAAGCTAGCCGACCGGCGCGGCAAGACATTCCTGATCGGCGGCCGCTTCACCGACCCGCTGGCGCGCTACATGGCCGCCCACCTCGCCATCATCCAGCCCAACGTTTTTCACCTCGGCGGGCAGGAAAGCGTCTGGCGCGACCGACTGATCGACATGGGCAAGCGCGACGTGCTGGTGATCTTCGACATCAGGCGCTACCAGGACAGCTTGGTCCGTTTCGCCGAGACGGCCAACCAGCGCGGCGTGCAGATCGTGCTGTTTACCGACCAGTGGCTGTCGCCGATCGCCCGCTTCGCCCGCCATGTCATCGCCGGGCGCACCGCCGTGCCTTCGGCCTGGGACTCATCCGCCGCGCTTTTCGTCGTTGCCGAAGCCCTGATCGGCGCGGTCACAAGGCAGCTCGAAGCCGACGGCGCCAAACGCATCCGCGAACTGGAAAGCCTGCGGTAGAGCTCCTCCGGAAAGGCACGCCTTTCGCTTCGGTCTAGTCCACTAGAAAACTGATCATCTGCAGGATCAGGATCAGCAAAAGGACGCCAAAGACAGTCGCAACCACCGCTGCCAGCAGGACGGTGCGTTGTTTCTTACCCATGGCTTTCCCCCCGACAGCATAGTCCCCGTCCACGACTGCGAATATCAGTCCCGCCCCACTGCTCGGCCACCTCCCAACTCCCCAAGACCCGCCTGCGGCTTGGGCGGAGGAGTAATGACGACTGGTTCACGTGCGAAATGAACCGCTTACCAAGGTGCTCGCTAACGGGCACGGCCGCATCATTCATCCGACCCATGTCACGGCCGAATGACCACCTTGCATTTCGGGCTTAACCATTCAGCCGCTAAGCGTGCCCCACTCCAGCTACTTTACCCATGGCAAGCATGATCGAAGTTCGGCTAACCTTGTCGACGTGAAGCCGCTTCCTTGAACCAAAGCGCGGTGAACTGCGCGGAGGAATTCGATGAGCTATCTGGACGAGCTGTTCTCAGTCGCCGGCAAGACGGCGCTGGTCACCGGCGCCGCGACCGGCATCGGCCGCATGGCGGCGACCGCTCTGGTCATGGCCGGCGCCTCGGTGATGATTGCCTCGCGCAAGGGCGAGGACTGCGCCAAGGTTGCCGGCGAGTTGAACGGACTTGGCGCATCCGGCCGGGCGGAAGGTTTTGCCGGCGACGTCTCCAGCGAGGCCGGCATTGCGGCGCTTGTGGCCGAGGTCAGGGCGCGGACCGAGCGGCTGCATATCCTGGTCAACAATGCCGGCATCTCCTGGGGCGCGCCGCTGGAAAGCTTTCCCTACCATGCCTGGGCCAAGGTGTTCGGCGTCAACGTCACCGCGGTTTTCCACCTGACGCGCGAATTGCTGCCTCTGCTCGACGCCGCCGCCAGCGATGCCGACCCGGCCCGGGTGATCAACCTCGGATCGGTGATGGGCACGCAGCCGTTGGCCGAAGATGCCTACTCCTACTCGGCCTCGAAGGCCGCGGTTCACCACCTGACGCGCATCCTGGCGATCGAGTTCGCCGCCCGCCGCATCACCGTCAACGCCTTTGCGCCTGGCCCTTTCCAGAGCCGGATGACGGCCTTCGCCACCGGCACCGAAGACCAGGCAAGACATATCGGCAACCACGTTCCGATCGGCCGCATCGGCGCACCGGATGACATTGCTGGCGCAACGCTCTATTTGTGCAGCCGGGCCGGCAGCTATGTCACCGGCGCCATCCTGCCGATCGATGGCGGGCAGTCGGTGCAACACGGGCTGACATTGTTCAAGGAATGAGACGCACGCCATCCGGCGAGTGAAATGCCGGGGGTGAAGATGGAGGACATCAGCGTGGAACCGATCAGTCTCGATGTGCTTCTGGCCAACGTCGGCAAGGAAGTCGGCGTGTCGCCATGGCGGGTCGTCACCCAGCGCATGATCGACCAGTTCGCCGATGCCACCGACGACCATCAGTTCATCCATTGCGATCCGGAACGCGCCAGCCGCGAAACGCCGTTCGGCGGCACCATCGCGCATGGCTTCCTGTCGCTTTCGCTGTTGTCGGCGATGACCTTCGAAACCATGCCGCCGCTGGAAAACAGCAAGATGGGCGTCAATCATGGCTTCGATTCGCTGCGCTTCCTGGCGCCGGTGAAGACCGGCTCGCGCATCCGCACCCGTTTCGTGCTGGCCGACGTCAAGGTCAGGCCGTCGGGGTGGGTGCAGACGGCGCACGACGTGACGATCGAGATCGAGGGCTCGAAGAAACCGGCGCTGACCGCGCGCTGGCTGACGCTGACGCTGATCGAACGCCAGCCGGAAGCGGTCTGACTCTCGTCGGGCTGAGAAGCCCGAATCTATCTGTGCCAAATCTATTTGGCTTCGGCCGCGACGTACTTCATGTGGCGACTGACCTGCAGCGCAATGTAGACGACCAGTGAACAACCGATAGGGAACACGATCTCGTTGAGGCCGGTTGCGATCGCCTGCGGCATTGCGAGAGCAGCGTCGTTCGCCGCGGCCGTCTCGATGGTCAGCACCGTGATGCCGCCGCCGAATACCGCGCCTATCAGGGCGCCTGCCAGCGCGAAATGGAGCGGACGCGGTTCTTCCTTCGATGCCAGCGACGCCAGTGCCCAGCCGAGCAGCCCGTATTCGATCGCCCGCAGCACACCGAGCGTCGTGAGCGACAGGATGGCCGGCTTTGCCGCCGCGTCCAGCGCGCTGACCATAACCTTTTGCGTCCCTTTGGCGATGCCCATCGCCAGTGGCGCCGAAATCGCACCGATCAGGCCACCGAGCGAGGCTCGCACCTTGGTGAGCGCCGTGCCGAGGCTGACGCCGGCGCAGACGAAGAACGACCAGGTCACGCCTTGCGCCAGTTCGATCAGAACCTGCGTCGTCGCCGGGTAGGCACCTGCCGCAAATCTGACGGTCAGAATGAGAGCTTCCATGGCGAAGCCGAGCGCGATCGCCAGCCATGCGACCATGACGACGCGCCTGAGCGCCATCCTGGCGCGATGAGAAAGCGGGTCCACGTCCGGCACGCCGGACGAAAGCTCAGTTCCGGTCATAACGGCCTCCCGAAACGAAATTTTTGCAGAGCCGCGAATTAGTCTTTGTCTGTAACAGTCCGATGTTGCCGGCTTTATTGCCTGGTTACATCGTTTTGTGAGGTCAAGCCTCTGCTTCACACCGCCCTTGCCCGACGCCGTACAGCGTATATATGCTGCATCCAGCATCAGTCATAAGGCAGTAGAAAGTTGCAGCTAAGCGTCCAGGAGCGCCGCGAAAAACAAAAGGCCGAACTGCGTTCCGAACTTGTCGACGCCGCGCACAAGCTTGTCCAGGAAGAAGGCTATGACGGCCTCACCATCCGCAAGCTCGCCAAGCGCGTCGGCTATGCGCCGATGTCGGTCTATTCCTATTTCGCCGACAAGCAGGACATCCTGTTCGCGCTGGCCGAGGATGCCTTCGAGACCCTGGCCAGGCGCATCGCAAATCATACGGCCGACGACCCGATCGAGGCGCTCAAGGCGGTGCTTGTCGAATACGCCGCCTTCGGGCTGGAAAATCCCAACGAGTACCGCACCGTCTTCATGACCGAAAAAGTCAAGCCGCCGACCGGCAAGACCTTTGCCGAGATGGAAGGCGGCAACCCGGCGATGAAAGTGCTGATCGAGAGGGTCGAAGCCTGCGTTGCCGCCGGCAGGCTCAAAGGCGATCCACGCGCCATCGCCACCATGCTGTGGGCGGTCGGCCACGGCGCCATCTCGCTGCTGATCACCTTCCCGTTCTACCCGTTCGGCGACCAGACGACGTTCATCACACGGATCGGCGACATCATGCTCGAAGCCATCGCCGCGCACGAGATTGCGCCGCTCACGCCGCCCGTCAACTGCTGAAGAGCGGCGCTCCTCCCGATCTGCAGGATCTTCTCCGAACGATCCGCGCCACAGCGCCGAGCGTTCGGCAATTCTCCGTACGCGTACGATTCTGCTTGAACATCGGGAGTCCAGGGCGTATCTGTACGCAATACCGTACAAGTACGAGAAATTCAATAGCTGAACCGGAGACCGACGATGAAGAAGGCAATCCTCACGCTCGCCGCCCTGCTGGCGCTCTCTAGCGCCGCATTTGCCGGCAGCAGTCAGACAGGCAAGCAAGAAGCGGCCTGCATCGACACCAAGGCTGATGTGAAGCTCGATTGCGCGCCGACCGGATCGCTTGAAAAGGCGGACGCCGCGGCCCACAAGGCCGGCAGCAAGGGCCCGAGGCTCGGCATCGGCATCGACCCGTGGATCGTGCCAAGCAGCTTCTGAGCCGACGGGCGACAACACGCGGTGATGAACCGAAAGGGCGGCAGCAATTACCGGCCGCCCATCGTGCTGCCTCAGCCCTGCTTTTTGTCACCCCGCGCAGATCACTTCTTGCGCTTCTGTCCCACCACGCTTTTGGGCTTGCCGGGTCTTGCCGGTGCGCCGGGAATGGCCGTTCCGGTGATCGACACCGGATCGCTGGCCGGGAATGTATCCTCGAGGCCTTCCTCGAGTTCCTCTTCGATATCCGTCCCAGTGCGCTGCTCGTCTTCGAAAGAGCGCACGGCCGGCGTCTTGACCGGCGACTTCGGCGCGGAGTTCGGCGGCATTTGCGTTCTCCCTCGGCTCGCCGTCGCAGAACGGGCGGGCGCGGCGAACATGCCTATGCTGCCGCGTCGCGCGCCGCCTCCGACAGAAAAGTAAAGACATAATCGGAAAAGGAACGCCAGCATTCGACGCGGAACGCGTCGGCCGCCGTGCGCAACAGCACGATTTCGACCTTGCCGAGAATGGTATGCGACGCCGCCCCGACCGGAAAGACGTCGAGCGACAGATCCTGCGGGCAGCCGGCATTGATCGTCGCCGCGGCAGCCGGACCGGTAACCGATATGGCGACGTTGCGGTGCGAGATGCCGACCGCCGAATGCAGTACGGAAATGCTGGCGCAGTCGGCGAGCGGATCTTTTCCGCTCTCGTCGATGACCAGCCATTCGTCCGGCCCGAGCCACAAGGCCGTGCGTCCGGCCTTTGCCGCCGAGGTTTTCGGCCTTTGCGGCAGGACGACGCCGAGCGCTTTCGAAAGTGCCGCAATCGAGGCTTCCGGCGCGCGCAGCGATATGCGCTCGGCCTGCGGCAGCACGGCAAGTGTAACGCCGGCGGCGGAAAGCGACTGGCCGGCGAGAGCTGGACGGCGTTCGACTGAGGGTCCGGCGGCGTCGGTTTTCAAAGCGGCTTTAGCCATTGAGGCGCTCCCCCTTCTCGTCGAAGAACACCATGCCGGTGACCTCCACCTCGATCACCCCGTCCGGCATCGGCACATAGAGCGTCTCGCCCGTGCGATCGCGGCCGCCGGCGACCAGCCCCAGCGCGATCGAGCGGCCGCAATTTTGCGACCAATAGCTCGAGGTGACATGGCCAATCATCTTCATCGGGATTGCCTGCTTCGGGTCCGCAACGATCTGCGCGCCCTCCTCCAGCACCACCTTGGGATCCCTCGTCTTCAGGCCGACAAGCTGCTTGCGGCCCTTGGCAACCAGGTCCGGCCGCGCCATGCCGCGAATGCCGACGAAATCGGTCTTCTTCTTGCCGACGGCCCAGTCGAGCCCGGCATCGTTCGGCGTCACCGTCCCGTCGGTATCCTGGCCGACGATGATGTAGCCCTTTTCGGCGCGCAGCACATGCATCGACTCGGTGCCGTAGGCACAGGCTCCGTGCTTCTGGCCCTCGGCCCATAGCGCTTCCCAGACCGCCTCGCCATAATCGGCCGGCACGTTGACCTCGAAGCCGCGTTCACCGCTGAACGACATGCGAAACAGCCTTGTCGGCACGCCGCAGATCCTGCCTTCGCGCACCGACATATGCGGCAGCGCCTCATCCGACATGTCGATGCCCTCGACCAGCGGCGCAATGATGTCGCGAGACTTCGGTCCCTGCACGGCAATCACCGCCCACTGCTCGGTGATCGAGGTCAGCCAGACGTTGAGATGCGGGAACTCGGTCTGGAGATAGTCTTCCATATGGTTCATGACCCGCGGCGCGCCGCCGGTCGTCGTCGTCACATGGAAACGGTCGGGTGCAAGCCTGCCGACGACACCGTCGTCATAGATGAAGCCGTCCTCGCGCAGCATGATGCCGTACCGGCAGCGGCCGGGCTCGAGCTTCTCCCATGGATTGGTGTAGAGCAGTTCCATGAATTTGGCCGCATCCGGCCCGACCACCTCGATCTTGCCCAGCGTCGAGGCGTCAAACAGGCCGGCCGTCTTGCGCACCGTCACGCATTCGCGGTCGACGGCGGCATGTATGTCCTCGCCCGGCTTCGGGAAATACCAGGCGCGCTTCCACTGGCCGACATCCTCGAATACAGCGCCCTGGCGCTCGGCCCAGGGATGGATCGCCGTCTTGCGGGTCGGGTCGAACAGGGGACCCCGCGCGTGGCCGACGATCGAGCCGAATGTCACCGGCGTATAGGGCGCGCGGAACGTCGTCAGCCCGACCTGCGGGATCGGCTTGCCCAACGTCTCGGCGGCAATCGCCAGGCCGTGCATGTTGGAGGTCTTGCCCTGGTCGGTCGCCATGCCATTGGTGGTGAAGCGCTTGACGTGCTCGATCGAGCGCATGCCCTCATGCACTGCCTGGCGGATGTCCTTGGCGGTGACGTCGTTCTGGAAGTCGACAAAGGCCTTGACCGTCGTATCCGATCCGGCACCGGGTGCTGCACCCAGCATGCCGCGCGACCAGCTCTCGCCGGCGTCGACCTTCGGCTTGGAGCCCTTGGCCGGCCTGCTGCCGGCGTCCTTGGCCGCCTTGGCGCCCGCTGCATA
Source organism: Mesorhizobium sp. M0954 (assembly GCF_040319155.1). Taxonomy (NCBI): domain Bacteria; kingdom Pseudomonadati; phylum Pseudomonadota; class Alphaproteobacteria; order Hyphomicrobiales; family Phyllobacteriaceae; genus Mesorhizobium; species Mesorhizobium sp. M0954. The sequence continues at coordinate 160,418 of NZ_JAMYNR010000001.1, read as the reverse complement.
GGCCTCGTCGATCGTCGCCGACAGCCCGTCGGTACCGTTGCAGGCGCCGACCGAGACGCAGTCCTGCGCATAAATTCCGGGCACGAAGCGCTTGGTCTCGTCATTGAAGGCGACCTTGCCGCGCGATTGCGAGAACAGATGCACCGATGGCGTCCAGCCGGCCGACATCAGAATCGCGTCAACCGGGATGGTGCGCTCGCCGCCGCCATTCTTCGGCTGCACGGTCATCGACGACACCCGCAATTTGCCGCCGGCGCGGATCACCGCGCGGCCGAAATTGACCTCGATGCCGAGCGCCCTCGCCTCGTCGATCGCCGGCCCGGTCGGGTTGTCGCGCAGGTCGACGATCGCCGCCACGTTGATGCCGGCCTTTTTCAGGTCGATCGCCGCCGCATAGGCGGAATCGTTCGCCGTATAGACGCCGATATTCCTGCCGACGGCGACGCCGTAATGGTTGAGATAGGTGCGCGCCGCCGACGCCAGCATGATGCCCGGCCGGTCGTTGTCGGCAAACACCATGTGGCGCTCGATGGCGCCGGTCGCCAGTACCACGCGTTTAGCGCGAACCTGCCACAGCCGCTCGCGCGGCAGGTCGCGGCCGGGGTTCTGCAGATGGTCGCTGACGCGCTCGACCAGCCCGACGAAATTCTGCGCGTAATAGCCGAAGGCCGTGGTACGCGGCAGCACGCGGACATTGTCCATCGCGCTCAACTTGGCGAGAGCCGATTGCGCCCAGGAAAAACCGTCCTGGCCTTCGATCTTCGCGCCGCTCTCGAAGCGCAGGCTGCCGCCGAATTCCGCCTGCTCGTCGGCAAGGATGACGCGCGCGCCGGTCTCGGCCGCGGCCAATGCCGCGGCGATGCCCGCGGCACCGCCGCCAAGCACCAGCACCTCGCAATGGGCGAAGCGCGCCGAATAGTGGTCGGGATCCGGCTGGTCAGGAGCGACGCCAAGACCGGCGGCGGCGCGGATCTTGGGTTCGTAGAGGTTTTTCCACGCAGCCTTCGGCCACATGAAGGTCTTGTAGTAGAAGCCGGCCGAAAGCATCGGCGAGGCAATACTGCTGACGGCACCGACGTCGAAAGCGAGCGACGGCCAGCGGTTCTGCGACTGTGCGGTCAATCCGTCATAGAGCTCCTGCACCGTGGCACGCACGTTCGGCGTCTTGCGTGCCGCGTCGCGCTTGATCTCGACCAGCGCGTTCGGCTCTTCGGCGCCGGCCGACAGCAAGCCGCGCGGCCGGTGGTACTTGAACGAGCGGCCGACGAGATGGACGCCGTTTGCAAGCAGCGCCGAGGCCAACGTATCGCCCTCGATGCCGGTATAGGGGCGGCCGTCGAAGCTGAAGCCAGCTATCTTTGCCTGTTTGAGCCGCCCGGCGCCGGCAATGCGGAACGTGGCGCTCATTTGGCGGCTCCCGGCAGCTTTACGGGCTTCGGCTCGCCGGCCTTGTAGGTCATCAGGAACCTGTCGCTGACGGTGTCGCGCACGGCGTTGAAGAACCGCGCGCAGCCATGCATGTGCCGCCAGCGCTCATAGATGATCCCCTTGGGGTTTGAGCGGATGAAAAAGAACTTTTCAAAATCGTCGTCGCTCTCGCTGGCGATGTTTGGGGAACGCGCGATATGCGCCTCGCCGGCGTTGCGGAATTCGAGCTCCGGACGCTCTTCCTCGCAATAGGGGCAGCGGATGAGAAGCATCAATCGACTTTCTTGGATTTAGTCGACCCATCATGTGCAGAGCCGTCATGTCTGCCACGATTGGTCACAACATTTTCTTCGGCAGGGCGGTCTTCGACGAGCAATCCTACCGCCCGCAAATTCACTTTGGCTCGATCGACATCAGCCTGCGTTCGTGGTCCAGAGAAGGTTCTTCGGGAACCGATATCCAGAAACGCGTTTTCGAGTATTTTCGGTATGGCAAACGCCCATACGCAGAAAAAAGTAGGTACGCCCACAATTACAAACATGGCCAACATGACGGGATCGACCCCGTTGGCCTCATACCCGACTATTCGAACCAAAATCTCCCTGACCACTAACAGCATGAAGAGCACCGTGGCGCCCACGAGGGCCAATCCGAAAAGCATGGTGTGAGTCTTGCGCGTCATTGCGGCCTTCAGTGCGCCACCGCCGCCGCCGCCGCCTCGTCGATGAGGCGGCCGGTGCGGAAGCGCTCGATGGTGAAGGGCGCGTTGATCGGGTGCGGATCGTCCCTGGCGATCGTATGGGCAAAGACATGGCCCGAACCCGGCGTCGCCTTGAAACCGCCCGTGCCCCAGCCGCAATTGACATACAGGCCGGGCACCGGCGTCTTGGCCAGGATCGGCGAACGGTCAGGCGTCACGTCGACGATGCCGCCCCATGAGCGCAGCATCTTCATGCGCGTGAAGATCGGGAACATCTCGCAGATGGCGTCCAGCGTATGCTGCAAAATGTGCAGGCCGCCGGTCTGCGAATAGGAGACATATTGGTCGGTGCCGGCGCCGATGACCAGCTCGCCCTTGTCGGACTGCGAGATATAGGCATGCACGGTGTTCGACATCACCACGCAAGGCACCACCGGCTTGACCGGCTCCGACACCAGCGCCTGCAGCGGATAGCTTTCCAGCGGCATGCGCACGCCGGCCATGTTCATGATCACCGATGAGTGCCCGGCGGCAACCACGCCGACCTTCCTGGCGCCGATGAAGCCGCGCGTCGTCTCGACGCCGGTGACCGCGCCGTTCGGCGCCCGTTTGACGCCGGTGACCTCGCAATTCTGGATGATGTGGACGCCGCGCGCCGAGGCGCCGCGCGCATAGCCCCAGGCGACGGCATCGTGGCGCGCCGTGCCGCCACGGCGCTGCAGGGAGGCGCCCATCACCGGATAGCGCGCATTGCGCGAAATGTTGAGCGGCGGGCAGAATTCCTTGGCCTGCTCCGGCGTCAGCCATTCATTGTCGATGCCGTTCAGCCGGTTGGCGTGGACGTGCCGCTTCAGCACCTGGATGTCGTGGATGTTGTGGGCGAGCATCATGACGCCGCGCGGCGAATACATGACGTTGTAGTTGAGTTCCTGGCTGAGCCCGTCCCACAGCTTCAGCGCATGGTCGTAGATGCCGGCGCTTTCGTCATAGAGATAATTGGAACGGATGATGGTGGTGTTGCGGCCGGTATTGCCGCCGCCGAGCCAGCCTTTTTCCAATACCGCGACGTTGGTGACGCCGTGCACGGTGGCGAGATAATAGGCGGTGGCCAGGCCGTGGCCACCGGCGCCGACGATGATGACGTCGTACTCCTTCTTCGGCTCCGGTGAGGACCATTGTTCCTCCCAGCCCTTGTGACCGCGCATGGCCTCGCGGGCGATGGCGAATACCGAGTATTTCTTCAACGTCGCAGGCCTCGCAAATGACGGCCGGGCATTCACTCGAACGCCGGCGCGCGAGCTGTATCACTAGCGAAACGGCGCTGCCAGCCTTGCACTGTTTGCGACGGCGCTTGCCGTTTTGCGCCGTGGTGAAAAAGCCGCATGCGGGCTGGTTGATGCAATTGCCATCCATCACTATCCGTCGCCTGGCGATCGGAGGATTATGGCGGTGGCTAACGTCTGGTGGAATCTGACATTGCGCTTCATGCTGGAACTCGCCGCTTTGCTCGGCCTCGGCATGGCGGGCTGGAGCCTCTCAGCGGGCATGTGGCGCTGGACCCTTGCCGCGGCATTGCCGTTCGTTGCCGCCGCGCTCTGGGGTACGTTCGCGGTGCCGAACGATCCGAGCCGGTCGGGGCGGGCGCCGGTTCCGGTGCCGGGCGGTTTGCGGCTGGTGCTCGAACTCGCCGTCCTGTTCGGCGGCGCTGCCGGATTCCACCTGGCCGGTTACACGACAGCCGGCATTGCCGTCGCCCTTCTGATCGCCGTCAGCTACGCATTTTCGCTCGATCGGCTCGGCTGGCTGCTTAGGCAATAGTCCAGGCCGACACCACCTCGCAGGTATCGGGTGGTCCGCACCGCCCCGATTTGCGACCAAGCATCCAATTGCCGGCCAGAACCGGCGCCAAAAAAGGATGCAGAAAATGTTCGCACTCGCCAACAAGGTCGCCATCGTCACTGGCGCCAGTTCCGGCATCGGCCGCGCCACGGCAAAGCTCTTTGCCGAGGAAGGCGCCAAGGTGGTCGTCGCGGCCCGCCGCCAGGCGGAACTCGATGCGCTGGTTGCCGAAATCGAAGACGCCGAGGGCACCGCCATTGCGCTTGCCGGCGACGTCCGCGACGAGGCCTACGCGAAAGTCCTGGTCGACCTGGCGGTCGAGAAATTCGGCGGGCTCGACATCGCCTTCAACAATGCCGGCTCGGTCGGCAGGATGGGGCCGGTCTCTGAGCTGTCGCTGGAGGGCTGGCGCGAGACGCTCGATACCAATCTGACCAGCGCCTTTCTCGGCGCGAAATACCAGGTGCCGGCGATGGTCGAACGCGGCGGCGGCTCGTTGATCTTCACCTCAACCTTCGTCGGCTACACGGTCGGCATGCCCGGCATGACCAGCTATGCCGCGAGCAAGGCCGGACTGATCGGATTGACGCAGGTGCTGGCCGCCGAATTTGGCGCCAAGGGCGTCCGGGTCAACGCGCTGCTGCCGGGCGGCACCGACACGCCTTCGGCGACATTCAACACACCTGAATCGCGGGCGTTCGTCGAAAACCTGCATGCCTTGAAGCGCGTCGCCGAGCCAGAGGAGATCGCCCGCTCGGCGCTTTACCTGGCTTCCGATGCATCGAGCTTCACCACCGGCACGGCACTGTTCGCCGACGGCGGTGTCTCGATCACCCGCACGTGAAGCGTTTCGCGGTTGGCGTCGGCCCGCCAGCCGCAATGCCGGAAAACCGGTCTTGCTTTTCCCGGCGATTTGACGATTCCGTCTTCTCCTCGAAAACGGGTTGGAAACATGCTGCTGATCAGGACCTATATCGCTGCAAGCGCAATCGAAGGCGTCGGCGTGTTCGCCGCCGAGCCGATCCGGAAAGGGGCGCAGATCTGGCGGCTCGATCCGGACTTCGACCGGCTGATCCCGATGGAAAGATACGAGACGGCGCCGCCGCACCTCAAGGAATTGCTCGACAGATATGCCTATCCCAGTCCGGACCGGCCGGGCTTCATGGTCTATGAGGTCGACAATGGCCGCTTCATGAACCACGCCGACAAGCCGAACACCGACTTTTCGCAATATGGCGGGGCCACCGCGACCCGCGACATCGCCGCCGGCGAGGAAATAACCTGCGACTACGGCGAGTTCTTCGAGGGTTTCGAGCAGCTCCACCTGGCCACGGCGTAGCGGCGCCTATCTGGCCCAAGGCGAATTTTGTTCTTGCTTTGTGCCGGCAGCTATGCTACTAATATCGGTATGATGCTGATTCACACCAAGGACCCGTCTCTGAGGCGGGTTTTTCGTTTCGGGATTCGGCGGCCTCAAGCTTCGGTCTTTTCGGCGGTGAGTTTCACCCCTAAGGCCTTCACCACGCCAAGCAATGTCGAGAGGCGCGGGTCGCCATCGGGGCTCAGTGCCTTGTACAGGGCCTCCCGGGTGACGCCGGCATCTTTCGCCACCTTGGACATGCCACGCGCGCGGGCAACTATGCCGAGAGCATTCGCGATATAGCCGGTATCGCCCGTGGCAAAGGCGTCGGCAAGAAGTTCGGCCTGGGCCTCCGCGCGGCCGAGATGTTCGGCAGGATCAAAAGGCAAGGTCTCGTGGGGCATTTCAGATCTCCTTGGCCATTTCAATGGCCTTCCTGATATCGCGCTTCTGCGAGGACTTGTCGCCGCCGCAGAGCAGGATAACGAGCGCGCTGCCGCGCTTGACGAAGTACAGTCGGTAACCGGGACCGTAGTCTATCCGAAGCTCGCCGATGCCATCGAAGAACTTCACGTCTCCCATCAGTCCGGACTGGATACGTGCCACGCGGATCGCAATCCGCTCGGCCGCCCGCATATCGTTTAGACCCTTGAGCCAGTCCCGGAACTCGGCGGTTTGCTCAACGATGGTCACTCGTGAACTATAGTTCACAGATTGAAAAAATCAAGCCGCCATGTGGGACTGTCGTGCCCGCCCGGACGGCACCGCCTCTCAATCGGCTGTGGACAGAGCCCCTTGATTCTGCTATCAGCCGCCCCAATTCGTGGTGTAACGCGCCGCGGAGGCTTGCGGCTATGGCCGCTTGCCTGTTGATTTCAAACCCGAAAGACAGGATTGCACGTGCAGGTACTCGTCCGCGACAACAATGTTGATCAGGCGCTTCGCGCGCTCAAGAAAAAGATGCAGCGCGAAGGCATCTTCCGCGAAATGAAGATGCGCGGACATTACGAAAAGCCCTCCGAGAAGCGCGCCCGTGAAAAGGCGGAAGCCGTGCGCCGTGCCCGCAAGCTGGCCCGCAAGCGCGCCCAGCGCGAAGGCCTGCTGCCGATGACGCCGCGTCCGGTCGCGGCCGGTGCTGCCGGTGCCGGTGCTCCGCGTCCGCCGCGGTTCTGACGTCAATTTTTCGTCCTTTTCCAAGGATATCCAAGGTGGCGCGATGCGGAATCGCCGCCACCTTTTTGTTGTGAGTTCGACCCGGTCCGAGAGGACCGGTTGGGAGAGATGCCGGTTCGGAGGGGGAACGGACCAGACGGCGCAGTAAGGACAGGGCAGACATGGACGCAATCACCGTAGAGCGCAGAACCGCGTGGCGCGGCCTCGCCCTGACGGCAGCCCTGCTTTCCGGGATGGCGCTTGCCAGCTGCCAGAGTGTTCCGACCGGCGAGTTCAACAACATCGACAAGGCGCAAGGCTCGAGCGAGAACATCTCCTCGCTGTCGGCGGTGATCCAGCGCAACCCCCAGGATCCGGAAGCCTACAATGTGCGCGGCTCGGCCTATGGCCGCGGCGGCCAGTACCAGGCGGCGCTGAAGGACTTCAACACCGCCATCCAGCTCAATCCGAATTTTTACCAGGCCTATTCGAACCGTGCGCTCATCCAGCGCTTCCTCGGCGATCAGGCGAGCGCGCTCGCCGACTACAATCGCTCGATCCAGATCAATTCCAACTATGACGCCGCCTATATCGGCCGCGGCAATCTCTACCGCAGGGCGGGCCGGGTCCAGGAAGCCTTCAACGATTTCCAGAAAGCCATCCAGCTCGACACGACCGATGCGCGCGCCTATCACAATCGCGGCCTGATCTACCAGAGTCAGGGCCAGCACGCCTTTGCCATCGAGGATTTCTCGACCGCCATTTCGTTGGCGCCGGACGCCTCCGAGCCTTACAACGGGCGCGGCCTCTCCTACCTTGCCATGAACGACGAGGACAATGCCTTCGCCGACTTCAACATGGCGATCAAGCTCGACGGCAAGAATGCTGAGGCCTGGTCCAACCAGGCGTTGATCTACGAGCGGCGCGGCGACAAGGTCAGGGCCGCGAAATCCTACCGCGAGGCCGTGCACCTCAATCCGACCTACCAGCCGGCCAAGGACGGCCTGGCCCGCACCAGTGCCGGCTGAGCGGCCGGTTAATCGGGCCTCCGTTTCCGCACTCCGACAACCCTGCGTTTAGCTTCGCCTTGCTGGCGCCAAGTTTTCGGCGGAACGCTCGGCGTGCTCAGCCGTTTGTACAAGGCAATTTCGAAAGGACCCTGCCATGATCAAGAAACTCGCTTGTGCCGCTGCTCTCGCCACGACCGTCGTTGCCGCTCCCGCCAGCGCCAGCAAACTCCAGCTCGGCGTGCTCGACTGCACCATCGACGGCGGCACGGCCTATCTCGTCACTTCCAACAAGGGTGTTTCCTGTATCTTTCGTCCGCATCGTGGCGGCCCCTCTGAAGTCTATACCGGTGTGATTTCCAAGCTCGGCGTCGATGTCGGCCGGACGCATCAGGGCCAGCTGGTATGGGCGGTTCTGGCGGCGACCCGCAACCACGATGAAGGCGACCTTGCCGGCAGCTACTATGGCGTGAACGCCGAGGCCAGCGTGGTCACCGGTGGCGGCGCCAATCTCCTGGTCGGCGGCCTCGACAGCGCCTTTTCGCTGCAGCCGCTCAGTGTCCAGGCACAGACCGGCGTCAACCTGGCGGTCGCCGTCACCTCGCTCGACCTGATCCACTCGTTCAAATAACGGCGCAGCATGGCTCCCGAGCGGCGGGGAGCGTAGGTGTCGGCCTGCGAATAGCTGCCGAAGGCTCATAGATTCCGGCAGGCCCACTCCGCAGAGGACGGGCCGCCCTGATGTTCAAAGTTGGGGCGCTCGAAGATCACGGCATGGCAACTGTGTTCATGCCGTTACCGTGACCGAAGATTGCGGCGATCCAATATTGCTTGTCTTCGGTCTGACCAGAATCTCAACGCCTCGTGATCGTCCCCCATCGCACAATTTTGAAATCCGCCACGTCAACGGCGATCAAGACCGCTTGATCTCAACTACGGTTGAGGTTCTAGAAGTCCTCCCATACTGCGGCATGTACTCATTTGGACGTGAAGAACGCTCCAATACTTCAGACCAGCGTCTGAGAAAGCCTGGGGGACCGGATGACCAAGACAAGCACAAACAGGGTCGACTGGCGCGCGCTGTGGGCGAGCGGCGACCTGGCGCGCTTCTGCTTCATCAGCCTCGGCATCCTGCTGCACGCCACCAACGAAACCATGGTGGCAACGGTCATGCCGGCCATGGTCGGCGAACTCGCCGGCGTGCAACTGGTCGGCTGGTCGCTGGCGATCTACGAGCTCGGCGCCATCGTTGCCGGTGCGGCCGCCGGACGGCTGGTGAGCTATGTCGCGCTGCGCACCAACATGATGGTCGCCGCAATGCTCTATGCCGCCGGCGCGCTGGTCTGCGCCACCGCGCCTTCGATGCCGCTGTTCCTCTGCGGCCGCCTGATCGAAGGGCTCGGTGGCGGCGCGCTGGTGTCGCTCGCCTTCGTCTCGGTCGAGCGGCTGTTTGCCCGCGCGATCTGGCCGCAGCTTTTCGGCGTCATGTCGGCGATCTGGGGCGTCGCCGCCTTCAGCGGCCCCGTGCTCGGCGCGGTCATGACCGAATTCTCGTCCTGGCGCTGGGCCTTCGGCGTCTTTACCCTCGGAGGCACGGCCATGGCGCTGGCAAGCTTCATCGTGCTCGACACACCGGAAGCAACAAGGCCGCAGGCGACGGGCGGCTCGGCGCCGCCCTTTCCCTTTGCGGCACTTGGCTGCCTCGCCGTCAGCGTCGTGCTGATTGCCACCGCCGGCGTCGACATCGCCCTGCTGCGCTCGTCGCTGCTGCTCACCCTCGGCCTGGTCGGCCTGGCGCTGTTTATCTACATCGACGCACTGAAGCCGCGCTCGCGCCTGTTCCCGTCGCGGCTGTTCTCATGGCGCTCGCCGGTTGGCGCGGGCATGACCATGGTCGCCGCGTTCTCGGTGGCGACCTGCTCCTTTACCGTCTACGGTCCGCTGCTTCTGACCAGCCTGCACGGCATTCCGATCCTGACCACCGGCTACATCATCGCCGCCGAATCGATCGCCTGGTCGATCCTGTCGATCCTCGTCGCCAATGCGCCGCCGGAACGCGAGCGGCTGATCATCGTCGGCGGGGCGCTGATGATCGCCACGGGCGTCGCCGGTTTCGCCTATACGGTGCCGGCCGGCTCTATCCCGTTGATCCTGCTTTGTGCCTTGCTGCAAGGCGGCGGTTTCGGCATCGCCTGGCCGTTCGTCACGCGTGTCATCGTGGCATCGGCCAAGGAAGGCGAGCAGACGATCGCCTCGGCCGCTGTGCCGACCATGCAGCGCATCGGTTATGCCGTGGGTGCGGCACTGACCGGCATCGTCGCCAACGCCAGCGGCTTTTCCGAAGGCCTGAACCGTGAGGCCGCGGCAAGTGTCGCCGCCTGGCTGTTCCTGGCGTTTATCCCGCTCGGAATCCTGGGATGCCTTGCCGCCTTGCGGATTTCGGGGGCGACCGACACGAAGCCGGCGAAGCTGTCAATCTCCGTGGGGGAGATTGACTAGACAACGACCGTCTTCATCCGGTCGGCGATCAGCGCCGCGAGCCGCGTCGCCACCTCGTCCTTGCTCATCTCCGGCCATTCCTCGACGCCGGCCTTCGAGACGATCCGCACCTTGTTGCGGTCGCCGCCCATCACGCCCGGGGAACCATCTTCATGCGAGACATCATTGGCAACGATAAGATCGGCGCCCTTTTTTGCAAGCTTGGCCTGGGCATTCCTGACCAGGTCCTGCGTCTCGGCGGCGAAACCGACCACCAGCATCGGCCGCTTTTTGTGATGCCCGACACCGGCGAGAATATCGGGATTTTCCACCATCTGCAGCGCCGGTGGCCCCTCGCCCGCCACCTTCTTGATCTTTTCCCCGGCCGAACTTTGAGTGCGCCAGTCGGCGACAGCCGCGACGAACACTGCCGCGTCGGCCGGCAGCAGCTGCTCGACGGCGTCCTTCATCTCGACGGCCGTTTCGACGTGCAGCGTGGCGACGCCGGCCGGATCGGCAATGCCGACCGGGCCGGAGACGAGACGCACGTCGGCACCGAGCCTGGCCAGCGCCGCCGCAATGGCGTGGCCCTGCTTGCCCGACGACCGGTTGGCGATGTAGCGGACCGGGTCGATCGGTTCATGCGTCGGCCCGGAGGTGACAATGATCTTCCTGCCCGCCAGCGGCTTTGGCCGGCTGTCGAGCAGCGCCTCGATCGCGGCGACGATCTCCAGCGGCTCGGCCATGCGGCCCTCGCCCACCTCGTTGCTTTCGGCCATCTCGCCCTTCGCCGGGCCGACGAATGCGACGCCGTCCTTGCTCAGCGTCGCGCGGTTGCGGCGGGCCGCCGGATGCGCCCACATTTTCGGGTTCATCGCCGGCGCCATCAAAACTCGCTTGTCGGTGGCGATGAGCACGGTCGAGGCAAGGTCGTTGGCATGGCCATTGGCGAGCTTTGCCATCAGGTCGGCGGTGGCCGGCGCCACGACCAAAAGGTCGGCCTCGCGCGACAGCCTGATATGGCCGATGTCGTGCTCGTCCTGCCGGTCGAACAATTCGGTGAAAACATGGTCGGCCGACAGCGCCCCGGCCGACAGCGTAGTGACGAACTCCTGCGCCGCCGCGGTCATCACCACCCGCACTGCCGCGCCGCGCTCGCGCAGCCGGCGGATCAGGTCGAGCGCCTTGTAGGCGGCGATGCCGCCGCCGATGATCAGCAGGATGCGCTTGCCGGAGAGGATGCCTCGCGGGCTGGAGACGGCGACCACCGGCGCTGCTGGACTCTGCGAACTCGTCAGTTCGCGCAGTGTTTTCTCGATCTGGTCGATGCGACCGGCCGAACCGAACTGACCTTCGACCGCTGCGCGGATCATCACCCGCGCCTGGTCTTCCATCGACCGGCCATTCTCCGCCGCCAGTCGGCGCAGCAGGTCCTTGACCTCGTCATCAAGGTTGCGGATCGTGATGCTGGCCATCTGATTGCACCTTGCCCGGAATTGCTGAGTGCAATGATAGCAATGCAATCACTTTGCAACAAGCGCTAGAAAATACGCCAGGCGATATACACGAGCGTCAATGCGATCACCCACAGCGCCAGCCGGCCGGAGCGGGTGTAGCGCGCCTCGGCCTTGCCGATCGCGCGTGCGGTCCTTTCGTCGAAACGCAGGCCGTGTTCGGCCATCAGGTCGATCTCACGCGACAGCCGCTCGGTGCGGGCGGCGAGGTCCGGTGCCTGGCGGGCCAGCGCCAGCAGCGCGTTGGCACCGTCGCGCGCATCGGCCAGCAGGGCGCGCGGGCCGAGGTTGCGGGCAATCCAGCCGCTCACCACCGGCTCCGACGTCTTCCACATGTTGAAGGCCGGGTCGAGCGTGCGGGCGACGCCTTCGACGACGACCATGGTCTTCTGCAGCAGCACCAGCTCGGACCGCGTCGCCATGTCGAAGAGGTCGGTCACTTCGAACAGCAGCGTCAGCAGCTTGGCCATCGAGATGGTCTCGGCAGGCTGGCCGTGGATCGGTTCGCCGATCGCCCGGATCGCCTGGGCGAAGGCCGCGACATTGTGCTGGCGCGGCACATAGCCAGCCTCGAAATGCACCTCGGCGACGCGCTGGTAATCGCGCGTGATGAAGCCGTAGAGAATTTCGGCGAGGAAGCGGCGCTCCTTTTTGCCGAGCCGGCCGGCAATGCCGAGATCGACGGCGACGATAGTGCCATTGGCTTCTATAAACAGGTTGCCCGGGTGCATGTCGGCGTGGAAGAAACCGTCACGCAGCGTATGGCGCAGAAACGACTGGACGAGGTTGGCGGCAATCGCCTTCAGGTCGTGGCCGGCGGCGGTCAGGCCGGCAATATCGTTCATCTTGATGCCGTCGACCCACTCCATGGTCAGCACGTCACGACCGGTGCGCTCCCAGTCGACCGACGGCACACGGAAGCCGGGATCGTCCTTGGTATTCTCGCCGAGCTCCGAAAAAGCCGCTGCCTCCAGCCTCAAATCCATTTCGATCTTGGTAGTCTGGGCCAGCGTCTCCGTCACCTCGACCGGCCGCAGCCGGCGCGACGACGGGATGTACTTTTCCTGCAGCCGGGCGGCGAGGAAATAGCTTTCGAGATCGCGAAAGAAGCGGTGGCGCACGCCCGGCCGGATGACCTTCACCGCCACTCGCCTAACGACGCCGTCCTGCAGCGTTTCGGCGGTATGGACCTGGGCGATCGAGGCGGCGGCGACGGCCTCGCCAAAACTGACATAGAGCTCGTCGACCCTGCGTCCGAGCGAGGCCTCTATCGCGGCGACAGCCTCGGCCTTGGGAAACGTCTGCATCTTGTCCTGCAGCATGGCAAGATCAAGCGCGATATCGTTGCCGACGACATCCGGCCGTGTCGCCAGGAACTGGCCGAGCTTGACGTAGGACGGGCCGAGCCGCACGACCGCCTTGGCCAGCCTGTCGCCGCGCTCATAGGCAAGCGCCCGACGGCGGGTGAACAGCCGGGCCATGCGCCAGCCGAATTTCGGCAAGCCGAAGAGCTCGTCACCGGGCAAAGCCGCGATGACACCCTCGCGCACAAGCACCCAGCCGGCCCGCACGAGCCTGAAACCAGCGCCGATGCTGCTCATGGCTGGCTTTGCCCTGCCGGTTTCCTGAACTGGCGCAAGGCACGTCGGAAAATGCGGGCCAGCCTCAAAGCTTCCAGCCCGAATGAAGCGCGGCGATGCCGCCGGAATAATTGCGGAATGAGGCGCGCTCGAAGCCTGCGCGCGAAATCATCGCCGCGAAATTCTGCTGATTGGGAAACTTGCGGATCGATTCGACCAGATAGGAATAGGGCTCGTCATCGCCGGTCACCACCTTGCCGATCCGCGGAATGGCGTTGAACGACCATGCTTCATAGACCTTGTCGAGCAGCGGCATCTCGACCTCGGAGAATTCAAGGCAGAGAAAGCGCCCGCCAGGCTTCAGCACGCGATAGGCTTCGGCAAGCGCCACATCGATGCGCGGCACGTTGCGGATGCCGAAAGCGATGGTGTAGGCGTCGAAAGTAGCGTCGGCAAAAGGCAGTTCCTCGGCGTTGGCTTCGACGAAATCGGTATTTGCCGACAGGCCTTTTTTCTCGGCCCGATCGCGGCCGACGGCGAGCATCGAGCCGTTGATATCGAGAACCGTTGCATGAGCGTGCCTGCCGCTCGCCTCGACGATGCGGAAGGCGACATCGCCGGTGCCGCCGGCAACGTCGAGAACGCTCCAGCCCGGCCGCTTCGGTGGATTGAGCCAGGCGACCATGGCGTCCTTCCACAATCGATGCAAGCCGGCCGACATCAGGTCGTTCATCAGGTCGTAGCGGTTCGCCACCTTGTGGAAAACATCATTGACCAGGGACTGCTTGTCGCCTGGCCCTACCCGCTTGAAACCATAGGAGGTTTCCATGCCGCCCGCAGCAGTGGTTCTTTCAACCGACATCGTTTTGATCCGCCATAAAATCGGCGGGACCATAGCCGATCGATGGTGCGGGCGCTATTGTTTAAGGCGCGGTGTTCGGCCGCGCTTCGAAGCAGGTTCCGGAAAAGTGTCACACGGTTTTTCGACAGGAACTTGCGTCATAAGAAAAAGCCTGACGGGATAATTGAATGCCTTTGAAAGCAGAACTGCACTGCCACATCGAAGGGGCAGCGGCGCCTGAACTCGTCCTCCGCCAGGCTGAGAAATACGGCAAGGATGCCTCGCCCTACATCCAGGACGGCTCCTTCGTCTGGCACGACTTCACCTCTTTCCTCGCCGCCTACGACTTCTCGTCGGACCTGTTCCGCACCGAAGAAGACTATGCGCGGCTGGCCGACCATTACCTGACCAGCCTCGCCCGCGACGGCGCCATCTATTCCGAGGTTTTCACCTCGCCCGACCATGCCAACAAGGCCGGGCTGTCGCCAAAGGCCTATACCGACGCGCTCGGCGAAGGCATGGCCCGCGCCAAGGCGAAGACCGGCATCGAAGGCCGCATGATCGTCACCGGCGTGCGCAATTTCGGTGTCGAATCGATCGAGCGGGCGGCGCGTTTCGCCGCGCGCTGCGGGCATCCGCTGGTGACCGGTTTCGGCGTCGCCGGCGACGAGCGGATAGGCGACCTGGAAGATTATGTCAGGGCCTTCGAGATCGCCCGCGAGGCCGGCCTCGGCATCACCGTCCATGCCGGCGAATTGATGGGCTGGGAGAGCGTCGAGGCGGCACTCGACCACATCCGCCCGTCTCGCATCGGCCATGGCGTGCGCGCCATCGAGAACCCCGAGCTTGTGCGGCGCATCGCCGACGAAGGCGTCGTGCTCGAATGCTGCCCTGGCTCCAACATCGCCCTGAAACTCTTCGACAGCTTCGCCGACCATCCCTTCCCCGCCTTGCGGGCAGCGGGCTGCAAGGTGACGCTCAACTCCGATGACCCGCCCTACTTCTGGACCTCGCTGAAACGCGAATACGACATCGCTGCCGAGCATTTTGCGATGGACGACAAGGCGCTCACCGCCGTCACCAGGACGGCCATCGAGGCAGCCTTCGTCGACAGGAAGACCAGGGCGGTGCTGCTGGGCAGGCTCGGCGCCAAGGGCAGGTGAATGGTGAATGGTTCACCCGGCGCTTCGGTTCGTCAGCCGCGAGTTTTTCCGCGCAACCAAGGACTCGCAAACCAGTTCACTATTCACTATTCACCATTCACCATTCACTTGCGCAGTTGGAGAACACCATGAAGGGCGTCACCGTCGTCGACCATCCGCTTGTCCAGCACAAGCTGACCATCATGCGCAAGAAGGAAACCTCGACGGCCGGCTTCCGGCGGCTGCTGCGCGAGATCTCGCTGCTGCTCGGCTACGAGGTCACCCGCAACCTGGAACTGACGACGACGACCATCGAGACGCCGATCGAGACGATGGAGGCGCCGACGCTGGAGGGCAAGAAACTGGTCTTCGCCTCGGTGCTGCGCGCCGGCAACGGCTTGCTCGAAGGCCTGCTCGATCTGGTGCCGGCGGCGCGTGTCGCCCATATCGGCCTCTATCGCGACCATGAGACGCTGGAAGCGGTCGAGTATTTCTTCAAGGCGCCAGGCGACCTCGCCGACCGGCTGGTGATCGTCGTCGATCCGATGCTGGCGACCGCCAATTCGGCGATCGCTGCGATCGACAAGCTGAAAGGCCGCGGTGCCACCAACATCCGCTTCCTCTGCCTGCTGGCGGCACCAGAGGGCCTCGAGCGGTTTACCCAGGCGCATCCCGATGTTCCGGTCTTCACCGCTTCCATCGACCGCCAACTCAACGAAAAGGGCTACATCATGCCGGGTCTCGGCGATGCCGGCGACCGCATGTACGGCACCAAATAGATCCGTTTACCGATTGTTTACGCAAACGGCTGGTTTCCGCACTCGTTAAAGCGGCAATCACCATGTCGGACTAAGGATCGGCAACCACAAAGGCCGGTCCATGCTGCGCAAGCTCCTCATCCTTGGCGTGTTTGCCGGAACGTCGGCATCGCTGCCGATCGTGTATCAGTCCAATTCACAGGTAATCGAGCGGCTGTTGAAATCCGCCATCGGAGCCAGGCCGGCCGACACACAAACCAACCTGAATCTCGCCGCCGTCCCGGACAGGCCGGCAACGCCGCAGCCGCTCGGCCGCAAGGTCGTCGTCACCGCGGACGCGCGCGGGCATTTCATGTCGGTCTTCAAGTTGAACGGTCGCCAGGTCGACGGCATGATCGACACCGGTGCGACGCTCGTCGCCATCAACACCTCGACCGCGCGCAGGATCGGCATCTCGCTCAATTCGACGGACTTCAGCCATCAGGTCAACACCGCCAATGGTGCGATCAAGGCCGCCGTGGTGACGATTGATCGCCTGCAGATCGGCAAGATCACCGTCGAGGGCGTCGAGGCCGTCGTGCTCGATGACAGGGCGCTGCACACCAACCTGATCGGCATGAGCTTTCTGCAGCGGCTCGAAAAATACCAGGTCGAAGGCGGCAAGCTGCTGCTGGTTCAGTAGAACGTGATCCCGAACCGCAGGTCCGCGCCAGCGAAAAGTTGGGGACCAGTCTTCGGACAAGATCGTGGTCCAAAGAAAGATAGAACCCATCCGATACCGTCGGAATGGCTCTACCCGCGGGGCAGGATCCGCCGGATGACGGTTTTCTCCGTGGCCGGTTTGGAAGTGCCGATGGTATAGGCCGAAAGCACGGCGGCCGCGGCCGCTTCGGCATCCCCGGCATTGCGGGCATGGACCAGCGCCAGCGCTTCGCCGGCCCGCACTTCAGCGCCGACCGGCAACAGCCTGGTGATGCCGACGGCGTGATCGATCCTGTCGTCGGGCCGCGTCCGCCCGCCGCCAAGCCCGACCACGGCAAGCCCGATCTCGCGGGTCGCGATGCCGGTGACAAAGCCGTTCGCGCTCGCCTTGACCGCGAATTCCGTTGCCGCTTTCGGCAGATATTTTTCCGGATTGTCGACAAAGTCGACGGGACCGCCCAGTGCCGCCACCATGCGCGCGAAGATGGAAGCGGCGCGGCCGCCGGCCAGCGTCTCGGCGGCGCGGCGCAGGCCGTCCTGGTTGGACGACACCAGGCCTGCCGATTGCAGCATCTCGGCGGCCAGCGCCAGCGTCACGTCCTCCAGCCGCCGGTCGCGAAAGCGGCCGGTGAGAAAATCGACTGCGTTGCGCACCTCGACCGCATTGCCGGCGGCGGACGCCAGCGGCTCGTTCATGCCGGTGACCAGCGCCGAGGCCTTAAGGCCGGCGCCATTGGCGACGTCGACCAGGCTGTTGGCCAGTGCGGTTGCGTCGCGCGATTTCTCCATGAAGGCGCCGTTGCCGACCTTGACGTCAAGCACCAGCGAATTGAGGCCGGCGGCCAGCTTCTTCGACAGGATCGAAGCAGTGATCAGCGGCACCGATTCCACCGTTCCCGTCACATCGCGGATGGCGTAGAGCCTGGCGTCGGCGGGTGCGAGATCGGCGGTCTGGCCGATGATGGCGCAGCCGGTTTCGAGCACCGTCTTGCGGAAGCGCGCAACATCCGGCTGGCTGATATAGCCGGGGATGGCATCCATCTTGTCCAGCGTGCCGCCGGTATGGCCCAGACCCCTGCCGGAAATCATCGGCACATAGGCGCCGCAGGCAGCGACGATCGGCGCCAGCATCAAGGAGACATTGTCGCCGACGCCGCCGGTCGAATGCTTGTCGGTGACCGGACCGGGCAGATCCGACCAGTCGAGCACATCGCCGGAATCGCGCATCGCCATAGTCAGCGCCACCGCCTCGTCGCGGCTCATGCCGTTGAAGAACACCGCCATGGCAAAGGCGCCGACCTGCGCGTCGGTGACTGTGCCGGCGGTCAGACCCTCGATGAAGAACGCTGTCTCCTCAGCCGAGAGCTTCTGGCCGTCGCGCTTGCGGCGGATGATTTCCTGGGGAAGCATCAGGCGTCGACCCTGTGCTCCGGAAGCCCGTCCTGAAAAACACGCTGCAGAATGGTCGCCAGCCGCGCGCCGCCGACCGGTGCCATGTCCTTGGTCTCCTGGTGCGACAGCTCGGCTCCGGTCATGCCGGCGGCAAGGTTGGTCACGACCGAACACGCGGCGACGCGCAGCCCGAGGAAGCGGGCGAGAATGACCTCCGGCACCGTCGACATGCCGACGGCGTTGGCGCCCATGACGCGCGCCATGCGGATCTCGGCGGGCGTCTCGAAGCATGGGCCGGAGAACCACATATAGACGCCCTTGTGCAGCTTGGTACCGGTGGCCTTCGCCGCCTGCTCGATGGCGGAGCGGAGACCGGCGTCATAGGCTTCGGTCAGGCCGACGAAACGGCGGTCGCTCGGTTCGCCGATCAGCGGGTTGGAGCCCGAGAAATTGATGTGATCGGTGATCAGCATCACCGAGCCCGGGCCCATCCCGGGATCGACCGAACCGGCGGCGTTGGTGAGGATCAGCCTGGAGATGCCGAGGCCGGCGAGCACCTCGAGTGCCGGCCGCATCGCCGCCGCGTTGCCGTGCTCGTAATAATGCGCCCGGCCGGACAGCATCAGCACCGGCGTGCCGGCAAAGAGCCCCGCCACCACCTCGCCGGCATGGCCGCTGACTCCGCTTCGGGGAAACCCCGGCAAGTCGGCGTAGGAGATTCGCACCGCATCCTCGACTTGGTCGACAAGCCCGCCAAGCCCTGACCCCAGCACCAAGGCGGTAGTCGGCGCCAGCCCGTCCAGCCTTTCGACGAGGTGATCGAGCGCTTCCTTCATTTCAGCACATCGCCTTCAAACCCGTATGGCAGCAACTCGCCCATGGTCACGGTCTCGACCACGCCGCTATCATCGCAGAGATAGAACTTCGTCTCCGGCCGGCAGAATTCCGCCAGCCGCTGCCGGCAGCCGCCGCAGGGCGAGCATTTTGCCACGCGTTCGGCGATCACGGCGATTTCCGTGATTTTGCCGCCGCCGCCCATGATGTAGTTGGCAAGTGCGGTGGTTTCGGCGCACCAGCCCTCCGGATAGGACGCGATCTCGACATTGGCGCCGGTGAAGACACGGCCGTCCTCGGTGCGCAACGCCGCGCCGACCGGAAATTTCGAATAGGGCGCATAGGCCTTGGCCATGGCGGCTTTCGCCGCTTCGAACAGATCATGAGCCATAATAGATCAGCGTTCCTTGACATAAGGCACGCCGCCGGCGCGCGGCGGGATTGCCTTGCCGATGAAGCCGGCAAGCAGGATGACGGTCAGCACATAGGGCAGCGCCTGCATGAATTGCACCGGCACCTTGCCGATCAGCGGCAGCGGCGTGCCTTGCAGGCGGATCGACGCGGCGTCGAGGAAGCCGAACAGCAGGCAGGCGAACATGGCGTTGACCGGTTTCCATTTGGCGAAGATCAGCGCGGCCAGCGCGATATAGCCCTTGCCGGCGGTCATGTCCTTCACGAAGCCGCCATTCTGCACCATCGACAGATAGGCTCCGGCAATGCCGGTGAGCACGCCGGTGCAGATCAGCGCCCGATAGCGCAGCCAGGCGACTGATATGCCGGCGGTGTCGACCGCGGCCGGGTTCTCGCCGACGGCGCGCAGGCGCAAGCCGAAGCGGGTGCGAAACAGCACCCACCAGGTGAACGGCACGGCCAGGAAGGCGAGATAGACCAGCACGGAATGGCCGGAGATGAGTTCCGAATAGATCGGCCCGAGAATCGGAACGCTCCTGAGCGCCTCTGCGCCCGGCCAGATGATTGCCTCGAAGCGCTCGCCGGCGGCCAGCGCCGGCGTGCGCCCGCCTTGCTGGAACCAGGCCTGGCCGAGCATGATCGTCGATCCGGCGGCAATGAAATTGATCGCGACGCCGGAAACGATCTGGTTGCCGCGATGGGTGATCGAGGCAAAGCCGTGGATCAGCGCGAAGGCAACCGAGATGAGGATGGCCATGCCGAGGCCGAGATAGGCCGAGTGGAAGACCGAGGCGGCGGCCGCACCGGCGAAGGCGCCGACAAGCATCTTGCCCTCGAGCCCGATGTCGAAGACGCCGGCCCGCTCCGAATAGAGGCCGGCGAGACAGGCGAGCAGCAAGGGCACAGACAGGCGGATGGTCGAGTCCAGGACCTGTACGATGGCGTTGAAGAAATCCATCTCAGGCGCCCTTCCCCTTGACCGCTTCCATGCCGACCGATTTCGGGCTGAGCGAGGCGAACAACGCCTGGACGTAGGGCCGGAACATATGCTCGAGCGCGCCGGCGAACAGGATCACGAGGCCCTGGATGATGACGATCATGTCGCGGCTGATCACCGGCATCTCGAAGGCGAGCTCGGCGCCGCCCTGGTAGAGCATGCCGAACAGGATCGCCGCCAGCACGATGCCGACCGGGTGCAGGCGTCCCATCAGTGCCACCGCGATGCCGACGAAACCGGCGCCCGAAACGAATTCGAGCGCGACATTGTGCTGGTCGCCCATCGTCGGGTTGAGCGCCATCATGCCGGCCAGCGCGCCCGAGATCATCATCGCAATGATGATGATGCGGATCTCCGAAATGCCGGCATAACGCGCCGCTTTCGGGCTGTGGCCATAGGTGCGCATCTCGTAGCCGAGCTTCGTGCGCCAGATCAGCACCCACACCAGAAAGGCCATGGCTAGCGCCAGCAGGGAACTGACGTTGAATGGCGCCGAACGGATTTTGGCGCCGAACAATTCGATGACCCAGTTGAGCTTCGGCAATTGCGCGCCTTCGAGGAAGGTGCGCGTCTGCGGCGCCATCGAGCCGGGCGGCTTCAGCATCCCCACCAGCGCATAGACCATGACGCTGGCGGCGATGAAATTGAACATGATGGTGGTGATGACGATGTGCGAGCCGCGCTTGGCCTGCAGATAGGCCGGGATCAGCGCCCACAGCCCGCCCATCGCCGCGGCGGCGATAATGGCGATCGGGAAGGTCAGCCACCAGGGCAGCACGCTGTCGAAGGCCAGGCAAACAATGCCGATGCCGAGACCGGCGATATAGCCCTGGCCCTCGCCGCCGATGTTGAACAGGCCGCAATGCGCCGCAACCGCCACCGAAAGCCCACTGAAGATGAAGGTGGTGGCATAGAAAAGCGTGAACGCGATGCCTTGGCCGCGGCCGAAGGCACCCTCGACCAGGATGACGGCTGCACGCAGCGGGTTCTCGCCGACCAATATGACGACGAAGCCGGCGACGACGAATGCGACGAACAGATTGATCAGCGGGATCAGCACGTAATCGGCCCAGGCCGGCAGCTTGGCATAGGGGGTGCTCACTCGGCGGCCTCCCGGTGCTCGACGCCGGCCATCAGCAGGCCGAGCTCGCCCTCGGTCGCGTCGGGGCCGCGTTCGCCGACGATGCGGCCGGCAAACATCACCAGGATGCGGTCGGACAGCGAGCGGATCTCGTCGAGCTCGACCGAAACCACCAGCACCGCCTTGCCCTGGTCGCGCATGGCGATGAGGCGCTTGTGGATGAATTCGATGGCGCCGACATCGACGCCGCGTGTCGGCTGGCCGACGATCAACACGCCGGGATCTTGTTCCATTTCCCGCGCCAGCACGATCTTCTGCTGGTTGCCGCCGGAGAAATTGGCGGTCTTGAGGCGGCAGTCCGCCGGGCGGATGTCATATTTGACGATCTTGTCCCGGGCATCGTTACGGATGGCGTCGATGTCAAGGAACGGCCCCTTCAGATAGCGCGCGTCGTCCTGGTAGCCGAGGATCGAATTCTCGTTTTCCTCGAAGGCCAGCACGAGCCCGACATGATGGCGGTCCTCCGGCACATGGGCGAGGCCGCGCTCGCGCAGCTCGCCAGGGTCGGCGGCGCCGGTGAGGTCGATCGGCTTGCCGTCGAGCATGACCGAGCCCGAAACGGCATGCCTGATGCCGGAAATCGCCTCGAGCAATTCGGACTGCCCGTTGCCGGCGACGCCGGCAATGCCGACGATCTCGCCGGCATGGACGTCGAAGGAGACGTCGTCGACCATGGTGACGCCGCGGGAATCCTTGACCGTCAGGTTCTTGACCGCAAGCTTGACGCCGCCGGCCTTCGCCTCGCCCTTTTCGACGCGCAGCAGCACGCGCCGGCCGACCATCAGCTCGGCCAGCTCCTCGACCGTGGTCTTCCTGGTTTCGCGTGTCGCCACCATCGTGCCCTGGCGCATCACCGACACCGTGTCGGTGATCGCCATGATCTCGCGCAGCTTATGGGTGATCAGCACGATCGTCTTGCCCTGCTCCTTCAGCTGCCTGAGGATGCGGAACAGGTGGTCGGCCTCGGCCGGCGTCAGCACGCCTGTCGGCTCATCGAGGATCAGGATCTCGGCGCCGCGATAGAGCGCCTTGAGGATTTCGACGCGTTGCTGCAGGCCGACCGGCAACTCCTCGATGATGGCGTCGGGATCGACTTCGAGCCCGTATTCGCGCTCGAGCCGCTCCAGCTCGGAACGCGCCTTGGCAATGCTCTTCTTCAGCAGCGCATCGCTTTCGGCGCCGAGAATGACGTTTTCCAGCACCGAGAAATTGTCGACCAGCATGAAATGCTGATGCACCATGCCGATGCCGAGCGCGATCGCATCATTCGGTGTCTTGATCGATGCCGGCTGGCCGCCGACACGGATCTCGCCGGAATCGGCTTGGTAGAAACCATAGAGGATCGACATCAGCGTCGACTTGCCGGCGCCGTTTTCGCCGACGATGCCATGGATGGTGCCGCGCATAATCTCCAGATTGATGTCGCGGTTGGCGCGCACGGCGCCAAAGCTCTTGTCGATGCCGATCAGCTCGATTGCGGCTTGCGCCATGCAGCCTGTTCCCACTGTTATTTTTTTACCGCTTGGTCAAACGCCTAGCATGACGCCCAGTCTGTGCCAATTGGGTCCGTAGCAATTGGCCGGAGCAGGTTCACTCTCGACAAATCCCGCCATGCTTGTCAATTTCCAACGTGGCCGCAGCCTGCACAATCGCCTGATCGAGGATTTCAAATGACCATGCCCGAGGACCGGCTGACGACGCTGGAAATCCGCGCCGCCGAGCAGGAGAAGACCATCGAGGAACTGTCCGGCCAGATCGCCGAGCAGTGGAAGGTGATCGAGCGCATGCAGCGCAAGCTCGACGCGCTGGCCGAGCGCTTCCTGGCGCTGGAGGAACAGGCCGCGCCCGACGTGCCGGTGACCAAGCCGCCGCACTGGTGAGCGGGCCGACAAGACAAAACCGCCGGGCTTTCACCCGGCGGCTCGTCACTTCAGCAGTGCCAGTCGATCAATAACAGCAATCGATCAATACGGGCAGGCATTGTCCGACATGTAGTCGTGCACCTTGATGGTGCCGGCTATGATGTCGGCCTTGGCTTTTTCGACCGCCGCCTTCATCGCATCGTCGACAAGCGCCTTGTTGTTGTCGTCCATGGCGTAGTCGACCCCGCCTTCCTTGAGGCCGAGATCGTTGACGCCCGCCGTGAACTTGTCGTTCTTGGCATCCATGAAGGTGTTGTAGACGGCAACGTCGACGCGCTTGACCATCGAGGTCAGCACCTTGCCGGGCTGCAGGCCGTTCTGGTTGGAATCAACGCCGATGCCGAGCTTGCCGGCGTCGGCCGCTGCCTGCAGCACACCGACACCGGTGCCGCCTGCCGCTGCGTAGATTACGTCGGCGCCCTGGTCGATCTGCGTCTTGGCGATCTCGCCGCCCTTGGCCGGATCGTTCCAGGCTGCCGGCGTATCGCCGGTCATGTTCTGGATGACGTCGGTGGCCCCGGCCGCCTTGGCGCCGCCGACATAGCCGCAGCCGAACCTGCGGATCAGCGGAATATCCATGCCGCCGACGAAGCCGACCTTCTTGGTCTTGGAAGCCATCGCCGCCATCACGCCGACGAGGTACGAGCCTTCCTGCTCCTTATAGACCAGGGAGCGGACATTGGGCTTGTCGACGACCATGTCGATGATGGCGAATTTGGTCTCGGGGAACTCGGTGGCGATCTTGTCAAGCGCGTCAGCCCACGAGAAGCCCGCCATGACGATCGGGTTGCGGCCGTCCTCGGCGAAACGGCGCAGCGCCTGCTCGCGCTGGGTGGCGTTGCTGACCTCGAATTCCACATAGGGGATGCCGGTCTCGGTCTTGAACTTTTCAGCGCCGTGGAAGGACGCCTCGTTGAACGACTTGTCAAACTTGCCGCCGAGATCATAGAGGATCGCGGGTTGAATGTCCGCGGCGAAGGCCGGAAGAACCATTGCAGCTGCGGCCATGAGGCCGAGAACGATACGTTTCATGTGATCCACACCCCTGTCGGTTATTTGTCCATTATGCACCGCATGCCGGCCCGGTTCTCCGGCAGGCATACGGTGTCGGGCAGGAGTGTCTTCCTCCCGCTTCGGGTCAATCTGGCACGGCCCGAAACAAAATTCACGTGGAATTTTGACCCTTTGGAAAAGCATGGCGCCGCATCGCGGCGCCACAGCATATTCCTTGCGTCGGGGGCATAAAATCAGGCGGAGACGGCGGCCGGAATGGCGCAGGTGACGCCGGTTCCCTGCAGGCCGCAATAGCCGTAAGGGTTCTTCGCCAGATATTGCTGGTGGTCTTCCTCGGCGAAGTAGAATTCCGGCGCCGGCGCGATCTCGGTGGTGATCTTGCCGCGTCCGGCACCGCGCAGCGAAGCCTCGTAGGCATCGCGCGAGGCGAGCGCCGCCTGGTACTGCGCGTCGTTGAACGTATAGATCGCCGAACGGTAGGTGGTGCCGACATCATTGCCCTGGCGCATGCCTTGCGTCGGGTCGTGGCTTTCCCAGAACAGCTTCAAGAGCTCGGCATAGGACACGATCTTGGGATCGTAGATGACGAGCACGACTTCGGCATGGCCTGTCAGGCCCGTGCAGGTTTCCTGATAGGTCGGGTTGGGCGTGACGCCGCCGGCATAGCCGGCCGCCGTGACCCATACGCCCTCGACTTGCCAGAACAGGCGCTCGGCGCCCCAGAAGCAGCCCAGCCCGAACGTCGCCATTTCCATCCCTTCGGGATAAGGACCCTTGAGCGGCCTGTTCGAGACAAAGTGCTTCGATGCCGTCGGGATCGGCCGGTCGCGGCCGGGCAACGCCTCGGAGGGTTTCGGCAGGTTGAGCTTCTTGTTCAGCATGTCGCTAAGAAACATGTGTGGCTTCCTTTTCTTCTTGGTTGAGCCTTCCTGGTACGGGATCACCGGGTCAGGCTGGAAATGTCAGGTTGCGGCGAACCGCCCGCTGGGGCGCTGCCGCCTGTAACCGATGGCATAAAGAATGAACGCCAGCACCGCGAACACGGCAAAGCCGGGCTGGCTGAGCACCCAGGCGATGGCACCGTCCCACAGCAGCGGGTTGACCTTGTCGCGGACGAAGCTTTCGAAGGCGCTGCGCGTATCCGGCGAAACCGCGAGCCAGCTGGTGTTGAGCGGAGTCATCACCAGCGCCGAAGCCGCCACCGAGCGGGTCGCATCGAGCACGGCCATGATGACCGAAACCGAAAGCGCGATCATTGCGGCAAGACGGAAGATAAAGCGGAACATCCGGACCCTTCCTCCCCAGGAGTTTATCAGAATGTCGTGTGGACTGTTAAATAGGATCTGCGTGCTTTATCCGCAATCGCGACACGCGAAGTTGAACCTGCGGCAGCCGGGTTCGCCGGGACCGGTGGCGCGCCGGGGACGGCAAGCACACCTCGGCCGCTCCTTTCGATAGGCTCCCAACGGGTGCCCCGGCGACATGGGCTGAGCATCCGTATCCGGCAAAGCGAATAGGCTGCTGTTATGTCTTGGCATTCGGCACCGGATCGACTAGATGAGCCCCGCGTCTGTTGCTTTGACGGCTCAGGCGCGGGAAAGGGTATCCGCTGGTTGACGGCGCCCACGGCCGGAATTCCGGCACCGGAATCCCAAAGGAGATGCATCTCCCCAACCGGCGCGGCGAAACCGGCCGCGTCGAAAATGCTAAAGAGACGGAGAGGTGGCCGAGTGGTTGAAGGCGCACGCCTGGAAAGTGTGTTTACGGGAAACCGTAACGCGGGTTCGAATCCCGCTCTCTCCGCCAGTTAAATCTCACCGGCTCGCCGAGTCTGAAGGGACACTGGACGGCGACTGCCGCTGCGATGCAGTATCTTGAGGCAGGCAGAGGGGGGCGCGAGCGGCTTTCATCTTCGCCGCACTCTTACCTCAGATCAGCCCACAACCGATCGGCCCGCGCTTCACCAGAAGCACGGGCTTAGTCGACACGGCACTGTCGCCGCCCCGTCTAGCGCGGGACCGCTTGTATTTCCGAGACTGAGCGCTCTGTTTCGGCGGAGAAAACCACGAAGGCAAAGATCAGCACGGCGGCAGCGACAATCATTGAGCCAGTGGCGACAATCGGCTCGAGCGCCGGATTTCCCTGCAGCATCAGGTAAAGCGCCGGCAGCATCACGACCAGGCCGAGATTGTAGACGCCGTAGTGGATCATCGCGCTCCTGCGGGCGGCCTTCGCCGGGTTCAGGGCATAGTAGCCGCCGAATATTGCACTGGTGACCCATCCCAGCAGGTTGATGTGCGCGTGAGCCGGAAACGCGCCGTGATCGCCTGAAATTGCCATCTGCAGGCCAGCTGCAATTCCCAGAATAAGAAAGACGATGGCTGTCTTGAAAAAGAGCTCCGAAACCTTAGGCATGTCATTCTCCCAAACCCGTTTTGCCGCCGCATCATGCTGTGGTTCCGGCGACCTTGCCAAGGGGACCGTCAGACCTGCATTTGTCGCCGGCCTGACAGCCCGTTGGCGGCCGGCCGCCGGGCCTGGCCGGTTGCGAGATCGGCCGGCAAAAAATATGCGCTCACGCTAATTTGATTGCAATATCACCCGCCAGGCTTCCATGTCGTTCTCACAAGGGAAGTGCCCTGCACGATGGTGGTGCCATACGCGCCAAAGGTCTGCCCGTCAGTGTTGCAGCAAGGCCTCGCCGAACTTCTCCCACAGCTGTGCGCAATCTGTTGCTCTGAGGCTGGGGGTTCCGACTGGGCCATATCTGATGACGGCGGCGTGAACATCATAGCCAACGATAGGTGCATTGGCGACAAAGTGGATAGCCTCGCCCAATCGGCGGGGGCCAATTGGCGCATCGGTTTTGTTGGTGATATCGAAGACACCACGAATATCCGCTTCCTGATTCCTGGCTGCCAACGCAGCCGCCATTACCCTTTCTTGCATCATCGAAATCTCTCCTATCGGTCTAAGTCTAAGAACCGCGGCTTGTGCCGGTCCGGCAGCTGACAACCGGCAAATCGAAGTGCCTTTTGCAGCATCTCGATTGGCTCTTGCTGCGAGCCACTCCGCCCGCTCCCGCGGCAAGCCGATAAGGCAACTGCCAGCGAAATCCGCAGGCACATCCACGGTCGCATCAAACACGGCCCACGTGCCAGTCGGCTCCTGAACGGGCAAAAACCTCATAACAGCGCCTGCTAATATACTATGCCGACTGTGAGGACGAGACTTTTTCCTGCATCAACTAAACGAATGAGAGCTGGTGTCGAAGTGCCGGGCGACGCTCGTCGAAAACAAATCGTCGGCGACATCGCCTGGATCGAAGGTGGGCCTGAGCAGCGATCCGGCCGCATTCGAGGTTCGCCGACAGGGACAAGCACAAGACGCAGCGCCGGCACGCCTCGTCAAATGTTACTTTCTGCCCTGCGGATAGATCGTCTCGCCGCGCTTCAGCATCTCCACGAACGCCGCGATCTTCTTCTTGCGTCCGGCTTCGGTTTTCATGTTGTGGATGCGGAAGGCGAGTGCGAAGCGGTTTTGGCCGCTGAGCTTTGCCAGCATCTCTTTCGCCGTGGGCTCGGCGTCTACTGCCGCCTGGAGGTCGTCGGGGATCTTCATCTCCTTGCCGCTCTTGTAGGCGCGCGCCCAGCGGCCGTCGGCCTTGGCCGCATCGACCTGCCTCAGCCCGTGCTCGGTCATCCGGCCCTCCTCGATCAGCCGGGCGACATTGTCGACATTGATCTGGCTCCAGGTGCTCTTCCTGCCGCGCGGGGTGTAGCGCTGCAGGTAGCTTTTGCCGTCCAAGGCCTTGCGCACTGCATCGATCCAGCCCCAGCACAACGCCGCGTCGATGGCTTGCTTCGGCGTGATCGACGGCAGTCCCGAATCGAGCTTATGGATCTTGATCCAGACTTCGTCCTCGCTGTCGTGATGCTCGCCAAGCCAGGCATGGAAGCTTTCGGCATCCCTGAACTCGCGCACCTTGGCGGGGTCGACCTTGACGGGCGCCATCAGCCGGTCCGCCCATGACGCGAGCGCGTAACGACGCCAAACCGCTTGCCGGCCGCGCGCGCGCTCACCTCAGCTCCGAGTTCGCAATCCGCAGGCCTGGTGATTCTCGCCGGCACGCATTCAGCCCGCACGATTGGGCGTTCCGAGGACATGGGATTTCGGCGGCAGCATGACGTTGTCGAATGTCTGCGTGAACATCGCCGCCGCAAAGAAAGCGACGGCGCGCAGGGTTTCGGTGCCGGTGTTGACGAGGTCGTGCCTGACCGGCGTCGGAAGTACCAGGACGCTGCCCGGCCCGACCGGGTGGGTGGTGCCGCCCTCAATGTGTAGCTCGCCGGTGCCGGCGATGATGTATTGCGTCTCTTCGGTGGCGTCGCTGTGCCAGCCGAGCCGCTTGCCGGGCTCGATCTCGTAGACAATGACCGAGGACTGGGTGGTGCCGTGCCCGCCGTAAACCGCGAAAGCGCCGGCCCATTTGACCGACGGATCGTCCTCTGCCCAAACCAGCGAACGTTCGAGCCTGTCGGATGCGACGACTGCTGTCATGGCTTCGTTCCTCTCAGCGAATTGCGAACACGAATCTAGATGATTTTTCTGGTCTGCGTCAGCAAAACTGGCTGCTGACCGTTCCCTCGTGCATTGCGCGTGACGATTTGTCGGGCCGCGATCCGACCTATTCTACTCTCGGGCCGGATCACTGAGCCGATACCCCAATGCAACCAAGCCTTTACCTTTTAGTCAGTTTTGAGTTGCCCCTGCGTTGCGTTCGTGGTCCGGTACAACCAGGGCGCTCAATGCGGCATTCGGCAACGGTCGCCTCACCGACCGTCAGGGCAACACACCGTCGAGCCAATACAGGAGATAGCAATGGGCATTTTCGACAGTATCAAAGGTGCGATTTTCGGAAACGCGGTTGCGGGCGAAGCGCCGCCGGCGCAACCGTCTCCCGCGCCTGCTTCGAGCACGGCCACCCAGCCGACGGCGCCTACCCGATCCGCCCCGGCTGCAACCCCGGCTCCGGCCGCGCCGGCCGCGCCGTCCTCTGCCCCTGACATCGCTGCCATTCTCGACAAGGCGGTGGCCGCGAGGGGGCAGAAACTCAACTGGAAGAATTCGATCGTCGACCTGATGAAGGCTCTGAATATCGACAGCAGCCTCGGCGCCCGCAAGGAGCTTGCCCACGAGCTGAACTACACCGGCGATATGAACGACACTGTAACGATGAATCTGTGGCTGCACGACGCACTGATGAAAAAGCTGGCCGAGAACGGCGGCAAGCTTCCGAGCGACCTGGCCGCCTAGAGTCACAAGACAAGCAATTCCAGGAAAACGTGTGAACGGTTTTCCGTCCGGAATTGCGTCAAACAAAAAAGACAGACCGGTTCTGCCCGCACCGTGGTTCTTGCTGCGCCGGCTTCGGCCGCAACCGAGCAGACCACACTGCCAAGCATCAGACTGCCCGTAAATAAAACTGAGACCGATCCCGGCCGCCGGGATTGGGTCCATGGCGAAGTCGCATGGCACAAAAGCGCTGCCCTCGCGCCCGGATTGCCTCCCGCAAAACCGACGATTTCGGTCGCTGCCCACGCGCTGGTAGGACCACCATTTTGCTGGCGAAACGCGACGTTCGGCGTATCATTCTCTCGGGAGAGGGTTGATGGTGGGAGGAAGCCAATGAACGTGGTGAAGCGGGTGACGGTCGCCGACTTGACAGCCCAAGAGCTTGTTTCATCTGCGCTTTCACGGTTCGGTGCCGGCGACACCATATCGACGAGGGCGATGCTGGACATCGTTCGCAGGACGGCTCCGGCCTGCGGCAACAGTGACGACGATCTGGTCGAGCTTATCGTCATGACGGCGGTTGGTAGGACCATGGGCGTCGTGTTCGACCATCGCTCCCATTAAAACAATCTGGAACGAACATCAGGCTGCGCCCAGGAGCAGTGGCGGGCGGTGGCAGCGCCGCCAAAGAGGCCGGCCTGTTTGTGCGTGAAGGTCGGCCTGGCACCAAGCCCTTGCTTTGAGCAAAACCGCTGCTCATGCCGGGTCATGCCCGAAGCCGGTAGTTGGGCGACACGCTCGAAGGAACTCGCTGAAATCTTGCCCGTTATGCTCTCGTTGAGATGAGGAGAGCTGCCATGGCCGACGACAAAACCGAGACCGACAGTCGCGACCGCTCACGAGTGGCGGGCGGCGAAGACTACGAGGTACGTCACTTCGCCGAGGAAGCGGGCATTACCCCTGAGCAGGCGCGCACGCTGATCAAGCGCCACGGCACCGACCGCAAGGTGCTGAACGAAATCGCCGAGAGCATAAGAGCGTCGTAATGGCTGACAAGAAAACCGCAATGGCCGACCGCAAGACGCGCGATCTGGACGAAAAGCAGGCTCTGCGCCTGGCCGAAACCACCGACGTTTCGCCGAAGCAGGCGAAGGATCTGATGCGCAAGCACGGCAAGGACAGCCCGAAGGTCGAGAAGGAAGCCAAGAACTTCAAGGCCGAGGGCTGAGCTGCCCAGCCGGTTGGACGCGCGGCATGGGGCCGCGATCCTGCGGCTTATCGGTTTTCTAACAAATTCGGCCTATCCCTTCCGCTATCGCGGCTCAGGGATGCCATATGCGCGGGATATCTGGTGGGGCGAGGCCGTCGATAGACGACATACGGCATGTGAGGCTGATGTTTTGCCTGGTGGCGGCGGTCGTGATGGCGGCGGCGCTCCTCGCCTTTGCCCACTCCCTCCTGCAGGATCCCGATAGCTGGTGGCACATCAAGGTCGGCATGGATATGCTGGCAAGCCGCACATTCCCCACCGTCGACATCTATTCCTACACTTTTGCCGGCCAGCCATGGATCGCCAAGGAATGGCTTAGCCAGGTTCTCCTTGCAATTGCCTTTCAAGCCGGCGGCTGGAACGGCGTGGTGCTGCTGGCGGCTGCAGTAATCGCGCTGACGGCCTTCTTGACGTCGTGGTATCTCAGCGCGTGGTTGAAGCCGACGCTGGCGATAGGACTGACGCTGGTTCTCGCGCTCTTGATCGGGCCAATCTATGTCGCCCGGCCGCACATCTTTACCTTGCCCATCATCGTCGTCTGGACCGCTGGTCTTTTCCAGGCCGCACGCAACGAGAAAGCACCGCCCTTATGGCTGCTGGCGCTGCTTTGCCTGTGGGCCAATCTCCATGCCACCTTCACCTTCGGTTTCGTCATCGCCGCCTTCGCCGGGCTCGATCTCGTCATGCGCACACGCTTGTCGAACCCCCGGCTGCTGGCCAAGTGGATCGCTTTCGGGCTGCTTTGCCCGCTGGTCAGCCTGCTCAATCCCTATGGCGTCAAGGCCATACTCGCCACATTCACCGTGGCCTATGGCAATGAGGCGGTGCCTTACATTGCGGAGTGGCAACCCTTCGACGCCGCGCGGCACACCCTCCAGGAGGTAGCCCTGCTGGTGGCGCTTTTCGGGCTGCTCGTGTCGAGATTGCGCATTGGCTGGGCCAAGGCGCTGTTCCTTGTCTTCACGTTGCACGTCTATCTCACCCACATACGGTTCATGTACCTGTTCTTTCTTCTCGTGCCGGTGGTCCTTGCCGTCGAGGTCGCGCAACAATATCCAGCGCTTTCAGCCGAGAAATGGGCGGCGGAAAAGCGTGACGGACTTGAACAATTTTTCGCACGGCAATTTTCCAGGATTTGTGCTGGACTTGCCGTTTTGCTGGTTTTGGCGGCTGCCGCCTTGACGAGCTATCCGGTCGCGCCGAGCCAGAAGACCTCGGCGAGGGATGCACTGGCCTTTGCCCAAACCCATAATCTGTCGGGCAATCTGCTGAACTCCTACGATTTCGGCGGCACGCTGATTTTCCATGGTATCAGGACGTTCATCGACGGCCGCGCGGATCAGCTCTTCCTGAATGGCTTTACGGAAACGGATGAGCAGACGGGGCACAGCCGGGGCAAGCCGATCCTGAAAGCCCAACTCGACAAATATACGATAGGCTGGGCGTTGTTGACCGCCGACGACAGCCGCATTCCGTTCTTCGACGAACTGGGCTGGAAGCGGGCCTATGCGGACGATTACGCGGTGATCTACACCCGCGCGGACTGAGCCCCGGCAGCTTCGCGCGCCGGTGCGCACCTCCCTCCTGAAGCTTCGGCCAGCGCCGAGGCGGCGAAATCCTTATGGGATTTTGATTTCTTTGCTCCGCGTCCCGTCTCGAACCTTTATGGCACTTTGATCCATATTCACAGGAGCGGTGTATCCAGCCGCCCATATGATGCGGCGACGGGTTGGGCAGTTTTGTCCAAATTAAAAGAACAAACACGATATAGGAAAATGCATTATGGACATATTTGTTGTCGCGATTGGAATCGCGTTCTTTGCTCTATGCTTCGGCTACATCAAAGCCTGCGACAAGCTGTAAGTTTAGGGGATCGTAACATGCTTTTCGACTATATCCTCGGCGGCGCCGTGACCTTGTTTCTTCTCGCCTACCTGACATACGCCCTCGTTCGCCCGGAACGCTTCTGATCTCCGCTGGCAAGGAGCCAACCCCATGACAATCAACGGATGGCTGCAGATCCTCGTCTATTGCGGGATCGTCGTTCTGCTGGCCAAGCCGCTCGGCGGCTACATGCATCGCGTTTTCAGCGGCGAGCGCACATTCCTGTCGTCAATTCTGGCCCCGCTCGAGCGCGGGCTCTACCGCATATCAGGGACCAGCGAGCGCGAGGAGCAGCACTGGACCTCCTATGCGGCCGCCCTGCTGTTCTTTAACCTGGCCGGCTTCCTGGTGCTCTATTTCCTGCAACGGCTGCAAGGCGGCCTGCCCTACAATCCGGCCGGCATGACCGCCGTCGAACCTGAGCTGGCCTTCAACACCGCCGCCAGCTTCATGACCAACACCAACTGGCAGAACTACGGCGGCGAAAGCACGATGTCCTATCTCGTGCAGATGGCCGGCTTGACCGTGCAGAATTTTCTGTCGGCGGCGACTGGCGTCGCCATTGCGGTCGCATTGATCCGCGGCTTTGCCAGAGCCTCAGGCAAATCGATCGGCAATTTCTGGGTCGATATGACCCGCGGCACGCTCTACCTGCTTTTGCCCTTTTGCATCGTGTTGACTCTCGTCTATGTCTATCTCGGCATGCCGCAGACGCTCGCTGCCTACGTCAACGCGACGACGCTCGAAGGCGCGCAACAGACTATCGCGGTCGGGCCGGTCGCTTCCCAGGTTGCCATCAAGATGCTCGGCACCAATGGCGGCGGTTTCTTCAACGCCAATGCAGCGCACCCGTTTGAAAATCCCGACGCGATCTCGAACCTGATCCAGATGGTGACGATCTTTGCCCTCGGCGCGGCGCTGACCAATGTCTTCGGCCGCATGGTAGGCAACCAGCGCCAGGGCTGGGCAATTCTGTCGGCGATGGGCGTGCTGTTCATCGCTGGCGTTGCCGTCTGCTACTGGGCGGAAGCCGCCGGCAATCCGCTTGTTCATGCGCTGGGTGTCGACGGCGGCAACATGGAGGGCAAGGAGAGCCGCTTCGGCATCGCCCTGTCGGCACTGTTTGCCGTCATCACCACGGCCGCATCCTGCGGCGCGGTCAACGCCATGCATGACAGCTTCACCGCACTCGGCGGCATGATCCCCATCATCAACATGCAGCTCGGCGAGGTCATTGTCGGCGGCGTCGGCGCCGGCTTCTACGGTATCCTGATGTTCATCGTCATTGCCGTTTTCGTCGCCGGGCTGATGGTCGGACGCACGCCCGAATATCTCGGCAAGAAGATCGAGGCCAAGGAGGTCAAGATGGCTATGCTGGCCGTGCTCTGCCTGCCGCTTGCAATGCTGATCTTCACTGCTATCGCGGTGGTGCTGCCGACCGGCGTTGCTTCCATCGCCAATGCCGGCCCGCATGGCTTCTCCGAGGTTCTCTATGCCTACACCTCGGCCGCGGCGAACAATGGCTCCGCCTTTGGCGGCCTCAGCGGCAACACGCCCTGGTACAACGTAACGCTCGGCATCGGCATGCTGATGGGCCGGTTCCTGGTCATTATTCCGGCGTTGGCGATTGCTGGCTCGCTGGTTGCGAAGAAGACCGTCCCTGCCTCCGCCGGCACCTTCCCGACCGATGGTCCGCTGTTCGTCGGGCTGCTGGCCGGTGTCATCCTGATCGTCGGCGGCCTGACCTTCTTCCCGGCCCTGGCGGTCGGACCGATCGTCGAGCACCTGGCGATGATTCACGGTCAGACATTCTGAAACGGCGATGCCCTGGTTCAAGATCATACCTCGAAAGGTCCGGCATCGCCCCGAGCCGGAGGGGGAGAAAACGCCCCCTCCTTTCCCGACGCTGTCCACATTCCTCGCTATTGCGGCAGCCTTGATCATGATCTGGCTGCTGGCTTACGGGCCGCCGCACCTTCGTTCGGCACACGATCGACCGGTCAACAACATCGACACTGGAGCTACCAAATGAGCCCGTCGAAATCCGTGAGCATCATGGATACCCGCATTCTGTGGCCCGCTATCGGCGGTTCCTTCAGAAAACTGAACCCGCGCACCTTGATGCGAAACCCGGTGATGTTCGTCGTCGCCGTCGTCTCGGCGCTCACCACCGTGCTGTTCGTCAAGGATCTCGTTACCAGCGGCGGCGATCTTGGCTTCACGCTGCAGATCATCATCTGGCTGTGGTTCACCGTGCTCTTCGCCAATTTCGCCGAAGCGGTGGCCGAAGGCCGCGGCAAGGCGCAAGCTGACTCGCTGCGTCGGGCGCGAACCGAGACGCAGGCCAAGCTGTTGAACGGTGGCGACCGCAGCAAGTTCAAACTGGTGCCCGGCACCAGCCTGAAGGTCGGCGACACCGTGCTTGTCGAAGCCGGCGACATCATCCCCTCGGACGGCGAGGTGGTCGAAGGCGTGGCGTCGGTCAACGAGGCGGCCATCACCGGCGAATCCGCACCGGTCATCCGCGAATCCGGAGGCGATCGTTCGGCGGTGACCGGCGGCACGCAGGTCTTGTCCGACTGGATCCGCGTGCGCATCACTGCGGCTGCCGGTCATACGTTCCTCGACCGCATGATCTCGCTGGTCGAGGGCGCCGAGCGCCAGAAGACACCCAACGAGATCGCGCTCAACATCCTGCTCGTCGGCATGACGCTGATCTTCGTGCTGGCGACGGCGACGATCCCGAGCTTCGCCTCGTATTCGGGCGGCTATATCCCGGTGACCGTGCTGGTCGCCCTGTTCGTTACCCTGATCCCGACCACAATTGGCGCCCTGCTGTCGGCTATCGGCATTGCCGGCATGGACCGCCTGGTGCGCTTCAACGTGCTCGCCATGTCGGGGCGCGCCGTCGAGGCGGCCGGCGATGTCGACACGCTGCTGCTCGACAAGACCGGAACCATCACGCTGGGCAACCGTCAGGCGACGGCATTTCGTCCGGTCAAGGGCGTCACCGAACAGGAACTGGCCGACGCGGCTCAGCTTGCCTCGCTTGCCGACGAAACGCCGGAAGGCCGCTCGATCGTCGTCCTGGCGAAGGAAAAATACGCTATCCGCGCCCGCGACATGGCAAGCCTGCACGCGACTTTCGTGCCCTTCACCGCGCAAACCCGCATGAGCGGTGTCGATCTGGAAGGCTCCTCGGTCCGCAAGGGCGCAGTCGATGCGGTACTTGCCCACGTCAACCTCTCGACCGTTGCCACAGGCAGTATGCGCCCCGGCAGCGACACCGTCCGCGACCTTCAGGCGATCGCCGACGAGATCGCCAAATCGGGTGGCACTCCACTCGCGGTCGAGCGCGACGGGCGCCTGCTCGGCGTCGTCCATCTGAAGGACATCGTCAAGGGCGGCATCGCAGAACGCTTTGCCGAATTGCGCCGCATGGGCATCCGCACGGTGATGATCACCGGCGATAATCCGATGACCGCGGCGGCGATCGCGGCGGAAGCCGGCGTCGACGACTTCCTTGCCCAGGCGACGCCCGAGGACAAGTTGAAGCTGATCCGCGACGAGCAGGCCAAAGGCAAACTGGTCGCGATGTGCGGCGATGGCACCAACGATGCGCCGGCCCTTGCGCAGGCCGATGTCGGCGTTGCCATGAACACCGGCACGGTCGCGGCGCGCGAGGCCGGCAACATGGTCGATCTCGACAGCGATCCGACCAAGCTGATCGAGATCGTCGAAATCGGCAAGGCGCTGCTGATGACGCGTGGCTCGCTGACCACCTTCTCCATCGCCAACGACGTGGCCAAGTATTTTGCCATCATCCCGGCAATATTCGCCGCCTTCTACATCGCCCCGGGCCAGACCGCCGGGCCGCTGCAAGCGCTCAATGTCATGCATCTGGCGACGCCGCAGAGCGCTATCCTCTCGGCCATCATCTTCAACGCGCTGATCATCATTGCGCTGATCCCGCTGTCGCTGAGGGGCGTCAAATACCGCGCGGTCGGCGCCGGTGCGCTGCTCAGCCGCAATCTCATTGTCTATGGCCTTGGCGGCGTCGTAGTGCCCTTCGTCGGCATCAAGATGATCGACATGGCCATCACCGCTCTCGGTCTCGCCTAAGGAACCACGTCGATGCTCAATCAAATCAGGCCCGCGATCGTCATGATCGTCTTCTTCACCATTCTGACGGGTTTGGTCTATCCGATCGGCATGACCGGCATTGCCCAGGCGCTGTTTTCGCGCCAGGCCAATGGCAGCCTGATCGAGAAGGACGGCAAGCTCGTCGGTTCCGAGCTGATCGGCCAGGCTTTCGAAAGCGACCGCTACTTCCATGGCCGCCCGTCGGCTGCCGGCGACGGCTACAATGCCGCCGCCTCGGGCGGCTCGAATCTCGGCCCGACCAACCCGAAGCTCATCGACAGGATCAAGAGCGACGCCGAAAAGCTGAGAGCCGAAAACCCGAGCCAGCCGGTACCGATGAATCTGGTCACCACGTCCGGCAGCGGCCTCGATCCGCATATCAGCCCCGATGCGGCCTATTTTCAGGTTGCCAGGGTGGCCAAGGCCAGGGGCGTCGATGAATCCAGGATCAAATCGCTTGTCGACAGCCATGTCGAAGATCGCGAATTGGGATTCATCGGCGAGGCGGTAGTCAATGTGCTGGCCCTCAACCTTGCGCTGGACGATGCCATGAAACAGTGAAGGACCGGCGCCGGGATCGACACCGAAGCCGGCGCCGTTCATGATTGACCCGTATGCCAGACGACAGACGCACCGCCGAAACCAGGCCCTCTCCCGACGCGCTGCTCGAGCATGCCGAGCGGGAGGAGCGCGGCCGCCTGAGGATATTTCTCGGCGCCGCCCCCGGTGTCGGCAAGACCTACGAGATGCTGATGTCGGGCCGCGCCAGGCTGGCCGACGGGGTCGACGTGGTGATCGGCATCGTCGAGACGCACGGCCGCAAGGAAACCCAGACGCTGGTCGAAGGCTACGAGGTCATTCCTCGCCTTGAGATCGATTACAAGGGGCGGATCCTTGAGGAGATGAATCTCGACGCCATCCTCGCCCGGCACCCGGCGCTAGTTCTGGTCGACGAACTCGCCCACACCAACGTCGCCGGCAGCCGTCACCCCAAGCGCTATCTCGACGTCCAGGAAATCCTGACGCACGGCATCGATGTCTACACGACGCTGAATATCCAGCACGTCGAGAGCCTGAACGATGTCGTGGCGCAGATCACCCGCGTCAGGGTGCGGGAAACTGTCCCCGACTCCATAATCGACCAGGCCGACGACATCGAGATCATCGACCTCACCCCCGACGATCTGATCAAACGGCTTGAGGAAGGCAAGGTCTACATCCCCAGCACCGCCCAGCGCGCCATCGAGAACTATTTCTCGCCGGGCAATCTGACGGCGCTCCGGGAATTGGCGCTCCGCCGCACTGCCCAGCGGGTCGACGAGCAGTTGCTGACCCACATGCGGGCCCACGCGATACCCGGGCCTTGGGCGGCGGGGGAAAGGGTTCTCGTCTGCGTCGATGCGCGTCCGGGCGGGGCGGCCCGTGTACGCTATGCGCGGAGGTTGGCCGACCGGCTCCGCGCCCCTTGGACGGCGCTTCATGTCGATACCCCTCATTCAGCGGCCATGCCCGAGGAGGACAAGGATCGGCTGGCGACGCAGCTGCGCCTTGCCGAGCAGCTCGGTGCCGAGGTGACGACCATTCCGGGTCAGAACGTCGCGCAAGACATCGTTCGGCATGCGACGGCGAACAACTTCACCCATATCGTGATCGGCAGGCCGACCCGATCGCGTTGGCGGGAATTGATCGAAGGCTCGCTCACTTACGATCTCATCCGCAATGCCGGCGACATCAGCGTCCATGTCATTTCGGGAAACGAACGCAACGCCGAGGCGACTTCGAGGACCGTCAAGGCGGCGGACGAGCAGTGGCAGTTCGAGATCTGGCCCTATCTCAGGGCCACGGCCTATGTTGTTGGCTCGCTCGCCTTCGCCGTCCTTCTCGACCAGTTTCTCGACGTCCGCAATCTGGCGATCATCTTTCTCATTGGGGTCCTGACGTCGGCGGTGACCGGCGGTCTCTGGCCGGCTTTGTATGCCTGCCTCATCAGCGCCATTGCCTTCAACTATTTCTTCCTAGAACCACGCTACACGCTGACGATCGAGGATCCGGAGAGCATCGTTGCGCTGGCTGTCTTCCTGGTTGTTGCGGTCATTGGCAGCAATCTAACAGCGCGCGTGCAGCGTCAGGCGGTCGCCGCGCGCTCGCGGGCACGCGCCACAGAAGATATTTATCTCTTCTCAAAGAAGCTCGCCGGCGCTGGGACGCTTGATGACGTTCTCTGGGCGACTGCCTTCCAGATCGCCTCGATGCTGAAGCTGCGCGTGGTGCTGCTTCTGCCGGAGAACGGCACGATTGCGGTCAAAGCCGGCTACCCACCCGACGACACGCTGGCCGAGGCCGACATCGCAGCAGCCCGCTGGGCCTGGGAGCATAACCGCGCCGCCGGGCGCGGCGCCGACACGCTGCCCGGAGCAAAGCGCCTCTATCTGCCCTTGCGGACCGGACGCACGGCGGTAGGCGTTGTCGGCCTCGACAACGACAAGCAAGGTCCGCTGCTGACACCCGAGCAGCAGCGTCTGCTCGATGCGCTCGCCGACCAGGCGGCGGTCGCCATCGAGCGCATCCAGCTCGTCGCCGATGTTGACCGGGCCAAGCTTGCGGCCGAGGCAGACCGTCTGCGCTCGGCCTTGCTCACCTCCATTTCCCACGATTTGAAAACGCCGCTTGCCGCCATCATGGGCGCGGCCGGAACACTCAGGGACTTCGAGGCCGCGCTTCCCGAGCAGGACCGGGCGGAACTGCTGTCGACCGTGCTCGATGAAGCGGAGAGGCTTAACCGCTTCATCGCCAATCTGCTCGATATGACCAAGATCGAATCCGGCACGATGGAGCCGAACTATGCGTTTCACTATCTCGGCGACATTGTCGGTTCAGCTCTGTATCGGGCCCGCAAAATCGTCGGCGAGCATAAGACCGAGATCGACATTCCATCGGATCTGCCGATGTTGCGGGTCGACCCCGTTCTGTTCGAACAGGTGCTGTTCAACCTCCTCGACAATGCTGCAAAATACGCGCCGCCAGGTTCGACGATCCGCCTGCAAGCCTGGGCCGACAACGGCTTCGTCATCCTGCAGATCATGGATGAGGGACCAGGCATTCCGCCAGCGGATCTAGAGCGCGTTTTCGACACTTTCTACCGTGTGCGCAAGGGTGACCAGGTGCGTGCCGGCACGGGGCTCGGCCTGTCGATTTGCCGCGGCTTCATCGAAGCGATGGGCGGGACGCTCTTGGCGGCAAACAGGTCCGACCGCTCGGGGGCGGTTTTCACCATCAGGATGCAACTGGTGCCGGCGGAACTGCCCAATCTCGGCGAACCCGAGACGGGCCATCAAAATATGGACGATCTGGCATGACGAGCCTGGACGTCAGGATATTGGTGGTCGACGACGAACCGCCGATCCGGAAACTGCTTCGCGTCGGGCTTGGCAGCCAAGGCTATGCGATCAGCGAGGCGCCGAACGCCAGGGCGGCGATTGAACTCATCGCGACGGAAAAGCCGGACCTTGTGCTGCTCGATCTCGGCCTGCCCGGCATGAGCGGGCATGAGCTGCTCCGCAAATGGCGGGATGATGGCCTGGACATTCCCGTGGTTATTCTTTCCAGCCGCACCGACGAGGCCGGCATCGTCTCGGCCCTCGAACTCGGCGCCGACGATTATGTCACCAAGCCATTCGGTATGAACGAGCTTGTCGCACGCATCCGCGTCGCGCTTCGCCACAAGTTCCAGCAGCAGGGTGAGAGACCGGTGTTCCAGACCGGCGACCTCTCCGTCGATCTGGTGAAGCGCGTCGTCAAGATCGAGGACAAGGAGATAAAGCTCTCGCCGAAGGAATACGACATTCTTCGCACCTTGGTGCAGCACGCCGGCAAGGTTCTCACCCACCAGTTCCTGCTGAAGCAGGTCTGGGGCGATTCCACCGACGTTCAATATCTCAGAGTCTATGTCCGGCAACTCAGGCTAAAGATTGAAAAGACGCCCGACCAGCCCCGCTATATCACGACCGAGACCGGCGTCGGATACCGGCTGCGCGAAGTCGATTGACGCGACGAGCATCCGAAGCCGAAATGCCTCTTCCAATCTGCTTCAAATCAGCGGCGGCCATGGCGTCGCCGGACAAAAGCCCTATATTAAAAGAAGATTGGTTTTGTGCGGGAATGAACGAATGCCACGGCTTCGTCTATTGACGTTTTTAGGGTCGGCAATGCTGACTGCGTCGATGCTGTCGGGCGTAAATCCTGCTGCATCGGCACAGGTCGGCAGTCCCGCCGATCGCAACGTGTTGATCCAGCAAGACCAGTTGCAGATGTTGGAGAACAGGCTGCGGCGGCAGCAATACCAGCAGCAGCAACAGCAGTACCGTGCCCTGGATCGCCAAATCCCAATACCGCAACGGCAGGAGGTGCCGCAGATGAGGCCAACTTGCCAGTTGCTGCCGTCAGGGAGCGGCTTTGTCAGCACCTGCCGCTGACGACCGGTCCCTTTCATTTATTTAGCCGACTTATATACTGGGGAAACCGCTCCGCCTGCGCCCCATTGAAAGCGGGCGAGTTTGCAACGCTGCCCTTGCCGTCTGGGCACCGATTCGACTGGATTATCGAATGGCAGCCAGCAAGAAGAAGGTTGTACGCAAGGCAAGGAAGGGCGACGGGGTTCGCCAGGTCGCGGCGATTCCCTTTCGGCTGAACGAGCATGGCGATGTCGAGGTGATGCTGGTCACATCGCGAACGACGAGGCGCTTCATCGTACCGAAGGGCTGGCCGATGAAGGGCAAGAGCGGCCGCAAGGCAGCCACCATCGAAGCACAGGAAGAAGCCGGTGTTCTCGGCAAGACACTGAAACAGCCTGCCGGCACCTACCACTACTGGAAGCGGCTGGCGAACCGCTTCGTTCGCGTCGATGTCGTCGTCTATTTGCTTGAGGTAACCGAGGAACTTGCCAAGTGGCAAGAAGCCAAGAGACGGCAGCGGGCATGGCTGACGCCGACCGACGCGGCGTTGCTGATCGACGAGCCGGATCTTTCGACGCTGGTGAGGAACATCAGGATTGCCGAACTGGAGCATAATCCCAAAAAGCAGAGTCCGGCGTTCGGAAAAGATCCCGCTCAATAGAAGATGGAGGCATGCCCCAACTGTGTCGGGATGGAATTGGTTTCCAGCGCCCGCCGCCCCCGTCTCTTGAACCGATGCCTCACTGACTGCCATCGTCTTCCTCGGGCAGAGGCCGCGCCGGCGTGCCGGTATAGGCCCACAGCCATTCGCGCGGCAGTGGCCCTTTGTTGCGTTCGCTCTCCTGCGACTGTTCCCATGCATGTGCGAGGATGCCGACGGAGCGCGACAGCACGAAAAGGCCCCGCGTCAGCGGCGGCGGGAAGCCGAGCTCGCCGTAGATGACGGCCGTGGCGCCGTCGATATTGAGCGGGATTTTTTTGCCCTTGCGCCGCGAAACCTCGGCCTCGACCATCTCGGCGATATCGGCGAAGCGCCCGCTGACGACGCCGCGCGCGGC
The DNA here is from genome assembly GCF_040319155.1 of Mesorhizobium sp. M0954. Taxonomy (NCBI): domain Bacteria; kingdom Pseudomonadati; phylum Pseudomonadota; class Alphaproteobacteria; order Hyphomicrobiales; family Phyllobacteriaceae; genus Mesorhizobium; species Mesorhizobium sp. M0954. The sequence continues at coordinate 118,105 of NZ_JAMYNR010000001.1, read as the reverse complement.
AAAGTCACGGGTCAGCTCGATGAGGCGGGGCGCCCGCGGGTCGACCGGGTGGAAGCGATGGCCGAGCCCGGGCACATAACCGTCCTCCCCAGCAAGGAAATGATCAACCCGCAGCGACACGGCGCCCGTGAGGGGCACGCCGGCGTCCACTTCAGCGGCGATGTCGCCGTAGAAGGAAAGCGCCTGTTCGCCGGCGCCGCCATGCACATCGCCAAGCACGTTGATGGCAGATGCCATGGCGCTGTTGATGCCGACGCCGCACGTGATCGCCATGCGGGCGATGGCGATCGACGGCGCCTGCGGCCCATGGTCGACGGCAGCACCCAGCGCGATGCCGAGCAGCGCCGCCTGCTCCTCGCTCGGCAGTTCGCCGCGCAGCATGAGCCAGATCATTGCCGGAAAGCTGACGCGACCGATCAGATCCTGGATTTCATAGCCGCGCAGCCGGATGACGCCGGGGCGCATCTCGATGATGCCGGTCTGCCACCATTCCTCGCCGCGCGCGCGGCCAGCCTTGTTTTCCGTGTCGCTCATGGCTTCTTTTCCGTGCCGCTCATGCCTTCGCTCTTTTCTTGGCGCGTGGCGGCAGGTTGGCAAAAACTTCGTCCATATGCTCGCCCAGCCCCGGCGGCGGCCTGCTCGGCAAAGGTGCCTCGCCATCGACCATGAAGCCGCCGCGCACCACGGTCAGCGGCCTAGCCATCCCGGACACGGCCTGGAAGCGTACCGTCATGCCGCGCTCGATCACTTGTCTCTCTTGCAGTACCTGCGGGATTGTCAGCACCCGGCCTGCCGGCACGCCGGCGCGATTGAACGTCTCCTCCCAGGCGGCGGCCGAGCCGCTCGCCAAGGCATCCTCGATCAGCGCTTTCAATGCAATGCGGTTCTGCTTGCGCGTTTCGCGCTCGGCAAAGCGGACATCCGACGCCAACTCCGGCCGACCGATCAACCGGCACAGTGTGACGAACTGCTCTTGCTTGTTGGCGGCGATGTTGAGCAAGCCGTCGCCGGTGCGAAACGCGCCAGACGGTGCGGCCGTCATGTTTTCATTGCCCATCGGCTGCGGCTCGACGTCCGCCGTCAGATAGTTCGACACCGGCCAGCCGAGCGCAGAAAGCGTGCATTCGAGCATCGACACGTCGAGGAACGCGCCCTCGCCAGTCGTCTTCTGCTTGACCAGTGCGGCGGTAATGGCGAAGGCTCCGACCAGCCCGCCAAGCGTATCGGCGACGGGATAGCCGACACGCAGCGGCGCCGTTTCCGGTGTACCGGTGATGCTCATGATGCCGGAAAGACCCTGGATAATCTGGTCGTAGGCTGGATTGTCGCGCATCGGCCCGGTCTGGCCGAAGCCCGATATCGCACAGTAGACAAGGCTTGGCCGGACCTCCTTCAGCCTGGCATGGCCAAGCCCCAGCCGGTCCATTACGCCGGGGCGGAAATTCTCGACCAGCGCGTCGGCCGAAGCGACCAGATCGAGGAAGCGTTCGCGGTCGGCCTCCTGCTTGAGATCGAGCGCCACCGAGCGTTTGCCGGCATTCTGCGCCAGGAACGAAGCGCCCATGCCCGCCCGGTTGAGCTCCGGCGAGGCGCCGAGCTGGCGCGCCAGATCACCACCTTGCGGCGTCTCGACCTTGATGACGTCGGCCCCGAGCAACGCCAGCTGGTAGGCGCAATAGGGGCCGGCCAGCACATTGGTCAGGTCAAGGACGCGGATGCCGGAAAGCAGGTCTGTCATGACGTCACGAACAGCTCAGGCATCGCCCGGCACGTGCTCCGGTCCACGCATGCGCCTGTGCTCGATGTAGGCCCAGATATGCGGTCCAACCAGGCCGATGAAGGCCAGCGTCAGCAGCGTCAGCGACAGCGGATGCTTGTAGAACACCGTCCAATCGCCGTTCGAGATGGTCATCGCGCGGCGGAACTGCGTTTCCGCAAGCGGCCCGAGAATCATGCCGATGATGACCGGCGCGGTCGGGAAATCGAAACGCCGCATCAGGAAGCCGGCGGCACCGAGCAGATAGAGGATGACGAGGTCGATCGGCGATTGCGAGATACCGTAGGTGCCGACCGTGGCGAACACGAGGATGCCGGCATAGAGCTGCGGCGCCGGGATCTTCAGCAATCGCACCCAGAGCCCGATCAGCGGCAGGTTGAGGACGACGAGGATGACATTGGCGATGAACAGGCTGGCGATCAGCCCCCACACCAGGTCGGCCTGCGTCGTCAGCAGCAGCGGCCCCGGATTGATACCGTAGCTCTGGAACGCCGACAGCATGATCGCGGCCGTCGCCGAGGTCGGCAGGCCGAGCGTCAGCATCGGCACCAGCACGCCGGCCGCGGATGCATTGTTGGCGGCCTCCGGCCCGGCAACGCCCTCGATGGCGCCGACGGTGCCGAACTCCTCCTTGTGTCTGGAGAGTTTCTTCTCGATCGCATAGGAGAGGAAGGTCGGGATTTCGGCGCCGCCGGCCGGCATGGCACCGATCGGGAAGCCGATCAGGGCACCGCGCAGCCATGGCTTCCACGAGCGCGCCCATTCGGCCGCGGTCATGTAGAGCGAGCCCTTCAACGGCACGATATCGTCCTTGCCGGCATAGCGGCGCGAGGCCATGTAAAGCGTCTCGCCAACGGCGAACAGGCCAACGGCGACGACGATGACGTCGACGCCGTCCAACAATTCGCTCATGCCGAAGGTGAAGCGCGGCTGCCCCGTCTGCAGGTCGACGCCAATCATGCCGACGACGAAGCCGACGAACAGACTGGTCAGGCCGCGCACCGAAGACGAGCCGAGCACCGCCGAAACCGTGATGAAGGCCAGCACCATCAGCGAGAAATATTCGGCCGGGCCGAAGGCCAGCGCGAATTTGACGACGATCGGCGCCAGGAAGGCAACGCCGATCGTGCCCAGCGTGCCGGCGACGAAGGAGCCGATCGCCGAGGTCGCCAGGGCCGCACCGCCACGGCCGGAGCGGGCCATCCGGTTGCCTTCCAGCGCGGTGACGATGGTGGCGCTTTCGCCAGGCGTGTTGAGCAGGATCGATGTCGTCGAGCCGCCATACATGGCGCCGTAGTAGATGCCGGCAAACAGGATGAAGGATGCCTCCGGCGCCACCTGATAGGTGATCGGCAACAGCAGCGCGATGGTCAGTGCCGGCCCGAGGCCGGGCAGCACGCCGATGGCAGTCCCCAGCGTGGTGCCGACCAGGCACCATATGAGATTGATCGGCGAGAAGGCGACCGAAAATCCGTGCGCGAGATGGCCAAGCGTTTCCATGGCGTCAGCCCCTCAGCATGGCAACGATCGAATCGACGGTCGCATTCAGCTGGTTTTCGATGAAGCCGGCACCGATATTGACGCCAAGCGCCCTGGCAAAGCCGAAATAGGCGGCCAGCGCCAGGATCAGCCCGAGCAGCACGTCACGCAGCGGACGCCGGCTGCCGAAACCGTGGCAGATGAGAACGAACATGATGACAGATGCCGCGGTAAAGCCGAGCGGCTGGATCAGCACCAGATTGGCGATCAGTCCGAGGGCGACGATGCCCATCGCCTTCCAGTCGGTCGGCGTCTCCTTTTCGTCCTCCGGCTGCCATCCGCCCCGCAAGGCGGCAATGATGAGCAGCAGCGACAGGATCATCATCCCGGTCATGGTGATGTAGGGAAAGACGGTCGGACCGACCTTGGAATAGAGCGGCGAGACCGGGATTGCCAGCGTCTGCCAGGCAACCGCACCCGCACAGGCGAGGAGCCCAACGCCGATCAGCAGTTCGGGCACTGCAAGGCGCGGCGGCGCCTGCTGGTCGCTGGTGCTCATCATCGTCCTCCCAATGCCAGCCCCGAGGGCCGGTTCTCCCTGGACCGGTCTCACTCGGCCGATCTCGGCCTAGTTTCACCTCCGGCGCCGCGTATGTCCATGCGGCTGGCGAAAATCGGCAAGGGTTGGGCGCAGGCCGCCCCTTGCCGAGAGCATCACGCCAGGCCGAGGTCCTTGAGGATCGTCCCGATGCGGGCCGTGTCTTCGGCGACGAATTTCGCATAATCGTCACCGGTGAGCAGGATCTGCGTCCAGTTACGGTTCTTGCATTCGGTGGCCCAGGCGTCGCTCTTGGCCATGGTCTCGATCAGCTTGATCATTGCTGCCTTGTCGGCGTCCGAGACGCCGGGCGGTGCGAAGACGCCGCGCCAGTTGAACAGCTCGACATCGATGCCGGCTTCCTTCATCGTCGGCGCATCAATTCCCTCCTGGCGTTTATCCGCGGAGATGGCCAGCAGCCGCAGCGCACCCGCCTTGACCTGTTCGGCGAACTCGCCATAGCCGGAGATGCCGGCCGCGACCTGGTTGCCGAGCAGCGCCGACAGCGCCTCGCCGCCGCCGGCAAACGGCACATAGGAGAGATTGGTGGCCGGAACACCGACGGTCTTGGCGATGAGGCCGAACAAGATGTGGTCCGAGCCGCCAGCCGAACCGCCGGCGACCGGAACCTGCGTCGGGTCGGCTTTGAGGGCGGCAACAAAGTCGGCCGCAGTCTTGAATGGCGAGGCGGCCGGCACCACAAGCGCCTCGAACTCGCCAGTAAGGCGGGCGATTGGCGTGACTTCGGTAAGGTTGTTAGCCGCCTTGTTGGCGATGATCGCGCCGACCATGACCATGCCAGCCACCATCAGCGCATTGCCCTTGCCCTTCCACTGGTTGACGAATTGCGGCAGGCCGACAGTACCGCCGGCGCCGCCGACATTGGTGATCTGCGAGCCGGAGATCAGTTTTTCGCTGCGCAGCACCTGGTCCATGGCGCGCGCCGTCTGGTCCCAGCCGCCGCCCGGCGCCGCTGGCACGAAAATCTGCAGCTGCGGCGCGTCCTGCGCGAAGGCGGGAATAAAATGCGATGCCGCGAGTCCGGCAGCACCTGCTGCCGCGGTGCTCATCAAGAATCGGCGTCTGTTCAGCATGGGATTCCTCCAAATCGCGACACCTCCTCCGGTGCCTGCCAGAAACGTGGCCTGACTTCAGACCCGCTCGATAAAATTCATGCAGAGTTTGCGTCTTCCTGTCAAAGACAGAACACGCCGCATGCGGCACAATCGGCCTGCACGATTTTCAGGCTGGCGAACCGGACGCCCGAAGACGACGTGGCAGGCAGTGCCAAACAACATCCGTCAGGGTTGCCGCTCCAGCAGGATGGTCGGCTTGCCTTGGTAGACGGTTCGCAGCACTTCGCCATAACCACATTTTGCCGCGACGTTCAGCGATCCGGTGTTTTCCGGATCGATGATGCAGACGGTCTTCGCGGCGCCGAACGTCTCGTCGCCCCAGGCAAGCACCCGTGCGACGACTTCGCTGGCCAACCCGTGGCCATGCGCGCCCAAAACCAGAGCCCAGCCGGCCTCCGGAATGCCCTCGATCGACGGCGTCATGTCGCGTTTCAGATCGTGAAAGCCGGCCTCGCCGATGAAGCGGCCAGTCGCTTTTTCCTCGATCGCCCAGAAGCCGTAGCCCAGAAGCGACCACAGGCCGGCGTGGCGCAGGAAGCGCATCCAGCTTTCCTCCCGCGTGCGCGGCTTGCCGCCGATAAAGCGGGTGACGGCGGGATCGGCCCACATCGCGACATAGGCGTCGAAATCGTCAAGCCGGTGCGGCCGCAGGACCGTGCGCGAGGTCTCAATTACTGGGGCGACAATTGTATGCGGACTGGCCATGGTCATGTCTCGGTTGTTGCCCGTGCAGGTCTTCCAAAAGTGGGGACAGCGACACGCCCGAGACGGGAAATCCAAATCCGTTGCGAAAAACAAGAGCCAAGGCTGTGTAGATCATCTTCCAGGCTGATGTGAATCCTGCCAGGCGGTGTTAGTTTTTCTCCAGTACTGGTTCAGGCGCGTTGGGTTCCGGCGCTGCCGTCCGACAGAGGGAAAACAGCATGGACACGACCGACCTTGTGCTTGCCATCTTCCATCATCTGCTGGTGTTTTCGCTGGCAGGCATCATCGGCGCCGAGTTCGTCCTGATCCGCAGCGACTTGTCCGCCGCGACGCTGAAGCGGCTTGTCGGCATCGATCGCCACTACGGCATCATCGCCATGCTGATCATCGTCGCCGGCATCGGCCGCGTCATCTATGGTCTCAAGGGCTGGGAATTCTACGTCTACAACTGGATGTTCTGGGCAAAGATGGCCGCCTTCGCAATTGTCGGCCTGTTGTCGATTATCCCGACCGTCCGATTCCTGTCCTGGAACAGGCAGGCGAGCGCCAGTCCCGGCTTCCAGGTGCCTGCGGCGGAGCTAGCGTCCGTTCGCAGCTATGTCCGCACCGAGGCCTTCATCTTCCTCTTGATCCCGGTGTTCGCGGCGGCGATGGCGCGCGGCTACGGTTATTAAGATAGGTCGGAGGAAGGGCATCGCGCGGCCCAACCTTTCCACTCATTTGCGCGGACAAACGTGCAGTTTGCCGTTCGAGGCTGATTGTCATTTGTCGGGTTGCGCTAGTTATTGCTCCATCTACATTCGGTTTTGAGAGGAACTCCGCGCAGCGGTTGGTAATTCGTATCCTGGGAGGAATCACGATGAGAAAATTCGTCGCCGCGCTGGCTGCCGTTGCGGCCGCCATGCTTTACCCACCGGCCGCTGGCGCGCAGACCTACCCCGAACGCACGATCAGCATTGTCGTGCCGTTTTCGGCCGGCGGCCCGACTGACACCGTCACGCGTCTTGTCGCGGAAGCCATGTCGAAGGACCTCGGCCAGCAGGTCATCGTCGAGAATGTCGGCGGCGCCGGCGGCACACTGGGCGCGGGCCGCGTCGCAAATGCCGAGCCTGACGGCTACACGCTGCTCCTCCATCACATCGGCATGGCGACAAGTGCTACGCTCTACAGAAAGCTCGCCTACGACACGCTGAACGCATTCGAATATGTCGGCCTCGTCACCGAGGTGCCGATGACCATCGTCGGCCGCAAGGACCTCGAGCCGACCGATCTGAAGGGGCTGGTCGACTACGCCAAGGCTAACAAGGACAGCATCACCGTTGCCAATGCCGGGATCGGTGCCGCCTCGCATCTGTGCGGCATGCTGTTTATGAGCGCCATCGGCACGCCGCTGGTCACCGTACCATATAAGGGCACCGGCCCGGCCATGACCGATCTTCTCGGCGGCCAGGTCGACATCATGTGCGACCAGACGACCAATACCACCAAGCAGATCCAGGGCGGCACGATCAAGGCTTATGCCGTAACCTCGCCGCAACGGCTAGACGTGCTGCCGGACGTGCCGACGACGATAGAGGCCGGTCTTCCCCAGGTGCAGGTCGGCATCTGGCACGGCATCTATGCACCCAAGGGCACGCCGGCCGAGATCACCGAACGCCTGTCGAAATCTCTGCAGGTGGCGCTGAAGGACCAGAACGTCGTCGCCCGATTTGCCGAACTCGGCACCAAGCCGTCGCCCGAGGCCGATGCCACGCCGGCCGCGCTCAAGGCCAAGCTGGAAAGTGAGATTGCGCGCTGGAAGCCGATCATCGAAGCGGCCGGCCAGTACGCCGACTAAAGGTTTTTAACGGGGCGCCGCCGGCGCCCCGTTTTTACACCGGCATCGGCACGCCCGTGAGGCGGGCCGGGAGGACGTCATGAAACCTTTCGCAATCGACAGAGCCAACGGCATATGCGCCGCGCTGTTGATCTTTATTGGCGTCTTTTTCGCGCTGCAGTCGCTGGGCCTCGAAATCGGCACCGCCTTTCGCATGGGGCCGGGCTATTTCCCCCTGGTTCTGGCGATCGTGCTCATTCTGCTCGGCGCCGTCATCCTAGTCGAGGCAGTGCGCTTCGAGAGCGAGCCGATCGGTTACATTGCGTGGCGCGGCATGCTGTTCATCCTGCCTGCTCCGATCTTCTTCGGCCTGACGGTGCGCGGCCTCGGCTTCATCCCATCGATCTTCCTGGCGGCGCTGATCGCATCGTTTGCCAGCGGCCGCATGAAGCCGCTGACCGCGCTCGTGCTGTCGGCCGGCCTGACGCTGTTCGCGTTCGCCATCTTCAGCTACGCACTCGGCCTGCCGTTCCGGCGTTTCGGCCCGTGGTTGCCACTGTCGTTGTGAGGAGATGAAATGGAACTCCTCAACAATCTCGCACTCGGCTTTTCGACGGCCACATCTTTGGCAAACCTCGGTTTCTGCCTGATCGGTGTCCTTCTCGGCACGCTGATTGGTGTCCTGCCCGGTATCGGCGCCACCGCAACCATTGCCATGCTGTTGCCGATCACCTTCCAGATCGGCGATCCGGTTTCCTCCCTGATCATGCTCGCCGGCATCTATTACGGCGCGCAGTATGGCGGCTCGACTACCGCTATTCTCATCAACATGCCCGGCGAATCCTCGTCGGCCGTCACCGCCATCGACGGCTACCAGATGGCCAGGAAAGGCCGCGCCGGGGCGGCACTGGCGACCGCGGCGATAGGCTCGTTCTTTGCCGGCACGGTGTCGACCTTCCTCGTCGCCATCTTTGCCCCGCCGCTGACGGCGATAGCGTTGAAATTCGGTGCTGCCGAGTATTTTTCGCTGATGATTGTCGGTCTGGTCTCGTCCGTCGCGCTCGCCCACGGCTCGATCGTCAAGGCGCTGGCCATGGTCGTGCTCGGCCTGCTGCTCGGCCTTGTCGGCACCGATATCTACACCGGTACACCCCGTTTCACGCTCGGCATCCGCGAATATGCCGACGGGCTGAATTTCGTCGCAGTGGCGGTCGGTGTCTTCGGCGTCGCCGAGATACTGCGCAACCTCGAAAACGAGCATGAGCGTTCCGTGCTGATCCGAAAGATCTCCGGCCTTATGCCGACCCGCGAAGATTTTCGGCGCATGGCGGCTCCCATCGTGCGCGGAACGATCATCGGTTCGGCGCTCGGCATCCTGCCGGGAGGCGGCGCGATCCTTGCCGCCTTTGCCTCCTACACCGTCGAAAAACGTGTCTCGAAAAATCCCGGGGAATTCGGCAAGGGCGCCATCGAAGGCGTCGCCGGACCGGAATCGGCCAACAATGCCGGCGCCCAAACCTCCTTCATCCCGATGCTGACGCTCGGCATTCCGGCCAACCCGGTAATGGCGCTGATGATCGGCGCTATGATCATCCAGGGCATCGTGCCCGGCCCCAATGTCGCCATCGAACAGCCTGCGCTGTTTTGGGGTATCATCACCTCGATGTGGATCGGCAATCTGATGCTGATCATCTTGAACCTGCCGCTGATCGGGCTTTGGGTGAAACTTCTTACCATCCCCTACTACGTGCTCTTCCCGATCATCATGGCGTTCTGCTCGATCGGCGTTTACAGCGTCAACACCAACGTCTACGACCTCTATGCCGTCGCCTTCTTCGGCTTGCTTGGCTACCTCCTGACCAAGCTGCGCTGCGAACCTGCGCCGCTGCTGCTCGGCTTCGTGCTCGGCCCGCTGCTCGAGGAAAACCTGCGCCGCGCCATGATCCTCTCGCGCGGCGATCCGAGCACCTTCGTGACGCGGCCGATCAGCGCCAGCCTGCTCCTCATCGCGCTTGCCGTGCTCGTCATCGTGTTTCTCCCCGCGGTCAAGAAGAAGCGCGAGGAGGTGTTTGTCGAAGAGAGTTCCTGAACGTGGACGGCGCCACATGCGAGGAACTTCACAGTCGCTTGCCGGGCACTGACTCAGTAGCCGCTTCTCCTGGCCCGAGCGGCGCGATCTCCACCAGCGGTGCAGGCACGCTGGTCGTCTTTTCCTTGGCCTTGCAGATATCGGCGATGACGCAGGCCGGGCAATCCGGCTTGCGCGCCTTGCAGACATAGCGGCCGTGCAGGATCATCCAATGATGCGCGTGCCGCATATATTCATCCGGAATGATCTTCAGGAAACCTTGCTCGACCTGTTCCGGCGTCTTGCCCGGCGCCAGGCCGAGCCTGTTACCGATGCGGAAGATGTGCGTGTCGACCGCCATCGTATGCTGGCCGAATGCCACATTGAGCACGACGTTGGCGGTCTTGCGGCCGACACCCGGCAGCTCGACCAGTTGATCGCGATCCTCAGGCACCTCGCCGCCATGGTCGCGGATCAGCGCCTCCGACAGCGCGATGACGTTCTTGGCCTTGTTGCGCCATAGCCCGATGGTGCGGATATGGTCGCCGAGCTTGGCCTCGCCCAGCGCCAGCATCTTTTGCGGCGTGTCGGCAATTTTGAACAGCGCCCGCGTCGCCTTGTTGACGCCGGCGTCCGTCGCCTGAGCCGAAAGCACCACCGCCACCAACAGCGTGAAGGCGTTGATATGTTCGAGCTCGCCCCTCGGTTCCGGCCGCTGAACGGAAAAGCGCCGGAAAATCTCATGCACCTCGGCCGCGCTGTAAAGCGCCCGCGATCTTGCGGGCCGCGGACGCCGCTTGGCGTTCGAGCCGTCGCGGCGGCCGGGCAACAGGTCTTTTTTTAGCGCAGAAGAGTTTTTGGGCTTGGGGCTTGTCATTGCCTTCCTATAATATTCCCCAATGAGCGACACAAACGCCTCATTTCAGGCCGACGAGCCATTTTTCCAGGCGCTGCTGACACCGCACCGGTCGCTGGGCAAGACCGGCTTTGCCATACTGATGGGCGCCCTGCTGTTCGGCTGGCTGGTGACCGGAGCTTTTTTTCTGTCGCGCGGCGCCTGGCCGGTGTTCGGCTTCTTCGGCCTCGACGTGATCGCCGTCTACATCGCCTTCCGCGCCAATTATCGTGCCGCCCGGGCTCGCGAGGAGGTATCGGTGTCGCGCACCAGCCTCGACATCCGCAAGACTGCCCCGTCAGGCAAATCGGAAGCACACCGCTTCAATCCGTTCTGGGCGCGCTTTTCGATCGCCCGCCACGCCGAGATCGGCATCACCAGAATGGCGGTCGAGGCGCAAGGAAAAACCGTCTCGATCGGCGGCTTTCTCAACCCCGCCGACCGCGAGAGTTTTGCCACCGCATTTTCGCGCGCTCTGGCAGCCGCTAAGGCGCGCTGAGCCAGCGTTTCAGAACCGATAGCGCAACAGCCTGCCGATCTTGCGCAATGCTGGAATGTATTTCCAAAGGCGAACAAACAGTTTCGCGAACCAGCGCATGCGAGCGGCATGTTCCGGCTTATAGGCAGGGATGTCCTCGACGAACCGCAGCTTCGGAACGGCTCGCTCCAACTCATGCGGGTTCTCGATGCTCCAATGGACCTCGGCACCGGTGGCGCGGAAGGAGGAATTGAGGCGAATGATCTTCAGGCCCAGGCGACTATAGGCATCGAAAACCAGTTCGCCGCTCGAAAGATGTCCCACCAAACGAGAAAACAGTTGCTGCCCCTCTTCGGCGCCCAGGTAGGGAGTCAGGCCTTCCGCCACGACTATGGCCGGGCGATCCCGAGGTACTTCGTTCAGCCATCCCGGTTCGGTGACCGACGAAGCGATCAGGTGGTAGTGATCCCGCACGGGATAGAGCTTGCGCCTGAGGTCGATGACTTCGGGATAGTCGACGTCGAACCAGTCCACGCCGGCTGGCGGATCGATACGGAATACGCGCGTATCGAGCCCACACCCGAGATGCAGTACGATGGCGTCAGGATTTCGGGCGAGAAAGTCCTGAACGCAGACGTCCAGCGTCTTTGCCCTGATTGCTAGACCGACGCCGAGATTGTTGTCGACCTTGAGCCGTGAGAAATCATAGTCGATGTTGCGCACCGCCTCGTCGGCAAAGTAGTCCCTGAGCAGCGAATTGGGCAGCCGGCTCTCCAGCGCCTTGCCGTAAAGTGTCAAAAGCAAAGTCTCCTTTGCCCCGGTCAGGTTTACTTTTTCACCAGCCACGACCGTCCTCCCCATTCAAAGCCCAGCTCTATCTGGGTACATGCCGCGGGAAAGCAAGTTTCGGGTGGTGATCGGCGCCGCGAAGGACGATATTCGCACTCAAGGAGATACTGCCATGAACGCCCAAATGCCTCTCAAAACGACAGCAATCCTTCAGAAAGACATCACGCCTGAAGGTGGAGACTACGAAATCGTCCGTCGTGCCATCGAAAAGATCAGCCTCGACTATCGCGACCAGCCTTCGTTGGAAGTGCTGGCCGAGGAGGTCGGCGAGACGCCGACCGGGCTGCAGAAGCTGTTCACCCGCTGGGCCGGCCTGTCGCCCAAGGCTTTTCTGCAGGCCGTCACCCTCGATCATGCGCGCAAGCTGCTCGATGCCGGCATGCCGCTGCTTGAAACCTCGTTCGAACTCGGCATGTCCGGCCCAGGCCGGCTGCATGATCTGTTCGTCACCCACGAAGCGATGTCGCCGGGGGATTACAAGACCCGCGGCGCAGGGCTCACCATCCGCTACGGCTATCATATCTCGCCTTTCGGCATCGCGCTGATCATGGTGACTGACCGCGGCCTCGCCGGCCTCGCCTTCAACGACCCCGGCGGCGAGCGTGCGGCCTTTGCCGACATGTCCAGCCGCTGGCCGAATGCGACCTATGTCGAGGACATGGCGGCGACGGCACCCTATGCCGCGCGCATCTTCGATCCGTCGCTGTGGCGCGCCGACCAGCCGCTGCGCGTTGTCATGATCGGCACAGACTTCCAGGTCCGTGTCTGGGAGGCCTTGCTGCGCATTCCGATGGGCCAGGCCTGCACCTATTCCTCGATCGCGGCGCGCATCGGCGCACCGAGTGCCAGCCGGGCTGTCGGTGCCGCGGTCGGTGCCAATCCGATGTCCTTCGTCGTGCCGTGCCACCGGGCTCTCGGCAAGTCCGGCGCACTCACCGGCTACCATTGGGGTCTGACCCGCAAACGCGCCATCCTCGGCTGGGAGGCGGGACAGGTCTCTTCTTGAATAGCCAACGAATGGAACGATTGGAGCGATGCAAGGACCGCTAGGGTGACAAGCAGCGATCTTACGGAGTAGCTTCCCGCGCAATTAGAGTGGTATGCGCTAGCGGGAGGCACTTCTTGATCGTCGTCATCGGCTCCATCAATCTCGATCTCATCGCCAGTGTCGACCGCTTGCCCGGTCCCGGCGAGACCGTGCGCGGCTCCGGTTTCGCTACTGCCCCCGGCGGCAAGGGCGCCAACCAGGCGCTGGCCGCCGCCCGCGCCGGCGCCAAGGTGCGCATGGTCGGCGCGGTCGGCAAGGACAGCTTCGCCAGCGACGCTCTGGCGCTGCTGCGCGACGGCAAGATCGACCTGTCCGGCGTCGGCGAGACCTTTGCCTCGACCGGTACCGCGTTGATCATGGTCGGCGCCGACGGCGAGAACGTGATCGCCGTTGTGCCGGGCGCCAATGATTCGGTCGTGCCGGGTGACCTTTCCAAGGCTTTCGTAAAAAACGACGACGTCGTGCTGCTGCAACTGGAGATCCCGCTGCAGACCGTCGAGGCAGCACTCGACGCGGCAAGGACAGCCGCCGCGATCACCGTGCTCAACACCGCCCCTTTCCATGGCGACGCGGCCGGCTTCCTCGGCAAGGCCGACTATGTCGTCGCCAACGAAACCGAGTTCGACCTCTATGGCGAGGCGCTGTCGTTGAATGGCCGCGACCGCCCGGCACGGATGCGCGACTATGCCGCGAGAACCGGCCGCACCATCGTCGTCACGCTTGGCGCGGACGGCGTTCTGGCGGCAACGCCGGACGATCTCCTGATGGTTCCGGCGCTGAAGATCAGTCCGCTCGATACGGTCGGCGCCGGCGACACGTTCTGCGGCTATTTTGCAGCCGGGCTGGCAGCCGGCCTGCCGCTCGACCAGGCGCTTGCCCGCGCTGCCGCAGCCGGTTCGCTGGCCTGCCTGAAAGCCGGTGCACAGCCGGCCATCCCGCTGGCCAGGGACGTCGATGCCGCTCTGCAGAAATCTACAGGCTGAAGCCGGATGACAGCCATGCGCCCGACGACCAAGCATGCGGTGCCGCCCGCCGGCGACATCTGCCGCCTGTCTGCCGTGGCGCTTGCCGGGAAGATCCGGCGCCGGCAGCTTTCGGTGCGCGAAGTGGTCGCGGCATTCCTCGACAGGATCGAGGCGGTGAACCCGCTGGTCAACGCTATCGTTTCATTGCGTGAGCGTGCCGACATCCTGCGCGAGGCCGACAGCGCTGACGCTCATCTGGCGCGAGGTGGAGATACCGGATCGCTGTTCGGCCTGCCGATCGCGATCAAGGATCTTGCGCTGACAAAAGGCCTGAGAACCACCTTCGGCTCGCCGATCTTCGCCGATTTTGTGCCTGAGGAAGACGACTTCTTCGTCGAGCGCGTCCGCAAGGCCGGCGCGATCATCATCGGCAAGACCAACGTTCCCGAATTCGGGCTCGGCTCCAACACCTACAACACCGTGTTCGGACAGACGCTCAACGCATTTGACCCGGCGCTGACCGCCGGCGGCTCGAGCGGCGGTGCGGCGGTCGCGCTGGCGCTCGACATGGTTCCCGTTGCCGATGGCAGCGATTTTGGCGGTTCCCTGCGCAATCCCGCTGCCTACAACAATGTCTATGGCTTCCGTCCATCGCAGGGATTGGTGCCGGCCGGCCCTGACCTTGATGTGTTTCTTGCGCAAATGGGCGTCGAAGGGCCGATGGGGCGTAAGGTGCGGGACATGGCGCTGCTGCTCGACGTGCAGGCCGGCTACCATCCTCGCGCGCCGCTGTCGCATGATAAGCCAGGCTCGTTTCTCCAAGGGGTGGAAACGCCGGCGGCCGGCGGGCGTATCGCCTGGCTCGGCGATCTCGAAGGTCATCTGCCGGTTGAAGCAGGCATTCTACAGCTTTGCGAGGCAGCACTCGGCCGGTTCGCGGGTGTATCCTTCGAGGCCGAGCCGCTGATGCCGGAATGCGACTTCGAAGCGCTGTGGCAGGCATTTGTAACGCTTCGGCAGGCGAGCAGCGGTTGTGCGCTCAAGGCGCATTACGACGATCCCTCGAAACGCAGCCTGCTGAAGCCGGAGGCCGTGTGGGAGGTGGAACATGCACTGCGCCTCACCGCGCCGCAGATCCATGCCGCCACGGTGAGGCGCTCGTCCTGGCACCGAATACTGCTATCGCTCTTCGAGCGTTTCGACCTGATTGCGCTGCCAGCCGCACAGGTCTTTCCCTTCGATGTCGTCACCCACTGGCCAAGGGAAGTGGCCGGGCGTGCCATGGACAGCTATCACCGCTGGATGCAGGTCTCAGCGCTCGCCACGCTGGGCGGCTGCCCGGCGGTCAACGTACCGGCGGGCTTCGACGCCAGGGGCAGGCCAATGGGCATGCAATTGATCGGGCGGCCGCGCGGTGACCTCTCCGTGCTGAGGGCGGCTGCCGCCTATGAGACAACGCTGCCATGGCAGGCCGGCGCCTGCTGAAATCAACTCCGCATTGTCGGCGCCTCGCCGGCTTGCACGCAACTCATCGCCATGCATTGATCGCGACAGCGCGCCGCACGAGCGGCATCTGTGGAGGGAAAAAATGTCGTTGGAACTCTACGCCACCTATGTCGTCGCCTGCATCGTCATCATCCTGGTGCCGGGGCCGACGGTGACGCTGATCATTGCCAACAGCATCCGCCATGGCTCGCGCGCAGGGCTCGCCAATGTCGCCGGCACCCAGGCCGGGCTAGCCATCATGATCGCCATCGTCGGCATCGGATTGACTTCGCTGATCGCGGGCATGGGCCACTGGTTCGAGTGGGTCCGGCTGATCGGCGCCGCCTACCTGATCTGGATGGGCGTGCAGATGTTCCGCTCGAAAGGCAAGCTGAACGCCGACGGAACGGCAAAAAGGCCACGTGGCGGCTTCTTCCTGCAGGGCCTGCTGGTGGCGATCAGCAATCCAAAGACGCTAGTGTTCTTCGGCGCCTTCTTTCCGCAGTTCATCGCTCCCGAAGGCAATTACGCACTACAGATCGGCGTCATGGGTCTCACCGCGATGATCTTCGCCGCAGTCTCGGATTCGACCTACGCGCTGGCCGCCGGCCGCGCCGGACGCCTGCTGTCGGCCGGCCGCCTCAAGCTCTTGTCGAGGATCAGCGGCAGCTTCCTGGTCGGCGGCGGCCTGTGGCTGGCCTTTTCCAAGGCGAAGTAACGGCCGCGAGCCCGGCGACGCCAACAGCAACATCCTGGAATAGGAAAGCCGATTGAAAGTCGGCCTTCAGGCCACCACATGGATCAACAGTTGGGGATTCATGTCTATGCCGTGGAGTTACGCGGATTTGAAAAGGAACGCGTTTGGCGTGATCCTGTTCATCGCTTTGTTCGCGGCGATGGTTCCGTCGGCTCTGAACAAATGGGCGAATGACGCAAGTCCGATCCGATCGGTCGACCCGGTCGATGCGACGATCAAAAGTGGACAGGGTAAAGGGCGCAATATCCAATATCTGCTGGTCCTTGAGAACGGTTCGACGGTCCTCGTTTACGACGACCTCCCGCATCTGATCGGCTCGCGCGTAGGCATCGAGCGCGTCACGCGCGACAATGGCTTCGTCTTTTACCGGTTTGCAAATTGAACGACGATCGATCGATAAGCTGTTTTCAAAGGTGACGCGAGTGACATGGCTTTTTCGGGGAATCGCTCTTGAACAAAGCCCCTATGCTACTCAACTCTAAGGTATGGGGCCGGCAAATCTTTCTCTTAGAACCCGCATTCTTTTGCTTCGGGAAGAGTTTCGCGACAGAGTTGTTGGCATCACAATCTTGTGTGCGCTCGCTCTCGCGATCGCTGTGCCGATTGTAACCAGGCAGAACAGTCCGATCACTGGCACACAACTCGTAGGAGGCACCGTCGAAGATGTTGCGACGATGCCTCTAAATCCGAGGGGTTCCGTCGGACATGGACTTTATTATAGATATGAAGTCCGCCTCTATGAGGGCAACGCTCGGATATTTGTCGATGGTGAGGTGGAAACACCCCACATGATTGGATCGGAAGTCTCGATCGAAGAACAACAACGCCAGGACGGTACCACCACCTACCGCCTGCTCAACTACTGAGCAGCCCTAAAGCCGCCCCAGCCGTTCCAGCAACAGCGCGAAAAACGCATCATGGTCGATGTCGCGCATCACCATGGCGTTCTTCGGCCGCTTGGTCACCCCCCACCAGTCGATCACCGTCATGCCCATGGTGAGCTCCGAGGCGGTTTCCACGCTGACATTGCAGTTGCGCCCCTTGAACAGCTTCGGCTTCAGCAGATACGCGATCACGCAAGGATCGTGCAGCGGGCCGCCGTCGGTACCGTATTTCTCCTCGTCGAAACGTTCGAAGAATTCCAGCATGTCCGCGGTGGCCGTGCCGACCCTGGTGCCGAGCTTGCGGAAGGCCTTCGTACGCTTGGCGGTGGTCAGCGCCTTGTGGGTGACGTCGAGCGGCATCATCACGATCGGAATGCCGGATTTGAACACGACATCGGCAGCATGCGGATCGACATAGATGTTGAACTCGGCGGTCGGCGTGACGTTGCCGCCCTCGAAGAAGCCGCCGCCCATCAGCACGATTTCCTTGATGCGCGGCGCGATTTTCGGCTCGCGGATCAGCGCCAGCGCAACGTTGGTGAGCGGCCCGAGCGCGCACAGCGTGATCGTGCCGCTCTCCTCGTTCATCAGCGTCTCAACGATGAAATCAACCGCATACTCGTCCTGCAGTTTCATCTTTGGTTCGGGCAGTTGCGGCCCGTTGAGGCCGGTCTTGCCATGCACTTCCTCGGCGGTGACGAGTTCGCGCGCCAGCGGCCGGATGGCGCCTGCATAGACCTTGACGTCCGGCCGGCCGGCCAGCTCGCAGATCTTGCGGGCGTTTTTTTCGGTAAGTTTCAGCGGCACGTTGCCGGCCACCGCGGTGATGCCGACGATCTCCAGCTCGGCGCTGCCCAGCGCCAGCAATATGGCGACGGCATCGTCCTGGCCGGGGTCAGTGTCGATGATGATCCTGCGGGATTGGGGCATTTCAATTCCTTGTTTTGGCAAGTCTTTTTGGGCGGGACGTGTGACGGCTTGAAGTCTGCCGGGCGGCGGACCATATCAAGACCATCGGGAAAAATGCCATCCGGGTTTTTCCACTTTATGTCGCTCTTGAGAGGACACTGTAACATGAGCCGAATGACGCCTTTTTCCAGCCCGCTTCTCCTCGGTTTCGATTCCATGGAAAAGACGCTGGAGCGGTTGGCAAAGTCCGGTGACAGCTATCCTCCCTACAACATCGAGCGCCTCAGCGGTGCCGACGGCAAAACCGAAAGGCTGCGTATCACGCTCGCCGTTGCCGGTTTCGCGGAAAGCGATCTCGATGTCACAACGGAGGAGAACCAGTTGGTCGTGCGCGGCCGTCAGAACGACGACACCGAGCGCGAATTCCTCCACCGCGGCATCGCCGCGCGCCAGTTTCAGCGCTGTTTCGTGCTGGCCGACGGCATGCGGGTGATTACGGCGGAATTGAAGAACGGCCTTCTGTCGATCGATCTCGATCGGCCGGAATCCGAACGGCTGGTACGAAAAATAAATATATCGGTGAAAGACTGATTTTTGCCGATAGCTCTCATGCGGGATGGCCTTGAGCGGCGTCTCGCGGCAAGGAGGCTTGAAATGACCAGAACTAACGAAAATATCATCATGACCAGCGGCGAATTCGCCCATCTCGGCGAAGGTTCTGTCGCCTATCTCAGGAAAGTGTCGAGCGACGATCTGCGCGGCCGTTTCCCGGGCCTCGGCGAAATCGCGCCCGGGCTGGAACTGTGGGCCCTGTTTGCCGCCAATGGCCAGCCGATCCTGCTTTCGGACGCTCGCGACCGGGCACTGGCTGGCGCGCTGGAAAACGATCTGACCCCGGTCGCTATCCACTAACGTCGTTATCCACTGACAAATACGGCGCAGCGATCTGGTTGGAAACGGACAGGGCCGCTCACGGCGGCCCTTCAACGGATTTAATCAAAACCTCAGGCGGCGTGCGAGGCCTGTGTGTCCGACAGCAGCGCGTGGATGGCTACGGCGTCGCGCGTGCCCCTGATCTTGGCAACCGTGTCGGCGTCGCGCAGCACCCGCGCAATGCGCGACAGCGCCTTGAGGTGGTCGGCGCCGGCGCCTTCGGGAGCCAAAAGCAGAAACACCAGGTCGACCGGCTGATCATCGAGGGCCTCGAAGTCCACCGGTGTCTCCAGCCGGGCAAAAACGCCGGCGATCCGCTTCACCCCGGCCAGCTTGCCGTGCGGAATGGCGATGCCGTTGCCGACGCCGGTGGAGCCGAGCCGCTCGCGCTGCAGGATGGTGTCGAACACCTCTCGCTCCGGAATGCCGGAAATCGCCGCCGCCCTTTCGGACAGCAATTGCAGCAGCTGCTTTTTGGAGTTCGCCTTCAACGCCGGCATGATTGCCGGAATGCTGACGAGATCGCTCAGATCCATGCTTGAAATCCCTTGTTCGCCTGCCGTCGCCAGTCCCCACGCTCGCGTGCGGCTGGTTTTTACCCCTGCGCGACCTTGGCCGTGGACGGGTCGATCCAGCCAATATTCCCGTCCGGCCGGCGATAGACGATGTTGAGATGGTCGTTTCCGGCATTGCGGAAGACCAGGACCGGGCTGTCCTTGGTGTCGAGTTCGATCACCGCTGACGCCACCGACATGGTCCGCAGCGTCATGGTCGATTCGGCGACGATGGCCGGCGCGAAATTCTCCGGTATGTCCTCCTCGTCGTCGGCAAGCGGCGCCATCACCGTATAGGCGACGTCGGTGAGCTCGCCGTTGCTATTGCCTGAATTGTGCGACTTCAGCCGGCGCTTGTAGCGCCTGAGGCGTGTTTCCAGACGGTCCGCCGCGGTATCGAAGGCAAGCGTTGGATCCTGGGCATCGCCGGTCGCCTGCAGCGAAGCACCGGAGTCCAGCCGGATCATGCAATCGGCCGTGTAGCGCGACCCCGATTTGACGACTACGATTTGCCCTGAAAAGCCCCGATCGAAATATTTCCCGATCACTTCCCCGACACGGTCGTTGATGCGCGTACGGAACGCATCGCCGATATCCATGTGTTTTCCCGATATGCGCAGTGTCATCTGAAAACTGACCTTCCTTGCTCAGGCTTCAAACTGTCCCGAGTTTATACTCGTGGTCCGCGCGCACAAGCTTTTGCGGCGTCACTTGCGCCGATTTTAGATCCGAACTTTCCGGTTGATCACAAGCCGCCTTCTTGGCCGTCCCGTGGCCTACATCGTGACGGACCATCTCTCGTGCGGGCATCGGCGAACTCAAATCCACTCGCCAGCCCGTCCCATGCGGGCGGGCTTCTAGCCACTTCGTCGCCGCTTGTCAATGAAGGGCGAAAGCTGTGGAAATTCCGCCGGAGATCAACGGCCGGCGCTGGCCAAAGCGCGTTTTTCGCGCCGCCGCTGCACCGAAGAGGGTATGTTCATGCCTTCCCGGTATTTGGCCACCGTGCGCCTGGCGATGTCGACGCCGCTTTCCCGCAGCATGTCCACGATGGCATCGTCGGAAAGCACATCGATGGCTTTCTCCTCGTCGATCAGCTGCTTTATGCGGTCGCGCACCGCTTCCGACGAATGCGCATCGCCGCCACCTGACGAAGCGATCGAGGCGGTGAAGAAATAGCGCAGCTCGAACACGCCGCGCGGCGTCAGCATGTATTTGTTTGCCGTGACCCGGCTGACCGTTGATTCGTGCATGCCGATGGCGTCCGCCACCGTGCGCAGGTTGAGCGGCTTCAGGTGCCGCACGCCGTGGACGAGAAAAGCGTCCTGCTGGCGCACGATCTCAGAGGCCACCTTGAGAATGGTCTTCGCCCGCTGGTCGAGGCTGCGCGTGAGCCAGTTGGCGTTCTGCAGGCATTCGGCAAGGAAATCCTTTTCCGCCTGGTTTTTCGCATGTGGCGTGACCTGGGCGAAATAGATGTGATCGACCAGCACGCGCGGCAGCGTCTCGGCATTGAGCTCGACCGTCCAGCTGCCGTCATTGGCTGCACGCACCTCGATGTCGGCCACGATCGCATCGCTGGCACCGCGCGAAAACGCCATTCCCGGCCGTGGGTCGAGCGCCCGGATCTCGGCCAGCATGTCGAGCAGATCCTCTTCGTCGACGCCGCAAATCCGCTTCAGCGTCTGGAAATCGCGCCGTGCCAGGAGTTCGAGATTGGCGATCAGCGCCTTCATCGCCGGATCGAGCCGGTCGCGCACGGCCAGCTGCAGCAACAGGCATTCGGCGAGGTCGCGGGCGAATATGCCGGCGGGCTCGAATGTCTGGCAGACCGCCAGGACCGTTGCCATCGCCGTGGCGTCCGCGCCGAGGCGGGCGGCGATCTCGGCCATATCGGCACGCATGTAGCCGGCCTCGTCGAGGCCGTCGGCAAGCTCGCCGGCGATCAGGCGCGCCGCCGGATCGGCAAAGGCGAGCGCCACCTGCTCGCCGACATGGTCGCGCAGCGTGATGGCCGCCGCCGCCATATCCGCGACGTCGAAGCCGTCGGAGGAAGAGGTGGAACCATTGCCGGACGCCGATTTCCATTGTGCCGTCAGGTCGGGCCCGAGCCGCTCGCTCGTACCAGGATCGTCAGGAAACAGGTTTTCCAGCGACGTATCGAGCTTTTCCGAGATCGCCTCGGCGCTCCATGCCGTTTCCGCCTCGAACCAGTCGCCGTCGGCAGCCGGTTCCGATGCGGCGTCGCCCTTCTGCGCCTGGTCGCTGGCGGCGTCCTCCTGCGGTTCGGCGCGTTCCAGCAAGGGATTGCGTTCGATCTCGTCGTCGATGAAGCGTTCCAACTCGAGATGGGTGAACTGCAGCAGGCGGATCGACTGCATCAGCTGCGGCGTCATCACCAGCGACTGCGACTGTCGTAGCTGTAGTTTTGCCGCCAACGCCATGGTTCGGTTTCAAACGCCCCGTCTACGCACCCGCACTGCTGGAAGGAATTTTCCAGGCCAGCATAGAAACTGGCCCGGCTTTTGCTTGTCAAGGCGAGGAGCGGTAAAACTCGCCTGCCGACGCGTTTTCAGGCAGAAAATTGAAGAAAAAGCTGTTGGACTACGCCGGAAATCCCGTTCGAACCGGAATTTCGCATTTAGAGTGTAAATCCCTCGCCGAGATAAAGCCGCCGCACGTCGGCATTTGCGACCACTTCGTCGGCTCGACCATGGGTCAGCACCTGGCCGGCATGGATGATGTAGGCGCGGTCGATCAGGCCAAGTGTCTCGCGGACATTGTGGTCGGTGATCAGAACGCCGATGCCACGTGCCGTCAAGTGGCGCACGAGTTGCTGGATGTCGGCGACGGCGATCGGATCGATGCCGGCGAAAGGTTCGTCGAGCAGCATATAGGCGGGGCGGGTTGCCAAGGCGCGGGCAATTTCGAGGCGTCGCCGCTCACCGCCGGAGAGCGACAGCGACGGAGCCTTGCGCAGATGGCTGATGTGAAACTCCTCGAGCAATTCGTCGAGCAGGCGCTCACGCTCCTTGCGGCTCTTTTCGACGACCTCGAGCACGGCCCGGATGTTTTGCTCGACATTCAGGCCGCGAAAAATCGACGCTTCCTGCGGCAGATAGCCGATGCCGAGACGGGCGCGGCGATACATCGGCATCGACGTGACGTCGAAACCGTCGATTTCGATCGTGCCTTCATCGACCGGCACCAGGCCGGTTACCATGTAGAAACAGGTCGTCTTGCCGGCGCCGTTGGGGCCGAGCAGCCCAACCGCCTCGCCGGCGCGTACGCCCAGCGTCACGCCGCTGACGACTTTGCGGCCCTTGTAGCTTTTGGTCAGCCCCTTGGCGATCAAGGTTCCCTTGAACTTTGCCGCTTCGACGGTGACCCTGGCCGGTGCCGCAAGTTTGCTGGCGGCGCGCCCTGGAAGACGCGCCAGCAGCGACGATATGCCGGTCATCAGGGTTTCGCTGCTCCAGACTTCGCCGGCGGCGTGATCGACATCATGACGCGGCCGCCGCAAGCGTCGACCTGGGCAAGGCCGCTCTTCATCTGCACGGTAAGCTTGCAGCCGACAAGCACGTTATCGCCTTGCGAGAGCACGACCTTGCTGCCCGAAAGCACCAGCACTTCGGTCTTCATGTCGAAGGTGCCGCGGTCGCCGGTGGCAACCTGATTGTCCGATTTGATGTAGACCTTATCGTCGACCTCGAGATGGTCGATGTTGGCGGATCCGGTCATCGCCGCGGCACCCGCGGGCTGGGCGCCTTTAGCGGCGCCTGCATCCCTGACGTAATAGACCGTCATTTTGCCGGCCTTGAGCACGGTTGGACCCTGGACGACGTTGACGTTGCCGGTGAAGACGGCGACGCTTTCCGCCTGGCGCACCTCGAGCTTGTCGCTTTCGATCTGGATAGGCTTGTCGCCCGACAGCCTGAGGCCGGACATTTGGCTGGTGGCACTGGATTGCGCCAGCGACGGCGCCGTCCCGAAGGTCAGCCCCAAGGGCAACCCGAGCGTCAACGCCGAAATCGCGGCGAGGCGCCGTGCCGAACTACTGAACCGCATTGGTCTCTCCGCTCTTTGCCTCTGCCGCCTTCAAACTGGCGGGATCGATGTCGACGCGCACCTTGTTCTCGAAAACCAGGACCTTGCCATTGTCCTGGACCGACATCGAATCCGCCCTGATCCGCGACCCGCCGCGGCTGACATCGACGGGCTCGCTTGTCTTCATAGTGCCTTCGCCCATGTCGAGATAGACTGATTTGAATTTTGCCACCACACCATCCGTGGTCGACACGGTCACATCGCTGGTCAGGCTGAGCGTGTTGCCGTCGCGATCATAGGTGCCGTGCGTGGCATCGATGGCGGCCGTGTTGTCGGTCGCAATCGGCAGCTTGGCCTTGATGCCCTCCAGATCGATGATGCCTTGTTTGCTGACATCCTGTATGGCGCGCAGGGCTGTCATCGAATAGGGCAGGTTCTGTTTGGTGAAGCCGTTGAGCTTGGGGTTCGCCATCACCAGCTTGCCATCGGCAAAGGCGCCGCCGTCGGCCTGCACCTCGATTGCAGCGGGAGCCATGAGATAGGAATAGACGGGAAACGCGACCGCAATCACGGCAGCGACCAGCGGCACGGCCAGCTTGAGGACACGGACCCGGCGCGAATGACGCTGCGCAACGTCAAACGCGTCGACCCGCGCCCGGCCTGCGGCCTTGGGAGCCAACTCCGTCTCGGTGTTGGTCGGTTCGATTGGTCCCGCTAACATGACTGCTTCTTCTAAACCCCTGCCCGCCAAGCCGCCCTATAGGTGGGGTGCCGGCGCCCTCAAGCAAGCACAAGCCGAGGAAAACCGCAAAAATGTGACAGCCGCCCCTGTACAATGAAAATGGCCCCAGCGCAGCCTGTACCTCATACCAGATATGGGCGCACAGTGTTAGAGCCTGTGGAACGTGACAGGTTGAGGCTTGCCGCGAATGCCTAACGGCCTTTGGCGCAAGGCCGTCAGGAAACGGTAGCCGGGCGCGAATGGTTGCTTTAAAAGCATCTGCTCCCACCGACTACGAGGCTGACCATGGTATTGAGAGCCGACGACCTGATCGACCGCCGCCGCTTGCGCCGCAAGCTGACATTCTGGCGTGTTGCGGCGATTATCGTCGCAGCAGCCGGACTGATCGCCTTCTCGGCATGGATCTATGGTGACGACTTCACCGGCGCGGCTGTCGACCACATCGCCAAGGTCAAGATCGAAGGTACCATCACCGAAGACGAAGAACTGATCAAGCGGCTGGAGGCAATCCGTCAGTCGCCGCGCGTCAAGGCTGTGATCCTGTCGATCGATTCACCCGGCGGCACCACCGTCGGTGGCGAATCGATCTATGAGGCAGTGCGCAAGCTTGCCGCCGAAAAGCCGGTGGTGGCCGAGGTCGGCACGCTCGCGGCTTCGGCGGGCTATATGATCGCCACCGCGGCCGACCATATTGTCGCACGCAAATCCTCGATCGTCGGCTCGATCGGCGTGCTGATTCAGTACCCGGACGTCAGCGGCCTCATGGACAAGCTCGGCGTCAAGCTGGAGGAGGTGAAATCCTCGCCCTTGAAGGCCTCGCCTTCTCCCTTCAAGCCGACCAATGACGATGAGCGCGCCATGGTCCGCAAGCTCATCCTCGACAGCTACGACTGGTTCGTCGGCATCGTCGCCGAGCGCCGCAACATGACCAAGCCGGAGGTGCTGGCGCTCGCAGACGGGTCGATCTTCACCGGCCGGCAGGCGGTCACCAACAGATTGATCGACGCGGTCGGCGGCGAGGCCGAAGCAATCGACTGGCTTGCAGGCAAGGGTGTCGATGCCAAGCTCAAGGTGGTGGAATGGAAGGACACGGAAAAACGCGGCGGTTTCCTGTTCTCCAAAGCGATGGCGCAGACCGTCGGTGCTGCGCTTGGCCTGGCCGGCCATGACGGCGACGTCCTTCACGAAATTGGAGCGGACCGCTTGTTTCTTGACGGTCTCGTTTCCGTCTGGCACCCTTGAGGAACCGCTTGGGACGAGTGAAAAACCAAATAAAATCATTCTGATAATTTCGGCGGCACTGCTTTTACGGGGAGCCTTTTCATGATCAAATCCGAACTTGTGCAGATCATCGCCACGCGTAATCCGCATCTTTTCCTGCGCGACGTCGAAAACATTGTCAGCGCCATCTTCGATGAAATCACCGACGCGCTTGCCGAGGGCAACCGGGTCGAGTTGCGCGGCTTCGGCGCGTTTTCGGTGAAAAATCGCCCTGCCCGCACCGGCCGCAACCCGCGCACTGGCGAATCCGTAGAGGTCGAGGAGAAATGGGTACCGTTCTTCAAGACCGGCAAGGAATTGCGTGAAAGGCTGAACGGAGGCAAATAGGCGCGGCGCCCGCCGTCCCGCTCCGACAGCAGTGCCTACGGAAAAACATGTTCAATCGCTTAATCCTCATCGTGGTCTTCGTGCCGCTGGCCATCATCCTGATCGCGCTGGCCGTTGCCAACCGCGAACCGGTCGCCTTCACGCTCGACCCGTTCAATCCGGGCAACCCGGCGCTGACGCTGACCTTGCCGCTGTTCATATTCCTGTTCCTTGCCCTTGCCATCGGCATGATCGTCGGCAGCCTGGCGACCTGGATCAAGCAAGGGCGCTATCGCAAGCTGGCGCGCCAGCGCGGTGCCGAGGCCGAGAATCTGCGCCAGGCGGTAAGCCGCGCGCCTGCCGCGCCTCGGGGCCAGGCTTTGCCGAAGGCGACAAACTGAAGCGTCGCTGACATATCTTTCGCGGAGCCTTTCATGCTGACCATTTCGGCCGCCGAGGTCGACAGCGCGCTGACCTTTCCCGGACTGATCGAGACGCTGCGCGCCGCCTTTCGCGATGGCGCCATACAGCCGGTCAGGCACCATCATACGATAGAGCGGCCCGACGGCGCCGCTTCAACGCTGCTTTTGATGCCGGCCTGGACCGACTTCAACGCGGCTGGCACCTCCGCCGGCGGTCACATCGGCATCAAGATCGTCACCGTGTCGCCCGACAACAACGCTGTCGGAAAACCCGCGGTGATGGGCCTTTACCTCTTGCTCGACGGCGCCACCGGCGAGCCGCAGGCCATGATCGACGGCCAGCGGCTGACGCAGTGGCGCACGGCCTGCGCCTCGGCGCTGGCCGCCTCCTACCTGGCCCGCGAGGACGCCTCGCGGCTGCTCGTGGTAGGCGCCGGCGCGCTGTCGCCGTTCCTAGCGAAGGCGCATTCGGCTGTGCGGCCGATCACCAGCATCCGCATCTGGAACCGCACGCCGGCCAATGCCGAAAAGGTCGCTGCAAGATTGCGTGCGGAAGGTTTTGCGGCCGAAGCCGCAGGCGATCTCGACGCCGAACTCGGCCAGGCCGACATCATTTCCTCGGCGACAATCACCACCGAGCCGCTGGTCAAGGGCGCCTTGTTGCGACCCGGAACGCATGTCGACCTCGTCGGCGGCTTCACTCCGGCGATGCGCGAAAGCGACGACGACACGGTTGCGCGGGCCCGCGTCTATGTCGACACCCGCGCCGGCGCCACCAAGGAAGCCGGTGACATCGTCCAGCCGCTGGCCTCCGGCGTGTTGAAGCCGGAAGCCATCGTCGCCGACCTTTATGAACTCACGCGCGGCCAGAAAAAAGGCCGGCAGAACGACGACGAGATCACGCTGTTCAAGTCGGTCGGCGCAGCCCTCGAGGACCTCGCCGCCGGCATTGGCGTGTATCGCGCAAGCGTAGGGCAGTAGGGCAGTAGGGCAGTAGGGCAGTAGGGCAGTAGGAAACCGCACTGATCGTGCGGCGCCGCGCCAGCTATATTTCCTGTCACGTACTCCCCTACTGCCCTACTGCCTTACTCCCTTTGCCAATAAACCCGCAGCCGATGATTGTCGGGATCGAGCGCGACGAAGGTCCGGCCGAAATCCATGTCGGTCGGGCTCTGCAGGATTTTCAGACCCCGTCCGGCCCAATCGGTGTAGGTGGCATCGACCGCCTCCGGCGTGTCCAGCGCAAAGACGATCTCGGCGCCACCGCCTGCTGCCGCGGCGGCCGGTTCCACGGTGTGACGCGACCAGAGGCCGAGCTTGAAGCCGTTGTCGAGCACGAACAGCACGAAGGTCGGCGAGGTCTCGACCGGCTGCCGCCCAAGCAGCGCGCTATAGAAGGCGCCGCTTTGCTCAGGCTTGTCGACATAGAGGATGACGAAATTGGGCGGTGTCATGAATTGCTCTCCAGATCGTTTCGACTGGAGGAGCATACCGTACGCCACTGCCAGATTCTGGCAGCAGTCTCAACTGAGCAGCAGCCTTAGCTTGGCGTGTCGAGCGTCGCCCGCCATTCTTTGAGCAGCACCTGACGGCGGCGCGGATAGCGCATCTCGGTGGCATTGAGGCCGGATATCCGGTCGGCGCGAAAGTGCCTGAAATCCTGGCGCATCTCGCACCAGGCCGCGACGACGCGCACCTTGTCGAAGAAGCCGAGTGCGAACGGCCAGACGGTGCGCTCGGAGGCAGCGCCGCCGGCGTCGCGATAGACAAAGCTCAGCTTACGCTCCTCGCGGATGGCCTGCCGCACCACGCCGAGATCGATGCCTTCGGTGACCTCGGTGCGCGACCCGACCAGCAGCGTCGAGGCGTCGAGCTCTTCGCGCAAATCGTTCGGCAGCACCGCCGCGATCTTGGCCAGCGCGTCGGTGGCGGCGTTCGCAAGCCGCCAGTCCGGCTGCTTGGCCACCCAGCGCGAACCGAGCACGATCGCCTCGATCTCCTCATCGGTGAACATCAAGGGCGGCAGCATGAAACCGGGCCTGAGCACGTAACCCAACCCCGCCTCACCCTCGATCGGCGCGCCCTGCCCCTGCAGCGTGGCGATATCGCGATAGAGCGTGCGGATCGACACACCCATTTCGCCCGCAAGGCTGCGGCCGCTGACTGGCCGGCGATGCCGGCGCAGGATCTGGATCAGGTCGAGCAGGCGTTCAGCACGGGACATGAATCATGACCTGGTTTCAATCACGATAGAGCCCCAGCGCTTTCGGCGGCAAGCGACATGGGTGGCGGACGGGAACGTCTGCGTCCTGACGCCGTTGTCTGGCCACTATGGATATGCGCGGGTTCCTGTTGTTCTGGTCGGTTTTGACCGCCATCGTCGCTGCGCTCAGCCTCGGACCATCCTTCGCCCATGTGCTGGAATCGGTGCCGCGGCTGACCAGTTGGCCGCCTTCGCTCTGGCGTGAAACCACTGTCTTCAACGCTCAGTTCCAATTCTTCGCGATTGTCGGCGCACCGCTGGACGTGGCCGCGATCGCCTGTCCGGGGCTTCTCGCCTGGATGCTGCGCAGCGACCGCCCGGCATTCTGGTGGATTTTGGCCGCCACCGTGCTTTATCTGATGGCCCTCGTGGCGTGGTTTACCCTGGTCAAACCGGCAAACGATGTCCTGGCCACCTGGGTGCCTGGACCGATCCCGGACAATTTCGAAAGTATCCGGAGCAGTTGGGAAACCGGCCATATGGTCGTCACCGGCTTCAAGGCCGTTGGTTTCATAGCGCTCGCAGTCGGCCTGCTGGCGATCAGGCGCGGCTGCACACGTCGGCAGCCCTTTTGTTGCGCCGGTCAATGTGCTGTGGCAGAAGCGGCGAGCCGCCGTCCGGAGATGCGCCTTCTTGAAACCTTTTCGCGACAAACGCCGCGACAGCCGCCCGCCCCCGAAGGGCGGGGCGGAGCAGCCGCGGCGGCGCTACGCCGGCCTGACCGCCGGTTCGGAGCCTAAACTGCAGGACCGGTCCGAGCCGAAAGCCGCGCCGCGCCCTCTATCCCGTCGCGATGGCGTGCTGCCTGCCGAACATCTGCCGCTGATCCTCGAGGTCGGCCCCAATCAGGACTACGCGTTGCTCGACAGCGGCGCCGGAGAAAAACTCGAGCAATACGGCCCCTACCGCATCGTTCGGCCGGAGGGCCAGGCGATCTGGCAAAAGGCTTTGCCGGCCAGGGACTGGGAGCGCGCCGACGCCATTTTCACCGGCGATACCGACGAGGAAGGCATCGGCCGCTGGCGCTTCCCCAAGACGCCGCTCGGCGAAACCTGGCCGATGAAGCATGACGGCATAGATTATCTCGGCCGCTTCACTTCGTTTCGCCATGTCGGCGTCTTTCCCGAGCAGGCCTCGCACTGGGACCACATGGCCGGACTGATCGCGGCGGCAAAACGGCCGGTGAAGGTGTTGAACCTGTTCGGTTACACCGGCCTTGCCTCCTTGGTGGCGGCGCGTGCCGGCGCCGAGGTCACCCACGTCGATGCTTCCAAGAAGGCGATCGGCTGGGCGCGCGAAAACCAGGAAATGGCGGGCTTGTCGCAAAAGCCGATCCGCTGGATCGTCGACGATGCCGTGAAATTCGCCGAGCGCGAGGAGCGCCGCGGCAGCCGCTACGACATCATCCTGTTCGACCCGCCCGCCTATGGCCGCGGACCGAAGGGCGAGGTCTGGCAGCTGTTCGAGGACCTGCCGGCGCTGACCGATATCTGCCGCGCGATCCTGACGCCGAAGCCGCTCGCCGTGGTACTGACCGCCTATTCGATCCGCGCCTCTTTTTTCGCCATCCATGCCCTGATGCGCGACACCTTCGCCGGCATGGGCGGCACGGTCGAGTCGGGTGAATTGATCATCCGCGAGAAGTCTGCCGGTCGGGCGCTTTCGACCTCGCTGTTCTCACGCTGGGTGGCCTGAATGAGTGCGTACGAACGGCACGCGGGCGCGCCAGGGCAGGTGAAGGAAGTCACCAGCCTCGCCAACCCGCTGGTCAAGGACATCAAGGCGCTCGCGCTGAAGAAATTCCGTGACCAGCAGAATGCCTTCATGGCCGAAGGCCTGAAGCTGGTCATCGACGCGCTCGATCTCGGCTGGTCGATCAGGACATTGGTCTTCGCCAAGGCCGGACGTGGCAATACGGCGGTTGAAAAGATCGCGGCGCGCACGGTCGCCGCCGGCGGCACCGTCCTTGAAGTTTCGGAAAAAGTGCTCGTCGCCATCACCCGCCGCGACAATCCGCAGATGGTCGTCGGCGTGTTCTCGCAGAAATTCCTGCCGTTGAAGGACATCCGCGCCCGTGACGGCGACGTCTGGGTGGCGCTCGACCGCGTCCGCGACCCCGGCAATCTCGGCACCGTCATCCGCACGGTCGACGCTGTCGGGGCCAGGGGCGTCATCTTGGTCGGCGAGACCACCGATCCCTTTTCGGTCGAAACGGTGCGCGCCACCATGGGCTCGATTTTCGCCGTGCCGGTCGCCAAGGCGTCGCCCGAAGCTTTTCTCGCCTGGCGAACGAGCTTTCCCGGCCTCGTCGCCGGCACCCATCTGAAAGGTGCGGTCGACTACCGCTCGGTCGATTTTTCAAAAGGCCCGGTGCTTTTGATGATGGGTAACGAGCAGCAAGGTCTGCCTGACGAGCTTGCCGCAAGCTGCGACAAACTGCTGCGGATACCGCAGGCCGGCCGCGCCGATTCGCTCAACCTTGCGGTGGCCACCGGCGTCATGCTGTTCGAGATCCGGCGCGGCGCGCTGAAGCTCGGCCCGGAGGACGCCAGATCGTGACATCTCAAACCGTGAAACTGCAAACCATGAAGTCCTGGAGGCCGTATGCTCTTCTGGTCGTCGCCGCGATAGCGCTCGACCAGTGGGTGAAATACCTAGTCGAAACCGGTCTTGCCTTTCAGGAACGGCTCGACCTTCTTCCGTTCCTGGCGCTGTACCGCACCTACAACACCGGCATCGCGTTCTCGCTGTTTTCGTCCTTCGGCGACACCGGCCTGGTGGTCGTCGCGGTTCTGGTGGTCGCTTTCGTGCTCTATCTTGCGGCCCGCACGCCGCCCGGCCACCTGCTTGCCCGCATCGGCTTCGCACTGATCGTCGGCGGCGCGCTCGGCAACCTGATTGATCGCGCAATCTACGGTCATGTCATCGACTATGTCCTGTTCCATACGCCGGTCTGGTCCTTCGCGATCTTCAACCTCGCCGACGCCTTCATTTCGGTTGGTGCGGTGCTGGTCGTCTTCGACGAACTCATTGGCTGGCGGCGCGGAGCGTCGAGCGATTGACCTCACTCGCCTGGCACCGCACATTCTGATCTGCAAGCCCGAGGAGAAAAAATGCCCGAAACCTTCAAAGCCATCCTCGTTTCGCGCGACGCCGAGAAAAACCAGTCGGTCGCGGTGACCGAGCTTACCGAGGCAGACCTGATGGAGGGCGACGTCACCGTCGCGGTCGAGGCGACGACGGTGAACTACAAGGACGGTCTTGCAATTACCGGCAAGGCGCCGGTGATCCGCCGCTGGCCGCTGGTGCCGGGCATCGATTTCGCCGGCACCGTCATCTCGTCTTCCAATCCTGGCTGGCGCAAGGGTGACAAGGTCATATTGAACGGCTGGGGCGTCGGCGAGACGCATTTCGGCGCCTTTGCAGGGCGCGCCCGCGTCAAGGGCGACTGGCTGGTGCCGTTGCCGGACGGCATGAGCCCGCATGATGCGATGGCAGTCGGCACCGCCGGCTACACCGCCATGCTTTGCGTCATCGCGCTGGAGCGCCACGGCATCGTGCCCGATCGCGGCCCGGTGGTGGTGACCGGCGCTGCCGGTGGCGTCGGCTCGGTCGCGGTCTCGATCCTGTCCAGCCTCGGCTATCATGTCATCGCCTCGACCGGCCGCGCTGCCGAAAGCCCCTATCTGATCGACCTCGGCGCCGCGGAAGTGATTTCACGCGACGAGCTCACCCAGCCGGCAAAACCGCTCGCCAAGGAACGCTGGGCCGGCGGCGTCGATGCGGTCGGCAGTCACACGCTGGCCAACGTTCTGTCGATGACCTCCTATGGCGGCGCCGTCGCCGCTTGCGGCCTCGCCGGCGGCATGGACCTGCCGGCAAGCGTCGCCCCCTTCATCCTGCGCGGCGTCTCGCTGCTCGGCATCGATTCGGTGATGGCGCCGAAGGCGGTCCGACTCGAGGCCTGGCGCCGCATCAGTGCCGATCTCGACCACGCAAAGCTTGCCAGCCTGTCGACGAGCATCGGCTTCGACGGCATCATCGGCGCCGCACATGACATCGTCGAGGGCAAGATCCGCGGCCGCGTGGTGGTGGATATGTGAACCCCCAAGGGATAAAAAAGAGAGCGACCGCTAAAATTCGAGCGATCAACCACAAGCTTCGATAAGCTCTGTCTGGCAGGAGTTCCGTATGATTGCGGAACCCGGCATCAGAGAGGCGGAACCAGCCGAACGGGCCGACGGGACGGCCCCCGCGGCGCCAGGACGGCAGCTTGTCGCCGCGCCACCGCTGGCGCCGGAACTGCCGGCCTCCAACCGCGAAGGCCTGCCCTTCCTGACGCTCGTCGCCATCGTCGTGCTGGCAGCCTTTTCGCATCTGACCGGGACGCCGATCTTCATCACCATCGGCCTTTTGGCGACAGCCATCGCCGGGCTCGCCATGCATCTGCGCAACAGGCGCACCGAGCGCCGCGCGGTGGCCCTGCTCGATGCCACGACCGCCCGCAGCCGCGCCGAAATAGAGACGCTGGCCGACCGCATGTGGGAGATGCAGGAGAGCGAGGAGCGCTTTCGCGGGCTGATCGATGCACTCGGCGATCTCGTCGTCCATCGTGACCGCGACGGCCACATTGTCTACGCCAACAAGGTTTTCGCCGACCTTGTCGAAACCGACCAGCGCGACCTTGCCGGCAAGACCCTGGCCGAACTAGGCATCGATGTCGGCATCGTCCCCGACGCCGCGTTTTCCGACCATGAATGCCTGAGTTCCACCGACGTCGCCATTCGCACGCCGGACGGCCCACGCTGGTTCTCTTGGATCGAGCTGTCGGTGCGCGACAAGGACAGCGGCGCCGTTTCGCATCGCGCCATCGCCCGCGACATCACCGCTCGCAAGCGCGCCGAATCCTCGCTGATCACCGCCCGCGAGCGGGCCGAATATGCGAGCCAGGCCAAATCGCGCTTCCTCGCCACCGTCAGCCACGAGATCCGCACGCCGATGAACGGCATCATGGGCATGGCCCGGCTTCTCGCCGACACCAGCCTTTCGCCCGAGCAGCGGACCTATGTCGGCGCCATCTCGACCTCGGCCAGCGCGCTGCTGGCGCTGATCGAGGACCTGCTCGACTACTCCAAGATCGAGGCCGGCCGCTTCGATCCCGAACCGCAGCCGATGTCGGTGCGCGAGATCGCCGACAATGTCATCGAGCTTTTGGCGGCGCGGGCTTTTGCCAAGGATATCGGCCTCGGCTGTCATGTCGAACCCGACGTGCCGCAGCTGATCACCGCCGACCCCGGCAGGGTCAGGCAGGTGCTGCTCAATCTCATCGGCAACGCCGTCAAGTTCACCGACAGCGGCGGCGTCCTGGCAAGCATCGCCCGCGTCCGCACCGAAACCACCGACCGCATCCGCTTCACCATCACCGACACCGGCCCCGGTCTACGCGAGGAGGACATGGAGCGCATATTCGAGGACTTCGAACAGGCTGACGGCACCTCGACCCGTGCGCATGGCGGTGCCGGCCTCGGTCTCGCCATTTCCAAGCGCCTGGTGACCGCCATGGGCGGCACTATCTCTGTGTCAAGCCGGCTTGGCCAGGGGTCCGAATTCGTCTTCGAGATTCCCGCTATTTCCGCCGTCGAGGCGCCGCAGATCCGCCAGGACGCGCTGTCGGGCCGGCATGCCGTGATCGTGTCGAAGAACCTGGTCGAGGCCGAAGCCCTCGCCCGCACCATTCGCGCCAATGGCGGCACGGTCGATCTGGCCACCGCCGCCGCCCAGGCCACCCCTTTCGCCGAGAGCTGCGACGTGCTGCTGATCGATGCTGCCATGGAGCAAAGCGACGGCAGGCTGCTCAGGCGCCTGCGCCAGAGCGGATTTGCCGATTGCGAGGCAGTGACGCTGATTGCACCGACCGACCGTGGCATGCTTGGCGAGTTCCGTGCCAATGGTTACGCCACCTTCCTTGCGAGGCCGGTGCGCGGCGAGACATTGCTGCGCGTGCTTTTGACCAGCCACGCGCCGGTCATCGCCGAGCCGCAACTGCAAAGGCGCGGCGCGCAGGCGGGGCACGCCATTGGCGCCCGCCAGCAGGGCCTGTCGGTGCTGATCGCCGAGGACAACGACATCAACGCCATGCTGGCCCGCGCCACGCTGCTGAAGGCCGGGCATCGCGTGAAAGTGGTCGGCAACGGCAAGGCCGCCGTCGAGGCGGTCATCAGCACCGGCCACAAGCACCGTTACGACGTGGTGCTGATGGACTTGCATATGCCTGTCATGGACGGCCTGGACGCCATCGCCGCCATCCGCCGCCATGAGGAGGAGACCGCGGTGCCGCCAGTGCCGATCATGGTGCTGTCGGCCGACAGCCAGGAAAAGACCCGCCACGCCGTGCTCGCTCACGGTGCCAGCGGCTTCGTCACCAAGCCGCTCGACCCCGATGCCCTGGTTCATGCGGTCGAAGGGCAAGCGGCCGCCTGAGGCACAACATAGACGGTTGATAGATTGCCCAGCCGACGAAGTATTGCCCGCAGAGCCGTATCACGGTACTGTCACAATCCTGTTGCACCTACACCGTATCCCCGTGCCAAGAGGGATGGCTCGAAGGAGAATCACTCGTGCATACAGTCATGCCGGAATGTGATGCTCGGCCGAACGCCAGCGGGCCTTTGCTCGTCGGCCGGAACGCCGATGCCGTCATAAAAGGCGCATCGCTCGGCCGCATCGGCAATCTCGAAGTGCGGCTCGCCCGCAACGAGGCCGAGATCGCTGCCGCGCAGGAAGTGCGCTACCGGGTGTTCTACGACGAGCTTGGTGCCAGGAAGGACCTGTTCCAGATGCAGGACCGCCGCGATGCCGATCGCTTCGATCCCCTCTGCGATCATCTGCTGGTCTTCGATACTTCGCTTTCCGGCCCCGAGCATCGCCGCATCGTCGGCACCTACCGCCTGCTGCGGCAGGAGATTGCCGCGGCCGCCGGCGGCTTCTATTCCGAAGGTGAATTCGAGCTGACCAAGCTCATCGCGCGGCATCCCGGCCAGCGCTTCCTCGAGCTCGGCCGCTCCTGCGTTCTGCCGGAATACCGCTCGAAGCGCACCATCGAGGCGCTGTGGCAAGGCATATGGGCCTACATCAACCATTACGGCATCGGCGTGATGACCGGCTGCGCGTCGTTCCACGGCACCGTGCCTGCGGCACATGCCGAGGCGCTGACCTATCTTGCCCACCACTGCCGGACGAATTCATCCTGGGACGTGCGCGCCGTCGCCGGGCGCTATTGTTCCATGGATCTGATGCCGATCGAGGCCGTCAACACCAAGGCGGCGATCGCGGCGATGCCGCCGCTGGTCAAGGGCTATCTGCGCGTCGGCGCGCGCATTGGCGACGGTTGTGTCATCGACCGTGAATTCTCGACGGTCGACGTGTTCGTGGTGATGCCGGTCAAGGAGATCGGTGCCCGCTACGTCAATTATTATGGTGGAGAAGCGCAGCGGTTTGCGGCCTGAATAGGGCAGTAGGGGAGTAGGCGGAGAGAAGGCAAGGGCCCGAGTAGGCAATTGCTCTACTTTACCCGACGTAGCGCTATTCCCTACTCCCGTACTGCCCTATTCCCCTACTCCCCTAACTTACGCATCTTTCTCAGCCTGCTCGTTGACCGGCCCCGGCTCCACCGGCGCTTCGCTTGCGACATGCTTGGGGCCGCCCTTGGCGACGCCGACCATGGCCGGCCGCAGCACACGCTCGCCGATCGAATAGCCGGGCTGCACGACCTGCACGACCGTGTTGGCCGGTACGTCGGGATTGGGCACCTCGAACATCGCCTGGTGGAAATTCGGATCGAATTTCTCGCCCTCGGGCTCAAGCTTCTTCACGCCGTGGCGTTCCAGCGCCGACAGCATGGCGCGCTCGGTGATCTCGACGCCGTCGATCAGCGCCTTGAAGCCGGCATCGCCCGACGCCTTGGCCTCCTCCGGGATGGCATCCAGCGCACGGCGCAGATTGTCTGACACCGAAAGCATGTCGCGGGCAAAATTGGCAACCGCATAGGCGCGCGCATCGTGGACGTCCCGCGCGGTACGGCGGCGCAAATTCTCCATGTCGGCCGCGACGCGCAGCGCGCGATCCTTCAGCTCTTCGTTTTCCTTCAGAAGCCGCACAAGCGCCTCATAGTCGCCGTCGACGCCACCTTCCCTTGGCTCCGCGGCAGCCTCGGTCTTCTCGGCTTCATCGGGCGCGCGTTCGTCTTTTGCCTGGTCGCTCATCGCCGTTTCCCGTCATTTTCGAATGGTGTGGATTTGCGCCCGATATCGAGGTTTAGCGGCCAAAAATCAAGGGGCAAGCGATACTGCAGCCGCTGTCGCTGCTTGATGGCGGACGGCGCAGAGCTTTCGATTTTAATTCAAACTTTACCGTACCCGACGGCTTTGCTTGCCGGGACACTACAATGCGGGAACCATTCCTCCCTTGGAAGAGTTTCGAAGCCGACACAGGATTTTGGATGATGCCCCGCAGGAATGGCGAAAAACGCGACGGGCTCGCCGCCGATATCCGGCGCCAGCTCGGCACCGAGGCGACCAAGCGCTTTCTGCGCACCTTACCGGCCTTCCGCACGGAGTCCGATATTCCCGACCGTCTGAAGGAATTGCTCGACCGCCTGGACGGCGTCGAAGCCAAGGTGGTCGCAGGCGGGCGCCGTCGGTAGACACCGTCGCCAGCAACGCGACCTGCGATTGCGGCCGCAATTCCTCGCCATCGCGCGACATTTACCCGCAGTAACTTTGCGTGATCTCCGCCTTGCGGCAGCGCGCCGCTCCGCCTATGTTTCATGATGAACATGATTTCCCCCGAAGCTGTGGCAAACAGCAAGCGCGCCTGGTTGAAGATCCTGTCGCGCTATAAAAAGCCCGACAGGCGTCGCAGCGCCGTCGAACTCGCCATCACCCTCATCCCCTTCGCCACGCTGTGGGCACTGTCCTCGGCCGCTTATGCCTATGGCCATTGGTGGGGTCTGGTCCTCATCCTTCCGGCAGCCGGCTTTCTGGTGCGTATCTTCATGATCCAGCACGATTGCGGCCACGGCTCCTTCTTTGCCAACCGCTATGCCGACGACTGGATCGGCCGCGTGCTTGGCGTGTTGACGCTGACGCCCTACGATTGCTGGCGCCGCGCCCACGCAACCCATCACGCCAGCGCCGGCAATCTCGACGAGCGCGGCACCGGCGACATCAAGACACTGACGGTCGCTGAATATCGGCAACTGTCATGGCGGGGCCGGCTCGCCTATCGCCTCTATCGTCATCCGCTGGTGATGTTTGGCCTTGGCCCGATATGGATCTTCATTTTCGAGCAGAGACTGCCCTTGGGCATGATGCGGGGCGGTTTCACCCCCTGGGTGTCGTCGATGTCGACCAATCTCGCCATCGCGGTCATCGCCGCGCTGCTCATCTGGTTCGTTGGCCCCGGCGCGTTCCTGGTCGTGCATTTGCCGATCGTCATCCTCGCCGGATCGGCCGGCATCTGGCTGTTTTATGTCCAGCATCAGTTCGAGGAGACGGAGTGGACAAAGGACTCCGAGTGGGAATTCCAGCACGCTGCCCTGCACGGTTCGTCCTATTACGACCTGCCGCCGGTGCTGAACTGGATCACCGGCAATATCGGCGTCCACCACGTGCATCACCTCTCGGCCAAGGTGCCATGCTACCGGCTTCCGGAAGTGTTGAGGGACTATCCGGAGCTGCGTGAGATCGGCCGCGTCACACTCCTCGACAGCCTGCGCTGCGTCAAGCTGGCGCTGTGGGACGAGAGTCGCAGCAAGCTGGTATCGTTCCGCGAAGCGCGGATGGCCGTGTAAAGCATACCGCCGCACCTAAAGCGCGTCGCGCTCGACCGGCCTCACGCGACGCGCTTTAGGTTGTTGTTTATGCATGCCGTTATCGCAAAACCGCTGACACTTTTGCGCGACATGCGTTAGGGGTGCGGCGGGCTCCACATTCCGAGCTTAAGCCGCCCGGCGCTGGTCGCGCATCAGGATCTCGCCCTGGCGGATCTCGGTGCCCAGCACTTTCAGGCATTCGCGCATGAAGGCGGCAAGGCCCGGCCAGCCCTTGGCCGACACCAAATTGCCGTCGACATGGGCGCCGGTCGGCGCAACATCGATATAGATGCCGCCGGCCAGCGTGACTTCCGGCTCGCAATATTGCAGCGCCGCGACTTCCCTGCCGCGCACCACGCCGTCGACCGCGATCAGGATCTGCACGCCGTGGCAGATGGTGAAGATCGGTTTTCCCGTCTCATGGAAATGCCGCACCAGCGCCTGCACGCGCTTGTCGATGCGGATATATTCCGGCCCGCGCCCGCCCGCCGCGTAGACGGCATCGTAGTCGGCCGGATTGACCTCGGAAAACGTCTTGTTGAGGATGTAGTCGTGGCCGAGCTTTTCCGTATAGGTCTGGTGGCCCTCGAAGTCGTGCAGGGAGGTCTTCAGGATATCGCCGGCCTTCTTGTCGGGGCAAACGACATGGACGGTGTGGCCCACCGCATGCATGGCCTGTTCAAAGACGAAAATCTCGTACTCCTCGCTGAACTCGCCAACGAGCATCAATATCTTCTTGCCAGCCATACCCGGTTCCTCCCTTGTGGCCACATTTATTCGGATCGCGAAATAATGGGCCTATCCTAAGGCGGAGAGGCGCAAAATAAAAGGCTGAATCGGGAATGTGGTCCGACCAGACAGGGCTTCTGGCCCTCTGGAGCGGATCAGCCGGCGCGCACCCGCCGCCAGGAATATTTCGGGCCTTTGGCCTCCGGCTTCACCGCCGGCTGATAGAACAGCGGCAGTCCGCCGGTGCGGCCTTGCTCGAGCCGCTTCAGCAGCACCGGGTGCGATACCTCGAATTCATCGAAGCCGACGCGCAGCATATGCGGCAGCTGATCGATCAGCACCTGCCCGGTGGCGCGCATAGCGCCTGCAAAATGATAACGGCTGCGCAGCAATTCGCCCTTGGAGAACGAGCGGCCGTCATTGAACGCCGGAAACGCCAGCGCAACCAGCGACAGCTGATCGAGCAGGCCTGCGATCTTCTCAAGCTGATCGCCGGGCTGCAGCAGCACACCGATGCGCTCCTTCGCCGACCGCCGCACCTCCGGATCGAGGCCCAGAAACGCCTGCAACGGCAGGATGAAACGGCCATTGCCGACCAGCGCCTCGGCGCTTTCGGCATGAACCCACTCGTCCTCGCGGAACCCATCCGGTGTCCACAGCCGCATGGCGTTTTCGGCTATCAAGTCGCTCATCAAGAAAATTCCCAAGTCCAAAGATTCTAAGTGCAAAACACCTCAGGGTGCGTTGAGATTCAGGTCAGGCCGAGCCGGAGCCGAAGGCGGGCGCGAAGCGACCAAACTGCGTGGCTTCCGAGAACCGGAGCGGAGCGTACTTTGGGTACGTGAGCGCCGGAAGCGCAGGAAGCCGCCGTTTGAAGGCCGGCTGAATATCAATATACCCTAAAGTGATGCGTCGGTCAGCGACCTTTCCAGCCCCGACAAGTGGATGCCGCATTCGGTCTTGGCGTGCCCGGCCCAGCGGCCGCTGCGCGCATCGTCGCCCGGTTGCACCGGCTGCGTGCATGGGAAACAGCCGATCGACAGATAGCCATAGGCGACCAGCGGGTTTTCACGCAGCGCATGCGCGCGCATGTAGCCGGCCTGGTCCGATGTCGTCCAGTGCGCCAGCGGATTGATGCGGATGCGCGAGCCGACCGCCTCGAACACTGGGAGCGCTGCCCGGGTCGCCGCCTGGAAGCGCTTGCGGCCGGTGAACCAGGCGCGGAACGGCTCAACGCCGCGCGCCAGCGGCTCGACCTTGCGCACGTCGCAGCAGGCGTCGGTGTCCGTCTCGTTCAGATTGCCGGTCGGGTCGATCCTTGCCAGCGCCGCATCGTCGGGCCTGATCACCCGGATATCGCTCAGCCCGAAATCGGCGGCCAGCGCGTCACGATAGCCGAGCGTTTCCTCGAAATGCTTGCCGGTGTCGAGAAAGATCACCGGCAGCGTGCGGTCGATCTCGGCGATCATGTGCAGCAGCACCGCCGAATCCGCGCCGAAGGACGAGACGGCGGCGATTTCGCCGTGAAAGAACTCCCGGGTCGACCGCTCGATGATCTCCAGCGGCTTCAGATGGCCGTAGAGCGCGTCGAGACCCGCCGCTTGGGCGGCGATGCCGGCCTCCACGTCGACGATACGGTCAAGCGGCCTTGGCTTCGCCAGCATAGAGCGCCTCCTTGAACGGCGCGGGACCGACTCGGCGGTAGGCGTCGATGAATCTTTCGTTTCTGTCCAGCCGAAGCCCGAGATAGGTCTCGACGATCTGCTCGATGGCATCGGTGATCTCTTCCGAACTGAAGCCGCGGCCGATGATCTCGCCGACCGAGGTGTTCTCGTCGGCCGAGCCGCCGAGCGTCACCTGGTAAAGCTCGGCGCCTTTCTTCTCGACGCCCAGGATGCCTATATGGCCGACATGGTGATGGCCGCAGGCATTGATGCAGCCGGAAATCTTCAGCTTCAATTCGCCGATGTCGCGCTGGCGCTCCAGCGAAGCAAAGCGCCGCGAGATTTCCTGCGCCACGGGAATGGAACGCGCCGTTGCCAGCGCGCAATAGTCAAGGCCGGGGCAGGAGATGATGTCGCTGATCAGGTTGGAATTGGCCGTCGCCAGCCCGATATCGACAAGCGCGTCATAGACCGCCTTGAGGTCGGCCCGCGCGACATGCGGCAGGATCAGGTTCTGCTCGTGACTGACGCGCAGCTCGTCGAATGAATATTTTTCGGCAATGTCGGCGACCGCTTCCATCTGGCTGTCGGAGGCATCGCCCGGCGTCTCGCCGATGCCCTTGAGCGAGATGGTCACCGCCGCGTAGTCCGGATGGCGATGGGTGACCACATTCTGATCCAGCCATTCGGAAAAGCTCTTGGAGTCGAGGCGGGCAAGCTTGACCGCCTCGTCGCCTTCCGGCCGGTCGACAAGCGGAGGCGGCGCGAAATAGGCATCGATGGCGCGGATGTCTTCTTCCGGCAGCCTCAGCTCGGCGTCCTTCAACTCCTGCCATTCGGCCTCGACCTGGCGGGTGATCTCCTCGACGCCGGTCTCATGGACCAGGATCTTGATGCGCGCCTTGAACTTGTTGTCGCGCCGGCCATAGAGGTTGTAAACGCGCAGGATCGCCGTGCAGTAGGACAACAGATCCGCTTCGGGCAGGAAATCGCGGATCTTCTTGGCGACCATTGGCGTGCGGCCCTGGCCGCCGCCGACATAGACGGCGAAACCGAGCTCGCCGGCGGCGTTCTTCTTCAGATGCAAGCCGATGTCGTGCGTCTGGATGGCGGCGCGGTCGCGCTCGGCGCCGGTCACCGCGATCTTGAATTTTCGCGGCAGGAACGAGAACTCCGGATGCACCGAGGACCATTGCCGCAGGATTTCGGCATAGGGGCGCGGATCGGCAACCTCGTCAGCGGCGGCGCCGGCGAAGTGGTCGGCGGTGACGTTGCGGATGCAATTGCCGCTGGTCTGGATGGCGTGCATCTCGACGCTTGCCAGATCAGCCAGGATCGCCGGGATGTCCGACAGCGCCGGCCAGTTGAACTGGATGTTCTGGCGCGTCGTGAAATGGCCGTAACCTTTGTCGTATTTGCGGGCGATGTGGCCGAGCATGCGCAGCTGCTTGCTGTTCAGCGTGCCGTAGGGCACCGCGATGCGCAGCATATAGGCATGCAGCTGCAGATAGACGCCGTTCATCAGCCGCAGCGGCCGGAACTGGTCCTCGGTGATCTCGCCGGCAAGGCGCCGCGCGACCTGGTCGCTGAACTCGGCGACGCGGGCCTTGACGAAATCGTGGTCGAACTTATCGTAACGGTACATATTCAGGTCTTTCCGGGCGCGTCCGCCCGTTATTTTCTTCGTTCGAGCATGATCGGGATCATGCTTGTGTCATCTATGCCGCGCGTGCGGCTTGCGGACGGGCCTGCTTGCCCAGGTCGTTGCGGGTGGTCGGGCCGGCGGCACGGATCTTTTCACGCAGCCGGACCGCTTCGACCGTGCCGTTGGCCACGGTCACGTCTATCAGGTTGACGTCGACCACTTCGTTGTTGGCGGAGGCCTTGGCGCCGATTGCCTCCAGCCGGTCCTCGGCCGCCTTGTCATGGGCGATGTCGGCATGGTCGATGATCTCGGCCCAGCCGCCATTGGCGTACCAGACGGCTATGCCGTCGGCGAGGCGGTTCGCGGTCAGGACTTTCATTGGCTCACTCCTTGCGCGGCAGCACTCGCCACGCTTTCCTGCCTGTGTGCCGCCAGCGGCTCGGACCGTTCGAAATTGGCCCCGGCGACCGCGTCGCCGATGATGGTCATCACCGGGCCGCTGAGGTCGGCGCGCGCCTCCAGCGACGGCAGGTCGGCGAGCGTGCCGTGGAAACGGCGGCGGTTGGCAAGGCTGGCATTCTCGACCACGGCGACGGCCGTATCCGGCGACAGGCCGGCTTCGATCAGCCGGCCGGCGACCTCGGCGGCGACCGAGCGGCCCATATAGACGGCGACCGTCGCGCCGGAAATGGCGAGCTTTGCCCAGTCGGGCAGCGAATTTCCCTTGAGGTCATGGCCGGTGGTGAACACCATCGACGACGACACGCCGCGCAGCGTCAGCGGCAGTTCGAAATCGGCGGCGGCGGCGAAGGCCGCGGTGACGCCCGGAACCACTTCGTAGGCGACGCCGGCATCGCGAAGTGCCGCCATCTCCTCGCCGGCCCGGCCGAACACCAGCGGGTCGCCGGACTTCAGCCGCACGACACGCTTGCCGGCGTGGCCAAGCTCGACCAGCAGCGCATTGATCTCGGCCTGGCTCTTGGAATGGCAGCCCTTGCGCTTGCCGACCGGCAGGCGCTCGGCATCGCGACGGCCCATTGCGACGATCGCCTCCGGCAC
Source organism: Mesorhizobium sp. M0954 (assembly GCF_040319155.1). NCBI lineage: Bacteria > Pseudomonadati > Pseudomonadota > Alphaproteobacteria > Hyphomicrobiales > Phyllobacteriaceae > Mesorhizobium > Mesorhizobium sp. M0954. The sequence goes on along the minus strand of NZ_JAMYNR010000001.1, from coordinate 74,740 downwards.
CAGCGCGTCATGGACGATCACGTCGGCTTCCATCAGCAGGCGATGGGCGCGCAGCGTCAAAAGGTCCTCGGCGCCTGGACCGGCGCCTACAAGCGCGATATGGCCCGATGCCGGTTCTGTCGAAAGCAGCAAGCCGACGGCCGCATCATGCGCCTGCGAAAGCTCGCCTGCCTCGACAGCGCGGGCCGGCGCGCCGCCAAAGAAATCGCTCCAGAAGCGGCGGCGGGCATTGCCCTTCGGCAGCAGTCTTTCGGCGGTGTCGCGAAAAGATGCGGCGAGCGCCGCGAGCGGCCCGAGCGAGGGCGCCAGCATGCGGTCGATGCGGCTGCGCAGCATCTGCGCCAGCACCGGGCCGGCACCTTCCGTGCCGATGGCAATGGCGACCGGCGCGCGGTTGACCAGTGCCGGCGTGAAGAAATCGCATAGCTCCGGCCGGTCGACGGCATTGACCGGAATGCCCAGCCGGCGCGCATCCCCGGCAACGCGGCGATCGAGCGCCTCGTCGCCGCTGGCGGCAAACACCATCACCGCACCATTGAGATGTGCTGCATCATAGACGTCGGCGATGTGGGCGGCCCCCGTCTCGGCGATAAAGGCCAGCAGCTCCGGGCTTGTTTCATCGCTGACGATGCGCAGCACAGCGCTCGACTGCGCGAGCAGCCGCGCCTTGGCCAGCGCTTCCTCTGCGCCGCCGACGATGGCTATGGCTTCGCCCTCGACCCGCATGAAGACGGGAAAGGCATTGAGCTTGGGTGTGGCTTGCGGCATGACGAGCGGAATCCTGGAACCGTTTGTCAGTTCTACGCGGAGGCGCGAAAAACCAGAAGGCACCCACTCGCGCATCGCTTCGTAGCAGGCAATCTCTTTTCTGCAAGCATGAAGGCCAAGAGAAAAATATTCCACATTCAAATGCGGGGCAGATTGAAGCTGCTGTTGCAGCCCTTGATCCGCTGCCTTTTTAGCGGCCGGAGGAGCTAACCACAAAACAGATTTTTCTAAATTCTATCAATTTAGTAGATTAAGCCGCCGGATGCTGACCGAGCGATCGACGGCAGCCCCGCACTCTCGCCGACCCCTGTCGGAGCACCGGGTCCGAGTGCCGGAACATTCCCGCCTCGGCACGCGTTTGCCCTATGGACCCAGGCCCGGTCACACCCCTGCGGCAAAGGCCCGGCGATGGGCTCGAAAAATCAAAAAAGGAGCGCCCCATGAGCAACGTCAGACTGAAACGCGGACTATGGATCGTGGTGGCAGATGGCGAAAAGGCGCTGTTCCTCGAGAACCGTGGAGACGTCCAATATCCCGACCTTCAGGTCGTGCACGAGATGGAGCAGGAAAATCCGGCAACCCGAGAACAAGGCACGGACCGCCCCGGCCGCTACAGCGACGGCCCTTCCGTCCACCGCAGTGCGGTCGAGGACACCGACTGGCACCGTCTCGGCAAGGAGCGTTTTGCCGAAGAGATTGCCGACAGGCTCTACAAGCTCGCGCATCGCGGCAGCTTCAAGGAGATCGTGCTGATCGCGCCGCCGCCGGTGCTGGGCGACATGCGCAGGAAGCTGCACAAGGAGGTCACCGACAAGATAACGGCCGAAATTCCAAAGACGCTGACCAACCACAGCATACCCGATATCGAGAGCCTGCTGCAGGCGACCTGATCGGGCATCGGCGGCGTGTAATTTCCTTACTAATCCTAGGCTGGGGCAGGTCCCAGGCTGGGGCAGGCGAGGACAACCGCATCAGGTTTGCGCTCCCCTCACCCTTACCCATTCCTGGGCGAGCCGCTTGTCTCGCCCGCCCTCCGGACCCCGTGAAGGACGGGGAGAGGGGGTCGCCAGCGTTCAAAGCTGATCTGGCGCCGACGGAAAACATCCGAAGTTAATTAGCAGGATCACGGCGACAAAACGTCGGTCGGGATGCGCCAGCATCGTCATTGACCGTCGAGCATCACGGCCATGCAGATGGTGTCAAAATAGCGACCATCAATGCAAACGCCACGCCTGAGGACACCCTCCGTAACAAAACCAGTTTTTTCATACAGCGTTATGGCCCGGCTATTATCGGCGTGCACCGAGAGTTCAACGCGAACGAAGTTTTCTTGCCGAGCCTTTTCCAAGGCGGCGGTGATAAGGCGACGGCCCAATCCTTGTCCACGATAATCGGGTATGATTCCCATCGCTAAACTTCCGCGATGAGCGTGGGATGGAAAGAAATGGCGGGTGATGTCGCACCATCCCACAACACGGTCTCCTTCCGTCGCTACGATATGCGGGTTTCGCTGCTTAATCATGTTCAAAACGAAATCGCGTGTCTCAGGAAGCGGGAACGCTTCCAGCATGGTCAGGTATTTTCTCTCCCGCGCGACCACGTCGAGAGCCGCATGGAAACTCTCAATGTGCTCTGCGGCTGTATTGGCGATTTTAACCATACTTCCTCCAAGGCTCTCCGGGTTCCCGAGGTCTTTGTCGAAGATTGTCTCATCCGCAAGCGCCCGGCTTCAAAAACGTCTGTGGCGCAGTAGGAGGCTGCCACGATCTGACAGGACACGGATTGGCGAATCGCGCCTGATGCGTCGCACCCATCTTCCATCCGAGGTCCGCTTCGGTCTGCTAAACGGATGAATCCCAGTTCTATAAATGCACAATTAGCAGCATCTGCCTGTGCGAACGGGATAAGCCCTTTTCCGTATCAATCGCCTGCCTGGAGCACGCGCGCCGTAGCGGCAAATCTTGCCGGCTCAACGCCTTTTTGCCGCCTTGCCATCGATTTCATGGGGATTGCGGGTTGTCTCGCGACTGTCCCAGCCTCCATACTGCCAAGGCGGCGGCCATTGGACGGCGCATATCCGACATCGCGATTCCTGAAGGCGCTCCATAGACAATGCCGCATGACACGCCCCTTATCGCCACCATCGTCGCCGGTCTGGGGCTGGCTTTCGTCTTCGGCGCACTTGCCAACCGTTTTCGCGTGCCGCCGCTGGTAGGCTACCTCGTCGCCGGCGTTCTGGTTGGACCGAACACGCCGGGTTTCGTCGCCGATGCCGGCCTCGCCAATGAACTTGCCGAGATCGGCGTCATCCTGCTGATGTTCGGCGTCGGCCTGCATTTCTCGCTGAAGGACCTGTTGTCGGTCCGCGCCATCGCCGTGCCCGGCGCCATTGTGCAGATCGGCTTCGCGACAGCCCTCGGCGCCGGCCTTGCCTGGATGCTCGGCTGGTCGATGGGCGCGGGACTGGTCTTTGGCCTGGCGCTTTCCGTGGCCTCGACCGTGGTGCTGTTGCGCGCCCTGCAGGAGCGGCGGCTGATCGAGACCGAGCGCGGCCGCATCGCCGTCGGCTGGCTGATCGTCGAGGATCTGGCGATGGTGCTGGCGCTGGTGCTTTTGCCGGCATTGGCCGGCGTGCTCGGCGGCCAAGAGCAGGTGGAGGTGCACTCCAGCGGTCTGCTGTCGCTGCCGGCGAGCTACGGCGTCTGGGGCGTCGTCGCCGTCACACTGGCCAAGGTCGCGGCCTTTGTCTTGGTCATGCTGGTGGTCGGCCGCCGGCTTATCCCCTGGGTCCTGCACTACGTCGCCCATACCGGATCGCGCGAACTGTTCCGGTTGGCGGTGCTTGCGATTGCGCTTGGCGTCGCCTTCGGCGCGGCCAAGCTGTTCGGCGTGTCACTGGCTCTTGGCGCTTTCTTCGCCGGCATGATCATGAGCGAATCCGAGCTCAGCCACCGGGCGGCTGAGGAATCGCTGCCGCTGCGCGACGCCTTTTCCGTGCTGTTCTTCGTTTCGGTCGGCATGCTGTTCGACCCGTTCAGCGTGATCAGCAATGGCTGGCCGATCCTGGCGACGCTGGCCATCATCGTTGTCGGCAAGTCGCTGGCAGCCTTTGTTATCGTCGTCGTCTTCCGCTATCCGGTCGCAACCGCATTGATGATTTCGGCAAGCCTAGCCCAGATCGGCGAATTCTCGTTCATCCTGGCTGAACTCGGCGTCGGGCTGAAACTGCTGCCCGAACAAGGCCGCGACCTCATCCTCGCCGGCGCCATCCTGTCGATCGTCCTCAATCCGCTGATGTTTCTTGCCGTCGACCGGATGAAACCCTGGCTGGAAGCACGCGCCGGCAGGACGGCGCCGTCCGGCGAAGCAAGGCCGATCGGCCCGGCGACCGAGCCCGGCCAGGTGGCTTCGGTCGCGGCGCCTGCTAACGAGGATGGCCCACCGCCCAGGACGAGGCTGACCGGCCACACCATCCTGATCGGCTACGGCCGCGTCGGCAGCCTTGTCGGTACATCGCTGAAGCAGGCCGCCCTGCCCTTCCTCGTCATCGAGGATGCCGACAAGACGTTGGCGAAACTCAAGGCCGAAGGCGTCGAAACCGTACCCGGCAACGCGGCGAGTGGCGACGTGTTCGCCGCATCCAATCCCGCGGGCGCGAAGCGGCTGATCCTGGCCATTCCCAACGCCTTCGAGGCCGGGCAGGTCGTGCTGCGCGCCCGCGCCGCCAATCCGGCAATCGAAATCATCGCCCGCGCCCATTCCGATGCCGAGGTCGAGCACCTCAAAAACCTTGGTGCCGACACCGTCATCATGGGCGAACGCGAGATCGCCCGCGGAATCGTCGAGGTGGTGACGGCAGCACCGAAAGCGCCCACGGCAGCCTAAGCCTGCGCTGCCCCGCCAGCGTTGCGGTCAAGCCCCTTCTCCCCGTTCTTCACGGGAGAAGGTCCCGGCAGGGGGATGAGGGGCAGCGTCAACGATTGATCAAAACCAACAGCTCAAACGTGCTGGCCGCCATTGATGTGGATTTCCGAGCCGGTCACGTAGGACGCCTGCTGCGAGCACAGGAAGAAGATGATGTCGGCAACTTCCGCCGTGGTGCCCAGCCTTCTCAGCGGAATGGTCTCGACGATTTTTTCCGTGCCCGGCGACAGGATCGCGGTGTCGATCTCGCCCGGCGCAATGGCGTTGACGCGAATGCCGTGCGGGCCGAAATCATGCGCCATCTCGCGGGTCAGCGAGCCGAGTGCCGCCTTCGACGTCGCATAGGCGGTGCCGGCGAAAGGATGCACGCGGGTGCCGGCAATCGAGGTGACGTTGACGATGGAGCCCTTGGCCGATGCCAGCTCCTTGAACAATCCCCGTGCCAGCATGATCGGGGCAAAGAAATTCACCTGGAAGACGTCGCGCCAGACATGCATCGGCGTGTCGATCGAGTTCATGCGGCTGTTGCCGTCCTTGAGCTTCGGCGAGATGCCGGCATTGTTGACCAGCGCATGCAGCTGCCCGCCATGCGCCTCGAGCCGGTGGCGGATCTCGGAGATGGCGATGCCGACATCCTCCTGGTCGGCGAGGTCGACCTTGATATGGTCTTCCGGGCCGGCCGGCCACGGGCAGTCCTCGGCAAAGGCCTGGCGCGAGCAGGTGATGACGCGCCAGCCTTCGCGTGAAAAGCGCTTGACCGTGGCGTGGCCGATGCCACGGCTGGCGCCGGTCAGCACAATGGTCTTTCTGGTGTCGGTCTCTGCCATTCGCGGTCTCCAAACGGGAGATGTAGCGGAACGCGGCAGCGGTGGCGAGGGGGCCTGTTGTTCAGCCGCCTGTCAGGATGTCCAGGATCGACGTCTGCCGCTTCTTGACCGGGCCGCCGACATTGCCGGGCGGCACCGGGTGCTTGATCGATCCGGTGGCGCTGTCGACCCCCGGCATGGCCAGGCCGCCGGCATCGACCGTCTCGGCGGGACGCACGGGACGCGAAGCCGGCTGGGTAGCTGCCACAGGCGGCGCCGATTGGCCAACGGAAGCGACCGGCGCCGGCGGCGGCGTGTCGGACGGTATGTCGTCCGGGACGATGGTGTCGGGCGGCGTCGACTTCCAGGTTCCGGGCAGCGGTCGCACCGGCACGCCCTCATGCGCGGCGACCATGAACTCGTGCCAGGCCTGCGCCGGCAGCGCGCCGCCGGTGACCTTCTTCATCGCGCTGCCGTCATCATTGCCGAACCAGACGCCGGTGGTCAGATTGGCGGTATAGCCGATGAACCAGGCGTCGCGCGAATTCTGGCTGGTGCCGGTCTTGCCGGCCGCCGGCCAGGCGAACGCCGCCTTCCTGGCCGTGCCGATTTCGACCGTGCCGGTCATCATCGAGTTCATCATGCCGACGACATCGGGCTTGACGACGCGCGGCGCACCGCCGCCATTGTTTTCGTAGAGCACCTTGCCGTCGCTCGTCGTGACGCGGCGGATGAAATGGATGTCGGGCTTATAACCGCCATTGGCGAAGGGAACATAGGCCGAGGTCAGTTCCAGCGGCGTCACTTCCGAGGTGCCGAGCGCGATTGAGGTGTTGGCTGTCAGCTCGGACTGGACGCCCATGCGGTGCGCCGCCTCGACCACCGCATTCGGCCCGACTTCCATGGTCAGCTGCGCGGCCACCGAGTTCAGCGATTTTGCCAGCGCCGTCGCCAGCGTCACCTTGCCGAAATATTTGCCGCCGTAATTGTCGGGCGTCCAGTTGCCGATCTTGATCGGCGCGTCGTTGCGCACGCTGTCGGGCGTGCGGCCGGATTCCAGCGCCGCCATGTAGACGAACGGCTTGAACGCCGAGCCCGGCTGGCGGCGCGCCTCCGAGGCGCGGTCGAACTGGCTGGTCGAATAGTCGTAACCGCCGACCATCGCACGCACCGCGCCGGAATTGTCGATCGACACCAGCGCGCCCTGGCTGACATTGAGCTTCTTGCCGCTCTGGTTGATCAGCCGGCGGATCGATTGCTCGGCGAGTTTCTGCAGCGTCAGGTCGACGGTCGTGTCGACGACGATATCGCGGCGCACGTCGCCGATCAGGTCGGGCAGTTCTTCCATGATCGTATCGGCGACGTAGTTTTCCGAGCCGGTCCAGTAGGACGGCGCGCGTGTCGCCGGCGCGCTCATTGCCGTGGTCTGCTCCTTGGCGCTGATCTTGCCCTCGTCGCGCATCGCGGCGAGCACCAGCTGCGAGCGCTGCTCGGCCGCCTTCGGGTCGCGCGCCGGCGACAGCCGCGACGGCGCCTTGAGCAGACCGGCGAGAAGGGCGGCCTCCGACAGCGTGACGTCACGCGCGCTCTTGCCGAAATAGCGGCGCGAGGCCGCTTCGACACCATAGGCGCCAGAGCCGAAATAAACCCGGTTGAGGTACATTTCGAGGATCTGGTCCTTCGTATGCTTGTGCTCCAGCCACAGCGCCAAGAGCACTTCCTGCACCTTGCGTTCCAGCGTGCGGTCCGGCGTCAGGAACAGGTTCTTGGCCAGCTGCTGGGTCAGCGTCGAGCCGCCCTGCGAAAAATGCCCGCCCAGTACATTGGTCACCATGGCCCGGGAAAGGCCGATCGGGTCGATGCCGAAATGCGAATAGAAGCGGCGGTCTTCGATGGCGATGACGGCCTCGGGAATATAGGGCGACATTTCGTGCAGGCCGACGGCCTCGCCGCCGCTCATGCCGCGATTGCCAAGCAGCTGGCCGTCGACCGAGACGATCTTGATGTTGGGGGCGCGGTCGGGAATGGCCCAGGTGGTGGCCGCCGGCATTTTCGCGCCGTAATAGACGACGATGCCGGCAGTGGCGATGCCGCCCCAGATGGCCAGCACGAAGCACCAGTAGAACAGCCGGGCAAGAACGCCGAACACGCCGCGCCGGCTTTTGCCGCGCCCGCCGCGCGGCGGCTTGGCCTTGGACGATTTGCGCTTTGCAGCGGCTTTTCGGTTGCTCGGCACGACGCGGTCCTCCTCGCTTACCGAAAAACCGGCCGAGGATCTCGCCCCCGGCGATGCCTCGAAGCTGGGCTCGATGCGGCTGTCTTTCCGGTTCGCCATGCGCTGTGCTGTCTTCCCCATGCCTATGGCGTTGGGGTTGAAGACTAGATGCGGCGGTTTAAAGGCGGGTTAAGTCGGGAAAAATCGAAGTAAACTGTATTCAGTCGCTTGCCGAACGGCTGCGGCCCGCGACAGCGCCAAAGCCGGAAATGAAAAACCCGCCTCGGCGGGCGGGTCGTTGGAGCCAATGAGCACCATAGCGAAATTAGTAGCATAGCTGCCGGCACAAAGCAAGAACAAAATGCGCGTTGCCTCAGAATAATCACTTCAGTTCGGCGGTTGCGACAACCCTCAGTCGTCGGCATCCGCATCGTCGGAGGCCGCCGGCCGCCAGCTGATCGGCTCGATCTTCCTTTGCGTATGGCCGTCCGTATAGGCCCACCAGCCAGCGTCGCTTTCGTCCCAGTCGCCGCCTGCCGCCTTCAGCCGGTCGAGCGAACGGTATTGCGCGATGCTCTCGTTCATCACGCCGTCGCTGTCCTGCCAGTAGACGGTGACCTTGGAGCCGTCCCTGGGTGCCGTTTCGATTGGTTTTCGCGCAGCCATTTCAATTCCTCCCGGCCGACGGCGTTAAAGTGCATGAAGGCCATTAGCTGTGGGCGAAGATATCCTCCTCATCCCAGCCCATCAGGTCGAGTTTCGCACGCGTCGGCAGGAAGCGGAAGCAGGCATCGGCCTCCCTGGTCCGGTTGTCGCGCGCCAGACGCGCGCTCAGCACGTCGCGCAGCCGGTGCAAATAGAGCACGTCGGAGGCGGCATATTCGAGTTGCTCGGGCGACAGCGTCTCGGCGGCCCAGTCCGATGATTGCTGCGCCTTCGACAGGCCGATCCCGAGAAGCTCGAAGCAGATGTCCTTCAGCCCGTGCCGGTCGGTGTAGGTGCGCGTCAGCCGCGACGCGATCTTGGTGCAGAACACCGGCTCCGGCATGACGCCGAAGGCGTTGTAGAGCACGGCGAGATCGAAACGGCCGTAATGGAACAGCTTGGTGATGCTGCGGTTCTTCAGCAGGCTGACGAGGTTCGGCGCCTTCTTCTGGCCGGGCGCGATCTGAATGACGTCGGCCGAGCCGTCGCCCGGCGAGATCTGCACGACGCAGAGCCGGTCGCGATGCGGGTTCAGCCCCAGCGTCTCGGTGTCGATGGCGACCGCCCCGACATCGTAATGCAGCAGGCCGGGCAGATCGTTTTTGTGGAAACGTATGTCGCTCATCGTCTTCTCCGGTCGCGGCCCCGTGCAGCGATGCGCGACGGACCGTGCCCGTCCTTGCCGCGATCCGGCGAAAAATCAACAAAAACTTGAATCTGGCGTAATTTCAGCGTGTCAGCGCCTCGAGAATGCGCGCCCAGGAGCGCTGGCCCTTGTGGAAGGAGCTCATCTCGTACTTCTCGTTCGGCGAGTGGATGCGGTCGTCGTCGAGGCCGAAACCGACGAGCAGCGACTCCATGCCGAGATAAGTCTGGAAATCGCCGACCACCGGGATCGAGCCGCCGCTGCCGGTCACCACCGCCGGCTTCGGCCATTCGTCGGACAGCGCCTGCTTGGCCTTGGCGAGGAAGGGCGAGTCGTAGGACAGCTGGATCGCCGGCGAGCCGCCATGCGGATGAAATTCGACCGAGCAGTCGGCCGGAACGCGCTGCCTGGCAAATGCCTGGAAGGCGGCGCGGATTTTTTCCGGATCCTGTTTGTGGACCAGGCGGAAGGAGACTTTTGCCGAGGCTTGCGCGGCGATCACCGTCTTGAAGCCCTTGCCGGTATAGCCGCCGATAATGCCGTTGAACTCGGCCGTCGGTCGCGCCCAGGTCAGCTCGAGCACCGAGCGGCCCTTTTCGCCGGACGGAATCGACAGGCCGATCGGGCCGAGGAAGGTCTCGGCCGTCTCGCCGAGCGACAGCCACGACTGCAATATCTGCGACGGCGTTTCCTCGACGCCGTCATAAAAACCCGGAATGGTGACGTGACCATCCGCATCGTGGATGTCGGCCAGGATCTTTGCCAGGATGCGGATCGGATTGGCGGCCGCACCGCCATAGAGCCCGGAATGCAGGTCGCGGTCGGCGGCAGTCACCGTGATCTCCTCGCCGACCAGCCCGCGCAGCGAGACGCAGATCGACGGCGTATCGCGGTCCCACATGCCGGTGTCGCAGACCAGCGCGAAATCGGCCTTGAGCTCATCCGCATTCGCCTCGAGAAACGGCTTCAGGGACGGCGATCCGGACTCCTCCTCGCCCTCGAACAGGATTGTGAAGCGGCACGGCAATCCGCCATGCACCTGCTTCCACGCGCGGCAAGCCTCGACGAAGGTCATCAGCTGGCCCTTGTCGTCGGCCGCGCCGCGGCCTGTGATCACCTTGTGGCCGGGCTCGATCTCCTTGACCGCCGGTGCGAACGGGTCGCTTTCCCACAGCTCGATCGGATCGACCGGCTGCACGTCGTAATGGCCGTAAAACAGCAAATGCGGCGCGCCCGCCGGCCCATCGTGATGCGCGACCACCATCGGATGCCCCGGCGTGTCGCGCACGCTGGCGTCGAAGCCGATCAGCTTGAGCTCGGCGACCAGCCATTCGGCGGCCTTGCGGCAGTCGGCGGCGTAGTCCGGATCGGTGGAGATCGACTTGATGCCGAGCAGGCCGAACAGGCGTTCCAGGCTCTGGTCGAAGTTCTTGTCGAGGCGGTCGAGAACAGGGGAAACTGCGGACATCTGGCGGGCCTTTCGATTCTGGCGGCGAATCTAGAGCCCATGTTGCGAAACGGAAAGCCCGCGACCGTTGGGCCACAGCTTCCTGTCCAAAGGCAAAAAAATGCCGCCGTGGTGGAGGGAACCACGGCGGCCTCTACTCGAAACGATGCGGCAGCCCGGAGAGGGGGGATAGGCTGCCGCAAGTGTCCGGAATAGGCGGGGGACGGGCCTTGCTCCGGACTTCGGCGAAAACTGCCGATGGCGTTTATCTGTGTCTGCGAACGTGGCGATTCAAGGGCACAAAAATTACACTTTTGTAACATAGGCGTGAGCGAACAAAGCTCCGGCCAGGCCGCATGGCAGGCCAGGCTCGCACGCCATTTGTCAGGGTGTTGCCGGAACCCTTGGCAGAAGCCGCCTTTGGCATGGACCGCGGCGCTGCGCCGCGCTATTCCCTCGTGCCATGAAAAAAGGCGATCATCTCTTCCTTGTCGACGGCTCCGGCTACATCTTCCGTGCCTATCACGCGCTGCCGCCGCTGTCCCGCAAGTCCGACGGGCTGCCGACCAGTGCCGTGCTCGGCTTCTGCAACATGGTCTGGAAGCTGACGCAGGACGCCCGCAACACCGATGTCGGCATCGTGCCGACGCATTTCGCCGTGATTTTCGACTATTCGTCGAAGACCTTCCGCAACGACCTCTACCCCGAATACAAGGCCAACCGCTCGGCGCCGCCGGAAGATTTGATCCCGCAATTCGGCCTGATCCGCCAGGCGACCAGGGCCTTCAACCTGCCATGCCTTGAGACGGAAGGCTACGAGGCCGACGATTTGATCGCCACCTATTGCCGGCTTGCCTGCGAAGCCGGCGCCGACACCACCATCATCTCTTCCGACAAGGATCTGATGCAACTGGTCGGCCCAACGGTTGCCATGTACGACCCGATGAAGGACCGCCAGATCGGTGTTCCCGAGGTGATCGAGAAATGGGGCGTGCCGCCACAGAAAATGATCGACCTGCAGGCGCTGACTGGCGATTCGGTCGACAATGTGCCGGGCGTGCCCGGCATCGGGCCGAAGACGGCAGCGCAATTGCTCGAACAGTTCGGCGACCTCGACACGCTGCTCGCCCGCGCCGGCGAGATCAAGCAGGACAAGCGGCGCGAATCGATCATCGCCAATGCCGACAAGGCACGCATTTCGCGTGACCTGGTGAGGCTGAAGAACGACGTGCCGGTGACCGAAGGGCTTGACGAATTCGTATTGCATGCGCCGGACGGCCCCAGGCTGATCGGCTTCCTCAAGACCATGGAATTCTCGACGCTGACCCGCCGCGTGGCCGAAGCGACCGGAACCGACGCCGGCGACGTTCCAGCCACCCCCGTCACCATAGAGCGTGCCGATACCGCGCATGGCCCCGATATGGGTTTTGGCGTGCCCGCGGCCGCCGAGAGCGCACCGCCGTCGGACGAAGCGGCACTCGAAGCTCCGGCCGCAGCCAAGCAAGGCGACACCCCATCCCTGCTTTCGGCGCTTCGCCTGGAGGCTGCCACCGCCCGCAAGATCGACACCGGCGCCTACACCTGCATCCGCGACGCCGCGACGCTGAAGGCCTGGATCGCCGAGGCGATGGAGAGAGGCATCGTCGCCTTCGACGTTAAGACGTCCTCGCCCGATCCGATGCGGGCCGAACTGATCGGCCTTGCCATGGCCGTCGCGCCCGGCCACGCCGCCTATGTGCCGCTTGCCCACAAAAACGGCAATGGCGACCTGCTCGGCGGCGGCGCGGTCGAAAACCAGGTCCCGATCCGCGACGCGCTGGCGTTGCTCAAGCCGCTGCTCGAGGACAAATCCGTCCTCAAGATCGTGCACGACATGAAATACCGCCTTGTCGTCATGAGCCGTCACGGCATCGAGATCGGCCCCTATGACGACACCATGCTGATCTCCTACGTGCTCGAGGCCGGAACCCACGGTGGCCACGGCCTGGAAGCGCTGGCCGATAAATGGCTCGGCCACGCGACCATTCCGCTGAAGGAACTGGCCGGTTCGGGAAGAAGCTTCGTCGGCCTCGATCAGGCCGACCTCGGCAAGGCGACGGCTTACGGGGCCGAGCACGCCGACGTCGCGCTCAGGCTCTGGCAGGTGCTGAAGCCACGGCTTGCCGCCAAGGGCCTGGTCTCGGTCTATGAACGGCTTGAACGGCCGTTGGTGCCGGTCCTGGCACGGATGGAGCAGCGCGGCATCTCCGTCGACCGGCAGATCCTGTCGCGGCTCTCCGGCGAACTGGCACAGGGTGCCGCACGGCTCGAGGACGAGATCTACCAGCTGGTCGGCGAACGCATCAACATCGGCTCGCCAAAACAGCTCGGCGACATCCTGTTCGGCAGGATGGGTCTGCCCGGCGGTTCAAAAACCAAGACCGGCCAGTGGTCGACCTCGGCGCAGCTTCTCGAAGACCTCGCCGCCGAAGGCCACGAATTGCCGCGCAAGATCGTCGACTGGCGCCAGCTGACCAAGCTGAAATCGACCTATACCGATGCGCTGCCCGGCTTCATCCATCCCGACACCAAGCGCGTCCACACCTCCTACGCGCTTGCCGCGACGACGACCGGGCGGCTGTCGTCCTCGGATCCCAATCTGCAGAACATTCCGGTGCGCACCGTCGAGGGTCGAAAGATCAGGACGGCCTTCATCGCCGACAAGGGCAACAAGCTGGTTTCCGCCGACTACAGCCAGATCGAATTGCGCGTGCTCGCCCACGTCGCCGAAATCCCGCAGCTCAAGCAGGCCTTCGCCGATGGCGCCGACATCCACGCCATCACCGCGTCTGAAATGTTCAACGTGCCGGTCGAGGGCATGCCTTCGGAAGTGCGCCGCCGTGCCAAGGCGATCAATTTCGGCATCATCTACGGCATTTCGGCCTTTGGCCTCGCCAACCAGCTGTCGATCGCGCGCGAGGAAGCCGGCGACTACATCAAGAAATATTTCGAGCGCTTCCCCGGCATCCGCGACTATATCGATGCGACCAAGGCCTATGCCCGCGAGCACGGCTTCGTCGAGACCATCTTCGGCCGCCGCATCCACTATCCGGAGATACGGTCGTCGAACCCTTCGGTCCGTGCCTTCAACGAGCGCGCCTCGATCAACGCCCGCCTGCAGGGCACCGCCGCCGACATCATCCGTCGCGCCATGATCCGTATGGACGAGGCGCTGGAAAAAGCCAGGCTTTCTGCCCGCATGCTGCTGCAGGTGCATGACGAGCTGGTTTTCGAGACGGTCGAAGCCGAGGTCGAGGCGACGATCCCGGTCGTCTGCCACGTCATGGAGAACGCCGCCATGCCGGCGGTATCGATGTCGGTGCCGCTGCACGTCGACGCCCGCGCAGCCAACAACTGGGAAGAGGCGCATTAAGGCGGGCCACAGAGCCATGTTCGGTTCAAGGTTCACGAGCAGCAGCGGTATGCTATAGTGCCCGTATGATCACCAAGGCACTTGAGAATCTGGTAAGGCATGCGGAAGCTTGGCCTCGCGAAGACCAGGAGGAGCTTGCTGATTACGCCCGCGTCATCGAGGCGCGGCGGACTGGCGTGTATGCGATGTCGGAATCAGAGCGCAGCGCGGTCACAGCGGGCCTAGCAGAGGCCGATCACGGCACTTTCGTAGATGAGGATACCGTTCGCGCGGCCGACACCCGCCGCAGGCTATGAAGGTCCGATTTACGCGGCAAGCCTTTGCCGAACGCGAGGCAATTTTCAAACTACCTCGAAGAGCGGGCGCCTCAGGGCGCCCTTTCAGTCATTTCTCGGATCCACGCTGGGATTTCGCGACTTGCCGAATTTCCCGAAAGCGGTCACGCGACCGACATCCCTGGCGTTCGCGTCCTCTTCATAGGCCGCTACCCTTATAAGGTCTTCTATCGTGCCCGTGCCGACGCAATTGAGATCCTGCACATCCGGCATACCTCAAGGAGACCCTTTCCCTACTGAGCCGATCCGGGAACACCCGGCGAGGGCTCGGAAAACCTTGCTCCGCCTTCGCCGCGTTGCTCCGGCCTCAAGCCGCCTCGGCCAAACACTTCGCACATGTCCCACGAAACTCGATCACCGCCTTCTTGGCGGCGAAGCCGGTCGAGCGCACCCATTCGTCGAGCCGGTGGCCGACATCATGGTCGGAGAACTCGGTCACCTGGCCGCAGGTGTCGCAGATGGCAAACGCCGTCATCGAATGGCTGTGGTCGTGCGGCTCGGCACAGGCGACGAAGGAATTGAGGCTTTCGAGCCTGTGCACGAAGCCGGATTTCACCAGCGTGTCGAGCGCCCGGTAGACCTGCAGCGGCGCGCGAAAACCGCGCTCGCGCAATTGGTCGAGCAACGTATAGGCGCTGAGCGGGCCGCTGGCGGCCTCGAGTTTCTCGAGCACGCAAAGCTGGTTCTTCGTCAGTACATCCCTTGCCGCCATGATCCCGTTCCAAGCCGCTCCGTGCCGATCGCTGCCATTAGGCATGCAATCCGGCCTCTTCCACTGAGATAGCGACGAACTGCCTTTTTTGCTACTGTTTCTATTCGCAGCCGGTGGTCGGCTGGCCGGCGACGCCATATTCAAAATACTGACAAAATCCTCGGCCAGGCTGGCCGTGCTTGGAAATTCGATCGGGCTTGGGGAAGCAATCATGATCAAAGTGACGCGGCGGACGCTGCTTGCCGGCACGTCCGCGCTGGCCGCTGCCGGCCTGGTGCCGTTTCGGGCATTCGCAGCGGCGCGCACCTACCATGCGCTGCTTGTTGCCTGCACCGATTACCCGAACCTGCCGAAGAAAAACTGGCTGATCGGACCGAAAAACGATGCCGGCCTGGTGCGCGATTACCTCCTGGGGAACACGCCCGCGCCGGTAAAATTCCTGGCCGAAAACGTCACGCTGCTCGCCAAGGATGTCGAAGGCGCCAACGGACCGCCGACACATGCGGCGATCAAGGCGGCGTTGGCCGATCTTGCCGCCAAGGTCCAGCGCGACGATTTCGTCTACCTGCATTTGTCCGGTCACGGCGCGCAGCAGCCGGCAGCGAACAAAGGCGACGAGACGGACGGCCTCGACGAGATTTTCTTGCCGTCCGACATCGACAAATGGGTGCACCGCGAAAAGGGCGTGCCCAATGCGTTGGTCGACAACGAGATCGGCACCGCGCTCGACGCTATCCGCGACAAGGGCGCCTTTGTCTGGGCCGTATTCGACTGCTGCCATTCCGGCACTGCGACGCGCGCCGCCGAGGTCGACGACGAGTTGGAACGCAAGGTCGAGTTCGCCGATCTGGTCGGCGGCGACGACGCTGCCAGGGCGGCTGCGGTGAGAGCCTATGACGAGATTGCGTCGGCCGCGCCACGCGGCTTTGACGAGGACGGGCAGCGCAAGCCGGCCTTCAAGCTGACGCCGACCGGCGCCGAGCCGACCAGCAAGGGCAAATTGGTCGCCTTCTACGCGGCGCAGACGGTGGAGACGACGCCCGAGATGCCGCTGCCCAAGGGCACGGCCGATGCACCGCGTTTCGGCCTGTTCACCTTCACCATCCTGTCGAAACTGGCCGAGAACCCCAACATCACCTATCGCCAGCTCGGCCAGGCCGTGCTGCAGCAATATTCGGCGGACGGCCGCACCCGGCCAACGCCGCTGTTCGAGGGAGAACTCGACGCACGCGTCTTCGGCACCGACAAGACAGACGCGGTCATGCAATGGCCGATCGTCATCGAGAACGACAAAGCCACGATTGGCGGCGGGTTGCTGCATCGCCTCACCCTGGGCAGCAGGCTCGCAATATTGCCGTCGGCGCTGTCGCCGCTGTCCGAGGCGCTTGGCTATCTCCAGGTTCAGTCGGCGAAAAACCTGGAAAGCCGGGTCAAGCCGGTCGAGTTCGGCGGCAAGCCGGCGCTCAAGCTGGCCGATATCCCCGCCAATGCCTATGCACGGCTGGCCGAGCTCGCCGTCGACTACAAGCTCGTGGTCGCGCGGCCGGCAGCGGCCAAAGGCCTCGAGAAAGAGGCCGCGCTGGCGAACTCGGTTCTCGACGAACTGGCGGCCAGGAAGAGCTCAGGGTTTCACATCGCGCTGGTCGAGCCGGGCAAGAGCGCAGATCTGCGTCTCGCAGTGCTGCGCGAGAACGCCATTGCCGGCACCGCAGCAGATGCCACCGACACGCCGGCGCTGTGGTTCCTGCCGGCTTCGGGCGACATGACGCTCAAGGACGGCAGCAAGCCGCCGTCGATCGTCATTCATCCGGACGGCCGCGAAAAGTTGATCGAGGCCGCCGCAGGGAATCTGACGAAAATCTTCCGCGCCATCGGCCTGTCGAGGCTGGCCGCCGCCTCCGATTATCGGCCGGAAAAGGTCAGCGTCGAGTTCCGGATCAAGCGTTTTGACAGCGACACGCTGCAGCCGATCGAAGCGTCGACGGTGCCGCGTGTTTCGCCCGACGATCAGGTCCACGTACTGGCCAGGAACGGTTCGACCAACCTGGTCGACATCAACGTGCTCTACGTCGGCTCCGACTATTCCATCCAGCATTTTCTTGCCGAGCGCCTGACCGAAGGCGCCGTGCTCGAGGAAGGCCTGTTCAAATTCACCGACACCAGCTTCGGCATGGAGCGGATGATCGCCGTCTTGACCGAGGCGCCGCCGCAGAGCGAGAAGCAGGATCTGAGCTTCCTGGCGCAAGAGGGCGTTGTCTCGGTAACGCGGGGACTGGGACAGCCAAGCTTCGCCGACATGCTGGCCGATATCGGCATGGCCCCGGCGACGCGGTCGGCCATGCGGCTGACCGACGACAAGGGGTCGAAGGGCGCCGTGATGATTTTTCCGATGGAGACGGTGCCGCGCGCCTGAGGCGCGGTCAGGTGCCCGGCCGGGCCTCTTGCCTAATCGGCTGATAATGAACATTCTTCGACCACCGCTGTCGGCGGCCGAACGGAACGGGTGAGGGCGTTCGTGAACAGGATCGTATTTTCGTGGCGCGCAACAACCGCCGGCCTTGTCGCCGGGCTGTTGCTGGCCGCCAATGCTTCGGCGGACGAGGCTTGCGGCCTCTGCGCCAAGGAGGTCGTCATCAACTCCGAACTGGCGAGCTGCTTTCTCGACCAGTACGACCGGATCGCCAAAACCGGCAACACCGCCGTTGTCGTCGATCTCAGCAGCTGCGCGTCGCGCGGCGTGGTCGAGCCGTTGCCGTCGCCGGGCAAGGCGCAGGTGGAGCCTGACGTGCAGTTCATCGTTTCGCGCACGCAGCTGGATTGCCTGAAGAAGAAGCTGGAGACGCCGGGCATCGTGCTCGACCCGTCCGCCACCATAGAACTGGACAGCTGCGGATGACGAAAGCGGGGGGCAACGCAACGCAGCAGGCAGTGACGGCGCCGGTACCGCAAAAGAAGCCGGTGTCGCTGCCGGAAACCGTCGAAGGCCTGCCGTGGGTGAGCAATCACGAGGTCAAGAAGGAGGCGAACCCATTCACCGATCGCGACTGGCGCATGCTCGTCTATGCCTGGTCCGGATTGCTGGTGCGCCTGGCGATCATCTTCACCTTGATCTTTTCGGTCTACCAGTTCCTGGCGAACCAGGAGCAGAAGCGCGTCGAGCAGACGATGTCGCTGGTCGAGCTCTGGGAAAGCAAGGATTACCAGCAGGCGCAACGGGCCCTCAAGCAACGCCTGGCGGCGCTCAACGCCAAATACGGCAATCTGCTCAGTGCCAATCCGACGCCGACCGAGGAACAGGTGTTCAGACAGCGCATCGGCATCGAAGCGATGAGCGCTACCGGCGGCGACATGCCGCTTGCCGACTTCAGCGACAATTTCGACCGCGTCGTCTATTTCCTCAACCGCCTTTCCTTCTGCGTCGAAGGCAGGCTGTGCTCGCGCGACGTCGCCGACTCCTATTTCCGCGACTATGCCGCTTCCTTCTGGAGCTATTTTGCCGGCTATATCGACAAGGAGCGCAAGGCCGGTTCACCGAGGCGGAAACTCTGCAGGCCTATTTGTACAGGCTGTTGATCCACTGGACGTTGATGGCGTTCAGACGCACGGCGGTATTGGCATCCGGGCTCTCGGCCACGTTCACGCCGGTGATGACGCGCTGCTTGGAGCCATTGTCATAGGCATAGACCGAGCTGCCGCTCGACCCGGGATAGGTGTCGCAGTCGTACTGGAAATACTCGGTGGCGATGTTTTCGGCGTGCACTTCGCAGGTCGCCTTCCACATCGTGCCCATCGGCTTGTCGCCGGGATAGCCGATGATGTTGGCGGTGAAATCGCCGAGGTCGTCATAATTGGCATAGCCGAGCCAGCCGAGGTTGGTGCCGACATCCTGCTTCAGGGTGACGATGCCGAGATCCCACGGCACGACCGAGCCGTAAAAGCCCTGGTAATTGTCGATGAAGCCCTGGATGACATAAGCGCTTTCATAGGTGAAGGCGCCGAACGGCGCGTCGTCGGCAGTCTTGCCGTTGAGAGCCGGCACGAACAGGATATCGTCGAGCCAGGCCTTGTCCTCGTGGCTGTAGAGGCAGTGCGCCGCGGTGAGCACCGTGCGCGGGCCGATCAGCGTCGCCGAGCAGCTGCCATAGCTGCCGCTCTTCGATTTGCCTTCGAGATAGCCGATCGCGGTGAATGGGTAGGTTTTGGTATTCTTGATCTGCTCGCGGTCGTCCGTGCCGAACACCTGACGGCCAGCCTCTTCGCCTCCGCTCAGTCCGGAATTGTCGGACTTCTGCCCGTCGGCGGGCGCGTTCATGTCCTTGATGACAAGGTCCTTCAGCGTCTCGTTCGGGTCAATCTTGATGTCCTTGCCATCGGCGGAGCGGCCGACGATGCCATAGGATTTGACGGCCGTTGCTTCGTCGGTGAGCGGCGCGGCGCGGTTGGCCTCGTCGTCGGTCAGTTTCGGCGGGGCGATTGGTTTCGCCCGGCCGGGCTTGTAATCGCCCGATGTTAAATCCCGCATGCTTTCGCCGTTGCCGGCATTGGCGGAACCTGGATCGGCAGCCAAGGCAGGAACCGCCCACATTGCGGTGGAAAGCAACGCGGACGCAATAATGCTATGTGTCAGTTTTGTCATGGTGAGACTCTCCCAAAAGTCAGCAAGGACTGGATCAAGATACAGAAATATTGTCGAGATCGTGGTGGCGCAAAAAAATGAAATTGGTTACCGGTGCCTTTACCGGGCCATTATTCAGTGCAGCCAGTTTAGGTCCCCGCCAAAAATGCCTGCAACGGTATACTGCCTAAAATAATCCAACATTGGCAACGACAAATTGCTTCCACATAGCCCGTGGGGGGCTATAGGATTTTGGGCGGGTTGGCTCGACAGCACGACTAGCAGAAATGGTGCTCGGCTTTGTGACGGATCGTGCTTCGCCGTGGAGCATGATCTCACCGGCCGGCTCCATTTCAGTGGACCATGCGTCGGCGACTGACCTGTCGGGAACATCGTCTCAGGGGGTTCGAGGTGAAGATCATCCATAGGTTCAGACCGATTGCCGCCGCCGCGCTGCTCGGCATCGCGGCGGCCTTGCCGGCCGTCAAATCCGTTCATGCCACGGACGCGGCCGCTCGGCCGGAGGCGGCGATCTCGCCGATGAAACGCGTGGCCGAGGCCAGGGCCAAGGCCAGGGCGGAGAACCCCGACGGCGCCGATCGCGTCTACGGCGGCAAAGAGGCCGAGAAGGGCGCTTACCCGTTCCAGGTGGCATTGCTGACCACCGGCAAACTGGACAAAAGCCCGGCGTCGCAGGCGAATGCGCAGTTCTGCGGCGGCAGCCTGATCGCGCCGCAATGGGTGCTGACGGCGGCGCACTGCCTCAATGACGACGGCGAGCCGATTTCGCCTGATGTGGTCACCGTGCTCACCGGCGCCACCGATCTGAGCGAGGGCAAGCGCTACAAGGCGGTGGAGATCATCGTCAACGAGGGCTACAGCGAGCAGACGCTGGACAACGATCTCGGCTTGATCCGGCTGGCCGCGCCGGCCGATGCCCCGACCATCAAAATTGCCCGTGAGCCGACACCAGACGCCGGCAAGACGACGGTCACCGGCTGGGGCAAGATGCAGGACGGAACGTTTCCCACCGCACTGATGGTCGCCGACCTGGACCTCCAGCCGAACGCAACCTGCAACAGCGGCATCAAGGCGATTTATGCGCATGATTTGAAGGCAGCGCTCGGCGAACTCGCCCGCCGCATGCGTTATTCGGAAAGGGGCATCGAGGCGGCCGCCAACGCGATTGCGGCCGATATGGCCGATCCGCTGACCGGCAACATGATCTGCGCCGGCACGGCCAGCGGCGAGCGCGACGCCTGCAATGGCGACAGCGGCGGACCGCTGTTCATGACCGGCGCCGATGGTCCGGTGCAGGTCGGCGTCGTCAGCTGGGGCGAAGGTCCGGCCGACGGCGGTACCGCGTGCGGCCACAAGAACGCCTACGGCATCTACACGCGGCTGGCCAATTACACCGGCTGGATCGAGGAGAAGATGAAGACGGCGGCGCCCGCAGCGCCCAAAGCCCTCGGCACGGCGCAGAAGCCCGCCACGCGCTGACCGGTGTCATTGCTGAACCAATGAACAGCGGGAGCAATCCCTCTGTTTCTGTCCCAAAACCCGGTTCTGTCCCAAAAACCTGGGGTCGGGACTAGAACCAGCGATCGCGGCGCTGATCTGTGGCGGCCAGGGTGAGGCCGAGTAGCGCTCCTACGGCCGCTCCGAGGATGAATGCCGACGATATTGTGCCGGGATTCTCCTGGACCACCCCCGACACCGTCTGCGCCCTGTTGCGCAGGGCTTGTGCTGTCCGAGAGGCGCGCTCGGCAGCGTTGCCATACCAATCGCCGGCGTCCTCGATCGCCTCTTCCGCGCGTTCCGCCAAGGTTCGGTTGATCTTGCTGATCTCGCGCCTCAGCTGCGCGACCTGCTTCTCCAGGGCTTCCTGAGCTTCACGTTGAGTCATCTTCGGTGCTGCGGATTCGTTTGGTTCGTCGGCCATTGTAATCTCCTTTGCTCAGGCTCGGCTCAACGGCCGGCCCACTGTGCAGGTTCCTCCGCAAAACGCGTATGTCCGGTGTTTGTTCGGTGAGAAACCGGCTTTTGTCCGGCATGTCTGCGAATTCGGCATCAACATCGGATCGTTCCGGCGCTCCCCGCGTTGGTGAAAACGCCACAAGGGAGGAACCGCCATGGACGACGATCGGCATGAAAAGATTCGGCAGCGAGCCTATGAAATCTGGGTACGCGAGGGCCGCCCGGATGGCGCGCATGAGCGTCATTGGCAGCAGGCGAAGCAAGAGCTTGGCCTCGACGACGCGGACGGTCCGGCGGGAACGATCGCCAGCTCCGACGTTCTGACGGTCGAGGCACTGGCGATGCGCACCGGGATAACCGGTGATCAGGCGCAAGAGCTGATCGATAGGCTGGGCAACGACAGGGCGACGCTCGAGCAAGCCGCGCGGAACCTCAAGGCAGCCGAAAGTTAGCCGCTGGCCACCGTGTCGAAGACAGCTACCAGTTCGCGCTGCCGCGTCTTTTCGATGAAACCGGACCGCAGACCGTCGTCGCCTACTTCCTCGGCGGCCCCTTGCGCTCGGCCGATGCCGCCCAGAGATTGATGTCCGACTCGCGGGCAAAGCTGTCGATCTCGGCGAGCTCGGCATCGCTGAAGTCGAGCGCCTTCAGCGCGCCGACGCAATCCTCGACCTGTTCCGGCCGGCTGGCGCCGATCAGCGCCGACGTCACCCTGCCTCTGCGCAGCACCCAGGCCAGCGCCATCTGCGCCAGCGTCTGGCCGCGGCGACGGGCGATGACGTTCAGCGCCTCGATATTGGCGATCGACTTGTCGTTGATGAATGCCGGGCGCAGCGACTTGCCCTGGCTGGCGCGGCTGCCATCGGGGATGCCGCCGAGATATTTGTCGGTCAGCATGCCTTGCGCCAGCGGCGAGAACACGATCGAGCCGACACCAAGCCCCTCCAGCGTATCGAGCAGGCCATCATCCTCGACCCAACGGTTGAGCATCGAATAGCTCGGCTGATGGATCACGCAAGGCGTGCCGAGCTGCTTCAATATGTCGGCGGCCTCGCGGGTGCGCTGCGAATTATAGGAGGAAATGCCGGCATAGAGCGCCTTGCCCGAGCGCACCGCGTGATCGAGCGCGCCCATCGTTTCCTCCAGCGGGGTGTCGGGGTCGAAGCGGTGCGAATAGAAGATGTCGACATAGTCGAGCCCCATCCGCTTCAGGCTCTGGTCGAGGCTGGCCAGCACATATTTGCGGCCGCCCCACTCGCCATAAGGCCCTGCCCACATTTCGTAGCCGGCCTTGGTCGAAATGATCAGCTCGTCGCGATAACCGGCAAAGTCCGTCCGCAGGATCTCACCAAACGCCCGCTCCGCCGAGCCGGGCGGCGGGCCGTAATTGTTGGCGAGATCGAAATGCGTGATGCCGAGATCGAACGCCCTGCGCGCGATCGCCTGCTTGGTTCTATGCGGCGTGTCGTCGCCGAAATTGTGCCACAGCCCAAGCGAGATCGCCGGCAGCTTCAGGCCGGACCGCCCGCAGCGATTGTAGACCATCTTTTCGTAGCGGTTTTCGGCGGGGACATACGGCATGGGAAATCCTCAAATCGAAACGAGCCCGACGGCTGCCGCCGCGACGGTGGGGCAGTCGAGCTTGCCACCCTTAGCCTCTCCCCGCGCAAACGGGGAGAGGCTTTTTGCGGTGCTTGGGAGGCGCGCCGCCTACTTGGTTTTCTTCTTCGCCAGCAGCTCCTTCGCCGCCTTGACGCCGAGTGCCGCGGGCCGCTCGCAGCTGGTCTGCATGGCGACGAACTTTCCGGTCTCGCCCGAACGCAACAGTCCGGTCATGACGTCGACGGCATGCAGCGCCAGTTCCATCGAGCAGCGGTGCGGCCGACCTTCCCTGATCGCGATCGCCATGTCGGCCAAACCGGCGGTGCGGTAGTTGGCCATCATGCCTTGCGAATGCATCTCGTTGGGCACGCCGAACGGATGCGGCCATTTCGGCAGCTTCTTCACCGGCTTGGCGGCCTCGGTGAAACGCACGTCGCCGCCGAAGAAATTCGGATCCGGCACGAACACCGTGCCCGCCTCGCCATAGAGCTCCATGGGCGCGTGGCCGTGGCTCCAGACATCCCAGCTGGTGTTGAGCGTCACCACGGCGCCGTTCTCGAATTCCAGCACGCCGTGGATCGTCGTTGGCGTGGAGACCGGGATCTTTTCGCCGGCGCGCGGCTTCGAGCTGATGATGCGTTCCGTCATCGGGATCGAAGCAAAAGCCGCAACCCGCTTCACCGGCCCGATCAGCTGGATCAGGTTGGTGATGTAATAGGGTCCGATGTCGAGCACCGGCCCGGCGCCCGGCTGGAAGAAGAAGTCCGGATTGGGGTGCCAGTGCTCCATGCCATGGCTCATCACATGACAGGTGCCGCTGGTGATCCTGCCGAGCCTGCCGGTGTCGATCAGGTCGCGGACAAGCTGGTGCGCGCCGCCGAGGAAGGTGTCGGGCGCCGAACCGATGCGCAGCCCCTTGCTTTCCGCCCGTTTTTTCAGGTCGAGCCCTTCCTTGACCGACAGCACGAAGGGCTTCTCCGAATAGACGTGCTTGCCGGCGTCGAGGATCTGCTTCGAAACCTCGTAATGCACCGCCGGAATGGTCAGGTTGACGATGATGTCGATATCGTCGGCCTTGAGCAGCCCCTCGACGGTCTCGGCGCGCAGCTTGAACTCTTTTGCCCGCGCTTTCGCCGCTTCCATGTTGATGTCGGCGCAGGCGCGCATCTCGATGCCGCGAAACAGCGGTGCCAGCGAGAAATACGCCTTCGAGATGTTGCCGCAGCCGATGACGCCGATGCCAAGTTTTGTTGCCATGCTGGTGTGCTCCTAATAGGTCTTGGCGGCTGCGATCGAGCGGCGGGCGAAGCGCTCGATATCATTGGGATTGTCCTGTTCCATGACGTAGTATTTCGCGGCGCTTTTGGCGCGTAGCGCCTTGATCTGGCCGGGCCAGTCGATGGTGCCGTGGCCGACGTCGGACCAGCCGTCCTCGTCGAGGCCCTCGCCCGGCTTGGCCAGGTCCTTGACATGGACGGCGACGATGCGCTTGCCGTGCTTCTCGATCCAGGGCAGCGGATCGACGCCGCCGCGCACTACCCAGGCGACGTCCATCTCCCAGCCGATGTCGGGCGCGGAGGACAGGATATGGTCCTGCGGCACCGAGCCGTCGGCGAGCGCCTTGAACTCGAAATCATGGTTGTGCCAGGCAAAACCATAGCCGGCCTTCCTGGCCGTCTCGCCGACCTTGGCCAGGCGTTCGCCGAAGCCGCGCCAGCCGGCTGTGTCGGCCGGCCTGAACTCGGCATTCAGGAACGGGCAGATGAGCAGCGTGATGCCGAGCGCGTCGGCCGTCCTGCGCACGCCGTCGAAATCCTTCTCGAGCGCGTCGATCGAGAAATGCCCGGTCGGCATGGCGAGCCCGTTCTTGTCGAGCTCGGCACGGAACGCCTTGGGATCGTCATAGACGCCGCCGAACCCTTCGACTTGGCTGTAACCAAGCTCCCCCAGCATCTTGAGCACGCCCTCCCAGGGCTGGAAATTGCGGGCGCTGTAAAGTTGGAATGACCAGTTCATCGTCTCTGTCCGTTTTCTTGTGGATGGTTAGTTTTGGGGGGATGAGTCTTGCGGGAGTGGAAGAGTCTTGGGGAGTGGGAGAGTCTTGGGAGGCTAAATCATGCTCTAGAGACGGTTACCTGTGGCGGCGTCGAAAAGCGAGGCGCGCATCGGGTCAAAACCGATGCCGACCGCCTCGGCGTTGTTTGGCGTGCGCTCGGCCGTCACCCGCACCGTGAAATTCTGGCCGGCGAGCTTCAGCCAGACCAGCGTGTCGGAACCCATGGGCTCGACGACCTCGACATTTGCCGTGGCTGCGAACGGCCATCCCGTGCCGCTGTTGAACGCCACGTGCTCGGGGCGGATGCCGAACACGGCCGGCCCTGGCACCGGGTCCTTCTCGAAAGCATAGGTGGCAAGCGGTATCCGCACATCCTCGGCGACGAAGTGCCAGTCGCCTGCCGCCTGCTCCAGTCTGCCGTCGAGGAAGTTCATTGCCGGCGAGCCGAGGAAGCCGGCGACAAACCGGTTGACCGGCCGGTTATAGATGGTCTGCGGCGCATCGAGCTGCTGGATGACGCCGCCCTTCATCACCGCGATACGGTCGGCCAGCGTCATCGCCTCGATCTGGTCGTGGGTGACGTAGATCATGGTGTTCTCGAGCTTGCGGTGCAGCAGCTTGATTTCGACGCGCAATTCCGCGCGCAGCTTGGCGTCGAGATTGGAGAGCGGCTCGTCGAACAGAAAGACATCGACGTCCCGCACAAGTGCGCGCCCGATCGCCACGCGCTGGCGCTGGCCGCCGGACAGCGCCGCCGGCTTGCGATGCAAAAGCGGTTCGATCTGCAGGATCTCGGCGGCCCGGGCGATGCGCTTGGCGATCTCGTCCTTGGCGAGGCCGGCAACGCGCAGCCCGAACGACAGGTTCTTCTCCACCGTCATCTGCGGATAGAGCGCGTAGGACTGGAACACCATGCCGATGCCGCGATCCTTGGGCTCTTCCCAGGTGACGTTCTTGCCCTTGATGAAGATGCGGCCTTCGGAAACGTCGAGCAGCCCGGCAATACAGTTGAGCAAGGTCGACTTGCCGCAGCCGGACGGGCCGAGCAGCACGATGAATTCGCCTTCGGCAACATCGAGGTTGAGCGTCTGCAGCACCGATATCGCACCGAAATTCAGCGACAGGTTCTGGATCGAGACGCTGGTGCCGTTTGCCGCAATGCTGCCGTTTGCGTTCATCGCCATCATCCTTTCACCGCGCCGGCGGCGATGCCGCGCACAAACAATTTTCCGGACAGGAAATAGACGATCAGCGGCACCAGGCCGGTCAGGATGGTGGCTGCCATGTTGACGTTATATTCCTTCACGCCTTGCACCGAGTTGACGATGTTGTTGAGCTGCACCGTCATCGGATAGGTGTCGGGGCGGGTGTAGACGACGCCGAACAGGAAGTCGTTCCAGATGCCGGTCACCTGCAGGATGATGGCGACGACGAAGATCGGCAGCGACATCGGCAGCATGATGCGGAAATAAATGCCCCAGAAGCCGGCGCCGTCGACACGCGCTGCCCGGAACAGCTCCTCCGGCATGGAGGTAAAGTAGTTGCGGAACAACAGTGTGAGGATCGGCATGCCGAAGATGGAATGGACGATCACCAGGCCGCTGAGGCTGCCGTAGAGGCCGACTTCGCGCAGGATGATGACGATCGGATAGATCATCACCTGATAGGGGATGAAGGCGCCGACGATCAGGATGATGAAGAAGGTGTCGGCACCTTTGAAGCGCCAGTTGGCAAGCGCATAGCCGTTCACCGAGGCGAGCGCGATCGACAGGATCACCGACGGGATCGTGATGCGCACCGAATTCCAGAAGCCACGCGACAGCCCGTCGCAGTTGAGCCCGGTGCAGGCGCTCGACCAGGCCTTGACCCATGGCTCGAAGGTGATCTCCATCGGCGGCGAGAAGATGTTGCCGAGGCGTATCTCGGGCATGCCTTTGAGCGACGTCACCACCATCACATAGAGCGGCAAAAGATAGTAGAGCGCCACCACGATGAGCGTGCCGTAGAGGAAGATGTTGCGGCGCGAGAACATATGCCGCGGCTTCGGCCCGCTCGGCCCGTACGCTTCGAGCGTGCCGGGGCCGGCCGGCAAGGAAACGGTATGGTCAGACACGCTTCTTGCCTCCAAACTCGAGATAGGCCCACGGCACGATGACGATGATCACCGACAGCAGCATCATGGTCGAGGCGGCGAACCCCTGACCGAGGTTCTGGGCGAAGAACATGTAGTCATAGACATATTTGGCCGGGACTTCGGAGGCGATGCCGGGCCCGCCGCTGGTCTGGGCGACAACCAGGTCATAGATCTTGACGATACCGGCAGCGATGATGACCAGCGTGGTGATGAAGACCGGCCGCATCATCGGTATGATGATGAACAGATAGGTCTTCCAGGTCGGTATCCCGTCGACCCGCGCTGCCTTCCAGATATCCTCGTCGATCCCGCGCAGGCCGGCCAGCATCAGGCACATGATGAGCCCGGTGCCCTGCCAGAGAGCGGCGATCAATATGCCGTAGATGACGATGCTGGAATCATAGAGCGGATTGAAGCTGAAGCTCGTCCAGCCGAGGCTGCGCACCACTCCCTGGACACCGAACTCGGGGTTGAGCAACCACTGCCAGACGAGACCGGTGACGATGAAGGAGAGGGCGAAGGGATAGAGGAAAATGGTCCGGAACGTGTCCTCGAACCGGATCTTCTGGTCGAGCAGGGCGGCAAGCAGGAAGCCGATCACCAGCGAGAACAGCAGCGACAGCACGCCGTAGATCAGCAGGTTCTCGATCGAGACCAGCCAGCGCGGCACCGACCACAGCCGGTAGTACTGGTCGAGCCCGACGAAATTCAGCCGTGGCAGGAGCTTCGAACTGGTGAAGGAATAAAGCACCGTCCACGCGCTGCCGCCGACAAAGATCACCAGCGCTGTGAGGATCATTGGGATCGAGGCGATCTTCGCATTGAGGTTGCGAAAGAGTTGGCTAGGGCGTTCGCTCTTGCTCATCTGCACAGCCGCTTTGGATCGGGTAAGGGCCGGAGGGTCAAGAGGCCTTGACCCGAGCTCCCGACCCTGCGTTTGCAGGGGCGGGAGTGAGGCGGTCGGTCGATCGCTCAATCGGCCGAACCGACAATGGCGGCGAAGCGCTTCTGCGCATCTTCCACGGTCATGTCCTGCTTGGCGAAGAACTCGGAGAAAAGATCCTCCTTCTGCTTCTGGGTATCCTGCGAAAGCAGCTGGTCGGTCCAGGGCATGATATTGCCCTTGGCGAGAATTTCGAGCCCCTTCTTCATGCAGTCGTTCGCCGCCTTGAGGTCGACGTCGCCGCGTACCGGCAGCGAACCTTTCTTGAGATTGAAGGCGACCTGCGTCTTGGGATCGAGCAGCGTGTGGGCCAGCACTTCCTGTGCCTTCGATTTTTCGGGATCCTTCAGCAGCGGGAAGTAGAAAGCGTCGCCGCCGGTGGCGATCATCTCGTTGAGACCGAGGCCCGGAAGGCAAGTATAGTCCTTGCCGGCGACCTGACCGGCAACCTGGAACTCGCCCTGCGCCCAGTCACCCATGATCTGGCCGCCCGCCTTGCCGGTGATGACCAGATTGGTGGCTTGGTTCCAGTCCTGCACATTGGTGTTCTTGGCCATCTTGCGGGCATCGTCCGCGGCCTTGAAGACCTTGGCGACCTCGGGCCCGGCGGCGAATTCCGCGTCCTTGTCCTTGTAGACCTTGAGGAAGGCGTCGGTGCCGCCGACCGCCGCGAGCAGCACGTCGAAAGCGCCGGAGGCCTGCCAGGGCTGGCCGCCGACCGCTAGCGGCTGGATGCCTGCCTTTTCAAGCGCGGGCGCCGCAGCGACATATTCATTCCAGTTCTTCGGCACCGGCACGCCGGCCTTTTTGAAGGCCGCATTCGACAGCCACAGCCACTGCCAGGAGTGGATATTGACGGGCACGCAATAGATCTTGCCGTCGAGGGTACAGCCGTCGAGCAGGCTCTTCGGCTGCACGATTTCCGTCCACTTTTCCTTGGTGGCGAGATCGGTGAGGTCGCGCATCAGCCCGGCCTGCACCAATTCTTCCGCCTGCCGGCCGTGATTGAACTGGGTCGCGCCCATCGGGTCGCCGCCGGTGATGCGGCTGATCATGATCGGCCGCGCCGTGCCGCCGGAGCCGGCGATGGCGCCGTCAACCCAGTGATTGCCGGTTGCGTCGAAAGCCTTGGCGAGTTCGGCGACCGCTGCCGCCTCGCCGCCGGAGGTCCACCAATGGGTGACTTCCAGATCCGTCGCGGCCGCCGGGCCGGCAAATTGCAGCGCGACCGTCGCAGCCAGCGCAGCAGTCATGAGTTGGTATCGCATTTCGTTCCTCCCAGAATCTGAAACGTTACAGATTTTCGATACGGCAATTGCTTGAGGCGCGCAACCCCTCAGGCGAAGGTGGCATCAAGTTTTTTCGAAGCGCGAATAAAATCGCGCGACTCGCCGGCCTACCGCATCGCAACAAGAGGGGTTGCACTGCAAAATGCAATGCTGCGACGCCAGAAAACCGGAAAAGCTCCTTCTGTCGCTCTTTTTTGCGCCGACCGGAGTGCCACTCGTTTTGCGCCTGTCACCAGTGATATCGCCACGGCAGTGACAATCTGTAACGTTTCAGTATATAGCGGTCTCATTCGGTGAAGGCCCGCGGCGTACCCGCGGCCCGCCGATTGCCGGCCTGCCCGGCAACTGCTATGCGCCTGACGGGGCGGGATGAATGAACAGGCATCAAAAAGAGAAGGCCGACGAAGCGTCGGGCCGGGGCCGGCCGACACTGAAGACGCTCGCCTTCATGACCGGGCTGGGCGTCACCACCGTGTCGCGCGCGCTGAAGGATGCGCCCGAGATCGGCGCCGAGACCAGGCGGCGCGTCCAGCTTGTCGCCAAGCAGATCGGTTATCGGCCCAACCGTGCCGGCGTCCGCCTGCGCACCGGCAAGACCAATGTCATCAGCCTGGTGCTCAACACCGAGCACGAAATCATGAGCTTTGTCTCGGATATCATCTACGGCGTTTCCGAAGTCATTGCCGACACACCCTACCATTTGATCGTGACACCCTACTCGCGCTCGCAGGATCCGCTCGACCCGATCCGCTACCTCGTGGAAACCGGTTCAGCCGACGGCGTCATCATTTCGCGCACGCAGCCGAACGATCCGAGGGCCCGTTATATGCTGGAGCGCGGCATCCCCTTTGCCACGCATGGCCGCACCGATATGGGGCTGATCCATCCCTACCATGATTTCGACAATTACGCTTTCGCAGCCGAGGCAGTGCGCCATCTGGCCGGCCTCGGCCGCCGCCGCCTGGCTCTGTTGGCGCCGCCGGTCGAGCTGACCTATCACGGCCACACGCTCGCCGGCTTTGCCGATGCTCTGAGCGAGGTCGGCGCCAGCGAGATTCCGTTCAACACTGTTTCGATCGATCATTCGATCGAGCAGATCAGAATGCGGACCGCGCAGCTGATGCGCCGCGAAAGCCGCCCGGACGGTTTCATCAGCAGCGCCGCCGCCGCGACGCTCGCCATCGTCGCCGGCATCGAAGACGCCGGCCTCAAGCTTGGCCGCGATGTCGATGTGGTGTCCAAACAATCGTCGGAGCTTCTGCACCTGTTTCGCAGCGAATTGCTGGTCGTCAACGAGAACTTCCGGCTGGCCGGCGCCGAACTCGCCCGCTCGGTGCTGGGCTGGATCGGCGGCGCCGCACCCGGCACCCTGCAGAGCCTGAGCGAGCCGGGCGAAGTGCAGGCCTATCGCCGCCCCGACTAGAGCGGGATATATTCAAATTGAACTGGGCATCCCGCTCTATCTGTTTGTCTTAGCCGCATTCTTCCACTTGGCTGGAAAATGCGCTGCTGACTGGCAGCCTTTGGCCGGAAGCGGATGGTCCGGTCCGGGCTGACTGCACCGGAGAGCCGACATTCGCCCGCCGACCTCATCTCCGGCGTGGAATCACAGCCAAGCTTAGCACATCTGGATGGTGCAGATAAGTCGGATGAGCACGGCAGCCTTGGATCAATGACCGCGTCTCGTCGCAGACGTCCCAGATACCCTACTGTTAGGCGCGACCCCACCCGCTTGAACTAACGCCGGATTTACCCGGCTACCGCCCAAAGTTGCCTGACGGGATATCCAGAGAACCATTTTACTAACATTGGGGACAAGTTTCGGATGTCGATTGCTCGTCAGTGCCCCATATTCTACTTTTGTTCTCATGGAAAAATTCTTGGCACAGGGGCTTGTACGATGAGCGGGCGGGGCACGTCCGGAGGGGTGGTTTTTCAGGCCGAGGTGGGTGCGTACGTGGCTGGGCTGCTGCTGGCCGAACGCCCGGTCTCACGTATGGCAGGTGGGCTTCCTGGAGTGCCACGTACTATTCGATTTGAGACGCCCACGGCCGTGGATGATCTTTTAATCGAGACTGATCGTGGCGAGATTTATGTACAGGCCAAACGCACGATTAGCCTGTCATCAAATCCTGGGAGTGAGCTGGCGTCAGCCGCCGACCAATTCGTGCGACAGTTTCGCGATGGCATAATCGACGGCGGAGTGCGTAGGGATTTTGATCCGTCGCGTGATCGCTTGGTTCTCGCCGTTGGGTCGACGACCGCAGCTACGGTTGCGAACAATCTACGCGAAGCACTCGATCGGAACCGTACCGGCGCCGCAACCGCCATGCCAAATAGCCTGGGCTCAGCGCTAAGGACCTTCTCTGGGCTGATCGATGCCGCATGGAACACTCACGCCGGTATCGGGATCAAACCCGCCGAACGACAGTCTATTTTGGCGTGTTGTTCTGTAGTCGTCGTGGGTGACGGGCAACGTCAGACTGTCGAAGATGGATTGCGCGATGTTGTAGCAGTTGTAGGGGATGAAGCCGCCCTGCTTGAGGCACTAATTTCGTGGGCCGCGACTGCGTCCGGTAACGGAACGGGCGGAGATGCAGCAGCGATCCGTCTGGCGCTAGCTGGCAAAGCTCGCCTGGTCGAGCCGCCAAGCTATCGCGACGATGTACAGCGCTTGAACACCTATAGCGCAGGCGTCATGGGGCGTCTCGAGCGTTTCACACAAATAACGAGCCCGGAGGGTCACTTCACCATTGCTAGACCCGTGACGGCACTGACCGTCCAGGCGGCGCGGGGAGGCTTACTCGCCATCACCGGTGAACCGGGTTCAGGCAAGTCAGCCATCGTTCGCGAAGTAGCGCAAGAGCTTGCGAAGGAAGCTACCGTTGTTGTCCTTACAGTAGAGGCAGTATCTATTTCGGCCGACGCCCTGCGGATTGATATTGGCCTTCAACACTCGCTGATCGATGTACTCGCTCAGATGCCCGGCGACAGACCGGCATATCTCGTGCTTGACGCACTTGATGCCGCACGCGGAGGATTGGCCGAAGCCACCTACAAACGTCTCGTGGAAGAAGTGTCCACCCTTCCGGGTTGGCATGTCATTGCATCGGTCAGAACATTCGATCTCCGTCTTGGCAGGGAGTGGCGACGGCTTTTCGCTGGAACTGCTCCACAAGCGGCTTATGCCGATCCGAATTTTTCCGCCGTCCGACACATCCATATTGGACTCCTTTCGGATGTTGAAAAGGCGGATGTCGCTGTCAAATCGCCAATCCTTGCGTCTGCGATCGAGGCAGGCGGACCAAAGATGGAAGGCCTGGCCCGCAACCCTTTCAATCTTGCCCTCCTTGGCGACCTGCTGCACAGCGGTGTGGCCGCAAGTACATTGTCTTCGGTAGCGACGCGAGGAGAACTGCTGGAGCGATATTGGGATGAACGGATCAGCGAGTTTGGCCTTCCGGCCGTCACAAGTCTAAAGACCGTAGTGACGCGCATGCTCACCGCTCGGTCGATCGATCTCCCAGAAACAGACGTTCCTGATACAGCGGCGAAAGCTGTTGACGATCTTCAACGTGTTGGCGTTTTAGTTACAGAGCAGACACGCCGCATCGGCTTCCGGCATCACGTCCTATTCGACTATGCCGTCGCGCGATTGATCTTGTTGCCAGACCGCGTAGCGGCATTAGAATTTTTGAGCCGGGCGAGCGGCGCAGGCCTCCTAGTCACTCCATCGCTAGGGTACTGGCTTGAAGCTCTGAAGGCTACATTTAGCGCGGAGGAATATTGGTCTTTTGTCGTATCGCTAATTGGCGATGATGCTATCGATCCAATCGTTCGTATCGAAGTCGCCCGCCTGCCCGTCGAGTCGGTTCACAATGGCGACGACCTCACGCCATTGGCGGATGCCCTCACGAAAGTCGATCCGTCAAAGAATCGGGCATTTCAGCACATCGTCGGCTCGCTGATGACGAAGTCGCAGCTCAAGCAGCCGATAGCGGTGGATGCTTGGGCTACACTTTTAGAGGCGCTTGGTGATCCCAATCCCGAACAGCTCGGTAGTTTTCGAGCATTGATTGGAATGCTGATCGAAGACAACCCGAGCCCCGAAGCGCTGAGGTCCTTGGGTAAGGCGTCTCGTGTGCTGTTCGACGCCATGTCGACAGATGAGAGCCGTATCCGATGGCTTGCATCACACGTTGTGCCGTTCGTCGCGAAGACCATAGGAACAGACCCAGGTGCCTCGCGGAAGAGGTTGGATCAGATATTCTCGCAGCCGCGGTTTTCAAAACTTGGCTTTATCGAGGTGCCGTGGCTGGCGCGCGAAAGTCTGAGTCTCGCGGAGCATGACGAAGAGTTTGTTGTTCAGCTTTTTTATCGAGTTTTTCGTGGAGGAGAGTTTAGTAGAGACCAAGTCACCTCAATGTCTGGCAGTTGGATACTCTCGCTCACGTCTAATGCCGCCCAAGATTTTGCGATGTCGACACATTCGCTCGCTAGCGATTTTCCTCAGTTACTGTTGCGATATCCACGGATCGCTTTACGTGCCTTCGCTGCCGCAATCCGAGGTGAGCGCGAAAGGTCACATCCTGCCAGGGAAAGCCAGGAGGTTCAAAGGGTCTCGATTGCCGGTGTAGAGAGGGAGTTCGAGCAGGACTACAGCCATATATGGGCGTGGAACGCAGACGATAGGGAACATGACGACTACGCGAAGCTCTACCGCGCGGTAAGTGCATGGGGAGCGACGGCTGACGACCAGGCGCTTTTGACGCAAGTGCCTGAACTGATTCTGAGTGAAACAGGCATTGGTCTAGCGTGGCGATCAGTTTTCGAGATCGCAGCATCCAAGCCCGATATCCTTGGGAGGGAGATTTGGAAAACGGCAGCCAGTGTGCCGATGCTTAAATCGCTTGATACCCGCCGGAGCGCTATCTCCGCGATAGCTGCGACGTTCCCACATCTGTCATCAGACGAACGTGCCCAAGCTGAGACTGATTGGCTTCAGCTTAATTTCGCTGAGTTCTCGCGGCCTGACGAAGTGCGCGTTGAGATTATTGGAACGCTATTTGAAACGATAGGCGAGTCCCAACTCGTCACCGAAACAGCACGGGCATTCCTACGTGATGCCAAGACGGGTCGCAGCATATTTGAAAACGGCAAGCCTCTCGAATTCAACTCTGGTTGGACGGCATCTGACCGGCATTGGCTTGAACGGGAAGGGATAGACGTTAAGGCGCATGATGTCGCACCATTATTAGCCCTGGTTAGCGATCTGCGATCCGCCCGCGATGCCTTTAAGGCAGAGGAGACGCTGGATCGAGGAGCATTCTTGTGGAACTCAACTTTGGCCCTTGGCGACGCAGTCGCTCAAGCTGGTCCAATGGGGGCTGCGCTTGATCAGGAGATGTCAGATGCGCTGGCAGAAGGACTTGGGATTGCCTTATCTAAGGGACTCGTACCTACGGAGAAGCGTGATGCCGCGCTCGGGTGGTTGCTGGAACTGACACATCACAGCGATCCCGAGTTGAAGGACGAAACCGAGGAAAGATTCGCAGATTTTCCGTCATGGGGATCACCATCGCCAAGAATCGAAGCCGCTCAAGCATTAGCGATCCTCGCCACTCAATCCGAGTTTTGGCCATTAGTTAGAGAGCGCTATCAAGATATACTCCTAAATGACCCTCATCCGGCTGTCCGCTTTCAGCTTGTTCGCGTCCTTCCTTGGATCGAACAAATAGCCGAAGAGGAGATGTGGACTCTTGCGGAAAAATTTCTGAAGAAAGAAAAGAACGCTACAAATTTGAAACAGGCAATCGCCTCTCTTTCGAGACTAGCTGGCCGAAACCCCGAACGGTTGGAAGCGTTGGCTATTCCCGTTGCGGACGTGAGGTTTCCAAAGAAAGGGGACGATCCGCTGACAGGGCTCATCGTTTTTTTTGCAGTTAACAAAGAACTCCCCACATCTAAGGCACTGCTGTTCGATTGGACGCAAAATTATAAAGAGCAAGAAGAGCGTCTTCAGTCGGCTCTATTTGATATCCGCAATGGGCTGATCATTGGTTTTGATGATGAGGACCCGGAAAAAGTGACACTACGCCGGAGAACTCAAGATTTTCTCTGGATTCTAATCGCTGCTCTCGAACCAGCGGTGAAATCGTGGCCTTCGTCGGGTAATGAGCCAACTCCAGAAGAAGTTTCTGCCCTTAAATTGTTTAATGAAATTGCTGACCAAATCTACTATGCGGTAGGTCATGATGAAATCTCTCCTGAGCTTGCCGGTGTCGACGCCAAACGCAGGTTCCTCAAGGAGTATGCGCCGTTTATCTCGAAACTGACGACGCTAGGCACTCCAGGGTCAGTTCACCATCTCTTGTCAGTCCTAAGCTTTCTCATGGAGGTCGATCCCGAACAATGCTTTGATTTAATTAGCGAGGCGATGTTAAGGACCACTGGAGTTGCTCGCTACGAACACGAAAGCATGGGTGCCACTCTTTTTGTGAAGCTTATCGGATGGTATCTGGCGGATTATCGTAGCGTTTTTGAAGACGAAGTAAGGCGACGGAAGCTAGTTGATTGCCTTGCTCTCTTTGTTGAAGCGGGTTGGCCGGAGGCACGGCGTCTTTTTCAAAGCTTACCTGAGCTTCTTCAGTAGGATTGCTGGTTTTCCGTACTATTTGCACAGACCGGCTCTCATCTGGCGTAGAGGTGAGCCAACAGCCAGCGCACGACCCGCCCGCGACCCGCAGCATGGTGACCGGTGATGTCGGCTTTCAGGAAACAGCAAAGTTGATCTGGATGTCCGTTATGAGGCGCAGTCCCGACGTCCAGATGGCGAACCGCCGGACCGGCCCGAGAACTCCCAACGGCGCGCTTGAGATCACCCGCGCGGCTCTACTAGTCCGAAAACCTCACGCTCACGCCGCGCTGGCGAAAATAGGCCTGCATCAACTTGCGCCCCGAGCGGTTGTTCTGCGCCAACTTGGTAGGATCGAACACCGCCTGTTTTATCCCTTCTCGTGTCAGCGCCGCTTTAAGCGTCGCGATATGTGCGTCGATGTCGGCATTATCCGCCCGCAGCGAGGCATAGATACTTTCGGTCGCCTGGGCCACGGTCGGTTCGCTCACAGGTGTCGTCCTTTGGTTGGTTGAGCGGCGGCTTACCACAGATTCGCGGCACCGCCGATACCGATGAGACCGTCAATCGTCTCTACCGGCATAGCAGGTTCCTGGCGCGAACCGACACCCAGTTGGTGGCTGGAGATATCTGCCTTCTGACGACCGCAAAATTGAACTCTAGGTCCAAGTCGCGGCGCTAACCCGCCGCCCCACTCCCCCAGGGACCATGGAACGCACCCTGCCCGTCGATGCGCTCGAAGCCGTGCGCGCCGAAGAAATCGCGCTGCGCCTGGATCAGGTTCGAAGTGCCGCGGCCCTGCCGGTAACTGTCGAAATAGGCAAGTGCAGATGACAGGGCCGGCACCGGCGAGCCGGCTTCGGCCGCCCTTGCGACGACACGGCGAAGCGACGGATGCGCCTCCTGCATCAATGAGACGAAAGCCGGCGCCATCAACAGGTTGGTGGCTGCGCCGCCGCCGCCGAAGGCCTCCGCCATCGTATCCAGCAATTGCGAGCGGATGATGCAGCCGGCCCGCCAGATCTTGGCGATGACCGGCATCGGCAGGTTCCAGTTGAATTCCTTCGACGCGCCGCTCATTACCGCGAAGCCTTGCGCGTAGGCGGCGATCTTGCCGGCAAACAGCGCCAGCTCGAGATCGGCGAGCAGGGCGTCCCTGTCTCCGGAAATCTTGCTCACGCCGCCGCCATAGACCTTTTCGGCGGCAAGCCGCTCGTCCTTGATCGACGACAGCACGCGCGCCGCCACAGCCGCTTCGATTGCGGTGGCCGGGATGCCTAGCTGCTGCGCCTCGATCACCGACCATTTGCCGGTGCCTTTCTGGCCGGCGCGGTCGAGGATGATGTCGACCACCGGTTTGCCGGTCTTGGGATCGTCGGCGGCCAGCACCTTGGCGGTGATCTCGATCAGGTACGAATTGAGCCTGCCCGTGTTCCACTGAGAAAACACCTCAGCGATCTCTTTCGGCCCCATGCCGAGCCCGTCGCGCAATATGCCGTAGATCTCGGCGATCATCTGCATGTCGGCATATTCGATGCCGTTGTGGATGGTCTTGACGAAATGGCCGGCGCCGTCGGTGCCAAGCCACGCCGCGCAAGGCTCGCCCTTGAACTTGGCCGAGATCGCGGTCAGCACCTTTTCGACGCGCTTCCAGGACTCTTCGGTGCCGCCGACCATTATAGAGGGACCGTGGCGTGCTCCCTCCTCGCCGCCGGACACGCCCATGCCGATGAAGGTCAGGCCCGAATCGGTAAGCTCGGAGAAGCGCCGCATCGTATCGCGGAAATTGGCATTGCCGGCGTCGATGACGATGTCGTTGGCCGACAGCACGCCGCGCAATGCCGCGATCTGCTCGTCGACCGGCTTGCCGGCCAGCACCATGATGATGATCGGCCGCGGCGGCCGGATCGCGGCGGCCAGTTCTTCGAGGCTGTAGCAGGGCACCACCCTATCCCGAAGCGCGCCGGCATTTTCGACAAAGGCATCGGTGCGCGCCGCGGTGCGATTGAAGACGGCGATGCGGTGCCCCTTCTCGGCGATATTGAGCGCCAGGTTGGAGCCCATCGTGCCAAGGCCGATCAGGCCTATTTCGGCTTTTTCCATCGTTTCTTCCCTGCTTTCGGATCTTGTTGGTTTGAGCCCGCGATTGGGTTGGACGCCCATTCTTGATGGCGATGATTGACGGGGGTTCGCGGCCGCGTCAACCGCCTCGCCGAATTGTCTTGCGTGGACCAGCGCTCTCGTCACGGCCTGATGTCGATCGGCGCCCCTATCTTCACCATCTCGAAATCCGAGACCAGGATATCGAGCCGCGCCGTCCACCGGCCGGCGACCGGAATGACGAGATCGTCGACGCGCCAGGTGCCGTCGCCGGGATTCGTCGCCGGGCGTTTGATGGGCTCGATGCCGGAATCGGGCTTTGACAGGACCAGCGTTACCTGCTTGGCGTCGAGCGGGCCGAAATCGCCGGTCATGATGAAGATCGAAGCGGCAATAGGTCCGGTGTGCCCGGGCGCAATACTGAGATCGGCCATCGCTTGGAGCGTGTGGATATGCACCGATGCCGGCTGTGCCGCGGCGATCGCCAGCGCGCGCGGCGGCGGCGTGAAGCGCCAACCGGCGGCGATGCCGAAGATCGCGACCACGATCAGCACCTCGATGCCGATCGAGCGGGCCAGTCGCCGCTGGACTTCCGTCTTTCCCGCCTCGGCGGGGACCGTAAGCTTGAAGCGGTTGACGGCAGCGAGCGTGAACAGAAAGACGAGCAGCACCAGCTTGATCAGCAGCAGCCGGCCATAGGCAGTGTGGACCAGCGCCGACGGCGTTTGCACCTGGATGACGGCGAGCACGATGCCGGCTGCCGCAAGCACCGCCACGACGAACAGGATCGCTCGTGAAAACCGGCGCAGCAACGGCCCGGCTTTGTCCGGCTGCCGTTTCAAGGCAAGACCGAGCGGCGCCAGCGCCCCGGACCAAATCGCGATACCAGTGGCGTGCAGAAACACCATCGGCCGGGTCAGCCATTGCGGCTCGGCGGCACTGGCATGCCCGCTGGCGGCAAGTGCTGCGCCAACGCCAACCAGTCCGGCCAAGGCCAGCGGCTTTGCGTCGGCGGGCGGCACGACCAGCGATAATAGGCTCAGGCCGAGCGCCATCAGCGCGATCAGCACCGTCCAGCCGAAGCTGGTGCCAAGCCCGGTCTGCCAGATGACCGGCTGCGCCAGCCGGGCAAGCGGCGCGCCGAGTGCATCCAGCCCCTGGAAACCGAGCGACAAAAGTGCGGCGGCCAGCCCGCACAGGATCGCGGCGACGATCATGTTCTGGCCGGATCGGCCGCCTTGCGCCAGCCAGCCTAGCGCAAAGGCACCGCCGACACCGAAAAACAGGCCGATGTATAGAAAAACCTTGCCGATCCAGATCGCCGTTCGAAGCGCCCGGTCGACAGCTTCGGAAGGGGCCGGCGCAGCACTCGGTGCACCGACCGAGAACAGCACCGAGCCGCCGACCGGATGCCCGTCGGCGGAAATCACCCGCCAGCTCAGCACATGCGTGCCCGACGTCAGCGCCTGCGGATTGTCGATCTCGACGGTCTGGCCGCTGAGCCGAAAGGACGTCAGCGGAACCGACGTGCCGTCGGGCCGCACCAGCGTCAGCACCAGCGGCGAAACCGGCTCGCTGAAGGTCAGCGACATCTGCGACGGGCTCTGCGCCAGCACCGCACCGTCAGCCGGCTCGGCCTTGATCAGCGCCGCATGGGCGAAGGCTGCGTTTGGCGCGGCAATGGTGGCAAGCAGCACAATCGCGGCCAGCAGGCCGATGGCAAGCCGGCCGGTTGTGCAGGCCGTTCGCACGATGGATGCCGCACTCATGTCACCGCCACAAAGACAGCGGCGCGCTCTTTCGGATAGAGCGCGCCGCGTAAAGATCACTTCTTCGGCAGCAGCTTGAGGCCGGGCGCCGGAAATTCCAGCGCGTCCTCAGCCTGCCCGGCCGCCGGAATTTCGATCCAGCGATCGGCAACCCCGTCACATTCCTGCACCACCGGGAAATGCAGCGTCTGGCCTGCCAGCAGGTCGGACGCCAGCGTCGCGCGAAAGACGAATTCGTCGTAGAACTCGTCCGGCAGGCTGCCGGCGCTCCAGTCGATCTCCTTGACGCCGCTGGTCACTGCCTGGCCGTAGAGCTGGTAGGACTTTTCGTATTTGCCGTTCTTGACCTGCAGTGTCCAACCCGGCTTCGGCATCGGTTTGACCGAGAGCACCCCTTCCGGGATCTGCACGCGCAGCGCGGTCGTCGCCTTGCCCTCGCAGCCATGCGGCACCCGAAGAACCGCCTTGTAGGTCGAGCCCACCGCCGCCTCCGGCGTTTCGAGCGTGATGTGGGCAAAGGCCGCGCTGGTCCCGAGGACAAGAAGCACGCAGCCGGGCAAAAGAGATTTCTTCATGAGGCTACCTCTCGAAGCGGCCAAGTCAGTCGTCGTCCTGGGGCGCCGCGCTGCCGATGCCTTGCACGGCGAATTCAATCTGCACGGGCCCGGCTTCCTCGAAGGTCAGCGTGGCGGAGAACGTTTCGCCCTCCTTGGGCTGCCGCTTCAAATCCATGAACATCAAATGATAGCCGTTAGGCGCCAGCGCGACCTTGCCGCCAGCCGGGATTTCGAGGCCGCCGATGACCGGCCGCATGGTCATGACGCCATTGCTGACGCCCATCTCGTGCAGTTCGGCCTTGGCCGAAATGTCGGAGGTGATCGACAGCAGGCGATCCGCCGCACTGCCTGTGTTGGTGATGGTGAAGTAGCCGCCGGCCACCTTGGCGCCGGCTGGCGTGGCGCGCGACCAGGGGTGCCCGATCTCGAGATCGCCAAGCTTGAACTCGTGTGCCAACACCGTCTGGGCGCTGGCGAACAGGAGGGCAAGAACGCAAAGGGCGACGCCGAGACGCTGCTCGAAACGACCCAGTGAGAAGCGCCTGCGGCTGGATGCGGCAGCGCGAAAAGAGTGAGACATGATTGCTCCGTGGACTTTAGGGGATCGCGCCGATGGCCGGTCGCGAACGATGTCGATAAACGCGCCGGCAAAGCGTTGCGCGGCGCGAACCAGAACGGATCAGGCCGTCGCCGGTGGTGCGCGCGGATTGGACGGAGTGCGGGCGCGGGCGAAATCGCGATGCCGGAAGGCCGGCAGGAAAAAGGCGATGGTTTCGACGGAAAGGCTGCGAGCCAGGCTCCCCGCGGCATCGGGTGGCGCGTAGACCGCCGAAACGAGGTTGCAGCCAAGCATGCAGCAACCCGGCATGTGCTGCTGATGCGGATCGCCGGCGGGGAGTTGCGTCGCACCGTCATGGGTGCAGATCGTGTTGCCGAAAGCATCGAATTGCGAGGCGTTCGGCGCGCCGCCGGAAGCAAACGCGCCGAACATCGACTGGAACATGAAAAGCCACGCCGCGGCGAACGCGACCGGCATGCTCCATCGTCTCCGGCGTATGGTCAAGAACCAGCCTCTTCACGCAGCAACGTCAGCTCTCTAGCACGGAGCCGGCGGCCGGAAAATCGCCAAAACGCTGCTGCGGCAACGCAACACAATCACGCGCGTTGCGGCTGCCTGCCCTCGGGAATGGACGTCAGCAGCGTGTGGCGGGCCGATTTCAGGTGCTTGCGGCAGGCGGCGTCGACCTTGGCGAGATCGCGCGATTTGAGCGCGGCGATATAGGCGAGATGCTCCTGGACCGCGACTTCGTTGCGCTCGCGCTCCTGCGCCTTGTTCCACTGGTAGTGGTAGTGGAAGATCATGGCGATGACGTCGTAGAAATCGACGATGAAGCGGTTGTGCGACGCCCGATGGATCAGCCGGTGAAAGCGCTCGTCAAGCTCGGAGAATTCGTTGAAGCGCACGGCGATCTCGCGCTCCAGCCGGTGATGCTCGTCTTCCAGGTGGTCGAGGTCGGCCCACACCGGGCTGTCCTCGGGCAGAGCGGCAAAGGCTGCGGCCGAGCGCAGTTCGAACATCTCGCGGATTTCGGTCAACTCCAGCGCGAAGGCGCGGGTAAAGCCTTTCAGCACCCAGTGACTGTTGCGGCGCTTCTCGATCAGCCCAAAGCGCGAGAAGCGGATCAGGAATTCGCGCACGCTGGTGGTGCCGACGCCGATCTCACGCGCCAGTTCGAGCTCGTTGATCTGCATGCCGGCTTCGGCACCGCTGGCAAGCAGCCGCCGCATGAAGGAGCGCTCGATGATCTCGGCCAGCGTGTCGGTTTCTTCCTCGGGGAAGAAATCGTCCGGTCGCGGTTCGCGCAGGACCGTCTTGCTGCGCTTGTTCCAATCGATCAGCCCGGTTTCTTCCATGCGCGCAAGGATAGTGCGGACCGTCGTGCGGCTGACGCCGAGCAGCGTACCCAGCTCCGGCTCCGAAGGCAGGCTCCTGGTTTCGTCGAGCAGCCTCAGACCGCGATTATAGGCGTCCTTGTAAACGTTGTTGCTCTTCGACATCCCCTGCCCCGTGGCGCATCGGCGTTTGCGGCCAGTGTGAAGCGTTTCTCGCGCATGAAACCGGTACCTTTTCGGAAAACATCATGCGCAACGCTAGTTTTGGTTGTAGAGCCTACTTCTCGCATCCAAAAGACGCGTCGCGCTCTGGCGAAAAAACAATTGACGCAAAAATGTTTTTTCACGATAAAAGACATTATATGTTAAGAGCCGCGTGTCAATCCGCTCGCGCACCCAGGAACACACCCAGGAAGCTCCCGTGAACGCCGCAAACAGCATTCTTCTGTCTCCCGCCGACAATGTCGCGGTCGCCAATGGCCGCATCGAGATCGGCACCGTGCTGCCGGGCGGCGCCGTCGCCGCCGCAGTGATCGAGCCGGGCCACAAAGTGGCGATCAAGCCGATTGCGGCCGGCGAGGCCGTGGTCAAATACGCCCAGGCGATCGGCCGCGCCACGCAAAACATCGCGCCCGGCGAGCATGTCCATTCGCACAATCTGGTCTTCGAAAGCGGGCGTTTGCCGGTAGTGCCGCCGAACGAGGCAGTGCATGCGACCGAGGCCGACCGCGCCCGCACCTTCATGGGCTACCGCCGCGCCGACGGCCGCGCCGGCACGCGCAACTTCATCGGCATTCTTGCCAGCGTCAATTGCTCGGCCACCGTCTGCCACGCCATCGCTGACGCGGCGAACCGCACGCTTCTGCCGCAATATCCTGGCATCGACGGCTTCGTCCCGATCGTCCACGGCCAGGGCTGCGGCATGAGCGCCACCGGCGACGGCATGATGGTGCTACACCGCACGCTGGCCGGCTATGCCCGTCATCCGAATTTTGGTGGTGTGCTGATGGTCGGGCTCGGCTGCGAGGTCAACCAGCTCACCCTCTACGGCCAGAAGGGCGTTGCCGCGGGAAAACGCCATTTCAACATCCAGGAAGCCGGCGGCTCGCGCAAATCGGTCGAGAAGGCGCTGGTCGTGCTGGCCGAGATCGCCGAAGAGGTCGGCAAGCTTCAGCGTGAGCCGATCCCGGTCAGCGAGATCGTCGTCGGCCTGCAATGCGGCGGCTCCGACGGCATGTCCGGCATCACCGCCAATCCGGCGCTGGGTGCCGCGGTCGACATTTTGGCCGGCGTCGGCGGTGTCGGCATCCTCTCCGAGACGACGGAGATCTACGGCGCCGAGCACCTGCTCGCTTATCGCGCCGCAACCCCCGAGATCGCCGCCAAGCTCGACGGTTATGTGAAATGGTGGGAAGACCACGTCGCCAAGCATGGCGCATCGATCGACAACAATCCCTCACCGGGTAACAAGCGCGGCGGCCTGACCACCATCCTGGAAAAGTCGCTCGGCGCGGTCGCCAAGGGCGGCCAGACGCCGCTCAACGGCGTCTTCGGCTATGCCGAAAAGGTCACCGGGCACGGGCTGGTGTTCATGGACACGCCCGGCTACGACCCGGTCTCGGCCACCGGCCAGGTGGCGGGCGGCGCCAACGTCATCGTCTTCACCACAGGCCGCGGCTCCTGCTTCGGCTGCCGGCCGACGCCGTCGATCAAGGTCGCCAGCAACTCGACCATGTATCACACGATGGAGGAGGACATGGACGTGAATTGCGGCGTCATCGCCTCGGGCGAAAAGACCATCGCCGGCATGGGCCGCGAGATCTTCGAACTGATCGTCGAGACGGCTTCGGGCCGCAAGACCAAGAGCGAAGAGTTCGGCTACGGCGACAACGAGTTCGTGCCGTGGCACCTCGGAGCGACGCTCTAAGCCGGTCGCAAACACCTGACGTGATTGCCAGGTGTCACAGTTCGTACACCCCGAAAAAGAATGAACATTCCATATTGACTGTATGATGGAATTAATATTCCATGCGACATATTGGAGGAGATTGGCAGCGGAGTTCCGAGGGAGCAAGCTTTCCCGCCCAGCCATTCGAGCGGCCATCAAACATCGCTTGCGCCGACCGAGGTGATGCACT
Source organism: Mesorhizobium sp. M0954 (assembly GCF_040319155.1). Taxonomy (NCBI): domain Bacteria; kingdom Pseudomonadati; phylum Pseudomonadota; class Alphaproteobacteria; order Hyphomicrobiales; family Phyllobacteriaceae; genus Mesorhizobium; species Mesorhizobium sp. M0954. Next base: position 30,063 of record NZ_JAMYNR010000001.1, on the reverse strand, counting down.
ATCAAAATGCGGTAAATGTTTTTTATTGATAAAGTTCCGTTTGGGCCGCGCCATCCGAATGGAGCTTCCGTAACATTCACCGGGCGACTTAGGGAGGACTCCTAATGAAATTCGTGACCAGCATTCTCAATCGCCGCGCCTTCGTGGCACTCGCAGCCGCCTCGATGCTTGCCGGCGTGATGCACTCGGCCCCGGCATCCGCGGCCGACGCGACCATTCCGATCATCGTCAAGGACACCACGTCCTTCTACTGGCAGATCGTTCTGGCGGGAGCCCGCAAGGCCGGCAAGGACCTCGGCGTCAACGTGCCGGAGCTCGGCGCCCAGGCCGAGACCGACGTCAACGGCCAGATCTCGATCCTTGAAAATGCCGTCGCCGGCAACCCGGCGGCCGTCGTCATTGCGCCGACCGAAGCCAAGGCGCTCGGCAAGCCGATCGACGAGGCCGCCACCAAGGTCAAGATCATCGGCATCGACTCTGGCGCCGACTCCAAGGCCTTCACCTCGTTCCTGACCACCGACAACATCCAGGGCGGCCGCGTTGCCGCTGACGGCCTTGCCGCAGCCATCGGCGAAGCCAATGGCGGCAAGGTCGAGGGCGACGTCGCCCTGATCACCGCTCTTCCGGGCGCCGGCTCGCTCGAACAGCGCGCCCAGGGTTTTAAGGAACAGCTCGCTGCCAAATATCCGGGCCTCAAGCTGGTCGCCGACAAATACGCCGACGGCCAGGCCACCACCGGCCTCAACATCGCCACCGACCTGATCACCGCCAACCCCAACCTCAAGGGCATCTTCGCCTCCAACCTGATCATGGCGCAGGGCGTCGGCCAGGCGATCGCCGAGAACAGTCTTGCCGGCAAGGTCGGGCTGGTCGGTTTCGACAGCGACGAGAAGCTGATCAAGTTCCTCAACGACGGCGTCATTTCGGCTCTCGTCGTCCAGGATCCGTACCGGATGGGCTATGACGGCATCAAGACGGCGCTCGCCGCCTCGAAGGGCGAGAAGGTCGAGGCCAATGTCGACACGGGCGCCAATTTGGTCACCAAGGCCAACATGAAGGATCCGAAGATCGACGCGCTGCTCAACCCGAAGCTCGACTGAGCATAGCCTCAGGTGAACTGTTTCCGGGGCCTTTTCGCCCCGGAAACATCCCACTCGTGCCAATCGCGAGGCCAATCTTTGGGGGCCAATCTGGGAGGATTGTCATGATGTCGACGGCGCAGGAACTCCATCCGGCCCCAACGCTGGAACCGGGCAGGACCATCCTCGAACTCCGCGGGCTGGAAAAGCGCTATCCCGGCACCCATGCGCTGAAGCCGGTCGATCTCGCCTTCAAGGCCGGCGAGATCCACGCCATCGTCGGCGAGAACGGCGCCGGCAAATCCACCCTGATCAAGCTTCTGACCGGCGTCATGCCGCGCACCTCCGGCGACGTCATCTGGGAGGGCAAGCCTGCCGCATTGGCAACGCCGCATGAGGCGATGGCGCTCGGCATCAATGCCGTGCATCAGGAAGTCGTCCTGTGCCGCCATCTCACCGTCGCCGCCAACATGTTCCTCGGCGAGGAGGATTCCCGCTTCGGCATCCTGCAGCAGCGGGCGATGGTCAGGCAGGCGCAGAAGATCATCGACGATCTCGGCTTCGACCTGCCGGCGCATGTCATGCTGGGTGACCTGACCATCGGCCAGCAGCAGTTGATCGCCGCCGCCCGCGCCACAGTGCGCGGCACTAAATTCCTGATCTTCGACGAGCCGACCGCCTATCTTACCCGCAAGGAGGCCGACCAGCTGTTCACGCTGATCCGCCGGCTGAAGGGCGAAGGCGTCACCATCATCTACATCAGCCATCGCATGGAAGAAGTGTTCGAGCTCGCCGACCGCGTCTCGGTGCTGCGCGACGGCACGCTGGTCGGCACCAGGAACATTGCCGAGACCAATGACGCCGAGCTGGTCAAGATGATGATCAACCGCTCGATCGAGCAGGTCTACCACAAGGAGCATTTCACCCCCGGCGCGACCATCGTCGAAACCAGGAACCTGTCCGGCAAGGGTTTCGAAAATGTCTCGATGTCCGTCCGCGCCGGCGAGATCGTCGGCCTCTACGGCCTGATCGGCGCCGGGCGCAGCGAGTTCGTCACCACGCTCTATGGCCGGCACCGCAAATCGGCCGGCCAGATCCTCTGGGAGGGCAAAGAGGTCAAGGTCAATTCCGAACATGACGCGATCAGGCTCGGCATGGCGCTGGCCCCGGAAAGCCGCCGCGACCAGGGCCTCTGCCTCAACCTGCCGGTCGGACTCAACCTCAATCTGCCGATCTACAAGCGCATCTCCAGCAATCTGCTGATCTCCCGCGCGCAGGAAAAGGCGCAAGCCGATCGCCAGATCGCCGACCTGCGCATCAAGACGCCGACGCGCGGCGCGCTGGCCTCCAGCCTGTCCGGCGGTAACCAGCAGAAGATCGTCATCGGCAAATGGCTCGCCCATGGCGCCAAGCTATTCATCTTCGACGAGCCGACTGTCGGCGTCGACGTCGGCACCAAGGCCGAGATCTACCGCCTGTTCGGCGCGCTGTTGTCCAAGGGAGCCGGCATCATCCTGATCTCGTCCTACCTGCCCGAGGTTTATGAACTCGCCGACACGCTGCACGTGTTCCGGCGCGGCAAGCTGGTGGCCACGCACGGCTTTCGTACCGCTGACCACGAGGAGATCCTCACCCAGGCGCTGGCCGAGAAACAAGAAAAACCGGGAGGACGGATATGAGCACCGAGGCGATCGCTGCCGAAAGGCCGAAACGCAACTACAACGCCCTGTTCGGGCTGACACTGCTGGCGCTGCTGGTTCTTTTATGGATCATCCTGTCGGTGGCGACGCCGAGCTTCGCCTCGGCCAACAACATCTCGAACCTGTTGCGGCAAGGGTCGATGATCGCCATCCTGGCGGTCGGCCAGACCTTCGTCATCATCACCGGCGGCATCGATCTTTCCGTCGGCGCCGTGGTCGGCTTCGCCACTGTCATCGTCGCGATGCTGATCAACGCCGGGACACCGGTTTTCCTCGCCATCCTGATCACCTTGCTGGTCGGCGTCGCCATCGGCATGTTCCATGGCTTCGGCATCGTCAAGATGGGCCTGCCGCCCTTCATCATCACCCTGGCAACGCTGACCTCGCTGCGCGGGATCGGTCTGTTGATGACCAATGGCAACTCGATCTCGATCAACAACGACGCCTTCCAGACGTTCTCGCGCAGTTCCTTCGCCGGCGTCCCCAATCTGTTCTGGATGGTGATCCTGGTCGGCATCCCAGCCTACATCTTCCTGCACCACAGCCGCTGGGGCCGCTATCTGTTCTCGGTCGGCTCCAACGCCGAGGCGTCGCGCCTGTCAGGCGTCAACGTCCAGCGCACCATCTACATGGCCTACACGCTGTCGGGCCTGTGCGCGGCCTTCGTCGGCGTGCTGCTTGCCTCGCGCATCGGCATCGGCAATCCGACGCAGGCCGAGGGCTGGGAATTGCAGGCGATCGCCTCCTCGGTGATCGGCGGCACCTCGCTGTTCGGCGCTGTCGGCTCCGTGCACGGACCGCTGCTCGGCGCCTTCATCCTTGCCACCATCAACAACGGCGCCAATCTGCTCAACGTCAACGCCTTCTGGCAGCGCATCATCACCGGCGTGCTGATCATCGTCATCGTCTATTTCGACGGGCTGCGCCGCCGCGGCAAATAGACCGCCTCCCAACAATCGCCGGCCTCGCCACAGCAGGGCCGGCAGTCCCATGAACCGACTGGATTGAAGCATGAAAGCCGTCGTCTGCCGCTCGCCCGGCGAACTTGTCCTCGAAGATCGTCCGGCGCCTGGCGCGCCCCCCGCCGGCTGGGCGCTGGTCGCCGTCAGCCATGTCGGCATCTGCGGCACCGACTATCACATCTTCGAAGGCAAGCACCCGTTCCTCGCCTATCCCCGCATCATGGGCCACGAGGTTTCCGGCACCGTGATCGAGGTTGGCGTGGACGTCGATCTCGCCGTCGGCGAAGCGGTGATCGTCAATCCCTATCTCGCCTGCGGCAAATGCAACGCCTGCCGGCAAGGCAAGCCGAATTGCTGCGTCAGGATCGAGGTGCTCGGCGTCCACCGCGACGGCGCCATGTGCGAGCAGATCCTGGTGGCGGCGCAAAATCTTTATCCGGCAAACGGCCTGTCGCTGGCCGATGCCGCCGCCGTCGAATTCCTGGCGATCGGCGCCCATGCCGTGCGGCGCTCGCTGGCTGATCCACGTGCGCGCACGCTGGTCATCGGCGCAGGCCCGATCGGGCTCGGCACGGCGCTGTTCGCCCGCATCGCCGGGCTCGATGTGACGCTGCTCGACATGAGCGCTGAACGGCTTGGCTTTGCCGAAAGCGAACTCGGCTTCGCGACGCTCGACGGCTCGCGAGGCACCGCTGCCGACCTGGTGCGGGAAGCAACCGGCGGCAACGGCTTCGACGTGGTTTTCGATGCCACCGGCAACACCCGGTCGGTGCAGTCGGCCTTCGCTCATGTCGCGCATGGCGGAGCGCTGGTCCTGGTCAGCGTCGTCAAGGACGACATCGCCTTTTCCGATCCCGAATTCCACAAGCGCGAGATGATGCTGATCGGCAGCCGCAACGCCCTGCGTGCCGATTTCGACCATGTCGCCGCCTCGATCCGCAACGGCGCGCTGCCGCTGGCAAAGCTTGTGACGCACCGCACCACGCTTGGCGAGACGCCGCACGACCTCGCCCGCTGGGCGCATGAGAAGTCTGGCCTGATCAAGGCTGTCATTCAGGTCGGATGATGCCAGGGCTGCCGTATCTCAGAGCGCCGACAATTTGAGCTCGATCCGCTCGGCCGGGAAGCGCGACTCCGAAAACTGTATCGGCTGACCGTCGGGCGTGACGTTGACGGCGACCGTCACCAGCACGATGGCGCCGGGCTGCAGCTCGAGGTCCGCAAGGTCGGCGGCATCGGCATGGCGCGCCGACAGCACGGTCGATTGCCTGAGATAGTCGTCGATGCCGAAACGTGCCAGTGATGCGGTGATCGAACCGGTTTCCGCCATGGCGGCATCGATGCCGGCAAAGCGCCTGGCATCGAACCAGCCGGCCGCGCGGGACACCGGCATTCCATCGGCTTCGCCGCGCGTTTCCAGGCGTATCACATCGGCCCCCGTCGCAAGGCCTAAGCCCTCTGCGACACGACGGTCGGCCGGCTCGATCGATGACGCGAGCAAGGTGATATGCCGCTCGGACGCCTGTCCTTGCAATCCCTCGGAAAAGCGGGTGCGGGCGCCGATCGGATAAGACAGCCGGTTGCGCGACAGCACGAAGGTGCCGCGCCCCTGCTCCGCCCTGAGCACACCCTCCTGCACCAGCGCTGCGATAGCGCTACGCACCGTGTGGCGGTTGACGCCATAGCGTCCGGCCAACGCGATCTCCGGCGGCAGCGCGGCATTCTCGGGAAAATCGCCGGCGGCGATCGAATGCAGGATCTGGTCGGCGATCTGTCGCCACAGCGCGACACCGCTGCGCCGCTCGATGCGGTTGGCTTGTCCGATCATCTCCCGCCCCAATTCTTTGCGCCGATCTTTTGGCCCGTGTCACGTGCCCGTCATGGACACGCGCTAGATAACGAGTATAATTTGTATAGTTGTCTATATCAATAGACAAATTCACGCAAACGAGGAGTACGGCCATGCGAGGACGGGAAGCGCGAGAGCGGGCCGAGCGCAAGGCCGTGATGACGACGCTGGCGCAATCGGCCGGCGACGACATCGTCCGCCTCTGGGACGAAGCCGGCCTGCCTTGCGAAGCGGAACTTCTGCGTGGCCCCGAAACCGGCCTGGTTACGGTACGCGGCCGCATCGGCGGCGGCGGCGCGCCCTTCAATGTCGGCGAGGCGACGGTCACCCGTGCCACGGTGCGGCTTGCGTCCGGCCATGTCGGCCACTGCTACGCGCTCGGCCGCGACAAGCAGAAGGCAAGGCTGGCGGCAATCGCCGATGCGCTGTGGCAGGACCCGGCCCACCGCAATGAGGTCGAGATCAGGATCGTTGCGCCATTGCAGGCGGCACTGGCCAAGGCGCGTGAACAGCGCCGCGCCGAGACGGCGGCGACCAAGGTCGATTTCTTCACCATGGTGCGCGGAGAAGACTGATGAATATCGCCACTCAATCCATTGAAGGCGGCTTCGCCGATCCGGTATTCAACGCGCAGACCGTATTCCGTGCCGTGATGGACGCGATGGCGCGGCCAGGCAGTGTGCAGCCGCTGCCGGCCCTCGCCCACCCCCCGGTGCCGCTGTCGGCCACCGCCGGCGCCGTTGCGCTGGCGCTGTGCGATAACGACACGCCGCTCTGGCTCGACCACGCCTTGCAGGCTTCAGCGACGGTGAAATCCTGGCTTGGCTTTCATACCGGCGCGCCGCTGGCCAACACCCCGGCCGACGCGCATTTCGCGCTGATCGCCACGCCGGCCGAGATGATGGCGCTCGACGGGTTTTCGCAAGGCACCCGGGATTATCCCGATCGCTCCACGACGCTGATCCTCGAGGTCAGCGATCTTGTCTCCGGCGCTGCGCTGCTGCTCGAAGGCCCGGGCATCGAGACGACGGCGACGATCGCGCCGGCGCAAATGCCGCGCCATTTCGTCGAGCAATGGAAGCAGAACAAGCAGCGTTTTCCGCGTGGCGTCGACATCATCCTCGCCACGTCCGAAGCAATTGCCTGCCTGCCGCGCACGACGCGCATCAAGACGATGGAGGCATAGCATGTATGTCGCGGTAAAGGGTGGCGAAGCGGCCATTCGCAACGCCCACAAACTGCTCGCCGACCGCCGGCGCGGCGACCGCTCGGTGCCCGCACTTCGCCTCGACCAGATCGTCGAGCAGCTGGCGCTCGGCGTCGACCGGGTGATGAGCGAAGGTTCGCTCTACGACCGGGAATTGGCGGCACTCGCCATCGTCCAGGCGCGCGGCGACATGATCGAGGCGATCTTCCTGGTTCGCGCCTATCGCACCACGCTGCCGCGTTTCGGCTACACAAGGGCGATCGACACCGGCACGATGCTGGTCGAGCGACGGCTGTCGGCCACCTACAAGGACCTGCCCGGCGGGCAGCTGCTCGGCCCGACTTTCGACTACACCCACCGCCTGCTCGATCCCGAGCTCGCCGCCGGCGGCGATGTCGCCGAACCGGAGCAGCGCGCAGGCAAGGCGGAAGCCATGCCGCGCGTCTCGGCCATCCTCGCCCGCGAAGGCCTGATCGAGCCCGACGGCGACCTGCCTGGGGATCATACCCCCGGCGACATCACCCGCGAGCCGCTCGAATTCCCGATGGCGCGCGACATCCGCCTGCAGGCGCTGTCGCGCGGCGACGAGGGGTTTCTGCTGGCGCTCGGCTATTCCACCCAGCGCGGCTACGCGCGCAACCATCCCTTCGTCGGCGAGGTTCGCATCGGCGAGGTCGAACTGGAACTGGACGTGCCGGAACTGCCCTTTGCCGTGCCGCTCGGCAGCATCCGCGTCACCGAATGCCAGATGGTCAACCAGTTCAAGGGCTCGGCCAAGGCGCCGCCGCAATTCACCCGCGGCTATGGCCTCGTCTTCGGCCAGAGCGAGCGCAAGGCCATGGCCATGGCGCTATGCGACCGCGCGCTGCGCGCCTCGGAGTTGGGTGAGGATGTCATCGCCGCAGCGCAGGACGAGGAGTTCGTCATCTCGCATTCCGACAATGTCCAGGCGACCGGCTTCGTCGAGCATCTGAAGCTGCCGCATTATGTCGACTTCCAGGCCGAGCTCGACCTCGTGCGCCGCATGCGCGCCGAGCATGATGCCCGCGAAAATGCCGGCAAGGCCGAAGAAAAGAGGCAGGCAGCGGAATGAGTGCACAACCAGCGGACATCGCCACCTACAACTTCGCCTATCTTGACGAACAGACCAAGCGGATGATCCGTCGGGCGATCCTCAAGGGCATCGCCATTCCTGGCTATCAGGTGCCGTTCGCCTCGCGCGAAATGCCGATGCCCTATGGTTGGGGCACCGGCGGCGTGCAGGTCACCGCTTCGATCATTGGCCCGGACGATGTGCTCAAGGTCATCGACCAGGGCGCCGACGACACCACCAATGCGGTTTCGATCCGCGCCTTCTTCAAGAAGGTCGCCAATGTCGCCGTCACCACCGAGACGGCCAAGGCGACCATCATCCAGACGCGCCACCGCATTCCCGAATATCCGCTGAGTGCCGGCCAGGTGCTGGTCTATCAGGTGCCCATCCCCGAACCGCTGCGCTTCCTCGAACCACGCGAGACGGAGACGCGCAAGATGCATGCGCTGGAGGAATACGGTCTGATGCATGTAAAACTCTACGAAGACATCGCCAGGCATGGCCGCATCGCCACCACCTACGCCTACCCGGTCAAGGTTGAGGGCCGCTATGTGATGGATCCCTCGCCGACGCCGAAATTCGACAATCCGAAGATGCACCGTTCGCCGGCTTTGCAATTGTTCGGCGCCGGCCGCGAAAAGCGCATCTACGCGCTGCCGCCCTTCACCGATGTGGTCAGCCTCGATTTCGAGGACCATCCGTTCGAGGTGCAGACCTTCGACCAGCCCTGCGCGCTGTGCGCGGCCGAGAACGTCTATCTCGACGAGGTCATCCTCGACGACCATGGCGGCCACATGTTCGTCTGCTCCGATACCGATCATTGCGAGAGGCGGCGCGCGGAAGGCGGCCGCGGCCATCTCGCGCCCGAGACCCATCTTGCCCCAGGAAAAACGGAGCCGGCGCAATGATCGACGAACCGCTGCTGCGCGTTTCGGCACTGTCCAAATTCTACGGCTCGCGCGTCGGCTGCGAGAACGTCACTTTTGACCTCTGGCCGGGCGAAGTGCTGGCGGTGGTCGGCGAATCCGGTTCCGGCAAGACGACTTTGCTCAACTGCCTGTCAACTCGACTGCTGCCCAGCTCCGGCACCGCCAGCTACCGGATGCGCGACGGCCAGTTTCGCGAACTCTACCGCATGAGCGAGGCCGAGCGCCGCTTCCTGATGCGCACCGATTGGGGTTTTGTCCATCAGAACCCGGCCGACGGGCTGCGCATGACGGTGTCGGCCGGCGCCAATGTCGGCGAGCGGCTGATGGCGGTCGGCGACCGTCACTATGGCAGGATCCGCGCAACGGCGGTCGACTGGTTGTCTCGTGTCGAGATCGACGAAGACCGCATCGACGACGAGCCGCGCGCCTTTTCCGGAGGCATGCGCCAGCGCCTGCAGATCGCCCGCAACCTCGTCACCGGGCCGCGGCTGGTGTTCATGGACGAGCCAACCGGCGGCCTCGACGTCTCGGTGCAGGCGCGCCTGCTCGATCTGTTGCGCGGCCTGGTCACCGATCTCGGCCTGGCCGCCATCGTCGTCACCCACGATCTCGCCGTGGCGCGGCTGTTGTCGCAGCGCATGATGGTGATGAAGGACGGCCGCGTCGTCGAAAGCGGCCTCACCGACCGCGTCCTCGACGATCCGCGCGCGCCTTATACCCAGTTGCTTGTCTCCTCGATCCTGCAGGTGTGACGATGATTGCTCCGGCGTACCCCCCTCTGGCCTGCCGGCCATCTCCCCCTCAAGGGGGGAGATCAGCAGCTTTTATGTCCCGCCCGTTCTGCGACACAGGAGAATGGCGAAACCGAATGCGACAGCCAATCTCCCCCCCTGAGGGGGAGATGGCCGGCAGGCCAGAGGGGGGTGTTGGCCCGCAGACGAATGACGATTGGAGAACCCTCTGATGACAACCCCGCTCGTTGTCTCCGATGTCGCGAAGAGCTTCACCATGCATCTGCGCGACGGCATCAAACTGCCTGTCGTCGCCGGCGTGTCGTTCTCGATCAGGAGCGGCGAATGCGCCGTGCTCGGCGGCCCTTCCGGCGCCGGCAAGAGCTCGATCCTGAAAATGCTCTACGGAAATTATGCCGCCGATGAAGGCCAGATCATCGTCCAGCACGAGGGCGGGCTCATCGATCTCGCCTCGGCCAGCCCGCGCACCGTGCTTGCCGTGCGCCGGCTTACCATCGGCTATGTCAGCCAGTTCCTGCGCACCGTGCCGCGTGTCTCTGCGCTCGATGTCGTGGCCGAACCGCTGGTCGAGCGCGGCGAGGAGCGCGAGGTCGCGCACGGCAAGGCACGCGCCTTGCTGGCGCAGCTCAACCTGCCGGAGAAGCTCTGGGCGCTGCCGCCGGCGACGTTCTCCGGCGGTGAACAGCAGCGCGTCAACATCGCGCGCGGCTTCATCACCGAGCATCCGATCCTGCTGCTCGACGAGCCGACCGCTTCGCTCGATGCCAGGAACCGCGACGTGGTGATTGCGCTGGTCGCGGCCAAGAAGGCGGCCGGCGTTGCCCTGCTTGGTATCTTCCACGACCACGACGTGCGCGAGGCGGTGGCCGACCGCGTCATCGACGTGACAGCTTTTGCCGCCGGGAAAATTGCCGCATGACAAGAAAGCTGTCGGAAACGCCGCTGGTCCACGAGACGGCGCAAGTCGAGAACTCGACGCTCGGCCGCTGGACCGAGATCGCCGAGCGCTGCCGGGTGTCGGAAAGCACGCTCGGCGACTATTCCTACATGATGCAGGACTGTGGCGTCTGGTGCGTGACGATCGGCAAATTCGCCAACATCGCCGCCAGCGTGCGCATCAACGCCACCAACCATCCGACCTAGCGGCCGACGCTGCACCATTTCACCTATCGCGCCTCGGATTATTGGGACGACGCGAGCACGAGAGCGAATTCTTCGCCAAGCGCCGCGCCAAACGCGTCACCATCGGCCACGACACCTGGCTCGGCCACGGCTCGACCATCCTGCCCGGCGTCACCGTCGGCCATGGCGCGGCGGTCGGTGCCGGCGCGGTGGTGTCGAAGGACGTCGCGCCCTACACCGTCGTCGCCGGCGTACCGGCCAAGCCGATCCGCGAACGCTTCGACCGCCGCACCGCGGAGCGCTACCAGGCGCTCGCCTGGTGGGACTGGGACCATGCAAGGCTGCGCGCCGCGCTCGACGATTTCCGCGAGCTGGAGGCCAATCAGTTTTTGGAGAAGCATGGGGGTTGACGCCCTGAATAAGTCAGCCGCTCAGGCAAATGTCCAAAATAATAGAAAGAAATCCTAACGTAATAAGAATAGCAACACCAGTCTGATTTAACCTGATAAGTTCTATAAATTTTTTGTCATAACCAATATCTATAAGCGATTTGGTTTTTTCCTCAACTTTATTTGCAAAATTTATCGTAACTAGAACGATTAAAAAAATGAGAATCATTAGAATAATGGCCGCGTCACGCCCATTTCCATAATTGTACAAGTATCCAGATATTGGATGGTTCAAGCTACCAACCCGATATATGGACGTCAAAACCAGGGCCACTGTGAAACTCATCGCAGCGACTACCCCTGCAGCATACAGTCGCAACCACTGGCGCCAACGTAGCAATTAGGAAGCCTCTCTTTGATACGAGTTTGAATCTTTATTTCAATCTTGATGATGTGGAAACCCCGGCAGCATCACTTGGCGAATCATGCCTTTGATATTCTACTTCTTGGCACGGTTTTCATGTCCCTGACACATCGTCGGGGCAGGACGCGGCCTTCCTTTGGAGATCGCAATGCCTGTTTCAGTCAGACCTTCGCTCGCCGGATTCTTTGCCGGCTCGAACCCGACCCCTCCGGTGCATCTCGGCAGGCGCTACGACACCTCTGGTAATTTTCTCAACGAGCCCGGCAACACGGTCGTCTGCCATCTCGTCAACGGCTCGGCTTCGGAAGCGGTGATCATCGACGTGCGTGAGCGCATGCGCGCCATGCCTGATGCCGACGGGCTGGCCTTCACGCCCGTCTCCAGCCTGCACATGACGCTGTTCCAGGGCATCATCGAATACCGCCGCCGGCTTCCCTATTGGCCGGAGGATGTGCCGCTCGACACCAGCATCGACGACATGACCCGCCTCTATCAGGAACGCCTGAACGGCTTCGAAGGCTACGGCGCCTTCAAGATCAAGGTCGTCGATGTCGTGCCGACGGGCTTGACCGTTGCCGGCGCAACCGATGAGGACGTGCATATCCTGCGCGCATGGCGCGATGCCTTGTCGGCGCCTTTCGGATACCGGCATCCCGACCACGACACTTACGTCTTCCACATCACGTTCGCCTACCAGATCCGGCGTCTGGCGGACGAAGGGGCGTCCGAGTGGCAAGATCTGTTCGACGATTGCCTCTCGCTGTTTGCCCGCCAGGCTCCGGTGATCGAGCTGCGGCCACCTGCCTTTTGCCGCTTCAGGGACATGGAGCATTTCGAGGAGTTGCTGATCCTCGGCTGATCCCATCCAAGCCGCCCGGACGGCAGCGGTTTGGGTCAACTCGCCTTCGCGCCAAACGCGCCTGTGGGCAGTAACAAAACTGACATCAATCCGACACCGCAGGTTCATGCCGTTGCGCTAGCGAGGGTTAACAGACCTTCAACCGCGACTGGACTGGAACTTACCCATGTCAGCAACGCCAGAAATGTCAGCAACGCTCGAAATTCGCGGCGTCACCCGCCGGTTCGGCAAGAACACCGCTGTCAGCAATGTCGACATCTCGATTCCGCACGGTCAGATGGTCGGCATCATCGGTCGCTCCGGCGCCGGCAAATCGACGCTTCTGCGCATGATCAACCGCCTCATCGATCCGAGCCAAGGATCGATTTTTTTTGACGGCGCCGAAATTTCCCGGCTGCGCGGCTCGCCGCTCCGACGCTGGCAGCGCGACTGCGCCATGATCTTCCAGCAGTTCAACCTGGTGCCGCGCCTCGATGTGCTGACCAATGTGCTGCTCGGCCGGCTCAATCACCGTTCGACCGTGTCCAACCTATTTAGCATGTTCTCCCGCGGTGAATGCGCCGAGGCGGTTGCAGCCCTCGAGCGCCTCGACATCGCCCGCACCGCCCTGCAGCCGGCCGGCACGCTTTCCGGCGGCCAGCAGCAGCGCGTTGCGATTGCGCGCGCCATGATGCAGCAGCCGAAGGTGTTGCTGGCGGATGAGCCGATTGCCTCGCTCGATCCGCTCAACGCCAAGGTGGTGATGGATTCGCTGCAGGACATCAATTTGCGCGAGGGCATCACCGTCATCACAAATCTGCATACGCTGGATACGGCCCGCACCTACTGCAACCGCATCATCGGCATAGCCGCCGGCAAGGTCGTCTTCGACGGCCCGCCTGAAGCCCTCAACCGCGAGGCCGTGCGCATGGTCTACGGCGCCGACAGCAATGGCGGCGAAATCTCCGAGGCCATCACCTCCACCAGTGTCGCCATCAAACAGAAAATCGCTGCATCCGCCGGACCGCTCGAGCCCGCATTCCCGGGATATTGAGAACGACCTGATCGCCCGCCCGCGTCAAAGGCACCTGTCAAAAAATTCGAACGCTACCGGCGCGAGGCCGAGACCAACAGGAGAGAGATAATGTTCAGGAAGATGGTTTTTGGCGCCGTTTCATTGCTCGCCATCGCGGCAAGCGCCGCTCACGCCCAGGATATCAAGGAATTCCGCATCGGCATCCTTGGCGGTGAAAACGAAGCGGACCGGCTGCGCAACTTTCAGTGCCTCGCCGATCACCTGAAGTCCGAATTCGGCTTCGAGAAGGTCTCGCTGTTCCCGGCCGCCGACTATGACGGCGTTATCCAGGGCCTGCTCGGCGGCACGCTCGATTTCGCAGAGCTTGGCGCGTCGGGCTATGCCAGCGTCTACCTCAAGGATCCGAACGCCGTGACCCCGATCCTCACCACCCAGCAGACCGACGGCGCGACCGGCTATTATTCGATCGGCCTGGCGCTGAAGTCGTCCGGCATCACCGACATCAAGTCGGCCAAGGGCAAGAAGCTCGGCTATGCCGACCCGGATTCGACCTCCGGCTACCTGATCCCGCTGACCCAGATCCCGAAGGACACCGGCGCTTCGAACGAAACCTTCTTCGCCTCGACCCAGTTCAATGGCGGCCACGAGAACAACCTTCTCGCGGTTCGCGACGGCAAGGTCGATGTTGCGATTGACGACTCCTCGGGCATCGGCGACTTCAAGAACGGCTACACCTCCGGCACCTTCCACAAGGAAGTCGCCAAGGGCGCCGTGGACCCCAACGATTTCGTTGAAGTCTGGCGCTCCGGCTTGATCCCGAACGGCCCGCTGGTCGTGCGCACCGCACTCGGCGGCGACATGAGCGCCAAGCTCGCCAACTTCTTCACCGGCCTGCCGGCCAAGGACAAGCCTTGCTTCGAGGCCATCGAAGGCGGCGATTTCACCGGCTATGTTCCGGTGAAGCCGGACTTCTACAGCGTCATCGTCGAAGCCCGCAAAGCCGCGATCGGCGGCTGACGACAATTTCGAAAAGGACGGCGTCCATTAGAGCGACGTGCGTCCACTTGGACGCACAAAGTACGCTCTAACACTTAGATGCCGCATCGTGCTTTCCGAAAGTCGACTTTCGGGCCGATGCGGTCGCCGCCCTTTTTGTGTGTCCGCTCGTGACCCCGTATGACCTTCGCCGCTACAATTCGTTCAGACGCGGTCCGGCAGGCAGCAGACGCCTGGCGACGCCAGACGTCCTTGCGACGGTTCTACACGGCGCTCGGCATCGGCTCACTGCTTGTCGCCATGTGCACAGCCATGTGGTTCGCCGACGAGGCCAATGCCGGACATTTCTTCGATCGGCTGCCGCACATACTGGATTTCCTTAGTTGGCTTGTTCCCAAGGACTGGAACGACGTCTGGCGGGCGCTGTTCGACATCGCATCGCCGCATGACAAGGGCAGCCAAGAGTTCAACTTCCCGCTTGGCCGCGTCTATCTCTGGGGCGGCTTTTATCTACCCGAATATTTCGAGCTGATGCTCACCACGCTTAACGTGGCGCTGGTTTCCACTTTCATCGGCTTTGTCTTTGCGGTGCCCTTTTCCTTCATCGCCGCGCGCAACTTGACGCCCAGTCCGATGCTCAGGCTCGTCGTAAAGCGCTTCATGGAACTGCTTCGCGCCTTCCCCGAGATCGTCATTGCCGGCCTGTTCGCAGCCATCCTCTCGACCGGCCCGGTCGCAGCCATCATCGCCATCGGCCTGCATTCCATCGGCGCCCTCGGCAAGCTCTTCTACGAGATCAACGAAAACATCGACATGCGCGCCGAAGAAGGCCTGCGCGCGGTCGGCGCCAACTGGTTCGAGCGCGTGCGCTTTGCCGGCCTGCCGCAAGTGCTGCCCAATTTCATGTCCTACACGCTGCTCAGGATCGAGATCAATGTGCGTATCTCGACCATTATCGGCGCGGTCGGCGGTGGCGGCATCGGCGAGGAACTGAAGCTCTCCATCTCGCGCGGCTTCGGCGCCAAGACGCTGGCATTGGTGCTGCTGCTGTTCACGACGATCTTCCTCGTCGACCAGTTTTCCGCCTGGCTACGCCGCAAGCTCGTCGGCGAGCAGGCATTCATGATGGGTGCCTGACCATGATCCCAAAAAGTGGATTCCGGTTTTTGGAAAAGATCATGGCAAATCAACAAGAAGACGGCCCATGGCCGCAATGACCGCCGATGAGATGCGGTCGATCGAGGAGCGCTTTCCCCAAGTGTTCCGGCGGCCCTTGTACAAACGCTTCGGCCCGCTGGTCCTGTTCACAGGCATCCTGCTCTATCTCCTCTACGCCTTGTGGTTCTTCAGCCTGCCGCAAGTGCTGAGGGAATCGCACTGGGAGCGCCTGCCGCTCTTCCTGACGCAATGGATCAGCTACGATCTGCAGCCGGAATTCCGTCTCGACCAGCCTCAGATCACACCCAGATACCCGCGTTTTTCGGCGCTCGGCGAAGACCCGCATCCCGATTGGGTCATCACCAACGCCAACGGTTCCTACACCATCCTGATCGACGGCCGGGCCAAATCGGTCATCTTCGACAAGACCGAGGCGACGCTGGTCGCCAATGGCCAGGCGGTGCCGATGTCGTTGACCAGCGGCAAACCGGTAATATCCGGCCCGGTGCCGGAGTGGATCACCGCGCATGACGATGAGATCGTCGCCAGGATGGGCTTTGCCGGCGAGGTCCGCATAACCGTCGATCGCGTCAAGGTCCGCAAACGCTTCCTCGGCTGGGCGAATTTCGTCTTCGACACACGCTCGCCCTTCTTCGGCAAGTCGCCCGGCGAGGTGGTCTCGTTGCTGATGTCCGGACCCCAGCTCAAGCCGGGCACATCAAACATTGCGCTGGCCGCCGACAATATCTGGAACAACGCCCAATGGCAGCATGGCGACGTCTGGACGAAGCTGTTCCAGACCATCGTCATGGCGTTTCTCGGCACCTTGCTCGGCGGCATCGTTGCCTTCCCGCTCGCCTTCTTCGCCGCCCGCAACATCACCCCGAGCGGCCTGCTTAGCCAGGTGCTAAAGCGGTTCTTCGATTTCATGCGTTCGGTCGACATGCTGATCTGGGCGCTGTTCTTCACCCGCGCCTTCGGCCCGGGCCCGCTTGCCGGCAGCGCCGCGATTTTCTTCACCGAGATCGGCACGCTCGGCAAAGTCTATTCGGAGGGCCTCGAGAACATCGACGACAAGCCACGCGAGGGCATCCAGTCGACCGGCGCCAACGGCTTGCTGGTGCAGCGCTATGGCGTGCTGCCGGAAGTGATCCCGGTCTTCATCAGCCAGACACTCTATCAGTGGGAATCCAACACCAGGGGCGCGACGATCATCGGCGCCGTCGGTGCCGGTGGCATCGGCCTGAAGCTCTGGGAGGCGATGCGCACCAATTCCAACTGGGCCAATGTCTTCTACATGGTGCTCTTGGTCCTGCTCGTCGTTTTCATCTTCGACAACATTTCCAATTTCCTGCGCCGCCGCTTGAGCAGGACGATCCACGACTACAACCGGATCCAGGCCGGCCAGGGCTGACAGAGGCGTTGCGCAGGCGTGCGGTTAGGGCGCCTTCCTCCATCCATTCCTGATATGCCTGTAGCCGTCGCGGTAGACGGCTTCCGGGCCTTCGGAAAAGTCGCGCCACACCTTGGTGGCCGCGGCCAGATCCTTCAGCGAGCGGCCGAACGCCTCGATCGTCAGCCAATCGTCATAACCGCTCTTGCGGATGGCAGAGAACGTCTCTTTCCAAGGGACGTGGCCGCGGCCCGGCACGCCGCGATCGTTCTCCGAAATGTGGATATGGACGATGTTCTTGCGGTTGCGCGTATAGGCCCCGATCGGGTCAGCCTCTTCGATGTTGGCATGGAACGTGTCGTACATCGCCTTGATGTGCGGCCGGTCGATCGCGTCGATATGCGCCGACAAATCGTCCATCGTGTTGAGCAGATAGCATTCGAAGCGGTTGAGCGCCTCCAGCCCGATGGTGACACCCTTGTTGCCGGCATGGTCACCGATGACGCGCTGCGAAGCGACCGAACGTTTTTTCTCGGCCGCCGTCGGCCCGCTGCCGGAGAAGACCCCGAGTGTCGAATGGAGCGGGCCGCTCAACGTGTTCGCGCCAAGCGCCTGAGCGCAGTCGATCGTCGATTTCATGTAGTCGATACCGGCCTTGCGCGTCGAGGCATCCGGCGAGATCAAATTCATCGCCGGATCGCCCATCGCCGAGACGGCGGTGCGTTGCAGCCCGATACGGTCGAGCAGCTCGCCGAGTTTCCTGTAGTTGTCCGGCGTGCCGGAGAAGACCGGTATCTCGACGCCGTCGAAGCCGGTCGCCTTGATGTCCCTCAACAACGGCTCGTGTTTTTTTGAGACACTGGTCGTCCACAACAACATGCACATGCCGATTTTCATCGACGCCCCTCCCCTTTTTACGGCCGGGCTTGCTCCTCCGGCGACTTCGCCACAAGCCCCCTCATCCGGCCGCTTCGTGGCCACCTTCTCCCCGCCGGGGAAAAGAGGTGAACGCCAGCGCCAACGATCTCCTCTCCCCACGAGGAAAGGTCGGATTGCCCCGAATTGCCTTGCAATTCGGCTGGCAATCCGGGTGACGGGGACTTCCCATTAACCGGGCGCAGCGATTAAAGCTTCGTCCACGCTCCGTTCTTCTTCGACGACTTCACGCAGGCCTCGATGAAGGCCATGCCCTCGACGCCGTCCTGCACGGTCGGGAAGACGACATCCTTGGCCGGCTTCCCGCCCTTCCGGCGCGCTGCACGAATAGCCCGCGCGGCTTCCTGATAGATGTTGGCGAAACCTTCGAGATAGCCTTCCGGATGCCCTGGCGGAACGCGGCTGACGCGCCCGGCGACGGGGAGCGCGCCGGCGCCATTACGGGTAATCAACTGCTTCGGCTGGCCGAACGGCGTGTACCAGAGATAGTTCGGGTCGGCCTGCACCCATTCGAGGCCGCCCTTCGAGCCGTAGATGCGCAATTTCAACCCGTTCTCGTGGCCGGGCGCCACCTGGCTTGCCCAGATCATTCCCTTCGCCGGGTGCGACCCGCCGACCGGCTTGAAGCGCAGCAGCACATTGATGTTGTCGTCGAGCAGCCTCCCCGGCACGAAGGCATCGAGATCGGCCGACAACGAATCGAGCTCCAGCCCGGAGACGAAACGGGCAAGGTTGTAGGCATGCGTGCCGATATCGCCCAGCGCACCGCCGGCACCCGCCTGCTTCGGGTCAGAGCGCCACGCAGCCTGCTTCTGGCCGGTGGCGGCCAGGTCTTCGGTCAGCCAGTCCTGCGGATATTCCGACTGCACGATACGGATATCGCCGAGCTGTCCCTTGGCCACCATCTCGCGTGCCTGCCGCACCATCGGATAGGCGGTGTAGTTATGCGTCAGCACGAACACCTTGCCGGTCTTCTCGACCAGCGCGGCCAACCTCTTCGCCTCGGCCAGCGACGTCGCCAGCGGCTTGTCGCAGATGACATGGATGCCGGCCTCGAGAAAAGCCTTGGCTGCCGGCACGTGCACATTGTTCGGCGTGACGATGGCCACCGCCTCGATGCCATCCGGCCGCTTGGCCTCCGCCTTGGCCATCTCGGCATAGGAGCCGTAGCTGCGTGCCGGATCGAGCCCAAGCTCGGCCGCCGAGGCCTTGGCGCGCTCCGGATTCGACGAGAGGGCCCCGGCAACCAGCACGAACTCGTTATCAATGCGCGCCGCGATGCGGTGCACCGCGCCGATAAAGGCGCCTTGTCCGCCGCCAACCATGCCGTAGCGGATCGGACCGCCTCCCGTTTCCGTCTTCGATGCGCCAACCATGATTTTCTCCCTCGTCACTGAAATACCCCTCCGCTGAGGGGAAGGTGGCCCGCACGGCCGGGTGGGGTTGGTTCATGCCGAGCTCTACGCCCGGCGACCCCACCCCGATCCGCTGCGTGGATCGACCCTCCCTTCGAGGGGGAGGGATATCTGTGCTAGATCCCCATCATGCCGCGCAGCATCTTTTTATCGGTCGTGCCGCCGGCGAAGTCGTCGAATGCTTTTTCCGTCACCCTGATGATGTGGTGCTGGATGAAGGGAGCGCCTTCGGCCGCACCATCCTCCGGGTGCTTGAGGCAGCATTCCCATTCCAGCACCGCCCATGAATCGTAATTGTATTGAGTGAGCTTGGAGAAGATGCCGCCGAAATCCACCTGCCCGTCGCCGAGCGAGCGGAAACGCCCGGCACGGTTGGTCCAGCTCTGGTAACCGGAATAGACACCTTGCCGCCCGGTCGGATTGAACTCGGCATCCTTGACGTGGAACGCCTTGATCCGCTCGTGGTAGATGTCGATGAATTCGAGATAATCGAGCTGCTGCAGCAGGAAGTGCGACGGGTCGTAGTTGATGTTGCAGCGCTTATGGCCGCCGACCGCATCGAGGAACATCTCGAATGTCGCGCCGTCGAACACGTCCTCGCCCGGATGAATTTCGTAGCCGACATCGACGCCGTTCTCGTCATAAACGTCGAGAATCGGCTTCCAGCGCTTGCCGAGTTCGGCAAACGCTTCCTCGATCAATCCCGCCGGCCGCTGCGGCCAGGGGTAGAGGTATGGGAAGGCCAACGCGCCGCAAAACGACACCGACGCCTTGAGCCCGAGATTCTTCGACGCCTTGGCGGCGAACTTCATCTGTTCGACCGCCCATTGCTGCCTTGCTTTTGGATTGTTGTGCACCGCAGCCGGCGCGAAGCCGTCGAACTGCGCGTCATAGGCGGGATGCACCGCCACCAGTTGCCCCTGCAGATGCGTCGACAGTTCGGTGATCTCGACGCCGGCATCGGCGCAGATGCCCTTCACCTCGTCGCAATAGGCCTTGGAGGAGGCTGCCTTCTCGAGATCGAACAATCGGGCGTCCCATGTCGGGATCTGCACGCCCTTGTAGCCCAGACCAGCCGCCCATTTGGTGATCGAGGCCAGCGAATTGAACGGCGCGGCGTCGCCCGCAAACTGCGCCAGGAACAGACCAGGCCCCTTCATCGTCGTCGGCATCGGCATCTCCCTATGTTTCACGACCAAGCATAGCGCCGATTGAAAACAGGGCCAGCGTCTTTGGTCTCTTTGCACAGCGCGCTCAGCGCCGCTATTCTGGTATTACCAAATGCCGAAATCCGGTCAAGCCATTTGACGCGCTGCCGCGGTCCTGCAACCATGCCGAGTTAGGCCACATGTTTAAGTATAATCAATAGCATAGACAGGAGCCAACGCTTGATGGCAGCACTTCTTGCCGTCCAGATGAAATTACTGTAGACCTCCCATCAGGCCCAATTGGTCGAACCAGTTTGCAAAAAATGCTGGGACGCCTTGGGGAAGAATCATGCGGCACGCTTCGGCAGAGTGCGCCGCAGGCGAACTGGTACAGGCGATTCTGGGAAGGATAGACCATGCATCTTTCGACGCACAATTGGATGCGGGCGGAGCCGCTGGAAACGACGCTCAAGCGCATCAAGAAATTCGGCTACGAGTCGATCGAGATCTCCGGCGAACCCGATCAGTACAAGCCCAAGGAGACGCGCGCACTGTTGAACGAGTACGGCATTCGCTGCTGGGGAGCGGTGACGCTGATGCTGGGCGAGCGAAATCTCGCCGCCAAGGACCAGGGCCAACGCGAGCGCTCGGTGCAGTATGTCAAGGACGTGCTGACCATGGTCAGCGAACTTGATGGCGAGATCATCACGCTGGTTCCGGCCACCGTCGGCAAGGTGGTGCCGGACGGCACCGAGGAAGAGGAGTGGAAATGGGTGGTCGACGCCACCCGGGAATGCTTCACCCACGCCAAGAAGGTCGGCGTCAAGATCGCGGTCGAGCCACTCAACCGCTTCGAGACCTATCTGTTCAACCGCGGCGCCCAGGCACTGGCGCTGGCCGATGCGGTCAGCCCCGAATGCGGCGTCTGCCTCGACGCCTACCACATCCACATGGAAGAATTTAACGTCTACGACGCCATCCGGCAGGTAGGCAAGCGCCTGTACGACTTCCATGTCGCCGACAACAACCGCTTCGCCGCCGGCCTCGGGCAGATCGACTGGCCGAAGATCGTCGGCACGCTGAAGGAGATCGGCTATGACGGCGCGCTGACCAATGAATTCGTCGCCCCCGTCGACCGCACGCCGGCTGCCCCCTATCCCGACATGGTCGAACGCAACCCCGTCGACATCTCGCCGGAGCAGCTGAAATTCATTCAGGACCACGGCTCCAGCGTGCTCACGGAGAAATTCTACACCGACCAGATGCGCATCAACGCGGAAACGCTGCTGCCGCTGATCAAGTAGCCGAGCCGTTTGGAAAGAGCCCTTCCGCCTCACCGCGGCCGGGCCGAGGATGAACATGCGCATCAAGACGGTCCAAGCCTGGTGGGTCCGCATACCGATCGAAGCCGCGAAGCAGCACCGCAGCGACTTCGGTCAGGTGGCGACGTTCGACGCCGCCATCCTGCGCATCGAGACCGACGACGGGCTGGTCGGCTGGGGCGAGGGCAAGAATGCCGCCGGCAGCGCCGGCAGCTACGGCGCCCTTGTCCATTTGCTGAACTACGAGGTCGGCCCGCAGCTGGTCGGCCGCGACCCGGCTGACATCGGCGTCATATGGGAGATGCTCTATAATGGCACGCGCCACGATAGCGCCGCTCGCGCCGGCCACGCCATGCCGCAATTGGCGCGACGCGGCATGAGCATCGCGGCTATCAGCGCCGTCGACATCGCATTGTGGGACATTCTTGGCAAATCGCTCGGCGTTCCGGTCTGGCGGCTGCTCGGCGGCCGCAAGCTGGACCGCATGCCGGCCTATGCTTCCGGCGGCTGGGCCACTGCGGAAGCCATCGGCGACCAGCTGCAGTCCTACATCGCCAAGGGCGGTTTCAAGGCGCTGAAGATGCGCGTCGGCGCCATGGACGGCGCCCCACATATCTCGGCCGCTCGCGTCCGTGCCGCCAGACGGGCGCTCGGTCCCGATATCGACCTGATGGTCGACGCGCACGGCACCTACACGGTGGCCGAAGCCAAGCGCTTTATCCATCTCGCCGGCGACCTCGATCTCGCCTGGTTCGAGGAGCCGGTGATCGCCGACGACAAGCCCGGCATGGCCGAGGTGCGCGCCTGCGGTTCGATCCCGATCGCCACCGGCGAAAGCGAGGCGACGCGCTATGCCTTCCGCGACCTCGCCGTGCTCAAATCTGCCGATATATTCCAGCCGGATCCGGCCTTTTGCGGTGGCATCAGCGAGGCGATGAAGATCGGCACCATCGCCAGCGCCTTCAATCTGCGCTTTGCGCCGCATCTTTGGGCCGGCGCGCCCTGCTTCTTTGCCGGGCTGCATGTCTGCGCTGCTTCACCGGCGAGCTTCACCGTCGAATATTCGCTCGGCGCCAACCCGATGATCCACGATCTGATCGAAGAGACTGTCGAAGCAAAGGACGGTATGGTAGCGATCCCTGATAGACCCGGGCTGGGATTCACCATTTCGGAGCGGTTCCTGGAGGCGCACGCGCAACACGGCTGACATGAAAGAAAAGAACCTTCTCGCGGAACTCGCCGCCTATCTGTTCTCCCATTCGGACAAGGAGACGGGCCGCACGCCGTCGGAGCGCGAACTGGCAGAGCATTTCAGCGTCAGCCGCGGCCAGATCCGCGAGGCGCTGGCCATTCTCGAGGCCATGCGCATCGTCGAGCGACGGGCGAAATCCGGCATCTACATCGATACGAAGCAGGCGAGCGTCGAGGCGATGGCGCTGTTCGCCCGCGCCGGCCTGCCGCTCGATCCCGTCCAGATCTACGAGACGGTCGAGTTGCGCAAGATCCACGAGATCAAGGCCGCCGAACTTGCCTGTTCACGCGCCACCGAGGAGAATTTCGAGCGGCTGCGCGAGATCCTGAAGGCCTCCGAGGATCGCATCGCCGCCGGTGAAGGGCTTGCCCGGGAAGACCGCGAGTTCCACCTCGAGATCGTGCGGGCGACCAAGAACAGCGTCTTCCACAATATCTGCAGCGTCTACTACATGATGGGTGAACTGCGCCTGCCGATCTATTTCAACGATCCCGAACGCAGCGTGCGCTCCCATGCCGAGCATATCCAGATCTACGAGGCGCTGCTGCGCCGCGACGGCAATCTCGCCCAGGCGCTGATGAGCGCCCACCTGCAAGGCGCGGAAAGCTACTGGAAGGGGCTGATCGAGGGGCGTGGGGCGGAACCGGAAAGCCCTGCGCTCGAAAAGGCCTGAAATGCCCAAGATCCTGTCAACACACAGACTCCACCCTCGTGCCGCTTCCATGCTGACCGGGGCCGGCGAACTCGTTGTTGCTTCCGCCCTCGATGCGGCCACGCTGGCCGCCGAGGCGAGGAACGCCGATGTCATCATCGTTCGCGCTCCCTTGCCTGCGGCGCTTTTCGAAGGCGCGAAGAAGCTCAGGGCCGCGATCCGCCACGGCGCCGGGCTGGACATGGTACCGATGGAAGCGGCCAATGCGGCCGGCGTGCTGGTGGCGAATGTGCCGGGGGTGAACGCGCGATCTGTCGCCGAATATGTGATGTTCGCGGCGCTGGCGCTGCTTAGGCGCTTCCGTGTGTTGGACCGCGACTTGCGTGCGAAGGGCTGGCTGGCGGGCCGCGAACACACGGTGGTAGCCAGCGAGCTAGCGGGCAAGACGATCGGCATTGTCGGCCTCGGCGCGATCGGTCAGGCGGTTGGCCACATCGCCGCCCATGGGTTCGATCTGAATGTGGTGGCGACGACGCGCAGCATGCGGCCGGCGCCGGACAGGGTCGGCTTCCTGTCGATCGATGCACTCATCGAACAGAGCGACATCATCGTTCTGTGCTGCCCGCTGACGCCCGAAACACGGGGGCTGATCAGCCGCGAGCGCATTGAGCGGATGAAGCCGGATGGGCTGCTGATCAATGTTTCGCGCGGGCCGGTGATCGATGACGACGCGCTGATCGAGGCCTTGCAGAAGGGCCGCATCGGCGGCGCTGCGCTCGATGTTTTTGCTACACAACCGCTACCGCCCAACCATCCTTATTTCGGCTTCGACAACGTGATCGTCACCCCGCACATGGCTGGGATTACCGAGCAGTCGATGATGCGCATGGGCGTCGGCGCGGCTGGCGAAGCCTTGCTGGTGCTGGCCAACAGATTGCCGGTCAATCTGCGCAACCCCGAAGTGGTCGAGCACTACCGGCGGCGGTTCCCTGCCGATTTCTGAAAGCGCCCCAATTTTCCCGAATTCGCCGACGATGGTGCCAGCATGGCAAGCGTCACAAAATTCCTGCTGACCGCCGGCTTCTGCGTGGCGACGGCGCAAGCCTTCGCCAACGAACAGGGTAGCTACGTGTTCTGCGACAACGGCATACGCTGCCTGGCGGCGCCCTGTCCATCGAACAGCGCACTCGACCTTGCTGCTGGGAAGCTCATCAAAGGCGTTTCAATCGACATCGATCGCCTGCCGCAACAAGACAAGGCGCTCGATCTTTCAGACAAGCTCTATGCCGGCAAGGTCGTTGTTGTCGGCTCGATCGAGAACCGTACCCGGACCTTCAACGGCAAGCGGTACACCCTGCCTTGGCTGGTCGCCACCAGCATCGAACGCGCCGCCAAGGACAGCGAACGCGGCCACTGCTCGTCGCGCTGACACGCGCTGTGCGATCAATTTGCAAGCAGCCCCTCCACGCCGGCTGCGATGCGCAGCAGGTGGTGGTCATGGCCATTGCGCGCCACCAGCATCAGCCCGGCCGGACGCGTCATTCCCGGCATCGGCAGCGAGATGGCTGATAGATCGAACTGGTTGGCGACCTGCGTGTTGCGCAGCAGAAGGCCTTCCATCCTGTTGCACAGCGCCTCGTCGCTGGTCATCGACACGATCGTCGGCGCCGTCACCGGTGTGGTCGGCAGGGCCAGCACGTCGACCGACGCCAGCCGGTCATCCATCGCGGCGGCCAGCGCCGTGCGGCGGCGCATTGCCCTGATATAGACCGTGGCCGGAATGGCGGCGGCGCGCGACAATGGCCCGCTTACCCGCGGATCGACCGGCCTCGTCGCTCCCGCCGCCAGCCAGTCGGCATGGATCTCCGCCCCTTCCATCGCCGCGATAGACGCGCGTTGGGTTGCCACGCGCAGATCGGCAAGCAGGTCGTCGATCGACAGCTCCACAAGCCGTGCGCCGCTAAGCTCCATCTTGCGCAGACACCGGTCGAACGTCGTCGCGACCTCTTCGTGCGTATCATCGAACAGCACGCCGCGCGCAATACCGATGCGCAGGCCGTCCAGCGGCAGCGGCAACAGTGCCGCCAGGTTTTCGCCCGACATCACTGCATCGGCCGCCGCACATTCGGCGACGGTGCGGGCCAGCGGACCGATCGAGTCCAGCGTGGCTGACAGCGGAAACGCACCCGCAAGCGGCACGCGCCGCGCAGTCGGCTTGAAACCGACGACGCCATTCAGCGATGCCGGAATGCGCACCGAACCACCGGTATCGGAACCGATGGAGATTTCGCTGGTGCCTTCGCCCACCGAAACGCCGGCGCCTGAGGAGGAGCCGCCCGGAATACGGCTGGCATCGCTAGCATTGCCGGGCGTGCCATAATGTGGATTGACGCCGATCGCAGTAAAGGCGAACTCGGTCATGTTGGTCTTGCCGAGGATGATTGCACCGGCCTGGCGCAACTTTTGCACGACAATGGCATCCCGCAGCGCCGGCGCTGCGTTGGCGAGCAGCAGAGAGCCCGCCGTGGTCGGCTCGCCGGCGACATCGAACAGATCCTTGATCGAGACGATCGCCCCATCGAGCGGCCCGAGCGTGACGCCGGCTTTTCGCCGCGCATCGGTGGCGTCCGCCGCCGCCCGGGCGGCTTCCGGGTAGAGCTTTACGAAAACCCTCTCATCGTCGACGCGAGCGGCAAGAGACGAAAGAATTGCTTCGAGGTGATCGCGGGCTGATTGCATTTTTCGGTGTCGGACTCCGCGCGCTTGCAACGTCTTAAGGTAGCAGCCAGAAACTGGCCGCAGGAGACATAGCCCGGCGCGGTCGGATTTGCACCTGTCGAACCGAAGGAGGAAGGCGCGATGCTCTACCAAGGCAGCTGCCACTGCGGCAAGGTCGCGTTCGAGGTCGAGGGCGAGCTGACCGGAGCCGTTCGGTGCAATTGCTCGATCTGCTCGCGCAAGGGTGCACTGCTATGGGCAGTTCCGCATGAGAGCATGCGGGTGCTTGCCTGGGGCGATGATCTCGGCCGCTACAGTTTCGGCAACCATGTCATCGCCCACCGCTTCTGCCGCAGCTGCGGCATTCACCCCTTCGCCGAGGATGTCGGCGAAGGGAGCGGGCGAAGTGCCTATATCAATATTAATTGCATCGAGGCGTTGGACGTCGCCGCCGTGCCGGTCTTCGACTTCGACGGCCGTTCCGTTTAGGCCTTGGGGTCGTCGATCGGCTTGGGGCCAAGGAAGAACGCCGCCAGTGCCGCAAGCAACGTCGCCGCCGCGCAATAGGCGAAGGCGGTGGCAACGCCGGTATTGTCGACAAGCAGGCCGCCGAAGACGGCGCCCAACGCAATGGCGACCTGGAACGTCATAACCATGAGCCCACCGGCGCTTTCCGCCTGATCGGGGGCGGCCCGCACCAGCCAGGTCTGCAGCCCGACTGGGACGGCGCCGAAGGCAAAGCCCCAGCTGGCCACTGCTATTGCAGCCACGACGGGTGAACCTCCGACCACCAGCAGCAGGAGCGCCGAAAACGCGATCAGCAGGGGCGCCAGGCTGACGGCTGCCTTGAGGCTGCGTTCGGCAATGAAGCCGCCGGCAAAATTGCCGAAGAAGCCACCAATGCCGTAGGCGAGCAGCACAAGCGAGATCGTCTCGATGTCCAGCGCGGGCACCTTCTCGAGAAACGGGCGGACATAGGTGAAGCCGGCAAAATGTCCCGAGGCGACCAGTAGTACCACCAGCAGTGCCACCCTGATCATCGGCCGCTTCATCACCTCCAGCAGCGTGCGAAAACCTGCCGTACCTGCAGGCGGCAGCTTCGGAATGGTAGCCACCTGCACCAGCAGCGCCAGCGCTCCGACCACGGCGGCGATCATGAACGCCGTCCGCCAGCCCCAGATGTCGCCGACATAGGCGCCGACCGGAGCCGCGCAGACCGTTGCCACCGAAACGCCGGTGAGAATGATCGACATGGCGCGCGGCATCAGCCGCATCGGAACGAGCCGCATCGCCATGGCTGCCGACATCGACCAGAAGCCGCCAAGACTGATCCCGAGCATGATGCGGGCAATCAGAAGAACGGGAAGCGAGGACGCAAACGCGGCCACCAGGTTTGACAGCACAAGCAGCACCGTCAGCGCCCACATGACCAACCTGCGGTCCAGCCGCTTGGTGACAATGGCCATGGTCGGCGCCGCAATCGCGCCGATGACGGCGGTTGCCGTTACCGCCTGCCCGGCGGCGCCTTCGGTGATGCCGAGATCCTGCGCAAGCGGCGTCAGCAGGCTGGCAGGCAGAAATTCCGCGGTCACCAGGCCGAAGACTCCGAGCGCCAGGGAGACCACTGCCCCCCATGCGGGCTCGGATCGTTCGCCGGTTTCCGATGGGTCGAGAACGGCGTCCATGACGCCTGTCGCGGGTTCGGTCATGAGGGATCTCCGATCTGGTTGCAGCGCAGCATCTGGCTGCAGTGCAACATAGGGAGTGACTGTCTGGAGTTTCCATGCTAGAAACACCATTATGCTTGACCGTTCGTCCAAAATCCCCGTCACCGGTGATCCGCTGACAGACATATTGCGCGGATTGCGCCTCGAAGGCGTCGATTACGGCCGTTGCGAGATGAAGGAACCCTGGGGCATCCATTTTCCGGCTCAGGCGGCGGCACGGTTTCATTTCATCGGCCGCAAAGGCTGCTGGTTGCTGCAGCCGTCCGGCGAATGGGTGGAACTGAAGGCTGGCGACGCGGTATTGTTGCCGCGCGGCTCAGCCCACACGCTGGCGAGCGAGCCGGGTACCGAGGCGGCGCCGATCCACGGCTATGAGGTCGAGGAAATCTGCAAGGGTGTCTATTGCATGTCGAATGACGGCATGCCCGGCTGCCGTCCGGGGACCTTGCTGTTTTTCGGCAGCATGTATTTCAATCTCGATGGCTTGCACCCCTTGCTCGGCATGATGCCGGACGTGATGCGCGCACATGAGTTGGAGGCCTATGAGCCAGGTATCCCGCATTTGCTGGAAGCGATGGCCCGCGAGGTGACGATGGAGCGCGTCGGCTCCGGCGGCATCCTGGCGCGGCTGGCCGATGTGCTCGCCGCGACCGTCATCCGCTCATGGGTCGAGCGCGGCTGCGGCGACTCTTCCGGTTGGATTGCGGCGGTCAGGGACCGCGAGATCGGCCGGGTGCTGGCCGCGATCCATCTGGAACCGAACCGCGACTGGACGGTGGAAGCCCTGGCGAAGATGATGGGTGCCTCGCGATCAGGTTTCGCCGAGCGCTTCGCAACCATTGTCGGCGAAACACCGGCAAAGTACGTCACGCAGGTGCGGATGCACCAGGCGAGGCAATGGCTGGTCCGCGACCGGCTCAAGATTTCCGTCGTCGCGGCTCGTCTCGGCTACGAATCCGACGCCTCCTTCAGCCGCGCCTTCAAACGGGTCATCGGATCGCCGCCTAGCCATTTCCGGGCTGAGGAACAGGCTGATATCCGCCAGGCCGGCTAAACGTTGGCCGGATTATTGCTCGGTGATGCAGGCCGAGCCGGCGCTGCTCTTGCAATATTTGCCGGAAGCCCCGCACCTGCCATCCGAGACTTCCACGACGGTGCCGCTCAACAACAGCTTGCAGTCGCTGGTGGACAGATTGACCGTGCCGTTGAGATCCTTGATCTTCTTGGCGTCGACCTTCGCGCCTGCGACAACTTTCTTGGCTGCCTGCGCCTCGCCCAGATGCGCCGCCGACAATCCCATACCGGCGACGAGTAGGATCGTCGCAAAACCGCGAAATAGAGTTCCCATAGCCAACCCTCCGTTTTGGGCCTCCAAATTGGGCTTGCAAAGCCCGTTTGGGACCAAAGGATCAGCCTATTCGACAAATCGGAGCATCCGCATCCCCCGTATGGGGGATGACGGGAAGACTCGAGCATTTAGCAGCCAAGGGAATCACTCGACGTCGCACAAATGCGGCTAAAACACATGGTTTAGAGCGGTATGCACGGCTCGATTTGAACGCATCCGTTCTAGCTGCAGCAAAGAGGCTTGTACTTAGCCGGCGTGACGCAGGCTTATTCCGCTGCCCTTGTCGAACAGCACCACCTTGTCCGGGTTCCAGGCAAAGCGCACCGGCTGCTCTATCTGCACGTCGGTCCTGGCCGGCACGGTGGCGCGCAGCATGGTGTCGCCGACCCGCAGCGTCAGGATCTTTTCGACGCCATGGTTCTCGACATCGTGGACCCGCGCCTCGACCGGCGCGCCGGTCTCGAGATAGACGTCTTCAGGGCGAATTCCGAAGACGAGCGGGCGACCGTCGGTCGCCGCGCCCGTCTTTGGGGGGGGGGGGGGGGGGGGGGGGGGGGGGGGGGGGGGGGGGGGGGGGGGGGGGGGGGGGGGGGGGGGGGGGGGGGGGGGGGGGGGGGG